>PFPT01000039.1 GCA_002793195.1 Gammaproteobacteria bacterium CG_4_10_14_0_2_um_filter_38_22
TACTTGACAGCTACCGCCAAGGAACCCCATCTTTTTTTGAAAATTAAGGTCTGTCATATTTTAGTGCAGATATATTAATCGGAAAAAAGATGGGAATACGTTATACAAAAGCTGAACGCACAGCTTATATTGATGCATTTAGGTCAAGTGGTTTAACGCAAACAGATTTTTGCAAAAGGCAAAACATTAGTTTTAAGTCCTTTAACAATTGGCTAAGGTTACACAAGAAAAGCATTTTACAGGATCGTGTTTTACCTTGTGATGCTCAGCCTAATTTCATCCCTGTGCAACTTGCAGCTTGCGCTGTTTCTGATGATGACGGATCCTTGCAAACATCTACAATCCCAGATGCAAAATTGCCAAGTATAATACCTGTAAAAATAAATGGGTTTTGCGTTGATGTGCCAATAGAATTGCTGGCGCCTAAAAATATTTCAGGTGTGAAAATGCTGTTTAAGATTTTGGATCAGGTACGCAGGAAACAGGCGGTATGATAGATATTTAGCTATGCTGACCTTCGGTTCGGGCCGTATTTTTGTGTACACACATTACGTTGATATGCGAAAATCCATCAACGGGCTTTCCATTTTAATTCAGATATCAAAGCATGATTTTGACAATGGTAAAGTGTACGTTTTTTTAAATAAAAAGCGAGATAAGATTAAAATTTTGGTGAAAGAAAACAATGGTTTTGTCCTGCTTTACAAGCGTTTAGACGCTGGTCATTTCAAGCTGTCTCTTTCAATAAAAACAAAGGTTTTGTTAACATCTCAGCAATTACGGTGGCTTTTAGATGGTCTTAATTATGCCAAATTAACGCCTGCTAAAAATCCCGAAATTAGGTGTCATTTTTAAGTTGTAAAAGCTCCTGTAATCCTGAGATAACCTTACGTTTTTTATGCTATTTTTGCTAACATAATTTATGACAAATGATATAGATTTTATGGCGCATGTTGATGAAAACACGCCACCTGAAATAATGCTAAAAATGCTTTTAGCGGCGCAACGTGACAAGCTAAAAACCATGCAAGAAATTTCCTATCTTAAGGCCAACCGTTTCGGTAAATCCTCTGAAAAAGGGTTAAACCGAAAGCCTGACAATCAGGTGTTTGATGAAGCAAAAGCATCCCCTAAAGATCTGTCAGATGATGACGTTATTGTGCTAGATGCAGGCGAAAAACTTCAGGATTCTGCTGCCAAAATCACCGTTAAAGAAGCGGCGCGTCTGGCGGGTAAAAAAGGCCGAAAACCCATTCCTGCACAGTATTTCAGAGAGGATGTAATCCACGATTTAAAAGAAGAAGAAAAGATTTGCACCTGCGGCATGCATATGACAAATATGGGTGAAGACGTCGCTGAACAGCTAGAAGTTATTCCTGCAAAAATTTATGTAAAGCGCCACAAGCGACAAAAATATGCCTGCAAAAAATGCCAAGAAAAAGTAAAAATTGCACCTGTTCAAGCAGCTGCCGTTGCAAAGTGCCTGGCAGCACCAGGCTTGCTGGCGCACGTTGCCATTATGAAATTTGATGACCATTTACCGCTTTACCGGCAAAGTGAAATTTGGGGCAGGCTTGGCGTTGACATCTCTCGTCAAACCTTAAGTTCCTGGGTTTTGAAAATGGGGTCAGCACTTGAAATGATCGCAAAACATTTGCAAAAACACATCGTTAAAAGTGGATACGTAAAAGCAGACGAGACCACCGCTCAGGTTTTAAGAACGCCGGGTAAAAAAAATAAATCAGCGTCATATGTTTGGACGTATTTAACAGGAAATCATGCGCAGCCGGCTGTTGTTTACGATTACCAACAAACACGCCACGGACAGTTTGCCAAAGATTTTTTAAGCGGCTTTAAAGGTGTTTTGCAAACCGATGGATACAGCGGTTATCACTGCATCACCAAGGAACCAAGCGTAAAAGCAATGGGCGGCACGGGCACACGCTAGACGCAAATTTTATGATGTAGCAAGCCTTACAAAAACAGAAGGTGTCGCATCATATGCCCTTAACATCATCGGCCAACTTTACGGCATTGAAGAAGAAATTAAAGGCCTAACCTCAGCTGAAAAACAGGCCATCAGACAAGAAAAATCAAAGCCAATCCTAGAGGCTTTTCATGAATATTTGCGTGAAATAAAACCCCACGCTCAGCCAAATGGCATGCTAGATAAAGCTGTTTATTATACGCTAAACCAGTGGGATTCTCTGGTGTATTACCTGAAAAATGGCGCTGTAAATATTGATAATAATGCAGCTGAGCGTCAGATTCGCCCCTTTGCCATTGGGCGCAAAAACTGGTTGTTTATGGGAAGCCCTGATGGGGCAAAAGCAGGGGCTATACTCTATTCTTTAATTGAAACGGCCAAGCTAAACAATGTTAATCCTGAAGGATACTT
>PFPT01000003.1 GCA_002793195.1 Gammaproteobacteria bacterium CG_4_10_14_0_2_um_filter_38_22
TCATCAATAAAAACAAGCGGCTTTTCTGCCTGTTGATACGCTTCAATGGTAAGCGTCTAAAGAACCCCATCTTTTTTTGAATTTTAAGGTCTGTCATATTTTAGGGCAGATATATTAATTGGCAAAAAGATGGGAATACGTTATACAAAAGCTGAACGCACAGCTTATATTGAGGCCTTTAAGTCAAGCGGTTTAACGCAAACAGATTTTTGCAAAACGCAAAACATTAGTTTTAAGTCCTTTAACAATTGGCTAAGGTTACACAAAAAAAGCATTTTACCTAGCTCTACTCAATCAAACTATTCCCCTAAACCTCAGCCTAATTTTATCCCTGTGCAACTTGCAGATTGCGCTGGATCTGATGATTACGCCTTTTTACAAAACTCTACAATCCCAGATTCAAAATTTTCAAGCATAATACCTGTAAAAATAGCGGGATTTTGCGTTGATGTGCCGATAGAATTTCTGGCACCTAAAAATGTGAGTGGTGTAAAAATGCTTCTTAACATTTTGCATCAGATGCACAGGAAACAGGTGGTATGATTGATATTACGGGGCGTATTTTTGTATACGCCAGCTTTGTTGATATGCGAAAATCGATCAACGGGCTTTCCATTTTAATTCACGCATCGGGGTGTGATTTTGAAAATGGTAAGGTGTATGTTTTTTTAAATAAAAAGCGGGAAAAGATTAAAATTTTGGCAAAGGAAAACAACGGTTTTGTGCTGTTATACAAGCGCTTGGATGCGGGTAATTTCAAGCTGTCTCCCTCAATAAAAACAAAGGTTATATTAACTTCTCAGCAATTACGGTGGCTTTTAGATGGGCTTAATTACCTTAAGTTAACCTGTTAAAAGGGGTGAAATTAGGCATCATTTTTAACTTAGAAAACGTCTGCAATCCCCAGAAATCCTTGTTTTTTGTTGCTATTTTTGCTATCATAACTTATGACAAAAGATATAGATTTTATGGCGCATGTTGATGAAACCACGCCACCTGAAATAATGCTAAAAATGCTTTTAGCGGCGCAACGTGACAAGCTAAAAACCAATGAAGAAATTTCCTATCTTAAGGCCAACCGTTTTGGTAAATCTTCTGAAAAAGGGTCAAAAATAAAACCTGACAATCAGGTGTTTGACGAAGCAAAAGCATCCCCTAAAGATCTTTTAAGCGATGACGTTATTGTGCAAGATGCAGGCGAAAAACTTGAGGGTTCTACGATCAAAATCGCGCTTAAAGAAGCAACACGTTTAGCTGGTAAAAAAGGTCGCAAACCCATTCCTGCACAGTATTTCAGAGAGGATGTGATCCACGATTTAAAAGAAGAAGAGAAGATGTGCACCTGCGGCATGCACATGAAAAATATTGGTGAAGACGTCGCTGAACAGCTTGATGTGATCCCGGCAAAAATTTATGTAAAACGCCACAAGCGACAAAAATATGCGTGCAAAAAATGCCAAGAAAATGTAAAAATTGCACCCATTCAGACTCAGACAATTGCAAAGTGCATGGCAGCACCAGGATTGCTGGCGCACGTTGCCATCATGAAGTTTGACGACCATTTACCGCTTTACCGTCAAAGCGAAATTTGGGGCCGCCTTGGCGTTGATATTTCGCGCCAAACCTTAAGTTCCTGGGTTTTGAAAATGGGGTCATCACTTGACGTAATCGCACAACATTTGCAAAAACATATCATTAAAAGTGGATACGTCAAAGCTGACGAGACCACAGCTCAAGTTCTAAAAACGCCCGGAAAAAAGAATAAATCAGCGTCATATATATGGACGTATTTAACCGGAAATGATAAACAGCCAGCTGTTGTTTATGACTATCAACAAACACGTCACGGCCAGTTTGCCAAAGATTTTTTAAGCGGATTCACGGGTGTTTTGCAAACAGATGGATACAGCGGCTATCACTGCATCACTAAAGAAAAAGCTGTTCATGCAATGGGCTGCTGGGCTCATGCCAGACGCAAATTTTATGATGTAGCGCATCTTACAAAAACAGAAGGTGTCGCTTCAAAAGCCGTTAGGATCATCGGGCAACTTTACGGCATCGAAGATGAAATTAAAGGTCTAACCTCACGTGAAAAACACGCAATTAGACAAGAAAACTCAAAGCCAATATTAGAGGCCTTTCATGAATATTTGCGTGAAATAAAACCGTACGCACAACCAAAAGGCATGCTGGATAAAGCTGTTGCATACACGCTAAACCAGTGGGATTCTCTAATTTATTACCTGAGAGATGGTGCTGTAAATATTGATAACAATGCTGCTGAGCGTCAGATTCGCCCCTTTGCCATTGGCCGCAAAAACTGGTTGTTTATGGGAAGCCCTGAT
>PFPT01000063.1 GCA_002793195.1 Gammaproteobacteria bacterium CG_4_10_14_0_2_um_filter_38_22
AGCTTGATTAACATTTTCAGATTTCAAAGCCAGTTGCACAGCTTCATTTTTAAATTCTTCTGTGTACTTTCTTGCATTTCTAGTCGTTTCATTCACCTCTTTGTTATTTATATTCTAACAAATTGGTGTCCACTAAAACGAGGTAAGATTAATACATCGATATGATTGGCTCAAATCAACAATGGCTATTTCCATCGAAGCGATCTGCGTCAACGCATGTGATGAATATTGAAAAAGCATTTCGACGTGTTGTGGCAAGAGCAGGGTTGAATCCAAAAGAAATTGTTCGACATACATTGCGTCATACGGCTATTATGCACTTGGTGCAAGCGGGTGTTGATTTGCCAACTGTGCAGCGTATTTCTGGTCACAAGTCATTGCAAATGGTGGTGCGGTATAGTCATCAGAATGGTAGTCATATTCAGTCGGCGATGGATAAGCTTGAGAAACGTTATGAAATATACGCAAACAAGATAATCAACAATGAACAAAAAAATGATGAGGCTATGGGTCACGTTACATAGACTCAAAATGGTCTTTGAGTATTTCTAAATTCTATTTTTTTAATCCAGCATTTATTGCCATGTTGATCGATAAGAGCTACATCAGATAACAGAGAATCACCAATTTTCAATGGCGGTGGAATAATCCAAAATTGTAAGCTGACAGTGGATGTTGCGCCAGGAGGAATCTGATAATTACTCCACATCATGAGTTCGCTGGTGCGTGATTTTTTCAGTTTGGCGCCCGTTATTAGTAGGTCAGTATTTTTTATATTGGTTACTTGAAATTTAGCGGCAACTTGCATGCCTGGTTCTTCACCTTGCTTGCCCATGTGCCACCAGTATTCGTATTGTGAAAGAGCGAGTATTACCATCGTTTTTTCTTTGTGCAGGATTTTTCTAATCCAGGAAAAAAACAGTTTAATGTTTACAATCACAGTTTCAAGTTTGAATGAGAGAAAAAGGAGAAAGCCAATAGAGAGTGTGATGCCAATGCCAATGTTTAAGATTGGGTTGTTTATATTTAAAACCATAGGGAGTCTTCACTGGCGTGCTTGATTACACAGGAATTACATAGACTCAAAAACAACAACCTTAAAAATCTGCGTAACCATTTGATTTATATGGTGGGCCCACTAGGACTTGAACCTAGGACCAAGGGATTATGAGTCCCCTGCTCTAACCAACTGAGCTATGGGCCCGTTAATCTTCGTCTTTTGCTTTTATGCTTTGTTGCAATTTTCGCTCACTCAAGTCATGTGCCAATCAGTACACGCCTTTGTTTGCTCAAATGGCGCCCCGCCTAAAAGCAAAATACTCGACAAACACTTTCGAGCGTTACAAACTTATTCTTCACCTTCCTGATCTAAAAAGCTTTGCATTTTTTCAGCGCGAGTGGGGTGACGCAACTTGCGTAATGCTTTTGCTTCAATTTGACGAATACGTTCACGTGTTACATCAAATTGTTTTCCGACTTCTTCTAATGTGTGATCGGTGTTCATGTCAATTCCGAAACGCATGCGTAATACTTTTGCTTCACGTGGTGTCAAGCTAGACAACACTTCGCGCATGGCTTCGCGCAAACCCGATGAAGTTGCAAAATCAACAGGTGATTCAATGTTAGTGTCTTCAATGAAATCGCCTAAGCTTGAATCTTCATCTTCACCAATAGGTGTTTCCATGGAAATGGGTTCTTTCGCAATCTTTAATACCTTGCGAATTTTATCTTCCGGCATATCCATGTGTTTGCTGAGTTCTTCTGGTGTTGGCTCAAGCCCTGTTTCTTGCATGATTTGTCGGCTAATGCGATTTAATTTATTAATGGTTTCGATCATGTGCACAGGAATACGAATGGTGCGCGCTTGATCGGCAATCGAACGGGTGATAGCTTGGCGAATCCACCAAGTTGCATAGGTTGAAAATTTATAACCGCGACGATACTCGAATTTATCAACGGCTTTCATCAAACCAATGTTGCCTTCTTGAATCAAATCTAAAAATTGTAATCCCCGATTCGTGTATTTTTTAGCAATCGAAATAACAAGACGTAAATTCGCTTCAATCATTTCTTTTTTTGCGCGGCGTGATTTGGCTTCGCCAATAGAGACGCGGCGATTGATTTCTTTGATGTCGTGCACAGGCAAATTACTGGTTTCTTCAATCAGTGCCAATTTTTTCTGTGCGCGATGTATTTCTTTTTCCATCGTTGTTAATGTATTGGCTGCTTTAGGGTGTGCTTTGCTAAAGGTAGCCAGCCACTTTAAATCAGACTCATGGCCTGAAAACGAATGAATAAAATCTTTGCGTGGTGTCTTTGCGCTGGTCACGCATATTTTCATGATGATGCGTTCTTGTTCGCGTGTTTCGCGTAACAAGTTACGTAGACGCATTGTTTGTCGCATGAATTGTTTAATAGATAATTTAAATTTAGCGTAATGTTCAGAAACAGCATCGCGATATTTTGCTGTTGTTTTATGCTGTTTGCCGTTTTTCTTGATAGAGCTGGTGTATTTTTCAAACAACTCTTCTAGAATTTTGATTTGTTCAGCAGTGTAGACGGGGTCTGGTCCGTTGTCGCCAAATGCATCTTCTTCTTCATCTGCTGTTTCGCCAGCAGCTATAGCGCCGTCAGTGCTTTCATCATCGTCATCATCTGTTTTAACCGCAGCAGATTTATTGTCATCTTTCGTTGTTGCTTTCGTTTTTGATTTTGCTGCGATAGCAATGGCTTCCGCTTCTTCTTCGGCTTCAGCTAACTCTAATGCTTTTGCAATTTTAGCGTTTTCTGCTATTTCTGCCATAGCGGCCATCGCTGCTTCATCTAGCTCAAAATAGCCAGAAAGAATATCGCTTAGGCGACCTTCTTGTGCAACAATTTTATGATAACGTTTGATAAAACTTTCGATAATTTCAGGATAATAAACCAGGGCAGACATAACTTGGCGAATGCCGCTTTCAATGCGTTTTGCGATTTCAATTTCACCTTCGCGTGTGAGCAGTTCAACGCTGCCCATTTCGCGCATGTACATACGAACAGGATCGGTGGTGCGATTTTCAGTGGCAATCGCTTCGATCACTTCGGTGATTTCTTCTTCTTCATCATCGTTGTCATCGGCGAGTAATAATTCATTTTCATCGGGTGGCACTTCGTAAACACGAATACCCATTTCGTTTAATCTGTCGATAATGCTTTCCATTTGATTGGGATCAACAAAATCGCTGGGTAATAAATTTAATAAGTCTTCGTGTGTGAGGTAACCTTTGCGCTTAGCTTCTTGCGTCAGCGCATTAAAGCCAGAAGCAGTTGTTGTAGCGTTGTTTGTATTTTGTTGTGGTTGTGAAATAATTTTAGATGCCATGGGATGATAACCTCAACTCACTAAACTGTAGGACTAATGAAAAACATGAAAATTCAATCGACGCCAACAAACCTGCTATTCTAGCGGCAAGAATCACTTTATACCAGCCTTTTGATGTTTATTCTTGAGAAGTTGTAATCGTATTTTTTTTAGACAAAAGTAATTTAACTTGTTCTTTTTCTTCTGTGCTGAGTTCAGTGTCACCTGCTTTTGCAATTAAGTGAGCCAACTCTTGCGATTGATCTTGTTCGTGCAATCTTTTTAAGGCATCTCTAAATTCAGCATTTCTGCCTTCAAATGGAATATGGAGCGGATAAGTGGCAATAGCCGCAATCAACGCACGTTGAGCAGGGTCTGGCGTGTCTTCAAGTAACTCACCAATTGGTAATGCGGGTTGCTCAGTGCATCGTGTTATTAAATCCAGTAACAGTTTTTTTTCTGCAGACGTATTGTTTTTTGTGGTTGCGGCAAAATCAACAGTGTCTGCTGCAAATTCCGGATGATGTAATAACAGCTGAATCGCAGATTGGATTGGCGTTAAACGTTCATGCAATCTAGGTGTGGTTAATTTAATATTTTGTTTGGTTGTGTTGTTTTTTGATATGGACGTGGGTGTGATTTTTTCACGCGCCATTTGCAGGTGTGTTGCCAATGCATCTAATAATAAATTTTTATAAATACCGTCGGGCATGGTATTTAAGTGTTCGTTTGCTTGTTTAGCAAACGCTGCTTTGTTGGCAATGCTGTTTAAGGGAAATTCTTTTTCGAGCTCTTCAAAAAAAACAGTTGAAAGGGGGTGTGCGCGATCAATTAATTTTTCGAAGGCAGTTTTCCCAATTTTGCGAACCAAGCTGTCGGGATCTTCGTTAGGTGGTAAAAATAAAACACGTAAATTAATGCCGTCACGTAACAAAGGCAGGCTGATTGTTAATGCTTTCCAGGCTGCTTTTCTGCCAGCATTGTCACCATCAAAGCAAAAAATAATATCGGAAGTGTAGCGCAATAGTAACTGTGTGTGTTTGACATTAAAGGCAGTGCCTAATGTGGCAACGGCATAATGGATGTCTTGCTGTGCCAGTGAGATCACATCCAGATAGCCTTCAACGATCAGCGCGCGTTGTAATTTGCGTTGATGCTGACACATTTCATATAAACCATAAAGTGTTTGGCTCTTGTGAAAAATAGGTGTCTCTGGCGAATTGAGGTACTTGGGTGTTTCGTTGGTGAGTGTGCGTCCGCCGAAACCAATTGTGCGTCCGCGCGCGTCGCGAATTGGAAATATAATGCGATCGCGGAAACGATCGTAATAATGCGCTGGATTTTTTTCAATGGTCATGCCTGTTGTGGCTAATGCTTCGCGTTCGGTTTTACTTTTTCCTAGTGTTTGGGATAAAAATTCCCAGGCGTTTGGTGCATAGCCAATGCCAAAATCTTTCGCCACTTTTCCAGTTAATCCGCGATTTTTGAGATAGGTGATGGCGGTCGATGATTTTTTTAATGCTACTTGATACAGTAATTGTGCATCATGTAATAACCGATAAAACACATCAAACTGTGCGATTTCAGCGTCATTTTTCTCAAGCGGCACGGTGAGTCCCAGCTGTTGCGCTAAGTCCGTTACCGCGTCAACAAAAGTGAGATGATCATATTCCATTAAAAACCCAATGACGTTGCCATGTGCGCCACACCCAAAACAATAATAAAATTGTTTGGTTTGACTGACGGTAAACGAAGGTGTTTTTTCAGAATGAAAAGGGCAGCATGCTACATGGGTGTTGCCACGTTTTTTTAATTCAATGCGTGATTCAATTAAGGCAACAATGTCACTACGTGTAACAATATCTTGTATGAAATTTTTAGGAATGCGGTTTGTCATGCCGTTTATTGTATACTCATTTCACAATCTTTGAATGTTTTTTGTTCTGATTTTGAGGTGAGGTTGTGGCAATTATTTTAATTTGCTTTTGATCTTTTCGCTGATTTTGCCCATGTCTGCGCGACCTTGTGCTTTGGGCTTGATTATTGCCATGACGCTGCCCATTTCTTTGACCATAACGGCACCGGATTTTTTGATGGCATCTTCAATTAATTTGTCGATTTCATGGTCATTCATTTGTTCGGGTAGATAAGCGTTGAGCTGTGTGATCTCTTGCTCTTCTTTTTCAGCTAATTCAGGGCGTTTGGCATCGTGAAATTGGGTTGCTGATTCACGGCGTTGTTTGATCATTTTGTTGAGAATAGATAAAACGTCTGAATCAGACAGTTCAATGCGTTCGTCTACTTCTCTTTGTTTGATTGCAGCTAACAGCATGCGAATTGTGCCAAGGCGCGAAGTTTCTTTGGCGCGCATGGCAGATTTCATGTCTTCTAAAATGCGTTTTTTTAAAGCGCTGTCAGCCATAACAATCCCTGGAATTACTGAAATTAATGACGAATACGTTCTCTTTCGAGTGTTTCTTGCTCTTTTTGAAGTTTTTTCGCAAATCGTTTTACTGCCGCAGCATGTTTACGTTTACGTTTTGTGGTTGGTTTTTCATAATATTCCATTTGGCGTAACTTGGTTGGAATACCTGCTTTTTCGCATGCGCGTTTAAAGCGACGTAATGCAACGTCAAATGAACCAGTTTCTTGAATATCCACTGTTGGCATCGTGTTTTTTACCTTATGTTATCCGTGAGAATAGAACGGGTGATATTAATGGTTTTGATGCCTTAATGCAACGACTTGTTAAGGCCTGCCGTCAAATCGGGTGTTTATTTGAAAAGCACGGAAAATTGGATCAATGACGATGCTTGCAATACCTCCAATGCAACGTACATTTGCGAGGTTGTGTCATTTATCAGTATAATCGAGAAGATTTCAGAATGACTGAGGTCAGGGTGCTTATATTTCGATGCAAAGGAGAGTGTGATGTCTAAGTATTGTGGAAAAATTTATCCAGTGAGTTTTGGTTTTGCTTGGGGATTGATTTCAGGTTTGGGTTGGATGCTGTTGGCCTGGGCAGGTGCGCGCTGGGGTTTTGGTTTGATTTTATTGAAGCTGATGGGCACCGTATATTTAGGACTAGCGCCTAGTTTTGTGGGTGGATTATGGGGTTTGCTTTGGGGCTTTATTGATTTTTTTGTTTTTGGTTTGCTGGTAGCACTTGTTTATAACTGTGCGACCTGTTGTTTTGCTCCTGGTGGATCATGTGATTCTTCATGTAAATAATTTACGTAATGCAATGCCCCCTTTCTTTTTGAAAGAGGGGCATTTTATTTTAAGCCAACTATGAATAGATTGATTTCGTTACGATTAATTCGCGAGTTTACTAAGCTTGAATCTAGCGCCGGTATTATTTTATTTGGTACGGCTGTTTTGGCTTTATTGATTGATAACACCCCTTGGGCTCATTTTTACGAAGCTTTTTTTCAAATGAAAATTAGTTTTTCAGTAGGGCATTTTAAATTAGAAAAACCCCTGCTTTTGTGGGTGAATGATGGATTTATGTCTGTGTTTTTCTTGCTGGTTGGAATGGAAATAAAGCGAGAAATGTTGCAAGGTGAATTAAATTCCATTTCAAAGGCTATGTTGCCAGCGATTGCAGCGGTTGGCGGCATGATCGTGCCGATCTTAATTTATCTACATATGAATCAGTATGATCCTGTTGGTTTAACGGGTTGGGCAATTCCAACTGCAACAGATACCGCCTTTGCATTGGCCATTTTGTCGATGCTGGGCAGTAGAATTCCGGTTACGCTTAAAATATTTTTAACAGCATTGGCTATTTTTGATGATATTGGCGCTATTGTGGTGATGGCGATTTTTTATTCGTCCCATGTTTCATGGGCCTTATTATTATGTGCGCTTTTGTTGGTTGGTTTGTTGCTGTTGTTTAATTATCTTGGCGTGCAAGAGTTACCTGCTTATTTAATTGTAGGTGTGTTGTTGTGGTTATGTGTTTTAAAATCGGGTGTGCATGCAACTTTGGCAGGTATTATTTTGGCGGCGATGATTCCGATAAAAAATACAAAAGACATGGGGCGATCGCCATTGCATGTGTTGGAATCTAAATTGCATCCCTGGGTTGCGTTTGGTATTTTGCCTTTGTTTGCCTTTGCTAATGCAGGGGTCTCATTTTCAGGAATGAGTTGGCACCAACTTTTTTCTCCTATTCCATTGGGTATTGCGTGTGGATTGTTTTTTGGAAAACAAATCGGTATTTGGGTTGCTACCATGCTGGGTGTGCGGCTGGGTATATCGCAGTTACCTAAAAATGTAACGCCATTTGGACTGTATGCCATCAGCTTGGTTGCGGGCGTGGGTTTTACAATGAGCTTGTTTATTGGCACGTTGGCATTTCATTCTGTCCCTCCTTTTGCAGCCTATGTGCGAATGGGTGTTATTCTTGGTTCGTTTTTTTCAGGACTTTTAGGGTATTGGATGTTACGATTAGCCTATCCAAAAGTATGATGTTTTGGTTTGGCTGAAATCGAGAGACCCTATTTTTTCCGCTTCAATAATCGATAAACTGCAATCAAGTAGCGATTAGCCAAAATGTCAGTATATATTTAAGAGGTTTTTTTATGTCTCAAACATTGCAAGCAACCCATTTGAAAAATTATATTGCTCCTGACTTTTTAATTGAAAAAATACATTTGCACTTTGATGTGCAATCCGATCATACCTTAGTGAGATCTATTTTGGATGTTCGGCGCAATCCAAAATCAACATCAAAACCAGTGTCATTGGTATTGGATGGTGAAGCGTTAAAATTAGAAGCCATTTTTATTGATGGGCAATCATTGTCTGTTGATGACTATGCAATAACCGATACGCATTTAAAAATTCATAGTGTGCCCGCGCAATTTCGTCTTGAGACGCACGTCATTATTTATCCGCATAAAAATACGGCGTTGATGGGGCTTTATCAGTCCCGCAATAATCTATGCACACAGTGTGAAGCAGAAGGGTTTCGCCACATCACCTATTTTTTGGATCGTCCAGATGTGATGTCACATTTCACAACCACCATTTCTGCAGATAAAACCCAATTCCCCATTTTATTGTCTAACGGTAATTTAATTGAAGAAAAAGAGTTAGGGGGAAATCGTCATTGGGTGCATTGGGAAGATCCATCCTTAAAACCTTGTTATTTATTTGCTTTGGTTGCAGGTGATTTTGATTTAATTCAGGATCATTTTATAACCATGTCTAAACGCAAAGTGGATTTGTATTTGTATTTAGAAAAAGGTTGTCGCGATCAAGGTGATTACGCGATGTTGGCTTTGAAAAAATCGATGAAATGGGATGAAGAAAAATTTGGTCGCGAATATGATTTAGATCGTTTTATGACAGTGGCTGTGAGCGATTTTAATATGGGGGCGATGGAAAACAAAGGATTAAATATTTTTAATACAAAATATATTTTGGCAAAACCACAAACGGCAACAGATACAGACTATATTAATATTGAACGCGTAGTGGGTCATGAATATTTTCATAATTGGTCTGGCAATCGTGTGACTTGTCGTGATTGGTTTCAATTAACCTTAAAAGAAGGGTTGACAGTTTGTCGTGATCAGCACTTTACAGAAGACATGACATCAGTGGGTGTTGCTAGAATTGATGTAGTGAATACCGTGCGCAATCATCAATTTCCAGAAGATGCTGGCCCGATGGCGCATCCCATTCGTCCAGATAGTTATATGAAAATTGATAATTTTTATACGGCAACAGTTTATGAAAAAGGCGCTGAAGTGATTCGTATGGTGCGCACGCTGTTAACCCCAGCCGTTTTTCGCAAAGCCATGGATTTGTATTTTTCGCGTTATGATGGGCAAGCGGTCACAACTGAAGATTTTATAAAAGCAATGGAAGATGCTTCTGGAAAAGATCTCTCGCAATTTTCACGTTGGTATCATCAAGCGGGCACACCTATTTTACGAGTGAAAACACGATATGATGCGGCAAAAAAAACGTATGAAGTTGTGATTAAGCAAAGTTGTCCATCAACACCCAATCAAGAAAGTAAACTGCCTTTTCATATGCCGTTTGCAATGGGATTAATTGGCGCAAACTGTGAAGATTTAGATTTACAGTTAGCGGGTGAAGAATGTGTTACTCAAGGTACAAAAATTTTAGAAATTAAAAAACCTGAAGAAATATTTACATTTATAAATGTGATGGAAGATCCTGCGCCATCTTTATTGCGTCATTTTTCAGCGCCTGTTGAGATGCAATATGATTATACCAATGAACAGTTAGCGCTGTTATTGCAGTGTGATTCAGATGCGTTTTGTCGCTGGGAAGCGGGACAGCGATTGATGGTTAATGTGGTTGAATCTGTTGCAAAAGCCATGAGTTCAGAAAAAAAACCTTGCATTGATCCGCTCTGGATCCAATCAATAAAGACATTAATTGAAACGCCGATGGCGGATTTAAATTTATTGTCGCGTTTATTTTTATTTCCGTCATTAAAATATTTATTAACACATATACCTAAAATTGATTTGGCTATTATTTTTGAAGCTAAATCATTAGTTGAAAACACAATCGCGGTTGCGTTAGAAGATCATTGGTTGCAATTATTTAATGATAATCAGATAACGGGTGAATACAAATATGACGTTTCTGATAGTGGTCATCGACGTGTAAAAAATATCGCACTGTATTATTTGTTAAAAACAGGAAAAGAAAAATATCAAGCAATGGCATTTGATCAAGCTACGCATGCGAATAATATGACGGATCAATTAGGTGCATTGAGTGCGTTGAATGATCATGCAACTTTGTTACGCGAAAAAGCACTCGCTGATTTTTATGACCAGTATCAGCATGATATGTTGGTTGTGAATAAGTGGTTAGCGTTACAAGCCAGCTCATTGTTGCCAACAGTAATAGGTGATGTGAAAAAATTATTACAACATCCTGCGTTTGATATCAGCAATCCCAATAAGGTATATGCATTATTGGTTACATTTGGTCAAAATACAGTACGTTTTCATGATAAAAATGGCGAAGGATATGAATTGCTTGCAGCGCAAACACAGTTAATCGATGCGAAAAATCCGCAGGTATCTGCACGCGTGGTGCAACCACTGACGCAATGGAAACAAATGGATTCTGCGCGCGGGGCATTGATGAAAGCGCAGCTAGAAAAATTATCTGTCTCTGGCAAATTATCTGATAATTTATTTGAAATTGTCACGAAGAGCTTGGTTTAAGCTTTTTTTAATTTCATCCATTGCGCAATATCGCTAGGTAAATGCGCAATGAAATCAGCTTGCCATGTTGAAAAATCCGTTTGTGATGGATGATAACCGTAGGTAACGCACACACTTTTCATGTTGGCCGCTTTTGCCGCGAGGATGTCCGTGTGTAAATCACCAACATAAATAGCATTTTCAGGTAGCACAGCAATGTGTTGGCATGCATGAAATAGCGGAGCAGGATCGGGTTTGACTTTGTTTAGTGTGTCGCCCATGACGATACAAGCGGCCCGCTTGTCTAAATTAAAATGATGAGTAACTGGTTTTGCTAACCAAGTGGGTTTGCTGGTGATGATTCCCCACGGAATGTAATTTGCATCTAATGTGTTGAGCAGTTGCTCGATGCCTGGAAAAAAAATAGTTTTTTGTGTGCAGTTGGCATGATAGATTTTTAAGAATGTATTGCGTAGATTTTCAAAATCAGGATGTGATTCGTCCATATTGAAAGCAAATGAAATCATTTTCTTGCTTTCACCGTAGACTGTTTTTCGAAACAAATCAAAATTCAATGCGGGTTTCTGCTGTTGTGCCAGCATTAAATTAATAGCGAATGCAAAATCACGCGCTGTATCGAGTAGGGTTCCGTCGAGATCAAAAAAAACAGCTTGTTTCATAACAACCTTTTTATTAATGTCATGTATTATTGCGCATGGGTTTTTAGTATGGATGAATCAAGGAAAATAAAAAGTACCCGATGGCTTGTATTGAGCTTGACACCTATTTAATCGCATTCTACAGTGAAACGCGATCTAAAAAAATATTAATGTGTTTGTGGAAATCTATGGAGGGTTTTTGAATGGATAAGTACGGTAAAATTGTCATTTTTTTAACATTAGTAACAGCAAGTTTGGTTATCGTTGGTGATATTGCTTACGCAAAATACCGCGTTTCAGGACATCGGCTATCTTCCGTACTGCAAGCAGTGAATTAATTTTTTTGAAAACAGATTAAGTAATTTACCTCTACTGAGCTGGTCATCTTGAATTCTTTTTTGAGCGGGTGATAAGTGATCCCCTGCAAATGTTGCAGCGACAAATTATTTTTTTCTGCCCATTGGGTTAATTCTGATGGACGAATAAATTGTTGATAATGATGCGTGCCTTTGGGCAGCAATTGTAAAATATATTCTGCCCCTATGATCGCGGATAAAAAAGATTTTACATTGCGATTAATCGTTGAGAAAAAAATAAATCCATTGGATTTGATTAATTTACTTGCTGCGCAAATGATAGCGAGAGGGTCGGGAACGTGCTCTAGCATTTCCATGCAAGTAATCACATCAAAATCACCCTCGTGTTGCGTTGCAAAATCTTCTGTGCGAATTTGTTCATATTGAACGGATGTTTGTGTTTGTTCTGCATGTTGTTTTGCAACGCGAATGGCGTCTGCGCTCATGTCGATACCTGTTGCAATCGCTCCTGCGCGCGCAAGTGACTCTGTCAAAATGCCGCCGCCACAGCCAATATCCAATACATTTTTCCCTGTAATTTCAACCTGTTTTTGAATGTACGCCAAACGTAATGGGTTTAATTCATGTAATGGTCTCATTGGTCCGTGCGTATCCCACCATTCATTCGCAAGCGCGCTAAATTTGGCGATTTCATTTTGATCAACATTGTTCATAATTAAGTGCTCACTGAGATGTTAGCGACACGGCTTGCAGTCAAATATGTCGGGTTCAGGTTGAAGTGTGACATGATGAATATGAAAATCATCTTCTAGCAATTGAGTGAGTTTTTTCAAAATAATTTCCCAGCCGCTAATTTCATGAATATTCACATGTGCAGAAATAGCGATGCTGCCTGAAGATAATGTCCAAATATGTAAATCATGAATGTTTAAAACGCCAGGCACGGTAGATAATTTTTCAGAGACAAAGTCTAAGTCAATGTGCGCAGGAACGCCTTCCATTAAAATGCGCATGGATTCACGCAATAAACGAAAACTAGATGCAACAATTAAAATACCAATTAAAATGGAGAGAATGGGGTCAATTGGATACCATTTTGTAAAGTAGACGACGGCACCAGCAACAAGCGCTGCAAATGAGCCTAATAAATCACTGAGCACATGCAGCAATGCGGCGCGAATGTTGATAGTTTGATCGCTTTTGGCAAGCAAAGTGGCGATAAATAAGTTGACGATCATCCCGATGAAGGCAACAACCATAACGGTAATGCCGTGTACTTTAATGGGTGAGTCGATACGTTCAACGGCTTCGACAATAATGCCAATAGAAATCATTAACAGTAATAAACTGCTGATCCATGCTGCCAGGACTTCTGCGCGACCCATGCCATAAGAATGTGTTTTTGATGCTGGTTTTTTTGCAATCCAGGCAGCAAAGGCAGCAATACCGAGTGCCAATGCATCTGAAACCATATGGCCAGCATCACCCAGCAATGCCAATGATCCTGCGTGCCAGCCCGAAAAAGCTTCAATTGCGGCGTAACATAAAATAATGATGATAGCGATAAATAAAATGCGCGTGGAAGAATGGTGACTGTGTCCGTGCGCATGTTGATGTTTATGTTGATGCGTCATCGTTATTTCGCAAATAGTTGATGTAAGCTATTTTGCACGAATAAATTCATGCGTTTCGAGAGTGGTTGTTTGATTTTAAATTCCAGTGCATAAATATCAAACTCGTCTTTTTTGCTGAGCAGATAATCATCGCTGGTTTGTAATTTATCGACGAGTTTTTTTTCAACACATTGCGCAGCGAACCAGTGTTCGCCGGTTGCCACTTCATCGATGTTGACTGATTCACGATTGGTTTTAACAAACGATTTAAACAGGTCGTGTGTTTCATTAATTTCAACCTGCAGTTTTTCACGGCCTTCATGTGTGTTTTTTCCAAACACGGTTAATGTGCGTTTGTATTGCCCTGCTGTGATTTGTTCGAAATCAATATTATTTTTTTCTAAGAGACGGTGAAAGTTAGGGAGTTGTGCAATTACGCCGATAGATCCGATGATTGAAAACGGTGCCGCGATAATTTCATTTGCAACGCAAGCCATCATGTATCCGCCACTGGCAGCGACTTTGTCTATCGCAACGGTTAAATGAATATGCGCATCCCGTAAACGTTGTAATTGAGATGCCGCTAATCCGTAACCATTCACAATGCCGCCGCCGCTTTCTAAACACAGCAATACCGTGTCTTCTTTTTTTGCGGTCAACAAAATGCCTGTGATTGTTTCGCGTAAATCATCCACTGCAGATGCTTTGATGTCACCGTCAAAATGAATTAAGAAAAGTCGTTTTTTATGATCTTCTTTTTTTGCAGCTGATTTTTTTTCTTTTGCTTCTTTTTTTGATGTTGCCTTCAATGCCTTTTTCTCTGTTTTAGATTGAATGGTTTCATTGATCATTTCAGACATATCGTCATATTTTTCATTGAGTTTTTTGATATGTAAACTGCCTTGTTCAGAGGATTTTGCTTTTAATTTGAGAGCAACGATGGTCATTAAAATAGCGATGATGGCAGCTAGAATAGTGATTGTTTTAATTAGAAATAGACCATAATTTGTGAGAAATGACATAGCAGTTTCCTGTGGAAAATATCAAAGTGCTCCATTCTACAGCGATCAATTGAAATAGGCTATGCTTGTAGACGCTCTTCAGAGTACGGTTGTGTGTGTTGTGTATCGGTTCGACGATGGCCGGGTGACTGAGCGGTGTTGTTTGGAGATTCAAGGTGTAGCGATGATCCCAGTGGATTAACAGATTGCGAGGCAGGTGATTGTGATTGCGTGGATGCATTAAACAAGCTAGATGTTTGGCCTTGGAAAGAAACCAGTGAGCTGCTGGATAAACGATGAGGCACTACTTGAATTCTATTGGTTGGTGTCACTTCAGTTGTTTCTTGTGGGCAGCATTTTTTACTCGTTCTGCCGCACATGATGATTAAAGCAATTCCCAGCATGATGCTATTGCTGCCAAAAAAAGTGGCGCCAGCAAGACGCAGTGCATCAATTAGCCGAAAACAAGTTACAAAAAAACCAGCGGTTGCTGGCATTAGTGCCGCGGCAGGTACATTCATCGCTACCGCATAAGCAGCATAACCATGGAGTTGATGCTTAATTGTTTTTCGTTCGCTCCATGCCAGCTGAAAAAATAATGAGGCGAAAACAAAAAGGGCAAAGGTAGTAAAGGTAGATATAGCAGCGATTGCCGCAAAACCATTAGGGTTTACCCAGTTATGATGGGCTGTACCACATATGGGATGTTGACTCACGTTGGTTTGATTGGTGGTTTGATTGGTGTTTTGTTGAGGTTGAAAGTGAATACCCAGTTCCAGCATATAAGCATATCCAAGATAAGTGCCTAAAAAATTAATGCTGGTTAAAATGATTGGAAGTCCTGAGACAAACAGTATCGCAGTTGGAAGAAGTGACGTGTTGTGATTTTCTTCTGAGGGATTTTCAGGATCAGGCATAAGGTGCTCCATCTTTTTTCAGAATTGGTATTGATTATGTCATAATAAAATTCAGAGGATCAATAAACGAATTTCAGTTACAATATCTTTCGTTGCCTATCATAAAACGCTGGAGCTCAGTATGGAACACTTACTATCAATAGCGGGATTAACCGAGCAATATATTATTCAGTTGCTATTACTGATTTTAATTGTTGGTTTGGTTGTTGTTTACATTTGGGATGTAACTCAAAAAGAGAATAGTGTGTTGCGCAATTATCCGGTTATTGGGCATCTTCGTTTTCTTGCTTTGAGATTAGGTGTTTACTTGCGGCAGTATTTTTATGCGCGTGATCGCGAAGAATTGCCATTTAATCGTCATCAGCGCGAATGGGTTTATCATGCGGCGCATGATGTGGATACAACGGTTGCTTTTGGTTCAACTCGCGATTTAACACCGGTTGGCACGGTGTTTTTTGTGGATGCGCCATTTCCTATTTTGGGACAAGATGCTTCTGAAACGCGACCACTGACATTTGGTCCGCAAACCCGAAATCCTTATACAGCACATTCCATCTTAAATATTTCTGCAATGAGTTATGGTGCATTATCTAAAAATGCCGTATCGGCGTTATCGCATGGCGCAAAAATGGGTGGGTGTTGGTTGAATACGGGTGAAGGTGGTGTTTCAGATTTTCATCTTGAGGGTGGCTGCGATTTAGTGGCGCAAATTGGCACGGCAAAATATGGATTTCGTGATCACGACGGACATTTTTCTGAAGCGCGCCTAAAAGAATTAGCAGGAATGCCGCAAATTAAAATGTTTGAAATTAAATTGAGTCAAGGTGCCAAACCCGGAAAAGGGGGTATGTTGCCCGCTATTAAAGTGACCCCGGCCATTGCTAAAATTCGCGGTATCAAACCACGCGAAGATTCTATTAGCCCTAATCGACATCCTGAAATTGGTAATTCAGAAGAATTAATTCATTTTATTAATCGAGTTCGTGACATTAGTCAAAAGCCCACAGGATTTAAAGTGGTTTTGGGCAGTTATGAGTGGTTGGATGAATTGTTTTCATTAATAGTAAGGCGTGGATTAGATTGTGCGCCTGATTTTATTACATTAGATGGTGCAGAAGGCGGAACGGGTGCTTCACCAGAATCACTCATTGATTATATGGGATTGCCAATCACAGAAAGTTTACCCGTATTGATTGATAAACTAATAGAATATGGATTGCGTGATCGCATTAAGGTAATTGCTTCTGGAAAAATGATTACGGCAGGCAGTGTTGCAAAAGCACTTTGTGTGGGTGCTGATTTTGTGAATTCTGCGCGCGGATTTTTATTTTCATTGGGATGTATTCAAGCTTTGCGTTGTCACAATAATACATGCCCAACTGGAATTACAACGCATAATCCCAGTAGAATGAGCGGATTAGATGTGAAAACAAAGGCGCTAAATGTTGCTAATTATGTGCGACGCGTGAATTATGAGGTAGGCGTCATCAGTCATTCGTGTGGTGTGCATGAACCACGCGAGTTGAAGCGGCATCACGCACGTATGGTGACGAGCACAGGGGTTTCTAAGTCGCTTGCAGAAATTTATGGCGTGAAAGAAAAATAAAATGAGGGAAAAGTTGCGCTAGCGCAACTTGTCATGATCTTGCTCTTGTTACAGTAAAAGTATCTTTTACTAACAGGAGAACACCATGAAAAAATATATAATAACCAGTGTTTTTTTTGTGAGTGTGTTATTCATTTCCCCATCAATTTTAGCGTGCTGTGTTTGTATAACGTGTTAAAAAAATAAAAATCAGGGAGTGGTTATGCGAAGGGATATTTCAGAGCAAAGCAATACTTTAGATAATGCAGCGGTTGTTCACGTCGTGACGGCGCGATCTTTAAAAAGAGATGTTGTATTTAGCGCAGGAGATTTGCTGCGCAATATTTTAGTGTTGTATGCCTTGATGGGAGAGTGGATGCATGAAATGAGTGAATTAGATCGTCATGATCTTGCGCCTTCAGAAGCAGTGCAAAAAACATGGTTGGGTTTGCTCACGTTTGGTATTGCGGCAGCATGCGGTATGACAGCTACGATGATAAATTTTCGCCGACGTGATCATTACCCTGCAGCACAAGATATTTTTGCAATCCCTTTTTTAACATCCTATCTGTATTATTTTTTTGAGCTCGTAGGGATTACCTCGATGTCTCGAAATTTATTTATTGTTACGAATGCAGTTTGCATTCCTCCATTTTTAGGTATCTTTTTAAAATTTAAAACAGCTGATTCAACGAATCAAATTGTTTTGAATCGTGCAGCATTAGATGAGTTAAATTTGCCAACAGATATTAATGCAAGTCGTTTAGCGCGTGTGTTGAATGCGGTTCGCGCTGATTATTATATGGCAAGCATGTTAATTGTTTTAACCTCTGTCATAGTAGCTGAAATACAAAAAAGTACCCAGCCGCTACAGCCATGGCAAACGTCATTGCTGGCATTAGCGCTTATTCCTGCATCAAAAATTGGGTATGAATTAAATCAGCATCCCAAAGTATTCCAAATATTTTCTGTGGTTGCAAAGTCTTTGAAAGAAGCCGCATTGATGTATAAAGCATTTTCAGGTTTATTTTTTACGATGGCTGTTTATTTGTGGTGCGCAGATAAAAAGTTTTGTTTAAATAAAGATTCTGAACTGTTTTTATCACTGGTTTCTTTTGTTATGGTGTCGGCGTTAACCCTTTTTTCTGGGGCAACGACACAATTTGATTTTAAAAGAAATGCAGAAAAAAATCAGTTTGCAGAAAAAATGCGCGATCGTTTTGGTTTTGCATTTAGCCAGGCACGAGAAAAAATGAGTCATTGTTTTCATAGAAATTTAAATTCAGATGAAAATAATCAGCTGGTAAATTCAATTGTATAAAAATTATTTTTTATTTTTTTAATCGTAATTCTTGACAACGCGAAGCTTGAGTCTTAGAGTCTCATTACTTTTTTCATTATGAAAATAGTAATGAGCATGGACAACATTGCAGGGAAGAGAGCAATGATAAAGCTTCGCAACGTTTTTTATTTTTTAGTATTGGGATGTACGTTTCTTTTATCAGGATGTCATTACGCCATTCTTGATCCGAAAGGTATTATTGCCGCCACAGAAAAAAAACTATTGATTGAGTCAGTATTATTAATGCTGATTGTCGTTGTGCCTGTTATTTTTCTATCGATTATCATTCCTTGGCGTTATCGTGCCAGTAATACCAAAGCCACTTATAAACCCAATTGGTCGCATAGCACGATGATGGAAATTGTTTGGTGGTCTATTCCTTGTGCTATTATTTTTGTTTTATCTTGGATGACGTGGGTTTACACGCATTCGTTAGATCCTTATCGTCCGTTGGCTGCTGATCAAGACACGATCATGATCGAAGCCGTCGCACTTGATTGGAAATGGTTGTTTATTTATCCGCAAACACACACGGCAACCATCAATCTAGTTGAAATCCCTGTAAACAAAGCAGTGCGTTTCTTTATCACATCAGATGCGCCAATGAATTCATTAGAAATTCCGCAATTAGCAGGTCAAATTTACGCGATGACTGGCATGCAAACAAAATTAAATTTAATGGCGACATCAACCGGTAATTTTGTTGGCTTATCAACAAATTATAGCGGTGATGGTTTTTCAGGTATGAACTTTCCAGTCAAAGTAGTGACTCAGTCGCAATATAACAATTGGATAAAAACAGTTTCACAATCTCCTAATCATTTAACTTTAGCGGCTTATAACGAAGTAATTAAGCCGAGCAAAAATAATCCGATCACTTATTTTTCGCATGTTGAACCTGGATTGTTTAGCCAAGCGATCATTAAATATATGGGTCCGATGCCAGGAATGGCGTTGGGTTATACCGGTGTTTTGCAGGATGAAAAAAATCATCAAGGGTAGTAATTTTTTGTAGGAACGACAATGACACTCGAACAAATACTTTTTGGAAAGCTCACGCTCCAATCCATTCCTTATGAAAATCCCATTATTATGGGCGCGGGTGGCATGATGATGTTGATTGCGCTATTTGTGTTGGGCGCCATTACGTATTACAAAAAATGGGGATATTTGTGGACAGAGTGGCTGACCTCGATTGATCATAAAAAAATTGGCATCATGTATCTCATCTTGTCGGGTATTATGTTGTTGCGTGGATTTTCAGATGCCATCATGATGCGCGCACAACAAGCGATGGCAGATGGAAAACATCTCGGCTATTTGCCGCCATCGCATTTCGATCAGATTTTTACAGCGCATGGCGTGATCATGATTTTTTTTGTTGCTATGCCGATGATGTTTGGATTGCTCAACATGGCTGTGCCATTACAAATTGGTGCGCGTGATGTGGCATTTCCTTATCTTAATTCATTGAGCTTATGGCTAACGGTTGTTGGCGCTATGCTTGTGAATCTTTCTTTGGTTGTTGGTAAATTTGCTGCAACGGGTTGGTTAGCTTATCCCCCTTTATCAGGTATTGTTTATAGCCCAGGTGTCGGTGTTGATTATTATATTTGGGCATTGCAGATCGCAGGTGTTGGTAGTTTGTTATCGGGTATTAATTTCATGGTCACTATTCTAAAAATGCGTTGCCCTGGAATGACGTTAATGAAAATGCCGGTTTTCACATGGACTGCTTTATGCGCAATGATTTTGGTAGCACTGGCTTTTCCTATTTTTACAGCAACGTTGGCGATGTTATTTCTTGATCGGTTTTTAGGTATGCATTTTTTCACCGCAGGACATGGTGGAAATGCCATGATGTATATCAATTTAATTTGGGCATGGGGACATCCTGAGGTTTATATTTTGATTTTGCCGGCATTTGGTATTTTTTCGGAAGTGGTTGCTACTTTTTCTAGAAAAAAATTATTTGGTTATACCTCGATGATTTATGCAACGATTTCGATTACGCTTTTATCATTTGTTGTTTGGCTGCATCACTTTTTTACGATGGGTTCGGGTGCAAATGTAAATGCATTTTTTGGAATTGCAACGATGATCATTGCAATTCCAACTGGTGTGAAAATTTTTAATTGGTTATTTACGATGTATCGTGGACGCGTTACTTTTTCTGTACCCATGTTATGGACAATCGGGTTTATTAGCACATTTGCAATTGGTGGAATGACTGGTGTGTTGATGTCATTGCCCCCTGTAGATTTTCAATTACATAACAGTGTGTTTTTGGTAGCGCATTTTCATAATGTCATTATTGGTGGTGTTGTTTTTGGTTATTTTGCGGGTGTCACTTATTGGTTCCCCAAATTATTTGGTTACCGCTTGAATGAAAAATGGGGTAAGCGTTCATTTTGGTGCTGGTTAGTCGGTTTTTATGTTGCATTTACGCCATTGTATATTTTAGGTTTGATGGGCATGACCCGTCGGTTAGATCATTATTCATCGGGTTTGGGTTGGCATCCTTTGTTATTAATTGCCGCTGCAGGCGCTGTTATTATTGGCATGGGTGTTTTGTGTCAATGCATTATGTTGTATGTGAGCGTGAAAGAGCGCAATGCAAATCGAGATTTTACTGGCGACACGTGGGAAAATGGTCGTACATTAGAGTGGTCTATTCCATCACCTGCGCCTTATTATAATTTTGCAGTGACACCAACTGTTGAAGATCGTGATGCATTTTGGGAAATAAAAGAAAATCATGTGATGAATCCCAATATTCAGGTGCAATCACATTACGAAGAAATTCATATGCCGCGCAATACATCAACGGGTTTTATCATTGCGGTATTTAGCGGTATTTTTGGTTTTGGTATGGTGTGGCATATTTTTTGGATGATTGGACTTGGATTATTGGGTGTTTTTGCAACAGCCATAAGACGAACCTTTGATAAAAATACAGATTATTATTTGCAATCAGATGAAATTATTAAAACAGAAGAAGCGCGTGCTCGTGATAATAAACTGGGTGATTCATCAGAAATTAACGATGAAGAATTAGTATTGGTTTAGTTCGACGATTTTAGGGAAAGCGTATGATAAGTAATATGGCAACAACAGATATGGGTCATCATGATCATCGCGAGCATCATCGTGAAGTGAATGATAGCATTGATGTATTTGGTTTTTGGATTTACATCATGACGGATTGTATTTTGTTTGCAACTTTGTTTGCAGCTTATGCTGTATTGCAAGGCAACACATTTAATGGCCCCACATTAAAAGAATTAATTAGTTTGCCTTATGTATTGGGCGAAACAATGTTTTTATTGGCAAGTAGTTTTACCTACGGCTTAGTGATGTTGTCTGTTTATAAGGGGCGTCGCAATATTGCATTGATGGCTTTGTTGGTTACTTTTGTATTGGGCTTGTCTTTTGTTGTTATGGAAGTGCGTGAATTTATGCATTTATATGCAGATGGTCATAGTTGGCATGTGAGCGCGGCTTTGTCAGCCTTTTTTACTTTGGTGGGAACGCATGGCACGCACGTTTCGATAGGGTTAATTTGGATGGGGTTGATGATGTTTCAGTTATGGAAGTATGGCGCCACTCCGGCCATTACGAAACGCTTAACTTATCTTGGGTTATTTTGGCACTTTTTGGATATCGTGTGGATTTTTGTATTCACGATCGTGTATTTAATGGGAGCGATATAATGTCTACGCAAGCAGCAGTTAAATTAAAGTATGGTGCAAAAGCAAAAACACTGAAATCTTATTTGCTCGGTCTTTTTTTATCGTTGCTTTTTACGTTCTCTGCTTTTGCATTGGTTGGCATGCATTTATTGAGTGAGACGGCGCTTTATATTGCTATTACGATTTTGGCTGTGTTGCAATTATTTGCGCAAGTGATTTGTTTTTTGAGATTAAATGTGTCACGCGATGGCCAATGGAACACCATGCCTTTTATTTTTACTTTTGTGATTGTGTCTGTATTAGTCGGTGGGTCACTTTGGATTATGTATAATCTGAATGTGAATATGATGTAATTTTCTTGCGATTTCCTGTTGGCGAAGCCGGGTGAAAATCTGGCTTCGTTTTTTTATTTCAAGTATAAAAATTTCAGTGATTCTAGGATCTGTTTAGAATTGGTTATCCTATTGCAAAATTTTTTATTGCAACAGGGTGTCATGCTGTATTTTTTAAAACAATGGATTCTTGTTTCAAGGTATGAAGGCGTGCTGAAAACTGCATGATAATGGGTCGTGACAGATTCGAACTGTCGACCAACGGATTAAAAGTCCGCTGCTCTACCGACTGAGCTAACGACCCAGGCTCTTTATATTATTCGCCGTGCATCCATGCACTGTGTTGTGCTTTTCGTAACTGCACCCAGCCTGACATCGTGTCAGGCGTTTGTTGCTCAGTCCGCAACAAACCCGACTGAGCTAACGACCCAGGCTCTTTATATTATTCGCCGTGCATTCACGTGGCGTGTTCTGTCCCGCATCTAATGTGCATGCAGAAGACTGTCATGATACTAAAGTTTTACAAAATCGCAAGCGCTTTTTTCGTGAATAAAATCACAGTATTGCGATAGTTTTTTTTGAAGATAAGATTAATGTTTCAATTTTTTAAAAAACAGGCTTAATATGCGATTTTTCACGCAATCTGCTTTTACATTAATTGAGTTGATGATCACACTTGTCATTTCAGCTGTTTTATTGAGTATGGCTATTCCTTCATACGAAAATTATATTGCTCATGCTCAGCGTAATCGTGCAGAGGCTGCTTTATTGCAATTATCAGGAAAGCTGGAAAATTTTTTTACAAAAAATGGAACGTATATTGGCGCTACCATTAAAAACTTACAGGCAAACAAATTAACGCGAGGATTGCAGTACACTTTGAACATATCAAAAAGCAATGATGCCAGCTTTGAAATTCAGGCCATACCAAAAAATGCGCAAATTTCACGCGATGTGCATTGCGGCACATTAACAGTGAATCAAAAAAATGAACGTACTGTCTCAGGAAAGAGTGGTGTGAAACGGTGTTGGAAATAACTCCTGTTTTTTTCGTATTATATAGTTCATGCTGAATTCAAGTTTTGTAAATTATTTTGAACTCACGTAGAATTCAAAACTCATTGTGAGTGCGTACTGAAACGCTTGTTTGTTATTATCGAGGTTATCATGTCATTTGAATTGAATCCGCTGATTGAGCAAATGCGTGATTTACGTGAGCGTGCAGATTCACTTCGGAGGTATCTTTGACTTCGATGCTAAGCAGCTTCGTTTGTTGGAAGTGTCGCGTGAGTTAGAAAATCCGGATATTTGGAATCAACCTGAAAAAGCGCAAGAGTTGGGTCGTGAGCGCGCACAGTTAGAAGCCGTTGTTGAAGGTTTAGAAAAAATTCCACAGCGGTTAGTGGATGCAGCTGAATTGCTGGATATTGCCCAATCTGAAAATGATACGAATTTATTTCAAGAAATCAAAACAGAAGTAGATGATATTGCCGGCCATGTTGAAAAATTAGAATTTCAGCGTATGTTTTCTGGTGAAATGGATTCGCACAATGCTTATTTGGAAATCCAGTCTGGATCTGGTGGCACAGAAGCGCAAGATTGGGCTGAGATGATTTTGCGTATGTATTTGCGTTGGTGCAATCATCGTGGTTTTGTTGCAACAATTGAATCCATCGCTGCAGGTGAAGTAGCAGGCATTAAAAATGCAGTTGTGTATGTCGAGGGTGATTATGCCTTTGGTTGGTTAAGAACAGAAACGGGTGTACATCGATTGGTACGTAAATCCCCGTTTGACTCCGGTAATCGTCGACACACTTCTTTTGCGTCGGTATTTATTTCTCCAGAAATTGACGATGATATTGCCATAGAAGTGAATATGGCTGATGTACGCGTTGACACCTTTCGTGCTTCTGGTGCGGGTGGTCAACACGTGAATAAAACAGATTCAGCTATTCGCATGACGCACGAACCAACGGGGATTGTGGTGCAGTGTCAGAGTGATCGTTCGCAACACAAAAATCGCGCGAGTGCGTTAAAACAATTGAAAGCAAAGCTGTATGAATTGGCTATGCAGAAAAAACGTGAATCACAAGCAAAAGTGGAAGACAGTAAAATGGATATCAGTTGGGGTAGTCAAATTCGTTCCTATGTGCTCGATCAATCACGCATTAAAGATTTGCGAACCGGTGTTGAACGTACGGATACGCAAAAAGTATTGGATGGCGATTTAGATAAATTTATTGAAGCAGCATTAAAGCAAAGCATATAAATTAAGACGGGGATGATGCGCGCATGACAAAATATGTTTCAAAAAAACCAGATAAAGAGGGCATCATTCATTTTACGCACACGGAAAATGAAACGTGGAAAATTTTATATGAACGACAAATAAAAACCATTCAAAATCGCGCTTGTATTGAGTACATCGCAGGTTTAAAAAAATTAAATTTACCAATTAATCGTGTACCGCAATGTCCAGAGGTGTCTGAGACACTTGCTTCATTAACGGGATGGTCGGTTGTTCCTGTAGATGCCATTATTCCTATTGAAGTTTTTTTTGAGTTATTATCAAAGCGTCAATTTCCTGCTGCAAGTTTTATTCGTGTACGAGAAGAATTGGATTATTTGCAAGAGCCAGATATTTTTCATGAAATTTTTGGACATTGCCCTTTATTAACATGGCAGCCCTATGCTGATTTTATGCAACGTTTTGGTTTGGTGGCATTGCAATCTGATGAAAAAACACAGTCAATTTTAGGAAGATTGTTTTGGTTTACAATTGAATTTGGATTGATACAAACACAACAAGGCATGCGTGTTTATGGTTCAGGTATTATTTCTTCACATGAAGAAACGCAATTTTCATTAGAAAATTCAGAACCAAAGCGATCACCGTTTGATCCTGTTCAAATATTAAAAACAGAGTATCGCTATGATGTGATTCAAAAACAATACTTTGCCATTAAAGATTTTTCCCAGTTATTTGATTTGGATTTAAATGAAATGCTAGGCATAGCAAAGCAAATTGCAGACAACCCTTTTCATGAAAAAGATTTTGTGACGTGTTAAAAAACAAAAAGGCGATTGGTTATGACATTAAGTGAAAAAAGATGTTTGGCTTGTGAGGGTGGCGTTGCTGCATTATCTGCGTCAGAATCGCAGGCGTTACTCAAGCAGCTGAAAAATTGGACGGTCAGCGATAATCATCAAGAAATTACAAAAGTATTCCAGTTTAAAAATTATTATCAAACGATGGCATTTGTGAATGCATTGGCTTGGATTTCACATGCGGAAAATCATCATCCTGATTTATCGGTGCATTATAATAAGTGTGTTGTTTTGTATACAACGCATGCTATTAGTGGATTGTCAGAGAATGATTTTATTTGCGCTGCAAAAGTAGATCAATTAAACGAGTCAGCATAAATTACGCTGACTCTTTTGTTGCAATGAATTTTTTTGTTAGTGGGGTTGCGATTAAACAAACTACACCGCAAGCCAGTGCTAATAATGCATATTGAGAGAATGCATGACCATAAATGAGGTCGACTTTTGAAATAAGTTGGATATGTTTTGGAATGGCTGCATAGTCGGCAATAACACCTGCTAATTTTTCTCCAAGCCCTAATGCTACGAACCACAACCCCATCATGATACCGACTAACTCTTGTGGTACCAGTACGGTAATCATAGCCAGACCAACAGGTGATAATAATAATTCACCCGTAGTTAAAAAGAAGTAGGCGACAATAATAAACCAGATATTGCTGAGTCCGCTGGCATTGACGTTTTTTGTGCTGAGGTATGCCACGATAAAAGTGATAAATAAGGCAAACATGGCCAGTGTAAATTTGAGCGGGATGCTCGGGTTTCTATTTTTTTTGGATAGGCGTTGCCAGAAAAGTGCAAGAAAAGGTCCAAATAGAATGATATAAATCGGCTCTAAGCTTAAGAAAAGTGGTGTTGGCAGATTAAATGAGAAGAAATGACGGTCTACGCCGCGCTCGATAAATAAATTGACCGAAAAAAACATTTGAAAGAAAATAGCCCAAAATACAATAGATACAGCTGTTAAAAAAATACAAGCCAGTAGTTTATTGCGTGCGGCTTTGCCATAACGAAAAGCGCGCATGCCCATACCTAGAAAAACAGCAATGCCTCCCCAGAGCATGAGTTGATCTGCTATGGCGCGATGACTAATTATTTCATAAGAGATGATGGTTAGAAAAACAGTGCCAATGTAAACAAATAGAATAGCCAATGGATTTTTATGTGCAATAGAAGGTTTAATGCGATTAAAGTTATCGGCGTTTTTTAAGTAGTAGATGCCAAACATAAAAGTAATGGTTCCAATCAGCAAACCAATGCTGGCTAATAAAAAGGGTATATGCCAACCAAAATAGCGAACAAGATAACCTGACGTGCTGGTTGATAATAAAATGCCGACATTAATGCCGACATAGAAAATGGTATATCCTTTTTCACGATAAGGATCATTTTTTCGGTAAAAATCACCTAGATAACTTGAGATATTGGGTTTGAAAAAGCCATTACCAATTGAAATGATTGCCAGTGCAACATAAAAAAGATTTTCGTCTGGCAAGGCTAAAGTGGCATAGCCAATTGCCAGTAAAAATCCGCCGAGCGTAATGGCATGTTCGTAATCGAGTACACGACTGGCAAGATAGCCCCCTAAAATAGGTGTGATGTAAGCGATAGCGGAAAATGCACCAAGAATGCTATAACTTTTGGTGTCTGAAAATTTGAAAAAATGACTGGTCATGTATAAAACTAACAAGCCTTGGATCATGTAAAATCCAAAACGCTCCCACATTTCAGTGGCAAAAAAAACAGGAATCACAGAGGGTTGTTGCGTTGGGAACGAACTGGAATTCTGCGATTTTTTTTGCATAATGGGGCTCATCCAATGATATGGCTTTTGTCACGTTAGGCATTTTGTTTGATCTTGTCAAGCATTGGCAGGGTCGAGACGAATGGTGTTGATTGCGACCGGGTATGTTCTTTAATAAATGAAAAAAAGCGGGTGTAAATAATTTATCGTGAAAAAATAAAAAATTCGTTATAGTGACATTATCTTTTTTGTTGATAAGGAATTGCTGATGCCAATTTGGAAAATGCCGATTAGTCATGCATTGCTTACTGATCGTTCGAAAAACACATTTGCTGAATTTATTGGTATTGAATTTGCTGAATTTGGTGATGATTATTTGATAGCGACTTTGCCTGTTGATCATCGTACTAAGCAACCACTTGGATTTTTAAATGGGGGTGTTTCTGCCGCATTGGCTGAAACGGTTGCCAGCACAGCTGCAAATTTTTGTGTGGATCAGAAAATGGCTTACTGTGTAGGATTGGATATTAACGCAAATCATGTGCGGCCTGCTGTTGCTGGCATTGTTACTGCAATCGCAAAACCCTTGCATTTAGGTAAAAAAACACAAGTGTGGGAAATTAAAATTGAAAATGAAGAAAAAAAGTTAGTTTGTATTGCGCGTATGACGATGGCAATCGTGTATCGCTTATGATTGCCTTATTTCTGGAGGTGGTGATCCATGATCTACGAAAGTGTTTTCTGATGTATTAGAAGACATTGATGCGGTGGATGGTATGCGTGCTAGTTTTTGGATAGGAAAAAAGTGGCTTTGATTATATTTGGGTGAGCTGGCAACAGAGCTGCTGGTGGAAGCAGATATGTATCGTATTTCTATCTTTTCATCAAAACAAAGTGCCAAGAGATCTTGAGCGTGCCTGAAATGTTGTTCTGTTGGGAGATAATGCCCGCTTTCATGATCGAGATAAATTATTTTACCGTCACGCACACTGAGCATACCAAAACATAATCCTTGCTGGCCTGTAAAAAAACTACTGTGTGTGAAAAACTCGCCTGTTTTTTTGTGTTCGTGTGATTCAGGTGAAATATGTTCGTGAATATACATATTGCCATTGCAGTCGATGGCATAGGCACCCAAGTCTGGCACACCAATAGGAATGCCGGTTAATGCGGATTTTCCAGTCATATTGACTGTAGAAACAGGCATTTTGTCTTTTTCCCAAACTAATAATTCATTAAGTATGATCACACGACACGCGTCTAGCGCGATTTTTGTTAGTGAAAGGTAGCGTGCTGAGTCATGAAGTGTTGTTTGTGATAGCGTAAGTGGTTTTATGCTTCTCATTATGTAGGATCACTTTATATTTTATTGCAGGGATATTGTGGATAGTGAGGCCTTTGCGTGATTGAAAGCCAGTATATCTCTTGTTTCTCAGCAGAGCATCCCCTAAGATTGACAGCATTATATTTAAGTTAATCTGAGGAAGATACTCGTGTCGGATCAAAGCTTGCAAACTGAACAACTGAATGAAAATGAACAGATTCTCCAGCGCAAATCAAAATTGCACGTTATGCGTGAAGAGGGCATTGCTTACCCAAATGATTTTGTTCGCGATACATTGGCACAAGACATTCATCACAATTATGAAGTCTTTGGTCATGATGCGTTGCTTGAAAAAAATGTTCGCGTCAGTATTGCAGGACGTATGATGACACGACGTGTGATGGGAAAAGCGGCGTTTGTGCATTTGCAAGATATGTCTGGCAAAATTCAGTTGTATATCGCACGGGATAGTTTGCCCGAAGGTGTTTACGAATCATTTAAGCATTGGGATTTAGGCGATATTTTGGGTGCTGAAGGCGTTGTCTTTAAAACTAAAACCAATGAATTGTCTGTTAAAGTAGATCGATTAAGGATATTAACAAAAGCATTGCGCCCTTTGCCGGATAAATATCATGGATTGGCTGATCAAGAGCAGCGTTTTCGTCAACGTTATGTTGATTTAATTGTAAATGAAGATGCGCGTCGTATTTTCCATATTCGCTCAAAAATGGTTGCAGAAATTCGTCGCTTTTTAGATGCGCATCATTTTACGGAAGTGGAAACACCTATGATGCAAGTGCAGGCTGGTGGTGCTACCGCAAAGCCTTTTAAAACGCATCATAATGCAATGGATATGGAATTATTTTTACGTATTGCGCCTGAATTGTATTTGAAAAGGTTGGTTGTGGGCGGTTTTGAAAAAGTCTATGAAATTAATCGTAACTTTCGTAATGAAGGTATTTCAACAAGACACAATCCTGAATTTACCATGATTGAATTTTATCAAGCTTATGCAACCTATCATGATATGATGGATTTAACAGAAAAACTCTTTCGTCATTTGGCTGAAAATATTTTAGGGCAAACGCAAATTACTTATCAAGGTACGCAAATTGATTTTTCAAAACCATTTGCGCGATTGACGATTAAAGAATCGATTATGCAGAAAAATCCAGAAATTACGGAAGCAGCATTGGATGATCTTGATGCCGCTAAAAAATGGGCGCAGAAATTTAAAATTGATTTATTACCGACGATGCAGTTAGGTGCAGTGCAATTGGCTTTATTTGAAAAATTGGTTGAGCGTGATTTAAAGCAACCCACTTTTATTACAGCTTATCCTGCAGAAGTCTCACCGCTTGCGCGTGCCAATGACCAAAATCCTTTTATCACTGATCGTTTTGAATTTTTTTGTGGCGGACAAGAAATTGCAAATGGATTTTCAGAATTGAATGATCCAGAAGATCAGGCTAATCGATTCCATGCGCAGTTGAAAGCGCGTGATGCGGGTGATCATGAGGCAATGCCATTTGATGACGATTACATTGCAGCATTGGAATATGGATTGCCGCCAACGGCAGGTGAAGGTATTGGTATCGATCGTTTGGTGATGCTTTTTGCGGATTGTGCATCGATTCGCGATGTGATTCTATTTCCATTATTGCGACCAATTAAATAATCAACGGATGTATGATGCCGTTAAAAAAACATGTCATTCGATTTTTAAAACAAGCGCCAGGTAAACGCTTTCAGCATTATTATCACCTCATTAATCGGCGCATTAATCATAATGTGTATATTAAAGTGATATTAATAGTAGTGGGTCTTATTTCCTTTCTGATTGGGTTTGTTTTGTTGTTCATGCCAGGCCCTGGCATGTTGTTTATTTTAATGAGCGCAGTTTTGTTTTGTTTGAGTTCTCGTAGGTTGGCAAAGTTTTTTGATAAGACAGAAGAAAAAATAAGACAATGGTATGCAACGTGCAAAAAAAATCGCTGAAGGTAGTGCTTCAGCGATCAAATAAAAAAAGAGATGCTTAGTTGTTTTGCATTTCTTTTTGCTGTTCTTCCATTTTTTTCTGATTTTCTTTTACCAATTGTTCGCGACATTTTGTGGCTTGTATTTCGCACGTGCTTTCTTCTTCTTTATTGGTAGCACAGTTTTCCATCATTTTGACGCAGTTTTCTTTGCTGTAAGTTTGTGTGTCTGAGGGTGTTGTAGTTGTAGTTGTTGGTGTTGTTGTGCTTGGTTTGGCAGGTGCGATTGAGCTGATTGGTTGTTCAGGTGATGTGGGTGTTGTTTGCGTTGTATCGGCAAATGCGCTCACAGAGATACCAACAGATAAAAAAACAAGGCCCCATATTTTAACGAATTTCATAGCATCTTCCTTAATAAAGTTAAATAGAGTGATTATTATAAAATATTCTCATTGATTGCGCGATCCTCAATGACCGCTAACGTATCATATTCATTTCCAGTCATTTTTACGCATTCCACAATAACCCCGATTGCTTCATCTGTATTATTTTTTAATTTATCGCCGGGAAGTGGGGTGTGATCACTGCGAATAGTGCGTTGATGCAAATGTCGTTTCAGTGTGCCTAGGTGCTCTGTGCGAGCCACAATTTCTTGTCCGACATAACAGCCTTTTGTAAAGCTCACACCACCCAATTTTTCAAGCGCAATCATTTGTGGCGTAAATAATAAGCTGGTTTCTGGGTATAGTATGCATAATTGATCAGTGATATTGTTTTTTTTCCAATCTGTTTCATCAGTACTTGTTTCGATATCAGCAAAATGATTGTTTTCTGTAAGCATTAAAAATCGTTCTTTGTTGGATAACGGAATGTAAACCGAATCTGAAAAAGGTTGTTTCAGAAAAGTATGTGACAGTGCATAAATAAAAAAATTATTTTCTTGTGAAATAAGCACTTTTGAAAATACGGCGTATTTTTGCAGGTGATTTTGTACAACGTCACGCATATTTTTTGGCAAAATAAATAAAAAGGTATGGTGATCATTCACCACCCAAAAATTGGCAATCATGCGTCCGCGATGATCGCAGCAGGCAGCCAGTGAAGACTTGCCGTGTGCGTCCAGTTCTCGCATGTCGCATGTTAATTGTCCTTGCAAGAAAGTTTGTGATTGCTCACCAGAAAACTTCAAAACAGAAAAACTATTTAAAATAAGAGGGATGGGTTGCATGTGTGTTTGCTCAAGTGTGTAAGTGAATACACATTATTCCGTATTTTTATTGACAATAATACGTTTCAAGCTTATTTTCAAAAACAATTACTTCAGGGCGGGGTGTGATTCCCCACCGGCGGTATTTTTGTCCTGATTGTACAGAACAAAAGAGCCCGCGAGCATTTTTAATTAAAATGCAGACTTGGTGCGATGCCAAGGCCGACGGTGATAGTCCGGATGAAAGAAGATAATTAACCGCATCATGCATTGCGCGCATCCGCGTATTTTATTTTGCTGTTGTATTTCGCCCTAAAAAAAAGAGGCGAAATGCATGAGCTCAATTTCTCATTATACATTCATGAAGCACGCATTAGCGCTAGCTGCATTGGGGCGTTGCACGGTTTCGCCCAATCCAATGGTGGGCTGCGTTATTGTGCAAAATAATAAAGTAGTGGGTGAAGGTTTTCATCAAAAAGCAGGTGAAGCACATGCTGAGATTATCGCGTTACAGAAAGCAGGAAAAAAGGCGCGCGGTTCAGTTCTCTATGTCACGTTAGAGCCTTGCTGTCATTATGGAAAAACATCGCCTTGCGTTAACGCCCTTATTGAAGCAGGTATTCAAAAAATAATAGTGGCCTGTTTGGATCCCAATCCTTTGGTATCGGGTGGTGGTGTGCGATTATTGCGTGCTGCAGGCATTGTTGTGGAAGTGGGTTTGTGTGAGGTAGAAGCCATCGCCTTAAATGAAATATTTTTCCATTATATGCAATACCGCAGACCCTTTGTCATTTGTAAGTGGGCGATGTCATTAGATGGTAAAACCATTGTGAATAAAGGAGACGATAAAAAAATATCAGGTGTTGCTGCACAAAAAAGTACGCATCAGTTGCGTGAACAAGTGGATGCCATTTTAATTGGCGCTAACACCGCGCGTGATGATAATCCCACATTAACAGCGAGAAAGATTCCAGGTAATACCTTATGTGAAAAGCAGCCTATACGCATTGTTTTATGTGGTGCACGTTCGCTGTTACCAACCTTAAATTTATTGGATTCGCATCATCAATTAAAAACCATATTAGTCACAACAGAAAAAAATAAATCTATTTTTCAATCATTACAATCTGACTATGTTGAGTTGCTTGTTGTGGCGGAGAAAAATAATACGGTATCGATTTTAGATTTATTAACTGTACTGGCAGAAAAAGAAATAACCAGTTTATTGGTTGAAGGTGGGATGACAACACACCAACTTTTTTTAAAAGAAAATTGCGTAAATAAAACCAGAGTCACTGTATCGCCAATCATGATAGGTGTTGCTGAAAGTAAAAAAAAGGTAACTGTGAAAACGCTTTCAAGCATGGACAGTGATTTTTGTTTTTTAATTGATAATGAGGCTGTTTATGTTTAGCGGTATTGTAGAGACAACGGGTCGTATTTTTTCGTTGAAAAAAAATCAAGGGTGTTTGCAAATATCAGTTCAACCCGAACAAATTTTTGATGATGTTTGTGTTGGCGATAGTGTTGCGATAAATGGAGTTTGTTTAACAGTGACTGCTTTGCATGAAAATCGATTTGACATGACGATTGTGCCAGAAACACTGCGTATTACAAATCTCAATACATTGATTGAGAGTGCTTCAGTAAATGTAGCGCGTTCATTAAAAGTGACTGATCGTATTGGTGGTCATTGTGTGCAAGGACATGTTGATGGTGTTGGAAAAATTATAGAGATAAAACAAGATGGCGAAGATGCTTGGATTGTAAAAATGAGTGTCGATAAAACCTTATCAAAATATATGGTCAATAAAGGATTTATTACATTGGATGGAATGAGTATTACTGTGATAGCAGCCAGTCAAAATGATTTTACAGTGACTTTAATTCCATATACGCGACAAGTAACGATTGCTCATCAATATCAAGTTGGGCACATTGTTAATATTGAAATTGATATTTTTGCAAAAACCATTGAAAAATTATTGAAGGGGAATAGTGATGCGTGATTATATTTTTCGAGTGGAATCTGCAATTAAGGATTTGAAAAATGGAAAAATGATTATACTGACGGATGATCCTGACCGTGAAAATGAAGGTGATTTGATTTTTCCAGCAGAAATAATGACGTCTGAAAAGATGAATTTTATGATTCAACATACGAGCGGTATTGTTTGTTTGTCATTATTGTCTGCGCAATTAAAAAAATTGGGATTGCATGACATGGTGCCATTGCATGAAAACACAAGCAGTCGCGGTACACCATTTACTGTTTCTATCGAAGCGAAACAAGGTGTGACAACGGGTGTTTCTGCACAAGATCGTGCGACCACTGTTTTGGCTGCGATGAAGTGGAATGCAACAGAAAATGATATTGCCAAACCGGGGCATGTTTTTCCTTTGCATGCGAAAGCAGGTGGTGTGTTAGTGCGTCGTGGTCATACAGAAGGAGCGATTGACTTGGTGCAGTTGGCTGGCTTTCGTGCGGGTGCTGTGCTGTGTGAGATTATGAATCGTGATGGGACGATGGCGCGTGGAAAAACATTAGCGGCATTTTCAAAGCGACATGATTTAAAAATGTTATCGATCTCCGATGTGGTTGCTTATCGATTGGCGCGTGAAAATTTAATTGAAACAGAAGTGACAGCAGTCTTACCGCTAAAATCATATGGTGATTTTACAATCTCTGTTGTCAAAGAAAAATTTTCAGGGCAAGAGCATGTGTTGTTATCCAATTTGAAAACGACAACAAAAGCGCCTTTGATTCGCATTCATTCTGCTTGTTTGACAGGTGATTTATTTGGATCACAGCGGTGTGATTGTCATGAGCAATTATTTCATTCGTTAGATAAAATATCAAAAGAAGGCGGCATGTTGATTTATTTGAATCAGGAAGGACGCGGTATTGGATTGTTGAATAAAATTAAAGCTTATGCATTGCAAGAAAGTGGTATGGATACAGTGGATGCCAATGTGCATTTGGGTTTGCCAATTGATTCACGCGAATATTATTTGGTTGCTAATATCTTGCGGAATAAAAACATATCTCGTATTCGATTATTGACGAATAATCCTGAAAAAATAGACAACTTAAAAAAATATGGAATTGATGAGATTGAGCGAGTTGAGATGCCTGTTTTTTTAAGTGCGTGCAATGAGCGCTATTTAAAAACCAAAAAAGAAAAGTTGATGCATTGGATATGAAATTTTTAAAATTAAGTGAGTGTGGTGTATATGCGTAATGGTAAAAGCAAAATTGGTATTGTGGTCAGTACGTTTAATACTGATATTACAGAAAAACTCTTGTCGGGTGCGATAGCAGAGTTAACGCGTTCTGGTTTTGAAGAAAATCAAGTTGATGTTGTTAAAGTGCCGGGTGCCGTAGAGATTCCGTTAATTGCAAAATTATTGGGTTTGAAAGAAAAATATGATGCGATTATTTGTTTGGGATGTGTGATTCGTGGTGATACGGATCATTATGATTATGTGTGTCAGCAAGTGAGCGATGGTTGCCAAAAAGTGATGCTCGAATTAAAGCTGCCTATTATTTTTGGTGTGTTGACAACGCAAAATATCCGACAAGCGCGTGCACGTGTTTGTGATAATAGCAGTCATAAAGGGGTTGAAGTGGCGCAAGCGGCTGTGCAAATGATTACGCTGATGAAATCAGTGTGCATGAATTAAACTTGCAATTTCAGACTGAGGCTTTAATATCGTTTGAAAGACAATCAAATGAGATAGCGAGTGACCAATCCATTTTCGACGAACAAAACAGATAAAATGTACACGCCATGGCAGCCAGGTGCATTTCGTTCTGCGCGTAAATATCGCATGCGGTTAGCGTGGTCGGTGTGGGTTGTTGCAACTATCTTCGTGTTATTTCAGTTTTTTCTTCAATTATCCTCGGGCGAAATTATTGATGGATTAATGAAAAGCTTTGCGCTCACTGCATTAGGCGGCGGTGTATTGGCGAGTAGTTACTATTACATTTATGTTTCTTTGCAAATACCTGCTGGATTATTAATGGATCGTTATGGGCCGCGTGGCATTTTAAGTTTGGGTGCTTTATTTGTTTGTTTGGGTTGCCTTTTATTTTCTGCTGCGAAAACACTTCCTTTTGCGTTGATTGGTCGTATTTTGATGGGCGGTGGTGCTGCATTTGCTTTTGTGGGTTGTTTAAATGTAATCGGTATTTGGTTTCCGAAAAAACAATTTGCATTAATGACGGCCATTGTTGAAACGGCCGGCATGATTGGTGCGATTCTGGGTAATTTTTGGATTGCTATTGTGATTCACAGAATTGGATGGCGTAATTGTATTTTTTTCGCCGGTTTATTTTCCGCGGTACTCACCATCTTATTGTTTTTTATTGTGCGCAATGCACCAACCCAAAAAAGAATGCCTTCCGTAAAAAAAGAAACGATATCATTGATACATGGATTGCGTATTTTATTGCGAAAAAAAGTAGTTTGGATTAATGGCATTTATCTTGGCATATTATTTTGTGTGGTGACTACATTTACAGCGTTATGGGCTATTCCTTTTTTGGAAGTGTCGCGTCATCTGACTTTGTTAAATGCAAGCATGATTGCGGCTACTTTATATGCGGGCGTTGGTATAGGCGGACCCATTTTAGGTTGGTTGGATGCGCGTACAAAGTGGCGTCGAGAGATATTAATTATCAATGCTTTTTTTGCCGCATTATTTTTATTTTTTGTTATTTTTGATACGCAGCTTTCATTGCTTATGTTATCTATATTGTTATTTTTAACGGGTGTTTGTTCAAGCGGTTATATACTGACTTTTGCGATTGCTAACGATATTTCAACAACCAGCAATCATGCAACCTGCATTGGATTTACAAATATGTTGTGCGTTATTTTAGCGCCCATTTTTCAGCCATTGATTGGGTTTTTAGTAACCTGGATGAATCATCGTGCCGGGTTAACTGCAAATTTAAATCAATCAATTCCTCATTTTCAGTGGGCAATTAGTTTGATTCCTTTCAGTTTGGTTTTTGCAACTGGTTTGGCATTTTTTCTGCCTAAAAAATAAAACAGGCCTGTTGATAAAAAAAGTGAAGTTTCAATGCTTAGGTAATAATGTCATCCGCTTTGATTTCATCGGATGCGATAAAGTCAATTGAGAAATCGCTATTATCAACAGTCAGTGTTTGAATGCCATCGTGTGCTTGAATTTGCACGTCATTTGCATGAATGCCCAATACACTTAAATCAATTTTATCACTGCCATGTGTGAATCCTTCAATGGTGTCGTGTTGTGCGTGAGTTGAATCACCTAACGCTTCATAAACATAAACATCATTACCATCACCGCCGACTAAGAAATCTTTTCCAGCGCCACCGATTAAAACATCATCACCGACATTTCCATAAATCTGATCGTCACC
>PFPT01000018.1 GCA_002793195.1 Gammaproteobacteria bacterium CG_4_10_14_0_2_um_filter_38_22
CCAACAACACTGTTGCCTCAGTTCATTAATTCTGAAATTTTAAGCTGATAAGGCTATGTGGCGGGGTGGGATTTGTGGGGGCTTACCTTGGAATCTGTTTGGAAACCAGTTGCGACTGAAGAGGCCTTTGAAATTGTTCGCAGAAGGCTGTTTGAATTTGCTGGTGATCGTGCACAAATTGAAGGAATTAGCCGCCAGTTCTGCGATTACTATCGACAAAATGCACAGTATTTTCCGTTAGAAACTCAATCAAATGAATATTTCGAACGCATGTGTGCATCTTATCCGATTCACCCCGAAATTTTTGATCGTTTGTATGAAGATTGGTCCACTCTAGACAAATTTCAGCGCACCCGTGGTGTTCTTCAATATATGGCTGTGATTATTCATCGTTTGTGGAACGACAATAATCAGGATGCTTTGATTATGCCAGGATCGATTCCTTTGGATGATAGCCTTGTGCGGAATAAAAGTATTCACTACCTTCCTCAAGGATGGGAACCAGTGCTTGAACGTGAAGTGGATGGTCCTCGCTCTGAAACGCATCGTATCGATGGAGAAGACACGCGATTTGGTAGTGTGCAAGCAGCACATCGTGCTATGCGTACGATATTTCTAGGAAGCGCTCCAAGCGCTCGTGATCAAGTTGTGAAAGGAATTCAGTTAGAAAGAATATTACTCGGTGGAGTTCAGCCTGGACAAACTGTAGGGGTATTTGAGGATGTGCTTAAAAGACTGCGTAATCGACTACATTATTTATATTCAGACCAAGATCGCTTTTGGCTAGATATCAAACCTAATTTACGTCGTGAAATGGAAAGCAGAAAACAGCATATCGATAAGCTGATGCTGCTTGAGGAGCTAAAACGTCGAGTAACTGGCGTGTTTGGACGCAATTCTATTTTTTCTGGTATTCATGTGTTTACTAACTCTACAGATATTCCCGATGATTATGGAACAGGACCAAGATTAGTAGTGTTATCACCTTCCGAGGGATATGCGAAAACAGATGAAAGCAACGCCATCGTCGCTGCTGAAAAAATTTTGGCATTCCGTGGCGATCAACCACGTCAAAAACGGAATCGCTTGATTTTTTTCGCAGCGGATACCGACGTTGTTGGTCGATTAAATGATGCTGCTCGAACTTATTTGGCGTGGCGTGAAATTGTTACTGATATCAATGAAGGTAAATTGAACCTTGATCTTTTTCAGGCAAATTTAGCGAAAAAAAGCGCTGATGATGCTGAAAAAAATCTTCAACAAATTATACGCGAAACTTATAAATGGATTATCTGCCCATCTCAATTTAAGGCAACAGAGAACACAGTAGAGTGGGAAGTTGTTTCAGTATCTACAAACTCAGCAAATCTTATTCAAGAAATTGAAAATCGATTACATGAAGAAGAGTGGATTATCTCTGAATGGTCACCGATCCATTTAAAAAATCTGCTCACGCAATGGTATTTTAAAGACGGCGTGCCCGATGTTAGCTGCCTAAAAGTCTATCAAGATGCGTGTCATTATTTGTATTTACCTAGATTGGTTAATGATCAAGTTTACAAAAATACAATTAGCAAAGGATTAGATAGCGAGGACTTTTTTGGTTTTGCATCAGGCAAAGATGGAAGTAATTATTTAGGTTTCCGTTTTGGCAATGGTGGCATACCAACTTTAGATGATACATGCGTCTTAATTGATAAAAATGTTGCGGCAGAATATCGCGAGAAAACTAAACCCGCACCGAAATTAGAAATGACTGAGATAATATCCGCTGGAAATAATAGCTACCAGAAGGTAATGCATAACGAAAAAATCATTAATTCAGATCAACTAACATCTGTTATGAAAACTGCTATTAAAAATCAGTTTTATAGCAACATTGATCTTGATCCGGTTAAAGCAAAAATGGAATTTGCAACTATCGTGGATGAAGTTGTTCAACAGTTTACATCAAAGCTGGGAGTTAATGTGTCTATCTCGGTTGAAATTCAAGCAAATTCCAAAGATGGTTTTGATGAAGCGTTGCAACGCACTATTAAAGAAAACTGCAATGTGCTGCGGTTTAGAAATTCTGAGTTTGAAGAGGATTGATTTAATAATATATTTTCAGTATTTCAAAATTAAAAAGCCATTTTATCTTGCGTGATTAATTCAATCAAATGAATTTAATTATTGGGATAACGTTGTGGCATCTCTATTAAAATAATCGATTTTTTTGAAATGTGCTCAAATTTATTTTTGAAAAATAGTCAGTTATTGATTTTTTTAAGGTTTTTATAGGGAATTTTCATGAATAGTTTTTTTACACCTGAAGCAGTTCATCTCCAAGCAATTAAATCTAATAAAGGTGTGGAAATTTTTAGAAGGATTTTGAGAATTTTATGCGAGCGATGTGGTCTGCAACCAAACGAATATTCAATTCCATTCAATATTGATGTTCGTGATGGAGGAGTTGATGCGTGGGTAAAAACAGAATTAAGTAATGATTTTCCCAAATCACATGGATTAATTAAAAGCGGATATAATGTATATCAAATTAAAACTGGTTCCTTTTCAGCATCTAAAAAAAGCGATTTTAAAAAATTATTTTTTGAAAAAGGAAAATTGCATGATGGTGTGAAGAGGTGTTTTGATAATAAAGGGACATTTATTGTTTTTTTATTTGGCGATATTAACCCAGATGTTGATGGTATTGATCCTAGAATAGAAATTAGAGAAGAGTTGTCAAAAATAAACGAAGAATATTCATCGGTTGATATTATAATATGGAAGTCAGATCAAATTGCTCAGCTTTTAAGTCATTTCCCGAATATTTCATTGGCGATTATGAATCGTGTAGCACAAATATATCCGATTGATCATGTTAAGAAGAATTGTGGGCTAGATGGTGAAGAATATTATGAATCAGAAGAAAATAAAATCGTAATTAATTCATTAAAAGAAAAAATCAATATTAAACTTGAATTAACACATATTAGGTACATTGGTGAGCCAGGTATAGGCAAGACGCGAACAATATATGAGGCTTTATCGAAAAGTTTACATCAACTAGAGACTGTTTATTGCGAAAGTGCTGAACATATTATTGATAATGATCCTTTCATACAGAGTATGATTGAACATGCAGAAAATCACCCAATAATTTTAATTGTAGACGAATGCGATTCAGATCATCGTTCAGAACTCCATCGAAAATTTCGAAATGCCAAGATGACATTAATATCAATTTACAATGAGTTTAGTGATACTGATCGAAATCCTGAGTATATCTATCTGGAGCCACCAAAACTAACTGATGAAAAAATTTCACAAATATTGCAGAGCTATGATATATCAAAAATAGATGCAGAGCATATTAAACAGTATTGCAGTGGTTCTCCTCGAGTAGCGCATATAGTTGGCAAGAATTTGCGTAATGATCCAAGCTTGACGCAGCTAACAAAGGTAAATGACAGTATTAATAATATATGGGAAATATATATTTCTGATCGCAACACAACGCAAGAAGAAAAGAAAAGAAGAAAATTAATTTTATCTCACCTTGCTCTATTTAGAAAGTTTGGCTGGGTTGCATTACTCAAAAAAGAAGCTGATTTAATTTATAATCTTATAGTGGCGCATGTTGAGCCAACGCTATCATACGATGATTTTCAGGATGTTATAACCATATGCATTAAAAGAAAAATTCTTCAAGGCGGATCGACCTTGTACATTACTCCAAAGCTTCTTCACATTAAGCTATGGAGCGATTGGTGCGATAAATATAGTCATAGATATGATCCAAAAAAATTGATAGAAACTCTTGCTGGTTCACAACTTAAAATATGGTTTTCTGACATGATCAGGTATGTTGGAGAATCTAAATCATCAGGAAAGTATTTTGAAAACTTGCTTGCAGAGGATGGAATTTTTCAAAACATTTCTGATTTCAATGATGGAGATAATGGCGCTCTTTTTACAAGGCTCGTACAGGTCAATCCTGAAGCTGCTGTCCGAGCAATTTCGCGCGCTTTAGGTAAGTGTTCTCATGCGGATCTTGTTAACTTCAAGAACGGTCGTCGCACTTTAGTCAACTCACTAGAAAAGATAGCGCTTTATGGAGAGCGCTTTGAAGAAGCTGCAGATTTGCTGCTAGACCTTTCATTAGCTGAAAATGAGTCTTGGAGTAATAATGCAACAGGTGTGTTTAAAGGGTTGTTTTCTGTGATTGCCACTGGGAATGCAGCTTCTACTAGTATATCCCCACAAGAACGACTCCCAATATTGTTAAAATATATTAATTCTGAAAATAAAGAGACGAGATTGCTTGCTATAGATGCGTTTGATGAAGCATTAAGAGCCTTTTCTGTTATACGCACTGTAATTAGAGAGCGTGCTACTTTAAGTAGCAGCGATCCAGAAGGATGGATTCCAAAAAACCATGATGAGTTTGTTGAAGAGTATGATCTGTATCTTAAGTCTTTTTGGGAAATATATAAAAAATCTGATGACGAGGAAAAAAAATCTATTTCAAATGCATTCCTTCATCATGTAAGAGTTTTACTTCAATTAAAACATTTTCAAAAATTTACTATTGATATGCTTTCTAGCTTGGCCAATGGAAATGAAGAGTTAAAAGGCAGGGTAATTGAAGCGCTGGTTATTTCTCTGAGATACGACAAAAATGGATTTGATGAAAATTTTGCATCCGAATTGCAATCACTTCATGATCAATTAAGTGAGGTTGATTTGCACTCAATGCTTAAAAGATACGTAGGCTTGAATCTTTTAGAAGATAGGCGTGGTGAACAAGATAATAATGATTTTTTAAATGAAAAATTAAATTATTTGGCAGGGCAGATTATTTCAGCACCAATAATTCTTGATTCTGAATTGGCGTGGATGCTAACTGAAGAAGCGAGAAATGGATTTGAATTTGGTAAGCGACTAGGTCTTCTTGACTGTGACGATCAGTTATGGCTAAAAATAAACAAACATTGGATTAGCTTAAGAAATAAGGCTTCAGATTTCTTTTTTGGCGGTTTTTTGTCGGGTGTGTTTGAACGAGATGTTCAGAGTTGGGAGTCGAAAATTTACGATCTTTCTGAATCAGTTTTAAGTGCACAATTACCATATTTAGTGTTGCGCTCTGGTATGTCTCCCAAAATTGCAAAGCTATTGTTAGATAAGTCCCGTTTAGGTTTGTTTGAACCCTCAATATTCAAGATTTATGTATATGGAGCAGTTTTAATAAAATTTCCTGAAGATATTTTAACGGAAATATTCATGCTTATATTGAAATGCTCAGATAGAAGGAGCATTAGCAGCGCTATAGAGATGCTAGATAGCTTGTTATATAACAAGCATATGTTACAAATTATAGAAAATAATATATTTATAGATGTACTTACACATAAAAGTTTATTTTCATCTTTGGACGAATCTAAATTTGGTTCTATGGGCAGTTACACCTGGAGTTCGCTTGCCTTAGCTTTAGCAAAAAAAAATAGGGATAAATCGTTAATTGTTCTTGAAAAGTGCCTGAAACATCTTGATGAAGATAATACAATTGTTGGCATTCGATCAGAGGATGTTTGGAAATTTTTAGATTATTGTGGTCAAAATTATCCTAATGAGACTTGGCATGTTATTGCAAAAAACCTTGATCCATTTCAGTCAAATGCAATAGCAATATTTGGATGGTTAAACGGGGGTGTTTTTTTTGAACGCAACCAAATGTGTCAAATCGATGGTAAATTAAAGTCCAAAACATTTAGTTTTTTACCAAAAAGCGAAATTTTTAAATGGATTGATGAAAACTTAAAAATTCGTGCTCCGTTGATCGCTCGTTTTGCTCCGTTTGAACTTAGCAGATTTGATGAAATGCCAAAAGCATTTATGCGCGAGTTATTAGAGAAATATGGGTCAGATTCTTCAGTTTTGAATGAAGCAAGTGCAAATTATAACACCGAAGGATGGTCTGGTTCGATAAGCGCCCATTATGTAAATAAGTTAAAACACTTGGAAGAATATATTTCAGTTGAAAAAAATAGAAATATTAAGAAATGGCTTGAAAAAGAAATTAGTACTCTAAAATCTCTTATTGAAGAAGCGAGGATACGAGAAGAGAGAGACTGATTTTTTATTATACCCCTGTCTCTATCTCAATCGAGCCGCCAGGCGAGTTTGAGATAGTGACAGGGGGTCTAATTCATTGATTTTTTTTATTTAAATTATTCAATTTTAAAGTGACGACGAAGTGACGGCTTTTTTAGGTGGGCAATAACAGCGTTATTGCCCGTCTAAAAAAGCCGTTATGAAGTTTGATAGCGGAAAATTTTTGTAAATAGCGTCGCGTGCCATTAGAGCGATGTAAGGTGAAAACCTTTGGCGTCACATGTCTATCTGTAATATTCAATTGACCATTCCTGGTCTTTAAATAAGTTTCCAGTCTTAAAAATACTAGTATCAGTTAATTTTTTTATCGATCAGTTTTAGAAACTAATTTTTGATTTGTATCAAAAATATCGCTTTATGAGTTCAGCATTCAAAAAATAATTTTAAATTTTTTAATCGTTAATTTTTTGCAGCTATTTTTTTAAATAGTGATCAGTTTCTATTCAGTAATTTTTTAAGTCAATAAGTAAAAAGGAGTTAATTTTATGCGTTAAATATAAGCTTTAAATCCAAGTCATCAATTTTAAATCGTTAATTTATTAGGAAATTTTTATGAACGAAGTGAATATTGAAAAAAGTAAATTTGTTTTAGATGGTCAAGCGTTAGAAGAAAAAGACAAACATTTCATAGAAAATGAGGTATTTCAAAAATTATTAGCAATACGTGAGTCAATTTATTTAGAAACAGAAATTAATGTATCGCCGCGTAAATTGGTAAATATGCTATTAAAAAAGTCTGACTTTGATGCATTACGTGATCAGTTGATTCGCCAGTATTCGTAAATTTTAAATCGTTAAGTTATTAAGTTTTTTAATTTTTAAAATGTTCCTTATGTAAAAAATGTATCGTTGTGGCCAATAGGTCACAACGATAACGGCGAGGATTCGCTATTGCCGCTGGCAGTTTTTCTGCCTATTTTCGCACTTTTGAAGCGTAAGCTTCCGCCATCAATGGATGGATTGTGTGCGAACACTCACCATTTTTGAATCGTCGGCATTGATATGATTTGCATAAGTTAAAAAATAGTAGGTTTTTATGTCAGCAAAGCATGATTTAAAGCATTCAATCATTCAATTAACAAAACAGAACAGGGACGGTGGTTTGAAAACACAGGCTAATCGAAAAGAACGTTTGCTTTACGCGGCGGAGCAATTGTCTGAAGCTGGTTATAAAATTCAGCATATAAAACAGCTTAAGTTTAAGCATGTAAAATCTCTTGTTGATCGATGGCTCCAGGAAAAATTAAGTCCAGGAACAATAAAAAATCGCATGACTGATTTACGGTGGGCGATGGGTAAATTTAATAAGGCAGGTGTTATCCCTGCGGATAATTCACGGCTTAATATTCCCAATCGTCAGTATGTTACCAACAAAGATAAATCAATTGCTATTTCGCAATCAGATTTATCAAAAATTACTGATGAAAATGTAAAAATGAGCCTGATATTGCAGCGTGAGTTTGGATTGCGTCGCGAAGAATCAATCAAGATTAAAATTCATCAAGCTGTTGTTGGTGATCAATTAAATCTTCAAAGCTCCTGGTGCAAAGGTGGGCGTGCGCGTAGCATTAAAATTCAATATCCAGAACAGTGGAATGCTATTGCACAGGTTAAAACGTTTCTGGGTGAAAGTCAGCGCGCATTGATTCCCGATGATAAGCGCTACGTTGATCAGGAAACAAGTTATCGCAATCAAACAAGTAGGGCGGGTATTCATCATGCGCACGGATTACGTCATGCCTACGCACAGCGTCGTTACCAAGATTTAACGGGTCGCATTTGCTCTGCAAAAGGTGGTTTATTAAAAAAAGAAATGACGTTGGAGCAATTGGCATCTGATGAAAGTGCGCGCCAGATTATCAGTGGTGAGTTGGGTCATGAGCGTTTGGATGTGGTCGCTGTGTACATCGGGTCCTAAATGAAATAACGCATTTTTCTTGCATATTATATGACATAATTATGTCAAATAGTTTGACATAATGTAGCCTTAAGAATAGTATTCTATTTGTTGAGGTTGCCCGTATTTATTTTGCAGATCAGAGAGGAGGGTAAGATGAATAAAAATGATAGTAATAGCGTTGAGCTTGATTTGTTAACTCAAAAGGAAGCGGCGGCAATGATAAGGATGTCTGAAGCGTGGTTTGAGCGTCAGCGTTGGGAACGCAAGGGTATTCCGCATATTAAAATCGGTAGCCGCGTTTTTTATGAAAGAGAAGATTTGATTACTTGGGTAAAAAAGCAAAAAATTAGCTAAAAATTAGCATAATAATCTGTCGCACACGTGAGATAATTTCATATGTTTTTAATATAAAAAATAGACATAATTTGTCATAATAATGAAATTCTACATCATCACCAAAATAGAGAAATAAATGCTTTCCGAAAAACATATTTACATTCCGGCACGATATAACACACCAGCGACAAAGCTTTATTGCAAGCTAATGCAAAAAGAAAATATGGCGTTAGGTAGTCGACCAGTGATGTTATTAGTGCCTGGTGGTCCGGGTGGAAATCATGCCGTGTATCTTCCGATTGCGGAGCATCTTTTAAAATTTGCTGATCTGATTTTCTTTGATCCTCGTGGTTGTGCTGGAAGTGATTCGAGTGATGCTGAATATTGCACGATGTATCATTACATTGATGATATGGAGGCAATTCGTACGCATTTTAATTTAAAAAAAATAATTTTATTAGGCGGATCATATGGTGCGATGGCATCTTTGGGTTATGCGATTAAATATCCGGATCATTTAGTAAAACTCATATTGCTTGCAGGCGCACCCAGTTATAAATTTATTGAAACGGCAAAGAACAATCTTGAAAAAAAAGGAACAGACGAGCAAAAAATCGTGGCGCAAAAATTATGGAATGGCCAATTTCGTGATGCAAAAGAGTTTGCTGATTTTTATAAAGTAATGGCACCACTATATTCTGTTAATACGACAGCAGCGCCGCCAACTACTTCATCAGGAATTCCCTATAACATAGAGGTGACTAATTTAGGATTCAAGAAATTTCTACGAACCTTTAATTTTGAAAATGAAATGGAAAAAATTACCTGTCTCACATTAATTATTTGTGGCGCTGATGATTGGATCAATGATCCATCTCATGCAAAATTTATGGCAGATAAAATTCCAAAATCAACACTACACATTTTTGATCGTTGTGGTCATTTTGCGGAAGATGATCAACCGGAATTATTTTTTAATGCGATGGATAATTTTTTAGAGCATAACTAAATTAGGTTTTTTTATGAAACATATCGGTATTGTTGACATTACAACTGTTGGTGCTTGTATTTGCGCAAATGAAATTGTAGCGCTTGCCGCAAGAAGTGATTCCTCTGGAAAACATCCAGAATTTACTATGCATGCTTTTTCATTTGATGAATATAAGGCATTAGTGATTTCTCAGGATTGGACTGCACTTGCAATCAAAATATTAAAATCCATTGAGAAGTTAAAATCAGCTGGCGCTGAATTTATTATTATTCCTTCCAATACGCCGCACTATGGAATTGAGATCATTCAAGAGAGATCGCCGTTACCTGTATTGAATTTAATTGAACTGACTGCAAATGAATGTCAGCGTAATGATTATAAACGTATTGGTGTGCTGGGAACAAAATTTACGATGCAAGCTGGTTTGTATGATAGCTATTTAAAAGAGAGGGGAATGATAGCAGTTATTCCTGGCGAAAATGCTTGTGAAAAAATAGATCGATTCATTATGGATGAAATTATTCCTTCAAAAATAAACCCAAAAACGGTTGAAGAAGTGAAAGGATTAATTCAGCAGATTGATTGTGACGCTGTGATTTTAGGTTGCACTGAGTTACCCGAAGTTTTTGATTCGCAGAAATTGGGCAAGCCTGCAATTGATACAACGAGACTGCTTGCGCGCGAGGCGTTAATCATGTCCAACAAATAGATGAAAGTGAAGGTATGGAAAAAATATTAATTAGTGGTTGTTTACTTGGTCAGAAAGTTCGCTACCATGGTGGCGATGCCTTTTGCGATGATCTTATTATCAAAAAATGGCAACAAGAAGACAGACTTATTGCTATATGCCCAGAAGTTTCAGCTGGACTTTCCGTTCCAAGAGAATCTAGTGAGATCGTCGGGGGAACCGGTATTGATGTGCTTCGTAAGTCCGCAAAAGTTTTATCTCATACTGGTTTTGATAAAACGGAAGCTTTTATAAAAGGAGCGAAGCACGCGCTTACCGTTGCTTTAAAATACAATATAAAAATCGCCATCCTTAAAAAAAATAGTCCATCGTGCGGCAATACTACTGTGTATGATGGAACATTTTCCGGCACAGTTACTGCTGGCTCAGGCGTGACAGCGGCGCTACTAAAGGAAAATGGTATGCGAGTTTTTAATGACGATCAGCTTCATGAAGCTCTTGAATATTTGATTGCTCTTGAAGCTTATTAATTTCTCTACTTTAATTATATTGATAATCAAATTAAACTATCTGATTCTGTGGAAATATATTCTGAATTGATAAATGAAACTACTAATCTTGGCATATCCACTTTAAATATTTTTTTCTTACGGTTTATGATAAGTCACGATGTTTTGTTGCAAAAAAGATATTTGTATCGCTGGATCTGCAACGGATTGTTTAAATAAATTTACAATTTCATCTTCTATTTTATTAAAAATAGCGGTTACGATATGGGAGCTTGAGCGATATCCATTAATGATTAATTTTTTTCAACGCGGTAATGGATTTTAATATCGTCTAAGATTGCGTAGGGAATTTTATTTATTTTACTATTCTTAGAAATGGTACAGAAGCATTTTTTATTTTTTCTTCGGACAATAATTCATTTTTCTCCATTGCAATTCCAGCTAGTATTCCGTAAGCCCCCACAAATCCCACCCCGCCACATAGCCTTATCAGCTTAAAATTTCAGAATTAATG
>PFPT01000049.1 GCA_002793195.1 Gammaproteobacteria bacterium CG_4_10_14_0_2_um_filter_38_22
TGTCCACTGAAACGAGGTAAGATTACAAGCTCGTTTTATTATTTTTGTGAGAAATGCACTTTTACGAGTTCGCTCTTATAAATCAATCTATTACGGCGAATTGTAAATAGCCCTTAATTACTCATGCAAAATAAATTCACACTGACGCACTTGTCATTTCTCTACTTAAAAAACGCCTATTATATGCAAAACACCCCTCTTTTTTTATTTTCAAAAAAGGCTTAAGCTCCCTTGATAAAGGTATAAACCGCCCTTATGTTTTGCTACAATGCCAGAAAAATCCATACGAGGAATTTAACTTATGTTGTCGATACGTCCTACCGATACATCCACTATTAAAAAATCTACCTATCAATCTACGCTGGCAACGCATACAGTTTTACGCAATACCTATTTTTTGTTGAGCCTCACATTATTGTTCAGCGCGGTAATGGCTGTTGTTGCGATGAAAACGGGCGCAACACAAATGAACTTTATTGTATTACTGGTTGGCATGCTTGGATTATTGTTTTTAACCATGGCATTACGCAACAGCGTTTGGGGTATTCTTTCTATTTTCGCCTTTACTGGTTTTATGGGATACACACTCGGACCTGTCATGAACATGTATCTCGCTGAGTTCACCAACGGATCGCAATTGATTTTCACATCGCTTGGCGCAACCGGTGTTATTTTCGTCGCTTTATCAGGTTATGTACTCACCACTAAAAAAGACTTCAGTTATCTCGGTGGGTTTTTATTTATTGCCGTCACCACAGTGATATTACTGATCATTGCTAATGCTTTGTTCCATTTTCCCATGATGCAAATTGTGATCTCTGGTGCGTGCGTTTTGATTTTCTCAGGTTATATTTTGTATAACACCAGCCAAATTGTGAATAACGGCGAAACAAATTACATTATGGCAACCATTTCACTTTATTTGGATATTTTGAACCTGTTCTTAGCATTGTTGCGTATTTTGAGTTATTTCTCAGGAAATCGCCGATAAGCACACTGGCTGCTCAATCTAACTTGTTGGTCAGCCGTTTATTTTAATAATTTATCACCAAAAATCGGTTTTTTTCTGGAAATTAACAAACTGCTCCGGTATAGTCTGTGCTTATATTAGACAATAAGAGGAAAAAACATTGAAATTCAATAAGTTATTAGGAATTCTTATTTCTGTATTAACAGGCGGATTGTTGTGCGCTTCCTTACTTCCAGCGCAAGCAGCTCACGCAAATGAACATATTGCGACATCACAACACAAACCAAATCTTGCAAAAAATTTAGATGGTCTGCCACCGACCGCTTTAAAATCAGCCATCAATGGGTACCGTTGGGCACTCAAGCATCATGAAGTCAGCAACCCAACAATGTTAACCATCGTTGATTTTAACAAACCTTCTTACGAAAAACGCTTGTGGGTCATTGATCTAAATAATGATCACGTCATTATGCATATGCACGTTGCGCAGGGCAAAAACTCAGGCGCAGTTTATGCAACGCGTTTTTCAAATCAACCTGGATCTCTGGAGTCTTCACCTGGCATTTTCACTACCCTTGATGAACAGTATGATGGTGAACACGGTGAATCACTTCGTGTAAATGGACTGGAGCCAGGCATTAACAGCAACGCCCTCAGTCGTGCGGTTGTAATTCATGCCGCATGGTATGTCACACCCAGTTTCATTAAAAAAACAGGTTACGCGGGTAGAAGCTGGGGATGCTTTGCGGTTAATCCAAATCACGTCGATAGATTCATTCATTTGGTTCGTGGCGGCTCTGTTCTATTTGCTTATGCATCACCTGAGAAAGATGATTCACGTGTCGATCACCATTTATCTTACACGGGTAAAAAAATGTATGACGCCATCACAAACACCAACGCAAATCCAGTCACGCGGTTTTTTGAAGCGTTATAATATTGCCAATCCATTCATGTATTTTTGCAACACGGATGGAATCGTAATCGTGCCATCTGCATTTTGATAATTTTCCATAATCGCAACCATGGCACGACCAACCGCAACACCCGAACCATTCAAGGTATGTACGTATTCTGGTTTATGCGTTTCAGCAGAACGATACCGCGCCATCATGCGGCGCGCTTGAAATGCTTCACAATTACTACAAGAAGAAATTTCACGATATTGATTTTGACTGGGTAACCACACTTCTAAATCATATGTTTTTGTCGAAGTAAAACCCGTATCGCCTGAACACAATAAAATAACACGATAAGGTAACTCTAATAATTGCAGCACTTTTTCAGCTTGTTTTGTAATTTCTTCTAAAGCTTCATAAGACTTTTCAGGCGATACAATTTGCACCAACTCTACTTTTTGAAATTGATGCTGACGAATCATACCGCGCGTATCTTTTCCATAAGATCCCGCCTCACTACGAAAACAAGGAGAATGCGCCACAAACTTTAAAGGCAATTGATTCACTTCAATAATTTGATCGCGCACTAAATTTGCCAATGCCACTTCTGCTGTGGGAATTAAGGTAAACCCTTGTTCGCCTTGAATTGAGAAAAAATCATCCGCAAATTTGGGTAATTGGCCTGTACCAACCAAGGCGCTTGAATGCACCAAATACGGCACATACATTTCCGTGTAACCATGCTGATCTATATGCAAATCCAACATAAACTCTGCCAAAGCACGTTGTAACTTGGCTAATTTCCCGCGTAAAACCACAAATCGGGCACCAGATAATTTCGATGCTGCTTCAAAATCCATTAAATTATCACGCAAGCCCAAATCAACATGGTCTTTAGGTGTAAAAGAAAAATTTTTAGGTATACCCCATTTGCGCACTTCAATATTATCCTGTTCCGATTTGCCATCTGGAACAGATGCGTGCAACTGATTGGGAATTTGCAACTGAAAGTCAGTTATTTTTTTTTGCACTGCATCAAGCGCTGCTTCCGATTGCTTAAGCGTCTCACTCATTTTACTGGATTCAGATAAAATCGCAGATGCATCCTCACCTTTGGATTTTGCTATTCCCACCTGCTTTGCCAATTGGTTTCGTATTGCCTGCCATTCCTGTGTTTTTTCTTGCAAAGCTTTTCGCTCTACCTCTAATAATTTGTACAACTCAATCTGAATGTCCACATTATGGCGTTTTGCTTCAATAGCTACGGCATCAGGATCTTGGCGAAGTAATTTGGGATCAATCATGGCTTGGCTTCCTAGATAAAAAAGCGATTATACTGAAATGCGAATTAAACACCAATCTCATAAACCGCTGTCTCACGCTCTCCTGGCTTCAACCATCGCACACCCTCGACGGAATTCAACGCATTCGGAAATCCCATCCAATGCTCCACACAAAAAAAAGGTTTTTCAGGGATAGTATATAATTGCAAGTAGGGGAAATAGTGTGCGTTTTGCGTTACATTGATTTTAATCACTTCACCATTGGGAAAAATCAACCTAGCCAATTTATCGTGATCGGACAATACATTTAACTGTTCATTCACTTCAGGCGCTGCAATCGAAATAGGTGTGGTTAAAACCGGTTGCTCACCAATCACATCTGTTAATGTCTCATTATATTTTAATCGTCGCGTTGATTTAAAATCAACAATCACTTTTTCTTTTCCATTTTTAGCATGTGGCGTTAAAAAATAAGGATGAAACCCTGCATAATAAGGCATTTTCCGCGATATTTCTTGATTCTGATAGGTCTGATAACAAATTAATTTTCCGGGCTGCACCTCGTAACGCAAACGCACTTCAAATTGAAATGGATAAGCCATCAAGGTGTTATCATTATAGCGCAATACAATTTCAATGCTATTATCAGCGACACTTTCAACAAACCATTTTTCAGTCCAAGAAAAACCATGGATATTTAGGTGATATTGTTTTCCGTCATATAAATACTTATTTTGCTTTTCACCACGCGCAATGCGTGCACAAATGGGAAAAACAAATGGGGAACCGCCTGGTAAATGCGCTAATGCTTCATCCCAAGCATGCTCATGTTGATATAAAATTTCTCGTGCGCCATTTTCAAATGGCAAAATGATAGACGATATCCAACCACCCCGTTCTGGCACAATAGTTGCTTGTGTTTGTCCATCAGAAGCCATCATTTTATATAACTGAGCATCTGTTTTCATGTCACCTTCTCTAACGCGTTAAAAATAAAGCCATGACCCATGCACCCAACGCAGTAGCAAGCAATCCAATGATAACCGTGATGAATACATTTGAAATTGCAGAAAAAAATTCTCCTCGCAATAAAAAATAAAAAGTATCTATACTAAAACTTGAGAAAGTTGTAAATCCACCTAAAATACCAATCATCAATCCAGCCCGCCACAAAGGATGCATTAATAATTTAAATTCAAAAACACCATATAATAATCCAATCAGAAAACATCCTAATACATTAACGGTCATGATTCCCCATGGCAAAGCGGCATAAGGGATTAATGCTTGTGTAAAACGCGATAATAAAAAACGCGCAAGCGATCCCAGTCCGCCACCAACTGCAACAACCATCATTTCTTTAGAAAATAAATTCATCAAACATTCCCGCTTCTTTTAATGCGCTTTATCTAATTTCAAGGAACCGCATTAAGATGATTCTTTTTTAATATCACTTCAAAAAAATGTTTGCCTAACACGTCATAAACAGCTGGTATTTTTCGAATCGCATGCAATGCCACATTAAAATTTTGCTGCATCACTTTAGCAGATTCTTTTTTTGAGGTGCTGACTGCATAAATTTCTGTGGCAGAAGCATCTCTCCATGCCAACCGGTCTGCATTTTCTTGTTCTGGAATATAAATATAACGCGCTGAATAACGCACACCTTCTTTTGATTGAAACGCATAACCAACAGCAAAATAAGTATAAACGGATCCGCCTGGTAAATAACTTTTTTTCAAGCAATCTTTTTTGGGTAATATTTTTTTAAGATACACATTATCCTTGCACTGATATCGTAAATTCGTCGGTGTGATATGACGATAGGCTGTGCCAAATTCTGCATAAGCAGTGACATGTTGGTTAATCGGCACACGAATTTTTTGTGCGATATAATGAAATCCCAAAGCAATTTTGATATTAGTACATCCCACGCTCGGCTTACCATTCACAATACAATGGTCTGTTGGTGCCGCAGTCCATGGTGAATGCACGGTGGGAAGTGTAAATGAGCCATACTCATAATCTAAATCAGGCCCAGCTGGAAATGTCATTGTGTTTCCTTGACATTGACCCGTCATCGTTCGATAAGGGTCTGATCCACCGCCGCCCCAAATACCATCTGCATGACAGGTAAAATGGGCTGAAACCGGTTTCTGTAACACGGTATTTAATCTGGCTGTTTTTTGCGGATGGGCTGCAATGCCGGCATTCCCTTTTCCTCGCAAATATAAATAAAATTGTTGCGTATACATACCATTATGATGACTTGGACCATCGCCTGTGCCGACTTGCATAAATTGTCTGTTTTCAGTTTTACCATCAACATCATTATGTTCTATACCAACAGCAAAAATTGGGACGCGCCATGTATAAATACCCTTTTTTAAAACATAAGGATCCAATCCAGAAACCACTTGTGTACGTGATGCCATTCCAATTTTAATAAAGAGATTATGAATGCCCACAGGATCAATGAATTTAATGGCGCTATAATTTACGGTAGTTTTAATCAATGGTTTGTTTTTCAAAGAAAGAGAGGTAGGTAGTTTAAAATTGCCCCAGTCATGAGCCAATAATGGTGCAACGTAAACACCCTTAGATTGAAAGTGAATATCACCCCCTTTTAAATGTTTACCCTGCAAGGTATAGCCTGTTGCATCTATGGGGTTACTAATATCAAATGCCACCTCACCTTGATTGTTTTCAAGATAAGACGGCAAAGCAAATGTATTGACAACAAAGCCTATTAGTATCAAAAAAAATAAAGTCCATTTATTTTTCATCTTACTCCTTTTTACACTATTTAAAGTGACAGCGTCATTACTGATGAATAGTTGAGCATAACAAAACAAGCTGGCTTAATCGATAACATTTTAATTCTGAATACTCTATTTTTTAATAGTTTTGCGTACTGAAAAACTCCTAGTGTCATTTTTACAAGCACTCTTTTTCAAACGTTTTGTACATTCATTTTTTGATTTAATTTTTACTTAATATTGCTAATGTAGTATTAACGGATATCAAATAATAGGAAAATAGAGATGCCTCAAGAAAATCAATTAAATGAAAGCCCCGCTATTGATGTTGTTACTGCATTTTCAACACTACTTCTTGCTGCTGGCGCTATGATTGGAGGAACTACAGCATGCGGATATTTAGGCTTATTAACATGCGGCTCTAGCGGTGGCGCTTTTTTAGTGAGCCCCGGTATTCAGGCAGCGACAGCTGGTGGGTTTTGTCTCACTGGTAGCGCAGGTACTTTTTGTGCATCTAGGTATAATTTATCTTCAAGTGAATCATCAAACAATGCATTAACAAACAGAATGACGTAGTCTCATTGCTGATGAATTGATATTCACATAAATCAATTAAGTAGCTCCCTAACCCACAATCGACTGTAATCGTGTTTTACGAATTAAAAAATGGTAACTGAGGGTGCAAATCAATCCGCATAATATCGTAGCGCTAAAAAATTGCAGATAAAACGAATGCGTCAGTGCCCGCATTAACTGAACAAGAAAAAAAACAATGGGTACTTGCGTGAGATAAATCCAATAAGATGCTTTACTGAAATATTTTAAAACACGATTAAAGCGTGAAAAATAATGCCACGCAAATCCCAACACACCCAGCACACCCAGTGTCATGGATATGGTATATAAAAACACGGCACAAACATACATAATCGTATTATGCGCATTGAGAAAATGAACATAAAAATAAAGATAAGTCAGGTAACATAAAAAAGAAAGGACTATTTTTTGCCATGCAAAATGCATATAGCTTACAAATGCATTTTTATGCACCCACAAAAACCAACCCATCAAAAACCAAACACCATACAATAAAATTAAATATATTGATGGCAACAATCGCTCATCCAATACCACATACCAAAATTGTGCTTTTATAAAAATTAATGCAAACAACACAGGCAAAACAACATAAATAAAAGGCGGAAACAGTATTTTCTCAAAAAAAATACCTATTTTTTGAGAAAATACAACTGGAATCCAACGATAATATTGAGCAAACAAAAACAATAAAAGCATTGCGTAAAAAATTAATAAATAATACAAGAACCAATAATTGTCGAGATTATCGACATAAGACCACAACACACCATTTTGATAAGAGACATGAAAAACAGAGTCGAATGATTTTCCTTGTTGCAATGACATTGCCCACAACTGAGCCAAATACAAGGGCATGATCCATATAAAATAAAATAAAAATGGCAGGCCAATGCGCAAAAAACGATTTTTTAACAAGCGTTTTGTACCACGACTGCTATACAGTAAATGTGCAAAAAAACCAGCCAATAAAAAAAAAGCGGGCATACGAAAGGTATGCACATAAAAAATCAACAGGAAAAAATAGTGATATTGTTTTGAAATGTGGATTAATACATTGCCATTTATTAGGCGAAAAAAAATATGTCTCGACTGCGCTATTGCCAACATTAAAAAAAATGCAGCATGAAATGGAATGCCAATTAATGCTAAAATAGCACGGAGATTATCCAACGCATCAATTCTATTTTTTTGCGATCCCATTTTTAACTTCCATGTTAGTTACAAGATGAGGCTATATATCCAATTTTAGCCACTCTTTATGCGCTAAATCAGCATACGGCTTAAATTCAGGGTCACGTGACAAAATAAATGCAGATAACAGTTGCCCCACATAACGCAAATTATAATGTGTTGATGGATAGTGCGTTATATAATCGATCACCAAACTGCTAAATGCTGATACACCAATTGATTCGCATAACTCAGGAAAATCCTGCTGCATAGCAGCAATGATTCTTTCGTAATAACTGTTTTGATAAATCTGCAACCGTTTTTTAGCAGACAACACTTGCGTTGAGATTACATTTTTTGGAATCCTTTTCTTATTTTGCAAAAGGTACTGTTGAAAATCCTGTTGGCATTTTTTTAACATAACTTTTCTCTGTTCTATTTGCAATTATGCATACTGATGTCTCTAGCATAATCCAGTTCAGTTAGTAATGCTGTTAATGGTGGAATATCCGAATCACGCTCAATGATTAAAGCTACCTCACCAAAACGTTTCACTGCTATCGCATATAAACGCCACACCTCATCCACAATATTTGCATCATGCGTGTCTATAATATGCGTTTGACAATGCTTATGCCCACTGAGATGAAATTGCTTTACACGACCAACCGGTATTTTTTCCAAATAACTTTCTGCCGAAAAGCCATGATTAAAGGCATTGACATAAACATTATTAATGTCCAATAAAATAAAGCAATCCGCTCGACGCGCCACTTCCGCAACGAACTCACACTCACTCATTTCAGCATCTGAAAATGCTGCATAACTCGACACATTTTCCAACATGATTTGTCGATTCAAATAATCTTGAGTGATTTTAATGCGGGAAACCAAATGATCAATGGCTTCTTCTGTATAAGGCAATGGCAATAAATCGTGTGTGTTAACACCATTCACACCAGTCCAACACAAATGATCAGAAACAAAAAGGGGTTGTACATGTGCTATTAATTTTTTTAAGGCACAAAGATACGCTAAATTTAGCGGATCGCAACTGCCAATCGATAACGAAACACCATGCAATGAAACAGGATAATGCGCACAGATTTTTTCCATCCAGAAAAAATCTTCACCTGCAAAATGCATAAAATCTTCACTAAGCAGCTCAAAATAATCAACGGCTGGCTTGGTTTTGATAATCGCTTCGTAATGCGCTGGGCGCAAACCTAGACCAAACATATTAATATGTCACGCCGGGTGTGGCTTGCATATAGGCTTTACCAGGTGCGTAATTAACAGAACAAGCCGATAATCCCAGAATAAAAAAAAGTGATGCGAAGCAGCATAATATTTTTAACATAACCACACTCAGCTTGATGATAGGGTTTGATACCACTGAAGCAACGCTTCTGAAAACTGATCAGGCACGGACTCCTGCGCCAAATGCAGCGCATCATCCAATGCAGCTAACTGAATATGAGGCAAATGATCACGCGACCAGCGCACAGTTTCCATCGGCGTCATAAAACCCGGGATCGCATACAACATTAATTTAGGTATTTTTGTTTTTTGCAACCAATCTGAATAAGATTGCATTAATTGCACCACGTCTGCAGGTCCTTTTCCCAACGGCAAGTCATTTAAGTATTGCCACAAGGGTTTTCGACTTTCAGGTGTTAAAAAAGGCGTGCGATAATGCGTCATTACTTCTGGACTTAATCCTTGTATTGCACTGCGTGGTAATAATTTCTCAATAAAATAGTTTTGCTTAATAATCGCGCGATAACTAGCACCAGGACGACTCAATAAAGTCGCAAACTGCTGCACTGGCAAAGACAATTGACTCCAGTCAGTTACCGGTTGCACATGCGATTCATAAAAAGCAATCGCTTTGATATTTTTTTCATGTCGACGTGCGTAATCAAAACCCGCAACCGACCCCCATCCATGCAAAACCAAAGTAATATTTTTTAATTTTAATGCATCAATGAATTCATCGAGATAAGCAATATGATCAAAGATACGATAGGCGATATCTGGTTTATCGGATTGACCCATACCAATTAAATCAGGTGCAATGCAACGAGCCTGAGCGGACAAGGCAGGAATAATATGACGCCATAAATAAGCGTTAGTAGGAATGCCATGCAAAAATAAAATGGGGTCACCTGAACCCAGATCATAATAATGCATGTTTGATCCTTTAACGGATACAAAATGCGATTCAGCAGCATAATCAATGGCTGATGCTTTTTTCCCCTGCGCGATCATTCGTTCCCTCTCACCACTTTCTGCATAATGCTGCAGTTAGCTTCTTGCTGATTCTGCTAAATCAAATAATTCACGTATGCCGAGTAAAATAATTGAAAAGTCAGAAACGTCTTCGCTACGTAAATCTTCCAACACACGACCCCAACGTGCCACTGATTTTGCGTGCTGCTCTAACCACGCATTCACCTTTGTCGTCGTGCTCTTTGCAGCCACTGTGAACCCAATCACGCTCATTGTCAACTCACGCTGAATCCAATCTAAGTCGCTCTTAAAAGCCGCTTTTGCTAACACAGACCAACGATGTGTCACTGGATGATCATTAATTTTATCTCTGAACCAATGCAAATCCAAACGATCCACTAAGGCAAAATAAATTTGCGCAACATGATAAACATCAGTTGATTGTTTTGTTGCCGCTTGCACAATATTCAATGCATGATACATCGAACGCACAGCGGCAATGCGAGAAGCCATTTCTTCCGGCACTTTTGCAGCAATCAGCTGATCACGACGCATGTCCACATCTTCTTTGTCACTGCCCAACAACAATCTAGGTAAACGCTTAATCAACAATTTAATTTGCGGTTCAAAATGTGCAATCATCGTTGTAATATGCATTGGTTCTCGCCAATTACGTAACAACCAACGTGTTGCACGACGCACTAAGCGCGTGATTTCATCACTCATCTGACATTGCAATGCCATATCAACAGCATAATCCAACCCTTCAATATCAGCATACAATGGCGCAATATTAAAAATATGCGAAGCAACGAGAAAAGCACGCATAATAGAAGCAACATCAGCACCTGTTTCATCTTTCATCCGATGCACAAACACAATGCCCATATGCGAAACCAAATGATTACTCAATTGTGTTGCTAAAATTTCATCACGCAAACGATGCTTGAAAATAAATTGGCTGTATTTTTTGCAAAGCACGGTGGGAAATGCATTTTTAATAAAATGTTCCAACGATGGATCTTGCAACAAATCAGAATGCAAAATTTGTTCTTTCAAAATAATTTTACTGTATGACAACAGGACTGAAACCTCAGGTCGTGTTAACCCTTGTTGATTAGCGCGACGCTCTAATAAGGCCTTGCGATCCGGTAAAAACTCCAACTGACGATTAATTTTTCCTGCTGCTTCTTGCACATCCAAATAACGAATATACAAACCCATATTACGTGAGGATAACAACGATAAAAAACTCACCGCTTCATTTTGATGATAATTATTTTGCAACACCAAACTCGCCACTTCATCACCCATTGATGCGAGCAATTGATTACGTTGCTTGAGTGTTAAATCACCTGTTTCCATAATGGTGTTTAACAAAATCTTGATATTGACTTCATGATCAGAACAATCCACACCAGCAGAGTTATCGATAAAGTCTGTATTCATTAATCCACCCAGCAAGGTATATTCAATACGGCCTAACTGTGTGAAACCCAAATTACCACCTTCAACCGCAACGCGCGCGCGTAATTCAGCGCCATTAATACGCACAGCATCATTCGTGCGATCTCCGACCTCATCATGCGATTCTTCTGCTGCCTTAACATAAGTACCAATACCGCCATTCCACATTAAATCAACCGGTGCTTTTAAAATGGCACGAATTAAATCATTGGGTGCGAGGCGATCTTCTGTGATTTCCAGCATGGCTTTTATTTCAGGTGTCATCACAATAAATTTCGCTGAGCGCGAATAAACACCGCCCCCTTGCGAAATCAAATCAGCACGATAATCTGCCCAAGTCGATCTTGGTAACGCAAAAATACGTTGACGTTCTTCAAAGCTCATTTGTGGGTTTGGATTCGGATCCAAAAAAATGTGCATGTGATTAAATGCAGCTACTAATTTCAAGTGGGATGATAACAACACACCATTGCCAAACACATCACCACTTAAATCACCAATCCCTACTACTGTAATTTCTGTGTTATCTACATCAACGCCTAAACTTTGAAAATGCCTTTCAGCAGATACCCACGCACCGCGCGCCGTAATACCTAATTTTTTATGGTCATAACCAGTCGATCCACCCGAAGCAAAAGCATCACCCAACCAAAATCCATGATCAATCGCAATTTGATTAGCAATATCTGAAAAAGTGGCCGTTCCTTTGTCAGCAGCAACCACCAAATATGGATCAGCATCGTCATAACAAATCGTATTTTGTGGTGCAACAATACCCGCACCAACACGATTATCTGTCACATCCAATAAGCCGCAAATAAATCCCTTGTAACAAGCAATCGCTTCTTGCAAAAGCGCTTCACGCGTTCCATCAATCGGCAAATTTTTTGGAACAAATCCGCCTTTCGCACCGGACGGCACAATCACTGCATTTTTTACTTGCTGCGCTTTCATCAAACCCAACACTTCCGTACGGAAATCTTCTCGACGATCTGACCAACGCAATCCACCACGCGCCACTTTAGATGAGCGCAAATGCACCCCCTCAAACCGAGGCGAATAAACAAAAATTTCATATTTCGGTAACGGCAAAGGCAGCTCTGGAATTTTTTCAGGCGATAATTTAAATGACAACTGTGGTCTTGGCGCACCTGATTCATCATGCTGATAAAAGTTCGTACGCAACGTTGCTCGAACCATGGATAACACGCGTCTAAAAATACGATCTTCATCAAGCAATTGCACTTCTTCAATTTGCGCTTGAATCATCGCCTCAATTTGTTCGCTATTTTCCAAAGCTGTTTTTCGTTCGTTTTTTGGATCAAATAATGAATGGAACAGTTGCACAAATAATTTGGCGATCGCAGGATATTTCAAGAAAGTTTCTGAAATGTAATGCGGCGTATACGTAAATCGAGCTTGTCGCAAATATTTAATATAAGCACGCAATATTGCGATTTCTCGCCAACTTAATTGTGCCTCAATGACCAAACCATTTAATAAATCACTTTCAGCCTCACCTAACCAAATATGCTCAAACGCATCTTGAAAAATAAAATGGATCGATTCTAATGGAACGTGCATGGTTTTGGAAAAACGCATACTAAAATCATTAATCCATAATTGTTGGCCATCTTTAAAAGTAACCTGATACGCTTGCTCATCAATAATGCGCAATCCCATGTTTTCTAAAATAGGTAAAGCATCGGATAAAGGCACTGTTTGAGCATAACGAAATAACTTAAATTTGATTTCTTGCTCAGAAAAACAAATAGGACGATACAAATTCATCCCTAATTTGTCAGCTGATGACAATGATTCAATATGCTCTGCATCTGCAACAGCATGCATGGGTGAAAATGCTTCGCGATATCCCGCAGAAAAAGCGTCGCGATACCGATTGAAAATATGATTCCCTTGTTCTTCACCAAAATAATCTTGTGCAGATTCTCTAAACCCATCTTGCCATGATTTACCAACCTCAATTAATCGTGACTCTAATTGTTCTGCATCATAGCGCAATGATTTTTTTGAGTTAACGCGGACAATATAATGGATTCGCGTTAACACTGGTGTATAAAAATAGGTTGAATACGTTACTTCTGTGCCATGAAAAGTTTCCATCAACACATCTTGCACGCGCGCAATCAATTGTGAATTAAAATTTTCGCGTGGCACATATACTAGGCAAGAAACATAGCGGTTGTAAGCATCTTCACGAATAAATAAACTTAACTTGCGACGATCTTGCAAATTTAAAATGCGTGTGGAAATGTGATGCAACTCATCAACCGATGCCTGAAATAAATCATCACGCGGAAAAGTTTCCAAAATATGCATTAAATCCTTACCTGCATGACTTTTGGGTGGCAATCCTGATAATTTTAAAATAGAAACCACTTTGTGACGTAAAAAAGGAATTTGTTTGGGATGACTACTATAAGCAGTTGAAGTATACAAACCAATAATGCGACGCTCGCCGATTAATTTTCCACTTTGGTCAAATCGTTTAATGCCAATATAATCGGTATAAACCTGTCGATGCACACTTGAAATCGTATTGGTTTTAGAAATCACGAGTAATTCTTTTGTCGACAACATTTGTTCACGCGCGGAATCCGGTAAATCAGAAAATAAACGAGACACCTTGCTGTGCGTTTCATTACGCAACACACCTAAACCAGAACCTTGCACCAAGCGCAACGCCATGGCATTACCCGTGCCCACTACTTCATAATCTCGCACACCTAACAATGTGAACTGACCATCTAATAACCATTGCAAAAATGAAACAGATTCTTTGATTTCTTCCGCAGGTAATGAAGGATTCTTTGCAGACAGTTCTTGAATGGATTCTGTTACACGTGCTTGCATGGGCTCCCAATCTTCAACAACAGTACGCACATCCCATAACACACGATTGAGATTTTCTTCGATCGACAACAAAACAGCGGGGTCAGTTTGTTTATCAATTTCCATATAAACAGGGGATTCAATCCTATCGCAAGATTGCAAATGATCAGCATCATAAGCATCGATACCCGTTACCAATCCTTTTTTATCACGACAAATTTGCATGCCGCCCATGTAAATCATCAAGTATGCGGTAAACCCCAATCGATTGATTTCCATGCGCGTAGAATCGACGATAAAAGGCATGTCTTTCATAATCAACTGAACTACTGTGTGCGTGGAATGCCAGCCATCTGTTTCAATATCAGGATTGAAAACACGAATACGAACGCCGTCTTGTTTTCGCTCTTGGCACACTAAAATCCAATGCGAATGCGCTATAGCAAACAACTCAGTAATATGCCGGTTTTTTAAATCACTCATTGAGGTATGCGAATAAAACAAAGTAACAAATCGGGAGAAAAGTGCCTGTTGTTTTTTATCGTGTATTTGCGTTTTTGCGTATTCCACCACTTTGTTAATCAGTGATTGGATTGAGAGGTGATTTGCAGCACTCATGGCGCACCTTTAGTGTGAAAAGATAGTTTTAGTAATCACCTCATCCTGAAGTCATTTTTAAGAGAAATCTTATCATGAGCGCTTCAAACGCTCAAACACTATCTCTTAGCTCATACTTTACGTATCATAAGGCTTAAATACAGAAACAAGGGGCTAGATTATGCGTGTGCTACTGGTTGAAGACGATGAGTTACTCGGCGATGGGATTTACTCCGGCTTAAAACATTATGGACATACGGTAGACTGGGTTAAAGACGGGAAATCAGCCTATGAAGCCCTTTCTCGAAAACAAGAAAGCTTTGATGTAGTCGTGCTAGATCTGGGACTGCCGAAAATGTCTGGGTTGGACATTCTCAAACGCATTCGCGAAAAAAATATTCCTGTTCCCGTACTCATTCTCACCGCCAAAGATACCGTTGAGTCACGCGTACAAGGCTTAGATGCTGGCGCAGATGACTATCTACTAAAACCATTCGACTTAGATGAACTCTGTGCTCGTATGCGCGCGTTACAACGTCGATCAAAATCACGGGCGCAGCCTGTGCTTATTCATGGTGATATCACTATTGATCCGGCAGCTCATATCGTTACATTAAATGGAGAGTCTATTCCATTATCACGACGCGAATTTACTTTATTACAAAAATTATTGGAAAATGCGGGGCGCGTCATTTCTCGTGACCAACTCAATCAAACACTCTATGGTTGGGGTGAAAATATTGATAGTAATGCATTAGAAGTTCATATTCATAACTTACGCAAACGATTTGGATCAAAACTCATTCGCACTATTCGAGGCGTTGGCTACATGGTCAAAGCAACTGAAGAAGAAAAATTCTAAGTAGGCTGTTTTATGGCACCTTCTATTCGCACCTATTTATTAATCAATCTGCTTTTGAGCGTAACATTAATCACATCGCTTGCGATCATTGGTAATTTATTTTTAGCGCATCAAGATATTCAATTACAACTGGATGCAGAACTGATTCGAACAACTTTACGCATGGAAGCCATTTTTTCTGGACCCATAAACACAAAAGAATTGGCACTCATCCAAAAACATCTGGAAAATGAAAACACTTATCTAAAAGAACTCAAATCTATCCCTAATTTAAAATCAGACGCCATTCAACAAGCTTCAAAAAATTTAGAATTTCAAATTTGGGACAAAAAAGGAAAATTAATTTTACACTCTAAAAATGCATTAAAAACGCCATTTTCAAGTGGAACGGAAGGGTTGTCTACTTTGTGGTTGCAGGGTCATACCTGGCGCGTCAGCACTGGTTACAATCATGACAATCATCTTACCATCATGCTGGCAGAACGCGCTAATTTTCGACAAGAGTTAGAAGATCGCTTAACACAAGATTCTATCGTGGTGATGTTAGTTACTTACCCCTTCTTGGGATTTTTAATTTGGGTCATTGTCGGACGTGGTTTAGACAGTTTGCGTCGTGTTGCCAAAGAAGTGCATCAACGCGCACCCACTTATCTAGAAGCCGTCGACCTTGAATCTGTGCCCACGGAAATTGAACCCTTAGTAAGCGAGTTAAATAGTTTATTTCACAGATTAGAAGCGGCTTTTGAACGTGAAAAACGGTTTACCGCTGACGCAGCACATGAATTAAAAACACCGCTAGCTGCATTAAGCACGCAAACGCAAGTCGCTTTACGTGCAAAAACAGACGAAGAAAAAAAAGAAGCACTGCTCAAAGTCTTGTTTGGTGTAAAACGCAGCACACACGTTGTACAGCAACTTTTAACGCTCAGTCGCATGGAACCCGAAGCCGGTTTAACCGATACCACTTCAGTGAATTTATCAAAACAAGCCATTGAAGTAATTAGCATGTTGGCACCAGCTGCCATCGAAAAAAATATTGAGTTGGAATTATTGTCACCGGACTGCACTGCTCTTATCAAAGGCAATATCACAGCCATTGACATTTTAATCCGCAACTTAGTAGATAATGCGATTCGTTACTCACCACCAGATAGTTTTGTTACCATCGACATACGTGAAGATGCCAAACACGTTACCCTCATCGTTAGCGACAATGGTGTTGGCATTCCAGAGAAATTACGCAAGCGTGTTTTCGAACGTTTTTTCCGCGTAGTGGGCAATCAAGCGCTGGGTAGCGGACTGGGTTTGAGCATCGTACAACAAATTGCCAAACTCCATCACGCAGAAATTCAACTACACACACCCGAATCCGGACGAGGCGCTGAATTCCGTGTTATTTTTCCAAGAGAAAAATAACCACTGCGCTCCGCGCTCTTCACTTTACTCGCACCAGATTAAATAGCAGCTGTTAGTGCATCGCATTTTCCTGGTTAACAAAGTGAACTGCCCTATCTCGAGGTTGCACCCTAGAAGCCTGCAAAAGACCATGCCGATTATTTGCAATAAAAGAAGAATTAGCGCGATTATCTGCATCATCTGACAGAAGAGATGAAGAAGAATTAGCGCGATCACCTGTACTATCTGACAGAGGTGCCGCTGCATCATTCGCTGACGCCACAACATGGTTTCTTCGAACCGAAGGATAATCCATTGGACATTTCTCGCACAACAAATTGTATATTGCTTTTAAACAAAAAAAATCTGCTGGCCCTCCTGCCATAGTCATGGCACCAGCAAACATATAATAGAGCGTGGGATCTGGGGAAGGATCAGGATTTTCCCCGCAACAGGAGTCGCCTATGCCGCAAGAATCACCCGAGTATACGCCTGGCACGCAAATGAGGCCGAAATTAGTGCAATTCCATAATGGCATCGTCCATATTAACGGCGTTGCTATAGCAGACGCGACCGTACAAAAATACATAGCGCCTATCAAACACGCACAATTATCTCTATCCCCACCGCTGCTGCCTTGTTCACTCCTAGCGCTCGCTGCTTGACCTAACGCTATTGCTCCCCCCACAGCAAAGGCTCCCGGAGGCCCAGCTAACATAAAACCTCCTAGTGACCCTGCTGCTACCGCTCCATAACTGTTTGGCATAAAAAACCTCACAAACCTATTTTATATCTTGAAAAAATTTAACATGCTGCTTGCAGTCAAGTAAATACTTTTAATTTTGCTATAAATATAATCTTACGCGTTACGAAAAAAAACGAGCAGGCGTTTTGTGCTTTACAAAATGCCTGACAAAAAAACCATCTCACTCACCGTCTCGTCAAAACTTGAAACAATGGCTTGTAATGATTGTTTGGACTCCATACATACCAACCATTTGACCCTGCATCTTTTGCTGCTTTCATTTGCGCAGCAATATATTTTAATCTCGCATTGCCAGATAGTTTGTAGCGATAATTATATAACTCAATATAAGCATAAATACGCACATTCGAATGATTCACTAATTGTTTTTTAAGTGCTGTAATTGAATTTAAAATGGTTTCATAGGGGCGCACAGCATGATACAAAAAAGGCTCATAGTGAGATGGATAGACCATTGGGCAAAATGCATTCACTACACTTGCTAACACACCCACATCTTGTCCAATCGTATGCGCGGGCTTATGTGCTGCAACACCAAAAATATCCATCTGCAAAGAAACGTTATACGACTTTAATGCATTTTTAAAATAAGAGACAACACGCAAAATATCTTTTGCTTTTTCAGGGCGTGGTGGATTTTCTGCACGATAACGAATGTAATCTAATTGAATTCCTGCTGCACCCAATCCAATCGCATATTTTGCCAATGCCAACCGTTTTGCCCAAATGGTTTTATCCATCACTTGCGCATGGGTTCCACCATGTGGAAAAATCACCACACGCGCAATATAACGAATGCCGTTTTGCGTAATGGCTTTCACATTCATTGCGTAACGTTTACTGGGCACATTCACATCAACAATAAACGTATCGATGCCAAATTTTTTAGATTGATTAATTAAGTAAGTGAGCTTGGCTTTATTTTCAGCAGTAGATTGCGTGATATAAATACCACGACTAAAAGCATCAGCTGTATTAAAAACAAAGAGCGTCAAACATAAAATAAATAAAGCAGTTATTTTTTTCATAGGACCTCACTGTTCCTTGTGATTATGCGCATGATTCATTGTAGTCTAATTTTTTAAAATTGCGTAAAATTTCATCAATCAAATGAGGTCCACGATAGATAAAGCCTGTATAAATTTGAACAAGCTGAGCGCCTGCTTGATAATGCGCTATTGCATCCGCTCCAGATAAAATACCCCCCACGCCAATAATGGGTAATTTTCCTTGAGAAATCTGATGAATAGATGCGATCATTTGTGTTGTGCGTGAATGTAAAGGCGCACCACTCAACCCGCCCGCCTCATTGCCATAACGGCAACTTAACACACTCTCATGATTCACCGTGGTATTTGAAATAACCACCCCATCTATTTCTGCATCCATCAACGTTTGCACAAATCCAGCATAACGATCTTGAGGTAAATCCACACTGGTTTTAACCAATAATGGCACTTCTTTATCTATGACTGCAGATGCATTTTTCTTTGTTATGCGGATGCCTTGCAGCAATTGATTGAGATATTGATCATTTTGCAACTCTCGTAAACCCAATGTATTCGGAGAAGAAATATTTAAGACAATATAATCGGCATACGGATAAACAGCCCTTAAACACAGCTGATAATCATCCAAGGCTTTTTCTAATGGCGTATCTTTATTTTTACCAATATTGACACCTAAAATTCCAGGTACTTTTCGAGTTTGTAATTTCTCAACCAGCGCATCAATACCGGCATTATTAAAACCCATGCGATTCATTAATGCTTGTTTTTTAGGTATTCTAAATAAACGTGGCCTTGGATTACCATCCTGTGGTTTTGGCGTCACGGTTCCCACTTCTACAAATCCAAAACCCATGCGAAACAAGGCATCAAAACACACGGCATCTTTATCCCATCCTGCAGCAAGTCCTACTGGATTTGAAAATGACAAGCCCCATAATGAAACCGAATTTTCAGGCTTTTTATCTTCCAAATCAGCATATAAAAAATTGGCATAACGCAAACGAATAAGTTGTTTTGCCATCGTATGCGCCGTTTCTGGGTTAAACAGAAATAATATCTGTCGCAATAGATTGTATAACATTAAAGGTGACACTCCTGCTGCCAAATGCGCAACATCGCATTACCGCCCTGAAGCGCATGATAAGCCACTTGCCGCACCTCAACACCAAAATTCTGTTGTTGCAACAATAAAATCAGCGGACCTAATTCTTGAGGCATTTTTCCATCACTATCTAACAAAGGAAAAATACGCACTTCTTCAGCAACACGGCAAAGTTCTTGCAAAACAACACCCACATGCTCACGCGACAAAGCATGATGAAAAATAAAATCTGTGCAAAATGCCAAATCAAATTGATGCGTCGGATAAATAAATTGTGTGGATTGCATAGGCTGATATCGCTGTTGAGAGCGCCCTAGCGCATAATCTGCTAAAAATAATTTTTCAGTTTGACGCCACAATTGAATCACCTCCTGCTCTGATGCAGGTGATGGATTTCTCAAGCGTGTCGGCGTTTCTGTCAATTGTGAAATCATTTGCACTAAAAATGTTTGCGCATGCATTTGCATATCACTTTCAGATAATGAATACGCGGCATCCATGCTCATTACACTCATTCCGCGTCGCGTTGCTTCTGCATTAAAACTTGCAATCCCTGATGAAAAATCAAAAATAGATTTAGTAAAATCACTTTCAGTTAAGTCATACATTTGCTGATAATCTGAAAAATCATAAATCCAATTGGCTGTCGAAACGGTCGCTATTTCCATTGTGTTTTCCCTTAAGCGGCAGTTAAAATGAACTACGCTCTTCATGTTACTTAAATCTCTAGCACTAGGGAATGATAAAATGCCAATGGATCTGGTTACGCAAAATGAAAAACTGCAGATATTGCAAACAGAAATACAGCGTTTTGCACAAAAAGAGATTGCACCGATTGCGGATCAACTTGACCGCGAAAATCGTTTTCCTAAAGCATTATGGCCATTACTAGGAAAAGCAGGTTATCTGGGTGTCACCATTGGAAAAAAATATGGCGGCACTGAATTAGGCTATGTTGCTCAAGCAATCATTGTAGCTGAAATCAGTCGCGCATCCGGCGGTATTGGATTAAGTTATGGCGCACATGCGAATTTATGCGCAAATCAAATTTTTCGCTTCGGAACAGAAAAACAAAAAGAAACTTATTTACCTAAATTAAATCGTGGCGAATGGATTGGCGCATTGGCCATGAGTGAAAAAAACGCAGGATCTGATGTATTAAACATGCAATTACAAGCAGAAGAAAAAGAAGATCATTTTATCTTGAATGGCCATAAAATGTGGATCACCAATGGTCCAGATGCGGATATCATTATTGTTTATGCTAAAACAAACCCCGAAGAAAACGCGCATGGCATGACTTGTTTTATCGTTGAAAAAAGCTTTTCAGGATTTTCTGCTAATGCGCCATTAGATAAATTAGGCATGCGTAGTTCCAGCACAAGTGAATTGTTATTTACGCATTGCCTTGTGCCAAAGGAAAATATGCTTGGACAAGTCAATCAAGGTCTCAAAATATTAATGGATGGATTGGATATTGAGCGCACCATACTCGCAGCAGGTCCGCTTGGATTAATGCAGGCTTGTTTAGATCTCATGCTGCCTTATGTAAAATCACGAAAGCAATTTCAAAAACCCATCGGTGAATTTCAAATGATCCAACAAAAAATAGCTGATGCTTATACCTATTTTCAAGCTGCAAAAGCATATACTTATGCCATGGCAGCATTATGCGATCAAAATAAAATAACGACTGAACAAGCAGCAAGTGTTTACTTATTTGTTGCTGAAAATGCCACTAAAATAGCGTTGGATACAATTCAATGTTTAGGGGGAATTGGTTATTTAAATGATTCTCCTGCAGGACGCTTATTACGCGACGCTAAATTATATGAAATTGGTGCCGGCACCACTGAAATTCGCCGTCTCATTATTGCCAGAGAATTAATGCGAGAAAAATAATGTCAGCTGATCCAATTGTTATTGTTGCTGCAAAACGCACACCCATGGGTAACTACAACGGTGTGTTTAAAACCATTCCCACGCCACAATTAGGCACTTATGCCATTGCTGCTTTGTTGGATTCTGTCATCTTGCCTGAAAAAAAAGTGGATGCAGTTTATATGGGATGTGTTTTATCTGCGGGATTAGGTCAAGCGCCTGCTCGTCAAGCCGCACTTGGATCCAATTTACCTTTTTCCACACCTTGCACCACAATCAATAAAATGTGTGGATCAGGTATGCAATCCATCCTATTAGGTTGTCGCGACATACAATCGCATCATGCCGACATTGTGATTGCTGGCGGCATGGAAAATATGTCACGCGCTCCTTTTTTATTGCAAAATGCACGCATAGGATTACGAATGGGCACCCATGAATTAATGGATCATATGCAACTCGATGGGCTAATCAATGCTTACCCGCCTCATTTATCGATGGGCGCCATCGCAGAAAACTGCGCATTAGATTATAAAATCACGCGCGCACAACAAGATGCATTTGCTATTGCTTCTATTCAACGCGCAACACAAGCAACACACGCTGGTTTTTTTAAAGATGAGATTACACCCATTACCGTGTCTGATAAAAAAGGCAATATCACCACAATCACTGAAGACGAAGGTATTCAAAAAGCAAACATAGAAAAAATTGCTCACTTAAAACCCGCTTTTTTGGAAAATGGATCCATCACAGCCGCAAATGCGAGTAGCATTTCAGATGGTGCAGCCGCACTCATGCTGATGCGCTTATCAAAAGCAAACAAACTAAACATCAAACCCATAGCACAAATCATAGGTGATGCCAGCATTGCACAAGCCCCCGAACAATTTCCAACCGCACCCATCGCCGCCATTAAAAAATTATTCGAAAAAATAAAGTGGACAACAGAAGATGTGGATTTATTTGAAATCAATGAAGCCTTTGCTGTTGTAACTTTAGCAACCATGAAAACATTGGGTATTCCATTTGAAAAAGTCAACGTACATGGCGGTGCTTGTATTTTAGGACATCCCATCGGCGCGTCTGGCGCACGTATTCTTGTCACGCTGATTCATGCACTCAAACAACAAAAAAAGAAACGCGGCGTTGCTGCAATATGCATTGGTGGCGGTGAAGCCATAGCCATAGCGATAACATTAATATAAGAAAAAGTGAAAATACAAAAGAGATTGCTATGCCCATACTTGAAACCAAAATTCAAAAAAATGAAACCTACCAAAAAAATATTGGCGTGATGAAAAAAAAATGTGAATCACTGACTATTATTATTGATGAAATCAAAAAAGCCTCTGAAAAAAACAATGCCAGCAATCATAAAAAATTACCCGTGCGTGAACGCATTAAACAATTACTGGATCCTGATACCTTGTTTTTTGAATTATCTCCGCTCGCGGGTTTTAACTTATATGATGACCCAACCCCTGCAGGCGGCATAATTACGGGTATTGGAAAAATTCAGGGCGGGGATTGCATGATCATCGCTAATGATCCTACCGTCAAAGGCGGCACCTATTTTCCCATCACCGTAAAAAAACATTTGCGTGCACAACAAATCGCTTTTGAAAATCAACTTCCTTGTATTTATTTAGTCGATTCAGGCGGCGCATTTTTACCAATGCAAGAACATGTTTTTCCAGATCGTAATCATTTTGGCAGAATTTTTTATCATCAAGCGATGCTATCAGCACAGCATATTCCACAAATCGCGGTGGTCATGGGATCATGCACAGCAGGCGGCGCTTATGTGCCTGCAATGGCTGATGAATCTATCATGGTAAAAAATCAAGCCACCATTTTTTTGGGCGGTCCTCCCTTAGTTAAAGCCGCAACAGGTGAAATTGTAGATGCAGAAAGTTTGGGTGGTGCTGATGTGCATTGTCGTTTATCAGGTGTTGCTGATCACTATGCCAATGATGATGCACACGCTTTACAAATTGCACGTGATTGCGTTTCACACTTAAATCAAAAAAAACCCGTTGTTTTGCGTAAAAAAGAAAGCATACAACCTTTATACGACCCAAAAGAATTACTGGGAATCATCCCTACTGATACTCGACAACCCGTTGAAATGCGTGAAATCATTGCACGGATTGTAGATGGATCTGAGTTCTCAGAATTTAAAGCATTATATGGCACAACGTTAGTATGTGGTTTTGCCTATATCGATGGTTTTGAAGTGGGCATTATCGCAAACAATGGCATTTTATTTTCTGAGTCTGCAGAAAAAGGCACCCATTTCATTGAGCTGTGTTCTCAACGAAAAACACCGCTCGTTTTCTTACAAAACATTACTGGATTTATGGTTGGTAGAAAAGTGGAAGAAAAAGGCATCACTAAAGATGGTGCAAAAATGGTGATGGCAGTTGCTAATAGTCAAGTGCCAAAAATTACAGTCATCGTAGGTGGCAGTTTTGGTGCTGGTAATTACGCGATGTGTGGACGCGCTTATGATCCGCGATTTTTATTTATGTGGCCTAATGCACGCATCAGTGTCATGGGCGGTGAACAAGCAGCTCAGGTATTAACACAGGTCAAATCAGAAAAGTTATCGCGACTCGGAAAAACAGAGAATGAAACAGAAAAAAATATTTTCATACAAAAAATTCGAGATCAATATGATCAGCAAGGCAACCCATTTTATGCTAGCGCGCGTTTATGGGACGATGGTGTTATTCAGCCGCATGAAACACGTGAGGTCATTGCACATGCATTAATGATTACTGCAAACACAGCAATAAAAGAAACACAATTTGGTGTTTTTCGATTTTAAAAAATGGAATTAATTATGTGCTCGCAAAAAATAAAATTATCGATACAAAATAATATTGCACAAATTATTTTGAATTACCCAGAAAAAAATAATATTTTAACAATTGAATTAAAGAATGATTTCATAGAGGCATTAACGGAATGTGAAAATAATCCCGACGTGCGTATTATTATGATAGGAAGCGTAGGAAAACACTTTTGCGCTGGCGCTGATTTAAAACACATGTATGACATGGCCAACGCACCTTTTGAAGAAAATTTTGCTGATGCAAAAAAACTGGCGCATTTTTTTTATCGTATTTATTCCTGCAAAAAACCCACTATTTGTTGCGCGAATGGAAAAACATTTGGAGGAGGTTTGGGGTTAATTGCAGCATGTGATATCGCCATTGCATCTCATAATGCCAATTTTTGTTTTTCAGAAGTGCGCCTCGGATTACTGCCCGCTATTATTTCTCCTTTTATTTTACAACGCATGAGCTATCAAGATGCACGATACACCATATTGACCGCCGAAGTATTTGGCGCACAAGAAGCTGATGAACTACAGCTAATTGATCATGTTTCGGATGATGACCCGCTGGCTTTTGGATCATGGATTGCAGAATCACTACTCAAAAATAATCAAGCAGGCATGTTGAATGCAAAACGATGGCTGCAAACTTTACGTCCGATTTTACCAGCGCAATTAGACGAGGCTGCGCACTTGCTTGCAACAATTCGCGCAACAGATGAAGTCAAACAACACATCAAACAATTTTTAACTACTTAAACCGACAAGCTGCAAACTCACAAGCTGTTGAGTCATCTTTTTTTATAGAAGACCGACAGGCTTTTTCTGCTTGTTGCATTGCTTTTTCCTTTTTACTTGCAACACCTTCATGAAATTGATTCGTGCGTACATTCAAGTAATAACAATGATATTCACCACTACCATAATGAGATGTCGTCAACCCATCATCAGCCCAGCTGGTTATAGCAATTAACCCCACCATCGCAATCAAAACGTTCACTATCCATTGAATTTTCATGTTAACCTAACCTCCATTTGTCGGATCAGTTATTTTACCGCTATGTCGATATTAATTACACCTGAACAATTACATCAAATCTTACCCATCACGCAATCATGTCGAACTACGGCGACGCATACACGCGAACAACTCAAAGCCATTTTAAATGGTAATAACAAACGATTGGTTGTGATAATAGGCCCCTGCTCCATTCATGATCCCCAATCTGCATACGAATACGCTGAAAAGCTACAAAAAAAAATACACGATTATCGTGATACGTTATGCATCATCATGCGAACCTATTTTGAAAAGGCGCGCACAACAGTGGGTTGGAAAGGGCTTATTTACGATCCCGACTTAAATCATTCTTTTGCGATTGAAAAAGGATTGCAAATAGCTAGATCATTATTATTGGCCATTAATTCATTAGGTGTTCCAACAGGAACCGAAATATTAAATCCACTAACAGCGCCGTATTTTTCAGACTTAATTAGCTGGGCTGTGATTGGAGCTCGCACCACTGAAAGTCAAATTCATCGAGAATTAGCCTCTCATCTAACCATGCCGGTTGGATTTAAAAACAACACCCAAGGTGATGTGCGTGTTGCCATTGATGCTATTCAAGCTGCACGCCAACCGCATTATTTTTTAAGCCCCAATCTTTCAGGAAAAATGGCTGTCATGCAATCTTCGGGTAATGCTTATGGGCATGTTGTTTTACGCGGATCACAATATCAATCCAATTATGATGAAGCTACCATTCAACAAACAGTCACCTTATTGAATGATCTCAACTTAATTCCGCGTGTTATGATCGATTGCAGTCATGGCAATAGTCAAAAAAATCACACAAAACAACCGACTGTTTTACAAACATTAATACAATATATCGAAGCAGGCGATCGTCGATTATTTGGTGTTATGTTAGAAAGTCATTTAATTGCTGGAAAACAACCCTGGATTCCCCATCAAACATTACGGTATGGGCAAAGTATCACTGACGCCTGCATTGGTTGGGAAGAAACAGAAATCGCACTTGAGCAGTTGCATCAAGCCGTGCAAAAATATGCTAAATTAAAGGAAATCGCTTAACAAAGGATCAACTGATGTTAACACTGGACAACCATTTCAGCAGCACTTATTCAAAATTGTTGCTCAACAATTGGAAAACACTCAGCGAATGTATTTACAAAGAAACTGTGTGGATTAAAGACACACTACAACCCAAGAGCGATACGACATATTTGTTGTCGGATCAACAAATTAATGACGCACTCAACGGTCCCTTTCAAGCCTTTTTCAAACCCCTCTTCAATGCACATGCAGCCATTTCAAAATTAGAAGCAGCCATCAATTTATCTAAAGAAGATTTCTTTAAAGAATCAGAGCAAACGTCAGACATGACATTGGGTTTTTCAAAACAAGCGATAGCACAAGCAGACATAACAGCCTTAAAAGCATTGCACGTTCGTCTAGATGAAATAACCACAGAGTGTCACGCACAATGGGAATCAAACATTAAAAGTTGGAGCGACTCACTCCTCAGTGAATTTAAAAAAATAAATTTGGATCTATCTGAAATTGAATTACACGATTTCACAACCAATGAACCGGTGTCTGAATTGAACGATCGTTTTGTTAATTTAAAAATACCAGCGCCAAAATTACCAAAATCTGATTTTAATTTTTCACAGTATTTTACAGCGAAAGCAACCATTGCCATTCATAGCGCACTCAATCGCATGCAACAGCCCAATACAGAAAAAAATATTCAGGAACAATTAAAAAACTTAGCACCCATTTTAAAATCTATCAGCAAAACAGAAAAAGAATTAGCTGAAATGCATCAAAAAATCATTAAGCAAGTAATCGAAACAATACAAAAATAGGCAGTCCTACTGGCGCTGTCTTTGTATTTCATACAATGCCACACCCGTTGCTACTGACACATTTAAACTCTCCACAGTGCCTTGCATCGGAATATGCGCCAAATAATCACAGGCTTCTTTGGTTAATCGACGCAAACCATCACCTTCACTACCCATAATAATGCCAATATGCCCTTTCAGATCAATTTGCGACAAGGTTTTTGATGCTGTGGAATCCAAACCCACAAACCACACACCCTTTTCTTGCAACTGTTTTATCGTGCGATGCAAGTTAGTCACTGCAATGAAAGGGGTTTGCTCTGCAGCACCCGAAGCTACTTTTCTTACTACTTCCGTGATAGAGGCAGCGCGATCTTTCGGTGCAATCACAGCATGAACGCCAAATGCATTAGCAGAGCGCAAACATGCCCCCAAATTATGCGGATCTTGAACACCATCTAATATCAATAAAACAATCGGTTTCTCTGTATTTTCAATGTAACTCATTAATTCTTTTTCACTGAATCCACTCAAAGCGCGGCATTTTGCCACAACACCTTGATGTCTTGCTGTCTCACCCACCTTGTTTTGGAGCTGTTGCGCTGATAATAACTCGCAAGGAACATAAAAAGATTCCGCTAATTTTTTAATTTCATTGATTTTTTTATCGATACGATTACCTTGAATGTACAATTGCAGCACATCTTGCGGTCGAGTTTGCAAAACTGTTCTCACGGCATGCATACCATAAATAAATTCTTGTGTTTTCATAGTATTAATACTTGATCTATTAGATAGGTTGGTTATGATAATGGAAATTGATTTGCATTTCACGGATTAACCGCAATGGATTCACCAAAACCACCTGAAACGCCCCGTTGTCCTGCTGCTTATTTTTATATCTTATTTATTTTTCTTTTTATCTTCACTGTGGGTGGATGTTTTCATCGTCCAGCACAAGATGGCCCGCCTGATTTTCATGTGAATGTCAGCAAAATTCATAACCCAGTGCCACACTATTTACCCAAAAGTAAATATGGCAATCCCAATTACTACTGGGTTGATGGCAGACGTTATCACGTTTTAAAATCAGCAAAAGGGTACGATAAACGCGGTATCGCTTCTTGGTATGGCACTAAATTTAATGGTCGACTTACCTCCACTCGTGAAAAATACAACTTACTCGGCATGACGGCAGCAAGCCCTGACTTACCCATTCCCTGCTTTGTTCGCGTCACCAATTTAGAAAATGGAAAGCAAGTAATCGTAAAGGTAAATGATCGAGGGCCCTTTGCAGCCAATCGTATTATGGATTTATCTTACGTTGCAGCAAAAAAACTAGGTTATATTGGTCGCGGCACCGCATTAGTTGAAGTCACGAGTATTGATGTACCCAACCCGCTTGAAAAAACACGACGCATTTTCGCACACCATCATCCACAAATGTATTTACAAGTCGGCGCATTTGAATATCCACAAAATGCAACACGCCTTGAAGTTGCGCTAAAACACTTAACTTCTCGCGCGATTCGCGTCACGCATCATGCAAAAGAATCACGCTTATATCGCGTACAAATTGGTCCGCTCCAAACCGTTTCTGAATCCGACATGCTGCAAGCACGCATTGAACGTGCTGGTTTAGGACATGCCATTACGGTGATCGGTTAATGCAAGACTGGGAAAAATTACTGGCACCTGAAAAACAAAAAAAATATTTTCTCGACATTCTTCATTTTTTAAAACAAGAACGCGCACAAAAAAAAATAATTTACCCTAAAGCTTGCGACACTTTTAACGCTATTGAATCCACGCCATTCTCTGATTTAAAGGTCGTGATCATTGGACAAGATCCGTATCACAATCCAGGTCAAGCGCATGGATTGTCTTTTTCAGTACCCAAAGGTATTGCAAAACCCCCTTCACTCATTAATATTTTCAAAGCATTAAAGAGTGATTGTGGAATCGAAATACCCAATCACGGCTGCTTAGAAAAATGGGCAACACAAGGGGTGTTGTTATTAAATAGCGTCTTAACGGTTGAACAAAACAAACCAGCGTCTCATGCCCATATTGGCTGGCAACAATTCACTGATATCATTATTCAAAAAACAAATGAACATCCTGAACAAATTGTCTATTTGTTATGGGGAGCCTATGCACAAAAAAAACAAATCTTAATTAACACTCAAAAACATATTGTTTTAACCGCGCCACATCCTTCACCATTATCTGCTCATCGTGGCTTTTTGAGTTGTAAACATTTTTCAAAAACCAATGAATTTTTAAAAAAAGCAGGTAGAATACCGATTGATTGGCAACTCTAAAAGAGCGCAAAAATAAGCGGCTAGAAAAGTAGTATGAAAAAATAATACTGCTTCTGAAAACCGCGACCGCTTAGTTTTGATGGGATTTTTTGCGATTAATTGAGTTGAAAGCGCAGGTGTACTTGATTGTACATCGAGCATTTCAACGAAATTTGTCGCGAAAAAGAGCGCAAAAATAAGCGGCTAGAAAAGTAGTTGTTAGTAAATAAGCCGAGGTGGTGGAATTGGTAGACACGCAGGTTTCAGATGCCTGTGGGGTAAAACCCGTGGAGGTTCGAGTCCTCTTCTCGGCACATTATTTTATGTGAGAAAAATATCATGGCTATCGTTAAAATTTTGCAATTTCCTGATCTTCGCCTTCGCAAAAAAGGTGAAACAGTCACTGATTTCGGTCAAAAAACACAAAAAATGATCGATGACATGTTTGAAACACATTATGCTACAGACAATTGTGCAGCACTTGCTTGTACCCAGTTGGATTTTCAAAACCCACAACACATCACCGTCATCGATTTTTCTGAAAAAAAAGATCAACCTTTCTGTTTGGTCAATGCCAAAATTACCCAGAAATCTGGAACAGAAACATCACCTGAAGGATGCATGTCTGTAAAAGGTGGCGCATACGAAAAAGTAACGCGAGCTGCAAAAATTAAAGTGCATGCACAAGATCGTTTTGGAAAAACGCTGGAGTTTGAAGCAGAAGGATTTATGGCGAAATGCATTCAACATGAATTGGATCATCTCGATGGCAAATTATTCATCGATCATTTATCGCATTTAAAACGTGATCGCATTAAAAAGAAAATTGAAAAAATAGATCGTCAACAAGGCGATGACGACCATCACGTACATGGCGAACATTGTTCGCATGATTAGCCACGCACTAACATAATCTACGCGCTTTATTTTTCTGGCGCATCAACAAAAGGATTATCATCGCCCACAAATTTAACGACCAGCGGAATGCCAACCAAATTTAACTTGTCACGAAAATAATTTACAAGATATTGTTTATACGATCCCGGCAACTTATTCACCTGTTTGCCATGCACCACAAAAGTCAGCGGTCGTTTCGATCCTACATGCGCATAACGCAACTTCACACGACGTCCTTGCGCTAAAGGCGGTTGATGATCTTCCGTGGCTGCCATTAAAATTTTCGTTAACTCATGGGTTGCGAAAGGTTGCGACATTGCTTCTTGCGTTTCATCCACAGCATCATACAACATGCCCACACCCGTTCCATGTTTGGCAGAAATATAATAACGTCGCGCAAAATGGGCAAAGGGCAAGCGACGATCCACTGCGCGTTTAAATTGCTCACGCACATCTTCTTCCATGTTATCCCATTTATTAAATGCCAATACCAACGCACTGCCTGCTTCTACCACCAAACCAATTAATCGCATATCTTGATCTGTTAAACCTTCACGCGCATCAATCACAACAATCACAACATGTGCTTGCTTCATTGCCTGCATTGCTTTGATCACCGAAAATATTTCAATGCCTTCTTCTACTTTTGTACGACGACGAATACCTGCTGTATCAATTAGGGTGTATTTTTTACCATGCCTTTCATAAGGAATGGAAATGCTGTCACGCGTTGTGCCAGGACGATCAAATACCAGCACCCGTTCTTCACCAAACAGACGATTAATTAACGTTGACTTACCCACATTCGGACGACCCAATACAGCAATTCGTGTGCGAACATCCGATTCATCAGCAAACGCTTCATCTACATCATCTGGAAAAGAAGCGATTAATGCTGCAACCATCGATTCAATACCACGACCACTCGATGCTGCGATAGAAAACAAATTTTTAAATCCCAGCGAATAAAATTCTGCATTCGCTACATCAACCAACTCTCGATCTGATTTATTCACCACCAAAACAATTTTCTTTTCGGTATAACACCGCAGTTGTTTGGCAATGGCCCAATCTCCATTCGCAATGCCTGCTAACGCATCTACCATAAATAAAATAACATCCGCTTCATCCATTGCCGTGTTAGCTTGATCTTGCGTCATGCGCGCCATATCTTGATCATCGGGTTCTGCAATACCGCCCGTATCGACCACAATAAAAGAACGCGCCCCCGATTTGCCAATACCATAATGGCGATCACGCGTCACACCTGGCATGTCGCCGACAATAGCATCACGCGTTTTGGTTAAACGATTATACAAAGTAGATTTGCCGACATTCGGTCGGCCAACGATTGCAAAAACAGGTAACATATTTTTTCCAGTTTATTTTGTTGGTTCAGCCAACAATTGATTTAAATAACTTTGCGCTGGTTGAAATCCTGTTAAACCATTTTTTGCGATTTGATATTGTGCTGCTGCTTTTTTCGCCTGTCCTTCTTGTGCGAAAATATCTCCTCTCACCCAAGCAATGAGCGGTTCAAATTGTTTATCATTTACCACTGCTAATGTTGACATCGCTGCTTTCGAATTATTTTGTGATAATAAAATACGCGCCACAGCAATTCGAGCCATTTGCTTTAATCGATTTTGATCGCTGTGCTGAATCACCCACTGCAATTTCGCTAACGCCATTGGCAAATCATTTTTCGCAACTGCTTCTTTTGCCCACAAAAATGCGCTCAAACTGGCATAAGGCGAACCAGCAAATTGATCCATTAAAATTTTGGCGCCCCCTTGCACGGTTGCCATCTTATTTTGTGCATCTGCTTGCAAAATAGATTGATAAATCATCGCTGCATTATCTGCACGATTGATTTCTATTTTATGCCAGTAACGCCAACCAAAACCCACAGCCAAACCAATCAAAACCGCAATGGCAATAAACTTTCCATTGGAATGCCACCACTTTTTAATTTCTTCCCATTGTTCTTTTTCAGAAACATATCCATCCAACATAACATCACTCTCTTATTCAAAAAAATCTGTTAACTCATCCACAGTCATTGTTTTTTGTTCTGCATTTTCGCGTAAATATTTTACGGTCACCCTATTATTTTCATTGATTGCCAACGCATACTTCGCGCCGCTCTTATCCGCACGCTTCATTGGAGCGCCCGTTTCAACCAAATCCATTTCAATTTTCAATGCGGGAAATTGATTACGCAGATTTTCAATTAACGAAAATGCGTGTGCATTGCGATCAGAAATCACATAACAATCTGGCGCATCATTTATCTTTTCTTTTTCTGCTAACAATAAGGCAATACGCTCAACGCCCATCGCAAACCCAACCGCTGACGTTGTCTTGCCACCCAATTGTTCAACCAATCCATCATAACGTCCGCCCGCACATACCGTGCCTTGCGCACCTAAATTATTTGTTACCCATTCAAAAACCGTTAAACAATAATAATCTAGCCCGCGCACTAAATGTGGATTAACTTCGAACTGAATACCCGCTTTTTTTAATGCATCACACACTGCTGCGAAATGATTACGCGCAGCAAAATTAACATCAGTCTGAATAAAATCAATTAAAGTGGGTGCATTTTCGATCACTGATTTCATCTCAGGATTTTTACTATCTAAAATACGCAATGGATTTTTATCTAATCGTCTCAAAGCATCTTCATCTAATTGATCTTTGTGCGCAGTAAAATAATCTACTAACTTTTCTTGATATCTTTTTCTCTGATTAAAATCACCTAAATTATTTATTTGCAAAGTAATCTGATTCAACAATCCCAATTGTTCCAAAATTCGTTTCGACAATAAAATCATTTCCACATCGATAGCGGGATTCAACATCCCAAACGCTTCGACACCCAACTGATGAAATTGACGCAGGCGCCCTTTTTGCGGACGTTCATGTCGAAACATCGGACCCATATACCACATCCGCTGAATTTGGTTGTACAGCAAACCATGTTCAATGCCGGCACGCACACAACCCGCCGTACCTTCGGGACGCATCGACAAACTATCGCCATTGCGATCATCGAAAGTATACATCTCTTTTTCAACAATATCGGTTGCTTCACCGACACTGCGTTTAAATAATTTTGTTTGTTCCAAAATAGGAAAACGAATTTCGTGATACCCATATTGCGCAACCACATCACGGCATACAGATTCAATTCTCTGCCAATACGGCGTTTCCGTTGGCAATACATCATTCATACCACGAATGGCCTGGATTTTCTCTTTCACAAACTTGCCCTACGTATTTTTCACTGCGGACAGCGTATAAGTTGGTTTCAATGGCGAAGATGAAATAACAATATCTTTTTTCTTCGTCCATAATGTTTTTGTTTTTTGCTGTGCTTTGGCTATGGTGCTTTTATCGTCACTCGCCTTTTTTTGCACGGCATTACTCGCCATCGGCGCCGCTGAAACAGGCGTAGCGGGTGATGCTGTTGTTGTCACTACAGGTAGTGCTGTTTGTTCCGGCAACATCACCAACTGTGAGCTATTGTTTAATTGCGCTACATCCGATGCAATTTTCTTTTGTGCATGCTGCGCTAATTTGGCATCATTTTTTTGCCCTTGCCAAGCCATCACCAATCCAATCACAATCAACATACCAATCACAACCGCCATCCAACGAGAATGGCGCGCAGATGAAGATGATTGGCGCGTTACATTCATGATCGGTGCGCCATCCATAATCAAGGGTTTCAATGTAGATGCTAACGGCATTAATTCAGAAGCATCCAATGCGGATAAGACATGCGCTTCAGAAATTCCCACTAACTTTGCATAAGTTCGCAAATGACCGCGCACAAAAGTAGACGCTGCAAATCGCTCATAATGATCGTTTTCGATATCTTGAATTGCTTGAACCGATAAACGCATTTGTTTTGCAATATCATCTTGTGAAAGCGGACGCGCATGACGCGCAGCCGCCAACAAACGTCCTGGCGTCGTAGAAAAATCGGGGGATTCCTGGCTATTATCTGACACAGCGCATTCCTTTTAAATTAATGAGTTTATCCTAAACTCTATATTTATTCACAAATCTCTTCGGGTTTAAAGAAGAACGCCACCTCAACTGCCGCTGTTTCTGATGAATCTGACCCATGCACTGCGTTTGCATCAATCGATTCTGCAAAATCAGCACGAATGGTACCAGGAGCAGCTTCTTTGGGATTGGTTGCACCCATGATATCGCGATTTTTTTTAATCGCATCTTCACCTTTTAGCACTTGAATGAAAACAGGTCCTTGAATCATGAAATTAACCAATGCAGCAAAAAAAGGCCTTTCTTTATGAACGGCATAAAATGATTCTGCTTGCGTGCGGCTCAATTGCATCATTTTTCCTGCAACCACTTTTAATCCCGCATTCTCAAAACGGGTGATAATCTGCCCAATCACATTTTTAGCAACTGCATCTGGCTTGATAATAGAAAGTGTTTTTTCAATCGACATAATCCCAACCTCAATATTTACATTAAAAACGCTGGGCATTATAAGATCATTCTGCAAAAAGTGAAACAGATTGTTTGAACGAAATTTATAACAGCGCTATGATATGCCAGTATTTTTTTTGCAAGGAACTTTAATCATGACTAAACGCTCTTTTCATCGTGTCTCTCAGTACATCCTGACTGTTGCAGCAGCTTGCCTTTTATCAGCAACTATTTTTGCTGCGACAACGACAACAGCAACCACAAAGACCACAACGCAAGATACCGCATCTAACACCCTTGTTGCGACACCATCAACACCCGTGCCTAACTCAGCAATGACAACCCCCGCACCAAATCATCAACCTACGATCATTCCGCAAGCACCCAATTTAGATGCGAATGGCTACGTTTTGATGGATGCTAATACGGGCATGATTATTGCACACAAAAACATGCATCAAAAAATGCAACCTGCCAGCCTTACTAAATTAATGACACTGTACTTAACCTTTGAAGCACTGAAAAATGGACAAATTCATTTAACTGATAAAGTACGTGTTAGCAAAACTGCTTGGGCAACCGGTGGTTCACGCATGTTTCTTAATGAGGGCAGTTTAGTTACTGTCCAAAAGTTAATTGATGGGATCATTGTTGCTTCTGGGAACGATGCATGCACAGCATTGGCACAATATGTAGGTGGCAATCAAGCGACATTTGTTGAAATGATGAATGCAACCGCACAACAATTAGGGATGAAAGGAACGCATTATGTTGACCCAACTGGCTTACCAAAACCAGGTCATCATACAACGCCTTACGACATGGCGCTGCTGACACATGCCATCATCAATAATTTCCCGCAATATTACCCCTTCTTTAAGCAAGGTTGGATCAACTATAACGGCATTAAACAACCCAATCGTAATCGCTTACTGTGGCGCGACCCATCTGTAGATGGATTAAAAACCGGTCACACGGAAGAAGCAGGCTACTGTTTAATTGCATCTGCATTGCGACATGGCATGCGTTTAATTTCAGTCGTCATGGGTACACCCACTGATGCGTCACGTGCAAATGATTCAGAAGCACTACTTAACTGGGGTTTCCGTTATTACCAAACACACAAATTATTTGATGCCGCTACTGCACTTGCACATCCAAACGTTTGGTTTGGTCAATCTAAAACACTCCCTATTGGCTTAGCGTCGACACTGTATGTCACCATTCCAGCAGGCAGCTATTCTAACTTGAAACCTGAAGTGAATATTCCAAATAAACTACAAGCACCGATTCAAAAAGGACAAATGGTCGGCACACTGAATATTCGCAATGGCAATGAAATTGTAACCAGCGCACCATTGATTGCATTGAAGGGTGATCAAAAAGGCGGCATTTTTTCTCGCGCTTGGGATCATATTGCGGTGCACTTTTAAGAAATATTTTTCACTCGCCAACGCGCGTGGCTCGCCAAATACACTCGGGAGCTACAAACGTTGGTGAATGAGACTGATGTAGTAAATCATTTTTGTTTTACAAGGATCAGCTTATGTCACTCAAACCAAACGGACACCACCAAGAAACATCTCCTATCCAATTTCCCTGTGATTTTACCATTAAAATTATGGGTAGAACCGATAGTCACTTTGAAAAAATTGCACTCGCGCTAGTTAAGCAGCACTTCCCTGATTTCAATACAATACAGATGCAAAAAAAATTGAGTAAGGATAATCATTTTTTATCCTTGTCTGTCACTGTATATGCGGAATCCAAAGCACAACTGGATACACTCTATCAAGAATTATCCAGCACAAAAGAAATACTGATGGTATTGTAACGATTATTTAAGCATTGATTTATTTTTATAATAAAAAATCTGAAAAACCAAAATTGATTTTTTAAGAACCGTTATACTAGAGCCTAATAAACTCGGCCAATCCCAATGCAGCATTAATGCGGATGTCATATCAAAAAAGCTCAACACAATGGATATCGCTACAAACCACCCACTCAAACCCTTTGTGGACTTTAATCGAAAGTTTTTAATGATTTGTGGGAACATATACGTTGCCCAACAACTATCTGAAATTAACCCGGCGATATCATAATATTTTTTTCCATGATGCAATAAAGTGAAATTTAAAATGGCATAAGAAAACACAATCACAACCAACATACTTAATAATACAAAATTCATCACAGCTGCTTTTGTTTTTAATCCATATCGCGCAAATTGAAAATGCTGAACAAACAAACAAACCAACCCAACAATGGTAACCATGCGATATTGCCACTGCATATCACGACCAAATCCATACAACAAATCAGCGCTATACCCCAATAACAACAACCCATGCATCCACAAACTAAAACCATCTGTGCTTTTGCGTTTGAAGTTAAGATAAATTTGCGGTAAAAACCAAGTGAAATAAATAACACTAGAAATGGTGAGCGTGATTTCACCAATAAAATGATCAGTCATCATAAAAGCCTTCCTACGTTGATATGAATCGAACAGGTTCAAAGGGTTGAATGATCCACCATTCTCTCAGCAGTAAAACCGCACCCCTGGCAAAAGAGCGCAGATCGTAGCATAATTTGTCGCGTTAATAAAAGTGCGGGTATTGAGTATGAGCAAAATCATTGTGCGCGATCTGGGGTTGATGGATTATCAAACCAGTTGGCACAACATGCGTGATTTCACAGATTCACGTACCAATGACACAACAGATGAAATCTGGTTGCTCGAGCATCCCGCCGTTTTTACACAAGGCCTTGCTGGAAAACCCGAACATGTTTTAAATACACACGACATTCCCGTCGTCCAAACGGATCGTGGCGGACAAGTTACTTACCACGGACCTGGTCAATTAGTCGTTTACGTACTGATTGATTTAAAGCGCAAACAATTACACGCACGAAACTTAGTAACGAAATTAGAACAAAGCGTCATTGATTTGCTGTCTGAAATGGATATTAAAGCAAAATCGAAATGTGATGCGCCTGGCGTATACGTTAACGATGCAAAAATTTGCTCGATTGGTTTGCGTGTACGAAGAGGCTGCAGTTATCATGGCATTGCATTGAATGTTGATATGGATTTAACGCCCTTTTCTTATATTAATCCCTGCGGTTATCAGAACATGGAAATGACACAAATAAAATGCTTAGCGCCAACAGTCACATTAGAACAAATAAAAAAGAAAATTATTACGCCGATCCTAAAAAATTTCGGGTATAATCGCGAAACACAAGCAATTTAAAGCCCTTAAAGCGTTTTACAGAGAACACACATGTCACAAAATAATAATTACGACCCCAAACAAAAAACACTGGGCAAAGACAAATTGTCACGCATTCCAGTCAAAATTGAAAATACAGCAGAACCACTACGCAAACCGGATTGGATTCGCATTCAATTAAAAAATAGCGATAAAGTAGAAAACATCAAAACCATTTTACGTGAAAATAAATTACACACTGTTTGTGAAGAGGCGTCTTGCCCAAACTTACAAGAATGTTTTGGACACGGCACAGCAACGTTTATGATCATGGGTGACAAATGCACGCGACGTTGTGCGTTTTGTGATGTCGGACACGGTCGACCTGACCCACTTGATCCGCAAGAACCCATTAACCTTGCCAACACCATCGAATTATTAAAATTAAAATATGTTGTTATCACTTCTGTTGATCGTGATGATTTACGTGATGGTGGCGCTTCTCATTTTAGCAATTGCATACAAGCCATTCGTCAACGCTGCCCTGAGATCAAAATCGAAACATTGGTTCCTGATTATCGTGGACGCATGGATCGTGCACTTGAAGCCACTAGCACACATCTTCCTGATATTTTTAATCACAATATCGAAACAGCACCGCGTTTATACAAACAAGCACGTCCTGGTTCTGATTATCAGGTGTCATTAACTTTATTAAAAACATTTAAAGAACGTTTTCCCGCCATTCCCACAAAATCAGGCATGATGTTAGGATTAGGTGAGACCGTTGAAGAAATAAAACAAGTGCTACGTGATTTACGTGAACATAACGTAGATATGTTAACGCTCGGACAATACTTACAGCCGACACGTTATCACATGCCGGTAGATCGATATGTCACACCACAAGAATTTATTGAGCACGCTGAATTTGCAAAATCTATTGGATTTACCGCTGTTGCAAGCGGTCCATTAGTAAGATCTTCATATCACGCTGATTTGCAAGCAGCAGGCGAATCAATTTCGTAACTAACCTTTTTTGGAAATCATTAAGAAATAAGATATGGAAAATCACACTATCCAAGTTATCACGCAATACCTGCGCACACATCCACACATTAGCGAACTTTTCACTTTTCTCATTGCCTTTCTAGAATCACTCCCACTCATTGGCACAATCATTCCAGGTTCAATCACCATGACAGCCATTGGTGTTTTGGTTGGCATGGGTGACTTGCCGGCATTACTCACTTTATGTGTTGCCTCTATCGGTGCATTTTCAGGCGATTCGATTGGCTATCTCATTGGTTATTTTTATAATGATCGATTACGCAACATCTGGCCTTTCAAAAAACATCCCAAATGGCTCTCAATGGGTGAGCGGTTTTTTAAAAAACATGGCGGAAAAAGCATTGTATTAGGACGTTTTATTGGGCCTGCTCGTAGTACAGTTCCTTTAGTTGCAGGACTATTAAAAATGAGCTGGGTTCGTTTTTGCGTTGCGTCATTTCCATCCGCCATTTTATGGGCGCTGATGTATACAACCCCTGGTATTGTATTAGGTGCTTTATCGCGCGAAGTGCCCAAAGGCGAAACCACGCGATTTTTTCTTTATGGCATCGGCACATTAATTGTTTTGTGGTTAACGTTTTGGTTAATTCAACACTTTTTTATTCAATTGGCACGCGGTATCAATAAAATCACAGATCGCTGCTGGCACTATTTTACACGCCATCATGCAGGTCGATTTTTTATTCGACTCATTACAAATCGTCAAAAGCCAACCGATCATCATCAACTCACCTTATCGCTTGCCGCACTGATTTCAGGCAGTCTATTTTTAATTTTACTGTTTAAAATAAGGCACTTTGGCGCATTTCACAATTTAAATTATCCCCTATTTTCATTATTACAAAGTATTCGCACACCATTTTGGAATAAGTTATTTGTCATTGTGACCATCATGGGCACACCCAAAACAATCGCTATCATCAGTGTGCTTGCAACAGCTGGCTTCATGTTAAAAAAACAATGGCGCACTGCAACACATTTTTTTGCTGGCTTTATTTTGGCAGCAGGCAGTGTGGTTGTTTTTAAAGCGCTTTCTCATTCAGTAAGACCACAAGGTTTTGAATTTGTAGCGCACAGCTCTTCATTTCCTAGCGGACACACAACATTAAGCTTTGTCGTATTTGGTTTACTGGCCTTTTTTATTGGGCAAGCCATTACTAAAAAATTCAGATGGATTCCATACACGGTTACCAGCTTATTCATTGTCGCTGTCGCTTTTTCTCGTTTGTATTTAGGCGCACATTGGTTCACTGATATTATAGGCAGTTTATTGTTGGGCTTTGCTGTGATTTTATGCTGTATTGTGGCTTATCGTCGCATGCCTATTACGCACAGCGCCATTAAATTAAATACCTTATCCATTGCAACATTGATTGTTATCAGTATTTTTCTTCCGTGGATCATCATGATCACCCATACTTTTTCCGCGAACATGCAACGATATACGCGCATATGGCCAAAACAACAGATCACGATTAATCGCTGGTGGCAATCTCCATTACACTACACACCGCTATATCGTGATAATCGTATCGGAAAACCTTTTCAACCCTTTAATGTCCAATACCAAGGTGCGCTCAATACCCTATCTGCGCGTTTAAAAAAAGCAGGTTGGCAAATCATGTCAAATCACAGAAAATTAAAATCATCATTGCAACGATTTGCCAGTTACAAAGCGCAATACCATATTCCTGTTTTTCCTTGGCTTTATCATGATAAACCACCCGTGTTATTTATGATCAAAAGTATTCCACTTCACAATCGCATTATTGAATTGCGCTTTTGGGAAAGTAATATTCATTTGCAACCCGGCAAAAATCCGTTATGGTTAGGTGCAATTAATATTCGCATTCCACCAAAAATATTATTATCACTTAAAGAAGAAGCAACCATTTCATTAGCAGGCAAAGGCGGATTAAATACCTTGTATCAAGATACTGCTGATTTTCAGCGAAAAATGATTCACGTGTCTCATTATCAAAAAATCAGTAATCTCAACACGGACAAACTGAATTGGAATGGAGAAATATTATTACTCCGTTAGCGGACGCTAAAAATAAGTCAAACAGATAAATCGGCTTTCAGATTCCTTTGTTATCTATCTGTTTTTTTTTCGAATGCCGCATAATCTAAAAAGTCATACAAAGCATGGCGGTCTTGCATCTGATCAACCACACTTTGCTGTGTTCCTTTTTCTCGAATGACTTGAAAAGTATTTAACGCCGCTTGATTCATTGCGCGGAAAGCAGATAACGGATATAAAATCATTTTTACACCCGCCGATTTTAATTCTGATACGGTAAAAAAAGGCGTTTTTCCAAACTCTGTGATGTTTGCTAAAATGGGTATATTCACTTCTTGTGATAATTTTTTATAATCATCCAGCGTATAAAAAGCTTCTGCAAAAATAGCATCGGCGCCTGCTTCGCCATATTTTTGCGCACGCGCAATGGTTTTTGATAACCCTTCATTCGCCATCGCATCGGTACGTGCAATTAAATAAAAATCAGCATTTTTTTTTCCGGAAATGGCCGCATAAATACGGTCAACCATTTCTGCTGTTGCGACTATTTTTTTTCCATCGCGATGACCGCAGCGTTTTGAAAACACTTGATCTTCAATGTGTGCTGCTGCAGCACCTGCTTTGATTAGTTGCGAAACTGCGTGTGATATCGTTAATTCATTTCCCCAACCTGTATCCATATCAACTAATAAAGGCGTTGTAGTGACGCTTGTAATACGACGCACATCCTCACAAACATTCTCCAAATTTGTCATACCCAAATCAGGCAACCCATATGACGCATTCGCACAACCGGCGCCTGATAAATATAATGCTTGAAAACCCGTCTTTTCTGCCATCATTGCACAGTATGCATTGATGGTGCCGATAATTTGCAAAGGGGATTCTGATTGAACTGCTTCTTGAAATGTGCGCATGCTCATTTGATTTTCCTTATCGATTGATCGTTAACTTTTTTAAAAGCTGGTCATGTAAGCCATCAAATCCTTTATTGCTCATCACCAAGACATGACTATTTTTCATGGCATTTTTTGATACGATATTGACAATATCAGAAACAGAATCATGCACAAATACTTTATTTCGCAATGGTTTTAAAACAGATACCACATCCCAGCTGTTGTCATCGGGTTTTAGTACATGCACTTCATCTGCTTCATGAAACGCAGGCCCTAGCGTATCAGCGTGCGCACCACTACGCATAGAGTTAGATCCCAGCTGCGCAATGACAATCATTTTTTCATCACCAATGCGCGCTCGTAACCCTGCAATCGTCGTTGCAATGGCAGTGGGATGATGCGCAAAATCATCATAAACAGTAATATTATTCACACAGCCACGTATTTCTAAGCGCCGTTTTACATTTTCAAATGTCGCGAATGCTTTTTCGATATCCGACATTGAGACACCTATTGAATCCGCTGCTGCAATCGCCGCCAGTGCATTTTGGATATTATGATGACCAATTAACTGCCAATGGAGCACTGCGCGTTTTTCACCTTGAAAATAACACTCAAATTCACTACCATCCGATTTTAATAGTTGAGCATACCAACTCTTTTTCTCACCTGTTGTTATTTTTTTTGCCCAACAACCACGCGATAACACATCTTGAATAGATTGATCTTGGGATGGAAAAATCACGGTGCCTTTGCTAGGAACAATGCGTAACAAATACTGAAATTGTTTCTTAATCGCCTCAATATCAGGGAAAATATCTGCGTGATCAAATTCAATATTGTTGATAATTAATGTGGATGGATGATAATGCAAAAATTTAGAACGCTTATCGAAAAATGCCGTGTCATATTCATCGGCTTCAATGACAAAATATTGCTTTGCACCCAATCGCGCTGTGTGTGAAAAATTTTTAGGCATTCCCCCAATTAAATAACCTGGGTTTAACCCGGCAATTTCTAAAATCCACGTCAATAATGCTGTTGTAGTGGTTTTACCATGCGTTCCAGAAACAGCGAGCACATGTTGATGATGCAATACATTTTCACCCATCCACTGCGCACCTGACATATAGCTTATCCCTTGATTTAAAATATAATCAACACAGGGATTATTGCGATTAATGGTATTGCCAATGATAACCAAATCAGTTGCAGGATCGATTACAGTAGGCTCATAACCCATATGAACAGGAATACCAGATGACGTCAGCGCATCTGACATTGGCGGATAAACATTTAAATCTGAACCGGATACCGCATGTCCTAGCGCCCGCGCAATTAAAGCAACGCCACCCATAAATGTGCCGCAAATACCCAGGATGTGGATTTTCATATAATGCTGTCCGTTATCAGTGATTGGTTACTCATCATTCGACATCGAATAACAAATAACCACATACCTTGCAATTCACAAAGCCTACCTCAATCATCAAAAAAGTGCTACGATTCCAGTCATTTTTCAAATCAGCGAGGATGCTTTCATGACAGGCAAAAATATTTTATATGCACAATCCGGCGGCCCAACTGCTGTCATTAATGCTAGTGCTTGCGGCGTAATTGAAACAGCACGCACTTTACTACCGAATGCAAAAATATTTGCTGCTAAAAACGGAATCATCGGGGTATTAAACGAAGAACTCATTGATACGGCATTCGAATCTGCAGAAGATATTGCAGCACTGCGATACACCCCTGCTAGCGCATTCGGCTCTTGTCGTTATAAATTAAAAAAAATTGAACAAGACGAAACCGAATATCGCCGGCTCATCGAAGTATTTAAAGCACATGATATTGGGTACTTTTTTTATAATGGCGGCGGTGACTCACAAGACACAGCACACAAAGTATCACAGTTATCTGAAAAAATGGGTTATCCCATGATTTGCATTGGCATCCCCAAAACAATTGATAATGACCTACCTATTACAGACAACTGCCCCGGCTTTGGCTCTGTTGCAAAATATGTTGCCATTTCCACATTAGAAGCCGCATTAGATGTAAAAGGCATGGCAACTTCATCCACTAAAGTATTTATTCTAGAAGTAATGGGGCGTCACGCTGGATGGATTGCAGCGGCCGCAGGATTAATTAAAAACGAAGCAGGCGATCCGCCACATTTAATTTTATTTCCAGAAATCGCTTTTGATGAAACCAAATTTTTAGTCGGAGTTGAAGCCGCTGTCGATCAATACGGCTATTGCGTAATTGTCGCATCCGAAGGTATTCGCAATGCAGCAGGTGAATTTATTCAAAAGTCTGGTCTGTCGGATGCGTTTGGACATTCCCAATTAGGCGGTATTGCACCAACACTGGCTGAATGCATTAAAAATAATTTAGGATACAAATATCATTGGGCTGTTTCTGATTATCTGCAACGTGCAGCTGGACACATTGCATCAAAAACCGATGCGGATCAAGCTTACGCATTAGGAAAAACAGCCATTGAACAAGCGTTAAAAGGAGTGAATAATGTTATGCTGACCATTAAGCGCGAATCATCACAGCCTTATCGCTGGTCTATTGGCACAGCCAAACTAGCAGACGTTGCGAACGTTGAAGCGAAAATGCCACTGGATTTTATTACCGACAATGGATTTGGCATCACTGAAAAATGCCGCGAACATATGCTACCTTTCATTCAAGGTGAATCATATCCACCTTACAAAAATGGATTACCGCAATATGTGATTTTAAAAAATCAATTGGTCGAAAAAAAATTAGCTCAATAGAAAAAACTAACCAGAAAAATAGGAAATACTATGTTAAAAAAACTATCATTATTAATGATGCTAATCTTAGCATGCAATACTTTTGCAAATGACAAATTACCTACCTTTAATTCGCCCAAAAATCCCATTGTTGTCTCACAAAAAAACCCACAGTTTATCATTACGCTGGCATCCAATCCCTCAACCGGCTTTTCTTGGAAACTCCTCTCTTATGATAAAAACTTGGTACAATTTGTTAAACACCAATATATAGCACCCCATACAAAATTACTCGGCGCACCGGGATATGAAGTTTGGACTTTCAAAGCGAAAAAAGGACAGTATCGTGTCAATCAAGTTGGACATGTTGTTTTAGAATATCAAAGACCCTGGACAAAAGAAGGCGCAACCCAAAAATCATTTATGATTATTGTTAAAAAATAATTAATCGAGTGTGCGCTGATATCGTTTTAAAGCGATAAAAATAACCACTACTATGAAAATAAAAATTGGCCAAATGTTTGGCCAAATTAATGCGAAGGTATTTCCTTTCAATACAATGCCGCGCACAATACGCAAAAAATACGTCAGCGGCAACATACGTCCAATATATTGCGCCCATAATGGCATGCCGTAAAATGGAAACATAAATCCAGATAATAAAATTGATGGTAGAAAAAAGAAAAATGCCATTTGCATTGCTTGTAATTGATTTTTAGCAATGCTTGAAAACGTCAACCCTACCGATAAATTGGCGGCAATAAATGGTAAAATAGAAACTAATAATAAAAATAAACTACCATAAATGGGTATATGAAATAAAAAATACGCGAAGCATAAAATCAAACCCGCCTGCACATAACCAACAATAATATAAGGCACAATTTTTCCGATAATCACTTCTAATGGTTGCACAGGCGTGGCAAGCAAGCTTTCCATTGTGCCCCGCTCTCGCTCTCGCGTAATTGCCATACACGTCACCATCACTAACGTCATAGTTAATACCACACCCAATAATCCTGGCACAATATTATATTGTGTGATTGCTTCAGGATTATATTTTGAATGCACAATATAGCTAACATTAGGCGCGGGTTGTTTTAAATCGGCTAAATTTCCTTTTAATAAATAATCAAACACACGTGGTGCTAACCCATTTAAGGCACTAAGCGCACTACTCACCGCAACCGAATCTGTCGCATCTGCTTCAATTAAAATTTCTGGCTGATGATTACGCAACAATCGTGATGTAAAATCAGACGGGATCGTGACAATAAATAATACCTTACCTTCAGATAACAGTTTTTCTGCTGCTTGAATAGATCGAGGCTCTGCAACAATACGGAAATAATCACTGTTTTCTAACGCACGCACAAAAGTACGTGTAAAAATACTATTATCCGAAGCAACCAATGCCGTTGGTAAGTGTCTTGGGTTTGTATTGATCGCAAATCCAAATAAAATTAATTGCATTAACGGAATAATTAAAATCATGCCTATAGAAATGCGATCGCGCTTCATTTGAAAAAATTCTTTGCGTAATATGGCTGTCATGCGTTGAAAAGAAAAAGTCATTGCAACAACTCCACAAACACATCTTCCAAACTCGGATTATTTTTTAAATGCGATTGCGCAATAATTTCAGCTGCTGTTCCTTTTATTAATAATTTCCCATTATTTAAGAAAGCCAACTGTGAGCAACGTGCTGCTTCATCCATGTAATGCGTACTGACCAATGTCGTGACGCCACGTTGTGATAACAGTTCAATGTGATTCCAAAATTCTCGACGTGCCTTTGGATCTACGCCTGCAGTTGGCTCATCTAACAATAATAATTCAGGCTCATGCATTAATGCGACAGATAAAGCCAAACGCTGTTTCCAACCACCTGATAAAGTCCCTGTGATTTGCTTGCGCCGTTTTTGTAAATTTAATTCAGTTAATGCTTTTTCAATTTTTTGATCACGATTTTTAATCGCATACAAACGTGCTACAAAATCTAAGTTTTCTTCAATTGTTAAATCTTGATACAAACTAAATTGCTGTGTCATGTAGCCAATTTTTGCTTTAATAGATTCAGACTGCTTGAGAATATCAAACCCCAAACATTCGCCAGAACCTTCATCCGGCGTTAATAATCCACATAACATACGAATTGTTGTTGTCTTACCAGAACCATTTGGACCCAGAAATCCAAAAATATCACCTCGCTTGACTTGCAATGAAACATGGTCAACCACCAACTTGTTATTGAAGCGTTTGCAAAGATTATTAACGGAGATAATCACTGAGTCACGCTCACTTCTACCGGCTCACCCGGATGCATTTGTGTTGCAATAAGTGGATTAATTTTTGCTTCAATATAATAAACCAATTTTTCACGGCTGTTTTCACTATAAATCACTGGCGGCGTATATTCTGCACGTGAAGCAATATAATCCACCGTTGCAGATAAATGCTTTTGACAGCCATCGCAACTAAAATCAATTTTCTGACCTGGATGTATTTGCGATACTTTTTTTTCTGGCACATAAAAAACAACCACTCGATTATTAGGCGGTAAAAACTGCACGACTGGCTTTCCGGCAGGCACAAATTCATTTTGACGAAACAACGTATCTTGCACATACCCTGCCTCTGAAAAACGAATGGTTTTTTGTGAGACCAACCACTGATATTGGTTCACATTGGCTTGCGCAGCTTGTACTTTGGCTTCTTGCGCTGCAATTAAATTGTTTCTCGCACCCAATTTTGCTTCTGCTAAATTTGCTTTAGCTTCATTTAATTTTTGCTCATCTGACTCATATTGCGCACGTGATTGATCTAACACCGCTTTACCAATTGAATCTGTTTTAACAAGCAACGTATTACGCTCAAACATTTTCTTAGAAAAAACCAAATTGGCTTTGGCTTGTGAAATCTGCGCCTCTAATCTTTTTAAAATGGTTGATCGTTCACCTAATTTTAAATTTTCCAGATCAGCTTGCGCTGAAGTGAGCTGCGCTTGTGCATTTTGCAATTGTGATAATTCAGGCTGTGGATCCAATTCAAATGCAATTTGATTGGCCTGTGCTACCTCACCTTTTTGCACAGCCAATGTCAATAACTGCCCCGAAACAGGCGAAGATAAATAAACATATTTTCCTTCGATATAACCCAAATAACGCTGAGAATGATGCGAACAAGCAGTCAATAACAAAAGAAGTAAACTAACTCCAATCCGTTGGATAATGTGCATCGAATTTCCTAAATGCCATTGAGAATAATGAGATATTATAACACTTTGTTTGGGATGATAAATACTGCTAGAATGCAGCATTATTTAAAACAACTTAGTTATTGCCATGGAATTCAAAGATTACTATCAAATTCTCGGTGTTTCCAAAACTGCCACGCCAGATGAAATCAAAAAACAATATCGTCAGCTTGCACGTAAATACCACCCCGATGTCAGTCATGAAAAAGATGCTGAAGAAAAATTTAAAGCCATGAAAGAAGCTTATGAAGTTTTAAAAGATCCTGAAAAACGCAAAGCTTATGATCAAATGGGATCAGGTCATCACACAGGCGATTCATTTACACCCCCACCCAACTGGGAATATCAAAACACCCAACAAACACACGGACATCACACAGAAGCCGATTTCAGCGAGTTTTTTGAATCCTTGTTTGGTCAACATGCTCGCGGCACACACCAAAGACAACAACCTTTCCAACAAAATGGGCAAGACCAACATAGCAAAATCAATATCACGCTCGAAGAAGCTTTCCATGGCGCTGAACGGCGTATTGAATTAATGACCGGTAAAAACAAGCGACAACTGAATATCAAAATTCCAGCTGGCATTATGCAAGGCCAAAGTATTCGCTTATCTGGACAAGGCATGCCTGGCTCTCATGGCGGAAAAAATGGCGATTTGTATTTAGAAATTAACATTACAAAACACCCTCAATTTTCTATTGATCAAAAAAATATTTATTTTAATTTATCTGTTACACCGTGGGATGCTGCCCTAGGCGAAAAAATAGAAGTCCCTACGCTCGCTGGAAAAATAGCAGTAACACTACCCGCTCATTCACAGACCAATCAAAAAATAAGACTCAAAGGACGCGGATTACCCGGCAATCCACCAGGTGATCAATACATTACTTTATCCATTCGCAATCCAGAAATTAAAACGGATGCACAAAAAAAATGGTTTGAGAAAATGAAAAATGAATTTAATACGTGACCGTTCAAGCAAGAGCAAGCAATAATGAAAAATATGTCAATCACAATAATTGATGAAAATAACACACTCACTTTTGATGAAATCTGTCATGCTCTCAATGCAGAGCAAGATTTGATTTTACAGCTCATTGAATACCATATTATCCAGCCTAAAGGCGCTTCTCAAAAGAACTGGGCATTTGATCATGTTTCTTTAAAACGCGCGCGCCTGGCACGTAATTTTTATTATGACCTTGAAGTAAATTTATCCGGCATTGGATTACTGCTAGACATGCTAGAGCACATCGAAGCATTAGAAAAGCAAACCCGCTGATTCTCTAAAACCAATCTAATAAATTAAGCGCCATCGTCAATTTTTCGCAAACGCATCAATTTTTCTTTAATCTGAATTTCCAAACCACGATCCACAGGCACATAATATATTTTTTTACCTATTGTTTCTGGGAAATAGTTTTCGCCTTTTGCAATTGCATTGGGCTCATTATGCGCATAACGATAATTTTTTCCGTAATCCAATTGTTTCATTAGCTGTGTTGGTGCATTGCGTAAATGCAATGGCACTTCGGCATTACCCCCTTTCCTGACATCATCCATTGCTTGATTAAAAGCAAGATAAGATGCATTGCTCTTAGCAGCGCAAGCTAAAAAAATCAGCGCTTGTGCCAATGCCAATTCTCCTTCAGGCGAACCGAGTCGATCATAGGTTTGCCAGGCATCTAAGGTGAGTGATAAAGCACGCGGATCAGCATTACCAATATCTTCTGAGCACATTCTCATCATACGACGAGCGATGTAATCCATGTCACAACCGCCGTCAATCATGCGACAAAACCAATATAAAGCAGCATCAGGATCCGATCCACGAACTGATTTATGTAATGCGGAAATTTGATCATAAAATGCTTCGCCGCCTTTATCAAAACGGCGCAAACTTTGCGCCAAAACATTTTGCAATAAACTCTCTGTGATACAGAAATCTCCCGCATGATCTTTTTCAACAAAATCACTGAGAATTTCCAACATATTTAAACACAATCGCGCATCACCATTTGAAAATTGCGCCAACTTTATTTTTAAATCATCGGGAAAATGTATGGCTAACTTGCCTAATCCATTTTCTGAATCCAACAAGGCGCGATCAATTACTTTCAGTAAATCAGTGTCATCAAGGGATTTTAAAACATAAACACGTGCCCGTGACAACAAGGCATTATTTAAATGAAAGGATGGATTTTCAGTTGTAGCACCAATAAAAAAAATAGTGCCATTTTCAATATGCGGCAAAAAAGCATCTTGTTGTGATTTATTAAAACGATGCACTTCATCTACAAACAAAACAGTGGCTTGTTTGTCACGCCAAGATGCAGCACGCGCCACCACTTCACGAATTTCTTTTACACCCGATAACACAGCAGATAATCTTTCAATACGCGCCTCACCACTTGCAGCGATTAACTCTGCCAATGCTGTTTTTCCAACGCCCGGCGGCCCCCATAAAATCATCGAGTGCAATTTTTTTTGTTCAATGGCATTTCGCAGCGGTTTTCCCATTGACAATAAATGCGATTGGCCAACGAAATGGTCAACTGATTCTGGGCGCATACGGCGCGCTAATGGACGTATTGTATTCATATCAATTTACTTAAAATAACATTATTTCACCATATGGCTTGAAAAGATAATACATATAAGCAACCATAAAGACCTTAAAAAAATAAATTTAGCTTATATACCTATAGAGTAATGATTATGCCAGATACTAATCAGAGCGAAAGAAATAACTATTCCTTGTTTAAACTGGCAATAACTACAATAGCAAGCAACGCTTTATTAACCTCAATCACTTTTCTATTACAATATGAATCTAGAGCAATAAGCAATATCAAACCAAAAAAAGAAGAGGAAATACTCATAATAGAAAATGTATTATGCGGAATAATGCCTTGGTTGGTTGCTACAATGTACCTATATAAAAAAGCAGATAAAAGTATAAACAAAGTCGGGAGCTCTGCCATCATTGCTAGCACTAGTTTTTTAACAACAGACATCATCTCACTGGGTTTTAATCAGCTCTTTAATTCAAATGAACTGCGCATTATTTCTCTTGTTAAAATAATGATATTTTTCATCGCGGGCATGTTGATTTTGGGAAGTATGAAACCAGCAGAGCAGGAAACAGAATCTAACAATATGGTAAGACCAACACTCATAAATGCAAGTACGCCATTATTGCCAGAATCAGCGATTGATGATCAAACAGAAAATCAAAATATTTTTATATAAAAATACCAGCTTAATGCAACACATCTACACTGCTTGGCGCTTTAAACTCAAATAAAGCGGGTGATAATTTCTTATTCATTTTAATATGCGAAAAAGTAAACGTACTCGTTTGCTCCAGGTTCGTTCGAATTTGCATGCGATATAATTTGTCATGTTTGAATGCAATTGCTATTGAACGAAATTGTTGTTTAGGATTTTTAGGCGTTAATTGGAATACTAAAATCTTACTATGTGGAATCATCGTAACACTAAATTGTTTCAACAATAGATCCACTTTTCCTGATAACAGTTTCGCTGGATTCATTGGGGTATTTTTAATGGATTGTTTTGTCGCTTGCTGCAAATCAACATCATAAATCCACAATGTATTGCCATTGGTAATGACAATTTGATGATCAGGGTGTTGTGTTTCCCAGCGAAAATAACCAGGTCGCATCAACATCATATTTCCTGAGCTTTTTTGCAACACCTCAAGCTGACCATCTTGTGTTACTTGGGTAAAATTGGCTTGAAATGTCGTAAATCCATTTAACAGTTCAGATAATTTTTCAGCAGCAATAGATTGCGTAGAAGCAAAAACAGAGATGCTAAAAAATAACATCGCGATAAATAAAAAACTATATTTAGTAACTCTCATCCTGTTTTACCTTACTTATGCTGAATTTATTCCGAAGGGGCAGGCACTAACACATCGCGTTGTGCATTGCCTTCCATTTTACTCACAATACCCGCTGCTTCCATTGCCTCAACAATTCTAGCTGCACGATTATAGCCAATTTTAAATCGACGTTGCACACTCGATACTGAAACGCGCTGTGCTTTAGCAATAAAGGCAACTGCCTCGTCATACAGCGTATCTTTTTCACCATCACCATCTTCAATTAATGCTGATTCTGTATAACCCGTTGGATCACTGCTTGCTGCATCATCAAAAATTTCAGTTAAATAATCAGGCGCACCACGTTGTTTTAAATCTTTGACAACACGATGCACCTCTTCATCACTTGCATAACAACCGTGCACACGCACTGGCACACCCGAACCTGGCGGCAAATAAAGCATGTCACCATTTCCCAATAATTGCTCTGCACCTTGTTGATCCAAAATCGTGCGTGAATCAATTTTAGAAGAGACTTGAAAGGCAATGCGCGTTGGAATATTTGCTTTAATCAATCCCGTAATCACATCGACTGATGGACGTTGCGTTGCAAAAATTAAATGGATTCCCGCTGCACGTGCTTTTTGCGCAAGACGCGCAATCAACGTTTCTACTTTTTTTCCAACCACAACCATCATGTCAGCAAATTCATCAGCAAGCACAACGATTTTAGGTAGAATTTGTAATTCACGCGGTGTTTCTTCTGAACCTGGCGGCGTCAACGGATCTAATAGCGGCGCACCACGTTCAATCGCTTCGCGCACTTTGATGTTATATCCCATGATATTACGTACACCAAGCGTGGCCATCAAACGATATCGTCTTTCCATTTCATATACACACCAACGCAATGCTGTTGCTGCATCTTTCATGTCAGTCACAACCGGTGCTAATAAATGGGGAATGCGATCATAAATTGATAGCTCTAACATTTTGGGATCGATTAAAATCAAACGTAACTCTTGCGGTGATGATTTATATAATAAACTTAATAACATCACATTAAGCGCAACGGATTTTCCTGATCCAGTTGTTCCTGCTACTAATAAATGCGGCATTTTTGCTAAATCAACAATGACAGGCTCACCCGCAATATCTTTTCCCAACGCAATGGTTAATGCAGAGCGAGATTGTTGATAAACACGTGATGCGAGGACTTCTTTTAATGTCACCATTTCACGATGCGGATTTGGCAATTCCAAACCAATCACAGATTTTCCAGGAATCACTTCTACTACGCGTACGCTAATAACCGATAATGATCGCGCCAAATCTTTTGCAAGCGCTGTGATTTTGTTAACTTTCGTACCCGCTGCCAATTCTAATTCAAACCGTGTTACAACCGGCCCAGGATGAACGGCGACTACTTTGACAGCCACACCAAAATCATTTAGGCACTCTTCAACTTCACGTGAACGCTGTTCTAAAATATCTTTGCTAATCCCGACGCGTTTCTCAGTTGAAGGATTATCTAACAAGGCTAGTTTTGGTAAAATAGTGGATTGTGAATAACGCGGCATACGCGCTGACACCATATCATCCATATCTTCATCAGCTCGAACTGATTTTGCAGAAATTGGGTTTGCTGATGACATCCTATCCAACAAAGGATCTGCTGCTTCTCTTTTCGACTGAGTAGATAACTTCAATACATCAGGTTCAATTTTTTTCTCAACTGTTTTAAATAAATTAAATTTTATTTCTGGGATACGAAATGAAAAATGTGATGCCTGCGTTTTTTGTTTTAAAGTCACAATTAAGTGGCGCACGATTCGTAATATGCCATTACCCACTGCTTCTATAAATTCTAATGAAGAAGTGCCTGTTAATAATGTGACACCAATCAATAAAACAGGTAAAAAAATAAGAGTGGCACCAATACGATTAAACCATTGCAATAAAAAGTCGCCCGTCATCACGCCTATAATACCGCCTGATTCATAGGGCAACCAATGACTGATATTGGGTAAATACAGATGCAATAAGCTTGTCGCACTCAAAGCGGCTAATACAAAACCGACCGCACGCGATGCAATATGTGGCCAAGGAATATCAGACATATCATTTATTTCACGATAGGCACAATACAAATCCCAAACACACTGAAAAACAATAATCGGAAAAAAATAAGTCACATATCCAAATAAATACAACAAGAAATCAGATACCCAAGCACCAACACGACCACCTGCATTTAAAACGGTGAGACTGTTAACTTGATGAGACCAACTGGGGTCAGCACGGTGATAAGTCACCAATGATAATAATAAAAAACAACCAGCCGCCAGCAAAAAAATTAGGAAACCTTCATACAAACGACGATAAAGCGATTGAGAAACAACGCTTACTTTTGCTCCAGCAGAAGATGTTTTTCGTTTAAGATCCCGCAAGTGTTTTCCTTTTTGTCAATTTTAATCAAACTGCTTCGTATTATAAAATAATCTTAAAATCATAGCTATTATTGATTTTACATAGCCAAGCAATTTAACGAACTGACAAATGCATGATCATCCATTCCAATGCAAATACACTTGCACATTCACGAATATAAGTTCGTCCGCTCGAAAAATGCATTGTTTTGGTCAATACGTTTTTGTGATCTGCTAATGCAAAACAAACCATACCCACTGGTTTTTCAGCGCTGCCTCCTTCTGGACCAGCGACACCTGTAATAGACAGCGTCAAATCAGCTTGAAATTTTTTCAATGCACCCACCGCCATTGCTGCTGCCACTGCTTCGGAAACAGCGCCCTGCGCTTGAATCAACTCCGAATTGACTTTTAGTAAATGTGTTTTAGCCAAATTACTATATACGACAGCAGCACCAGAAAACCATTGCGAACTACCTGCAATATCAGTAATCAATGCAGCGACTTTTCCGCCCGTACAGGATTCCGCTAACGCGATACGTACGTTTCGTTTAACACATAATTCACCGAGTTTTTTGCCCAGTACAAAAAAATTGTTGTTTGTCATATTTACCGCCATAATATTTCGCCACTCTCTAATCGGATTTTCAAGGACACATCGAATGCAAATGACACTCTCACAACACACTCCGATGATGCAACAGTATTTACAAATTAAATCACAATTTCCGGATACATTGGTATTTTATCGCATGGGCGATTTTTATGAATTATTTTTTGAAGATGCCAAAAAAGCAGCAAACCAACTCAACATCACATTAACCAGTCGCGGACAATCTGCAGGCAACCCAATTCCCATGGCCGGCGTGCCATTTCACGCTGTCGATAATTATTTAAAAAAGTTAATCTCATCTGGCGAATCTGTAGCAATTTGCGAACAAGTGGGCGATCCTGCCACATCAAAAGGCCCTGTTGCACGCGAAGTGGTTCGTATTTTAACACCAGGCACTGTATCAGATGACTGGTTGCTCGATGATCATCAAGATAGTTTCTTGCTATGTGTTTTTGAACATCAAGCAAAATGGGGGTTATGTTCTTTAAACATTGCCAGTGGTCGATTTGCTATTCAAGAAGTAAGTGATGAAAGCAGTTTGCTTGCCGAAATTGCGCGAATCAACCCCTCTGAAATCTTAATCAGTGAAGATGCAAGCATCAACTTAAATACATCCTGCGCAATTAAAAAAAGACCGAGCTGGGATTTTGAGTTATCAACAGCGAAAAAACTATTAACGGAACAGTTTAAAACGCAATCACTGGATGGGTTTGGTGTTGCAACTTTTTCTGCCGCATTGTGCGCAGCAGGCTGTTTATTACAATATGTGCATTACACACAACGGGCAGCACTACCGCATATTCATCGCATTGTTGTTGAAAAAAATCATGATGCTATTTTTATGGATGCCACAACACGTCGCAATTTAGAACTCACCTCGCATTTGCAACAAGATGAAAAATGCACATTGGCAAGCGTACTTGATCATACTGCTACAGCAATGGGCGCGCGATTATTGCGCCGATGGATCACGCAACCGCTCACCAATCACACAGATATTCAAGAAAGATTAAAGCAAGTCACTTTATTTTTATCTGATGATCATTTTTCTGAAATACACTTATTACTACAAAATGTTTTTGATATGGAACGCATTTTAAGTCGCATTGCTATGCGTTCAGCGCGCCCACGAGACTTAGCCCATTTGCGCTCCTCTTTGTTTGTCTTGCCCGATTTACAAAAAAAATTAGCACATATCCATGCATCAGCTGTCATCCACACATTTCCCGATATTAACGCCTTATTGGATAAAGCCATTATTGAAAATCCACCTATGGTGATACGCGACGGTGGAGTCATTGCATCTGGTTTTGATGCAGAACTGGATGAACTGCGCAGTTTAGAAAATCATGGGCAAGATTATTTATTGGCATTAGAAAAACGGGAGCGTGAACGTACGGGATTAACCACACTCAAAGTCGGTTTCAATCGCATTCACGGATATTACATCGAATTAAGTCGTTTGCAATCTGACAAAGCACCCATTGATTACGCACGCAGGCAAACTTTAAAAAACGTCGAGCGATTTATCACCCCCGAATTAAAGCAATTTGAAAATAAAATTTTAACCAGCAATAGTCGCGCACTCGCCCGTGAAAAAGTATTATACGAATCAATATTAAATACCATTGCAGAATCGCTAACGGCGTTACAAAAAACAGCTGATGATATTGCGCAATGCGATGTGTTTGCCAGCTTTGCTAAAACCGCATTAAAAAATAATTACGTGATGCCCACTTTTTCAGACCAACCTGGCATGCAGATTGTTGCAGGCCGACATCCCGTTATTGAAAAAGTAATCGATGCTCACTTTGTGCCAAACGATACACATTTTAATACTGAAAAACGTATGTTATTAATCACTGGTCCAAACATGGGCGGTAAATCTACTTACATGCGACAAACCGCTTTAATTACTTTAATGGCACATATTGGTTCTTATGTGCCTGCTTCAAGCGTTTGCATGGGAAAAATTGATCGTATTTTTACGCGTATTGGTGCTTCCGATGATTTGGCATCTGGTCGCTCCACTTTTATGGTTGAAATGACAGAAACGGCCAACATCTTAAATAACGCAACAGAAAATAGCTTGGTGCTGATGGATGAGATTGGACGCGGCACAAGCACATTTGACGGGTTATCACTGGCTTGGTCATGCGCATTATACTTAGCAAATCATTGCAAAGCTTTTACCTTGTTTGCCACCCATTATTTTGAATTGACACAACTAACACAAGTATCTCATGCCATTTTGAATGTGCATTTAGATGCGACAGAACACCACGATCAAATTGTTTTTCTACATAAATTAAAAGCAGGTTCTGCCAATCAAAGTTATGGTTTACAAGTAGCGCAATTGGCAGGCGTACCGAAAACAGTGATTCAGCAAGCCAAATTAAAACTACATGAATTGGAAAATAAAAATCAAACTATGCGTGAAGCCAAATCATACCAACAAACTGAATTGTTTTTAGTAGAAAAAACACATCCTGTTATTGATGAAATCAAAAAAACAAATATTGATGCATTATCGCCTAAAGCAGCGCTCATGAAATTATACGAATGGCAGGAAAAAATAAAATAATCAACGTACGTAAAAAAACCTTACGCTTCTTCAGTCAACATGATTTCACTGGGTTCAGTAATGTTTGCTAGCAACTCTGGTTCTGCAACATCTGCCTGCATTGGGGGCAACTGCAATCCCAACTGTTTTTCAAGCGTTTCAAAATCAATTAATTCAGATAAGGGCGGTAATTGTGAAATACTTTTTAAATTAAAATAATCTAAAAAAGCCTTTGTCGTTGCAAATAAAGCTGGTTTTCCAGGTACGTCGCGATACCCTGCAATTTTAATCCAATCACGTTCCAATAATGTCTTAATCACATTTGAATTGACTGTCACACCACGCACATCTTCAATTTCACCACGCGTGATGGGTTGACGATAAGCAATCAACGCCAATGTCTCTAAAAATGAACGTGTGTATCGCGCAGGTTTGCGCTCTTCTAAGCGCTGAATAAATGGCGCAAATTCCGTTTTGATTTGAAAACGATAACCACTGGCCACTTCAACCAATTCAACACCGCGTGCCTCGTAACTGGTTTTCAAATTTAATAGCCAGGTACGAATATCACCCAAACTGGGGCGATGCTCAGCTGGAAATAATTGCGCTAATTTATCAACAGGCAATGGCTCCGCTGACGAAAACAAAGCTGCTTCTAAAATTTTTTCTGCATTTTCAAATGATGTGCTCATCAGTCACCCGCTCAATTACATGTTCACTTTTATTTTCTACTGTCTTTTTTGCTTTAATATAAATTGGTGCATACGGTTCATTTTGCACGATATCCAAAACCGATTGGCGAATCAGCTCTAAAATAGCAATGAAAGTTACCACCACACCCATTCGACCTTCTTCCACTTCAAAAAAATGCGTGAAAGGCACAAATTCATCTGCGCTAATTAAATCTAAAATTTTCAACATGCGTTCACGAATAGATAACACTTGTTTTTCAACTTTGTGATCAGCGAACAATCGCGCACGCGTTACCACACCAACAAAGGCATCGAGCAAGTCTTGCATCGGCACATCTGGATGTGTCACAACGGTTGTCATTGGCGGCGTAACAGCGCTTGCTAAAAAAACATCCCGATCCACTTGTTTTAACGCATCCAAATCTTCTGCTGCTTTTTTTATGCATTCATACTGTTGCAAACGGCGAATTAATTCGGCACGAGGATCATCGACTTCTTGTTCATCATCGCTAATGGGTCTGGGTAATAAAAGACGTGACTTGATTTCAGCCAGCATTGCTGCCATCAATAAATATTCCGCTGCTAACTCCAAGTGCAATTGCTGCATCACTTCAACATACCGCATGTACTGAATTGTAATTTGCTTGATCGGAATATCGAGAATATCAATATTTTGTTTTTTGATGAGATACAACAACAAATCTAATGGGCCTTGAAACGTCTCTAAAAAAATGCGCAGCGCATCAGGCGGGATATACAAATCCTGCGGCAATTCACTCATCACTGCACCATGTACTTTAATAAGGTCATCTGGGGCAGTCATCACTGTTTCTGAAGCTATCATCATGCACAACGACTCTGTTTTATCTCGAATGTTATCATAACCCAATCCCACCATCGACACTACCACTGATTAAACCCGCTCAAATAGGCATTCACATACGGCTATAGCTGAGATAAAACACAGGGATAACGCAGGAAACGTAATACCAAAAACACCATCAGCGCTTAAACCCCAAACTAACCTTTTTTTAATGCTGCGTTAACTTGACATTGGCACACCTAAAGCGAAGAATCGACACAAAAAAAGGGTATCTCATGCGAAACATCATAACGTTACTTGCCAACGCAACACAAAATAGCGCCACAGCAAAAAAAAGGGATGAGCTTACCTCAACGAACTTGTCATGGGTTGGCCCAGTCATCTTGCTTGGTATTGTTATCAGCATATTATACTTTGCACTTAAGCAAAGAACCGGTCTCAATATCTGCCCTCTTTTTGCTTCCAGACAAACACCACCACCCGCTTTAAGTGACTCAGAAAACAGCATTCTCTCAGTCTAGCCTTAATTTAAGCGACACTGGCTTTTGAACGCAAATCCGTTATCATGATAAAAACCAGTCAGATGGATCAATCATGAAATTATTATTCGATTACTTTCCGATTATTTGCTTCTTTATTGCTTATAAGCTGTACGGCGTGTACGTTGCAACCGCTGTGACCATGGGCGCTTGCGCGCTACAAAATATCATTTACTGGCTAAAAAACAGGCGATTTGAAAAGTTACACCTCATTACTTTAATCAGCGTGCTTATTCTAGGCAGCTTTACATTGATTTTTCATAAAGCAATCTTTATCCAATGGAAACCGAGCATTATTTATTGGATTTTTGCAGCCGTTTTGTTAAGCGGACAATTCATTTCTAAAAAAAACTTATTGGCGCGCATGCTCGGTGATAAAATTATACTACCCTCCAAAATTTGGAATCAGCTCAATATTGCTTGGTCAATATTTTTTATTTTTCTTGGCTTTTTAAATGTCTATGTCATTTATCATTACTCAATGAATGCCTGGGTAAATTTTAAATTGTTTGGCACGCTCGGACTCACGCTGGTTTTTACAATTGCGCAAGCCATTTACATGTCACAACACATACAGCAAACTGATCACCCTGAAAAAGAAATCATTCAATAAGAGACAATAATGCACTACTACGCTTTTATTTGTGAAGATGCCAAAGATGTATTGGAAAAAAGAAAAAGTATTCGACCAGCACATTTGGCACGCCTTGAAAAACTCAGTGCGGAAAATCGCTTATTAACAGCAGGCCCATTGATGAATCAAGATGGTGAAAATCCATTTATTGCTGGCATTCATGGTTCATTAATCATTGCCAAATTTAATTCGCTTCCTGAAGCACGCGAATGGATTGCAGCCGATCCTTTTGTAACCGCCGAAATCTATCAGCGCGTTACCATAAAACCTTATATTGTAATTTTTCCAGGATAATCGTCATGACAACCACTGTACAGCTTATCGAACACGCCTTAACGGAAGCCTTTCATCCACATGAATTAGAAGTATTTGATGATCGCGCTGAACATATTGGTCACACACATCAAGACAGCGGCCATTTTACCGTTGTCATTAAATCATCTGCTTTTGCTGAAAAAAACACCATTGAGCGACACCGCATGGTTTATGCTGCACTGGGCACACTCATGCAAACACATATTCATGCGTTGCGAATTCAAGCCGCTGAGGTGTAAAATGTCGACGCGTTCAAAATGCGTCTGTAAAAATAGGTCTCTTTTATTATGCTATATCGCTTGATTATTCGCATCACAGCTATTTTGTTTTTGTTTGGCTTTAGCGGCAATGGATTTGCATTAAACCAGCCCGCCAAAAAATATGATGTGCAAATATTAATTTTCTCCCACCTCACTGCCAATACGCTACAAACTGAAAAATGGCCGGCATTATCACCTTCAGTATTAGCCGAATTTAATCACCCCGCACAACCAACACAGTTGTCACAAAAAGCATGGCAATTACAACGTGAAAAAAATGCATTGCAAAAAAATCCACATTATTCCGTTTTATTTGACGGCAGTTTTCAATGTGCTTGGCAAGACAACACCTCCATCGTAACACTGCCTATTTCAACTGGCTCAGAATTAAATGGCACAATATCCATTGAACTCGATCATTATTTTAATGTACATGCACATTTATTATTAACTGAACCCACCACGTTATTAGAAAAAATAGATGCTACTCATTATTTTGAACAATGGAATCAACCCACTTTTCATTTTCAATTTTTTGAAAATCGCCGCATGCGTAGCGATGAATTAAATTATTTAGGTCATCCTTTGATGGGTGTGTTAATTAAAATTATCTCGGTAAAAAATTAAATGCGTATCCTTCATTATCTTATTGCTAGTATTTTTCTCATCACTATTTTATCAGCCAACGCCAATACGCATTATTTTCCAGATAAACGCGCGCAATTACCAAAAGCACTAAACAACAGCTATTTAGGTATGGGCGTGGGCTATACTGACATTCCTTATTCAAACACCAATTTAATTAATGGATTTCAAGCAAACAGCTTCACCAATCCATCAGTAGGGTTAAATGTTTTTTTGGGGCACTATTTTAATCCTTATTTAGCAGCACAAATTAGTTTGATGCGCCCAATTAAATGGGCTTATGCCAATAACATACCTACCGTCAATGGCAAACATTCCATTTGGATTTCTATTTTTGGATTTTCATTGCGACCAACAATGCCTATCACGCAACGCTTAAGCGCCTATGGTATTGCTGGACTCGGCTTGATTTCTCGACATGGCTTTGCCATTCGAGGAGTCACTGCCATTTCGTCAACTGTCGTGCCCACTTTTTTGACTGGCGGTGGTTTAACCTACGCACTCACACCACATTGGCATCTCAATGCGGGCGTTGATTACACCGTTGCACGCCCCTCTCAACAACAACCTGCTACGCTATATGCGTACACAAGCTTTTATTATTTATTTCACACACTACATTTGCCACCTTATTACACAACACATTATATTTTTCATAAAAATCTAATTCAATTTGGCTTGTTTGATACAAAAGTATTTGATCCTGATGTGAATAAATATTTTAGTATTCATTACTTACCCATTTTCTGGACCGGCGATGTGCACACAAGAAATGGAGCCGTTTTAATGTATGAAAGAAATGTGTTTCACACACACAAACGTTTTTCATTAGATATCGGCACCAGCATTTCGTCTTATCATTCTGCTATTAACAACACAGCATTTGAAACATTCTCCATTTTTCCCGATATTCGACTGTGGTTAATACGCTCACCTTCAGTTGATTTTTATTTTATGTATTCGGTTGCAGGACCATCGTATGTAACACGTAGAGTCATTGATAATACGGATACTGGCGGACATTTCTCATTTCAAGACTTGCTGGGATTTGGATTTTTCTTTGGAAAAGAAAAGCGGGTGAATCTGGATTTCAGAATTGGTCATTATTCTAACGGCAATTCATTACCGATTAACCCCGGTATTCAAGTGCCGCTAACCGTGTCAATGGGATACGCGTTCAAATAGCAAATCCCACACACCATGCCCCAATTGCACACCCCGTTTTTCAAACTTGGTGTGCGCACGCAATGGCGCAGCTTCATTATCTGCAAATTGACCTTCACCTATCTTATTTTTAAATCCTGGATTTGCAGATAAAACACACATCATGTGTTCCGCATAATTTTCCCAATCTGTCGCAAAATGTAAAACACCCCCATCACCTAACTTATCATGCAGCATTTCAATAAAATCTGGCTGCACAATGCGTCTTTTATGATGCTTTTTCTTTGGCCATGGATCAGGGAAATAAAGATGAATCCGCGAAAAAACATGATCAGGAATATGATGGCGCAATACTGTCACTGCATCACCTTCAATCACACGAATATTTTTTATATCTTGCTCAATGATATTCACCATCACTGAAGCAATACCAGGCTCATGCACTTCGATACCCAAATAATCATGCTCAGGATGCGCCATGGCCATCGGCACTAGGGTGTCACCATGACCAAATCCAATTTCTAATACTTTAGCTGCATGACGATGGAAAATAGCGTCTAAATTGAGCATGTCATCAGACACCACAACACCATAATGTGGCCATGCTGATTGCAATGCCGCTGCTTGCCGCGCTGTTAATCGACGCTGACGTCGCGCAAAACTTTTTATTTCCCGTTTAAAAATAGATGTTTTCATTAGCAGTAAATTCGCGTTTAATAACAAAATAATTTGCATCATAAAAGAATAAATCTGTCATGCCAATTCAATTTTCAAAACAACTATTAAATTGGTACGAAAAGTACGGTCGTCATAATCTACCTTGGCAAAAAAATCCAACCCCTTATCGCGTATGGATTTCTGAGATCATGCTACAACAAACACAAGTGACTACTGTGATTCCCTACTACCAACGATTTATGCAGGATTTTCCAACTGTAAAAGCACTGGCACTGGCGACAGAAGACGATGTGTTATCGCATTGGTCTGGCTTGGGTTATTATGCACGTGCACGCAACATTTATAAAACAGCCAACCTCATTCACACACAATATCGCGGGCGTTTCCCAACAACCGTTGAAACATTAAGCGAGCTACCCGGTATTGGAAAATCCACTGCTGGCGCTATCATTTCTTTTTCCATGCAAAAAAAAGCGGTTATTCTAGATGGCAATGTCAAACGTGTTTTAGCACGTTATCATGCCATCAAAGAACCCATTAATAAAAAAAACACGATTGATAAAATGTGGCTGCTTGCTGAAAAATTCACACCCAAAGAAAATGCGTCGCATTATAATCAAGCGATGATGGATTTAGGCGCAACGCTATGCACACGAAGCAAACCACGCTGCACAGACTGTCCATTTACCAAAAACTGTAAAGCCCATCAAGAAAATCAATCTGCTTTTTATCCAGTAAAAACCAGCAAAAAAGAACGCCCTACCAAAAAAGTGCGCATGCTAATTATTAGCAATCCCCTTCAAGAAATTTTATTACTGAAAAGACCATCCAGCGGCATTTGGGGTGGTTTGTGGGGGTTTCCTGAATATACATTAGAGGATGATTACACGCTTTTTCAAACACTCAAATTAAAATACCTAGATGAACTCGAAAAAATCACCCACCAATTTACGCATTTTAGGCTAGAAATTTTTCCTATGTTATTATCGCTGTCTGTCAATAATGCTAGAAAATTAGAGGCGCCCCATTCAACTTGGTATCAATTAGGCACACCATTGCCAGGCGGTGTTGCGACCCCTGTTTCGAAAATTCTAACCACACTCTCAAAGGAGTTGTTATGACACATATGATTCACTGCAAAAAACTAGGCATTGAGAGCGAAGGCTTATCATCACCACCCCTTCCCGGCGAAACAGGTCAACGCATCTATGAAAACATTTCACAAAAAGCTTGGGATTTATGGTTGTCACATCAAACCATGCTCATTAATGAATACAAGTTAAGCTTGATTGACAAAAAATCGCGCGATTTTTTATCACTTGAGATGGAAAAATTTTTATTCGGCGGTGGCGCTGAAAAACCACCCGGATTTACAGGTGAAAATGGAATATCGTCTTGACTAATTATCACCGAACCTGTTTAATCTACACCTTAAATTTATATGCAGAAGCATAGCCGGATAGCTCAGTCGGGTGAGTAGCATCGCTACGAACGCCTGACACGATGTCAGGCCGGGTGCAATGAGCAGATGCACCATAAAAGCATACGGATGTGCTGATTTCTGCAAACAGGTTTGGCCGGATAGCTCAGTCGGTAGAGCAGAGGACTGAAAATCCTTGTGTCGCAGGTTCGATTCCCGCTCCGGCCATAAAAAAATGATTAGCAATAATAAAGAACTCTGCAGGATTTTAGAGAATAAAAATACATCAAATATCAACTTCATTTGTAAAACATCACACAACTCTCAGAAAATATTTTCCACGTTAGCAAAGACACTCAATAAAAAAACGTGACAGTGACGGTTGCGAAATACCCGTTAACCTAGCTAATTCACTAATACCACCCCCGCTCCACCACTTCACTTAGTAAACCATCTTTAAACGCACGAATATTTTTAGCAACGGCATCCAGATCATTAAAACGAATAGCAGTTTCTTCACGAATACCGGTTTGTGAACAGGCATCAATCATATCTTGAATGTCAGCAACAATTTCGTCGCGTTCTTGCTCGTCAGACTCTTCTTCCCACATGCGTAATAAGTCAGCAACACCTTCAAATTCAAGTGCGCATTTCACGGCTAGAACAATAAAATCACTGGGCAACTCAGCGCTTTTCATTTGAAAAGCAATTTGAAAAAGATGCATCTGTTCTTCAGAATGCGCGTGCTTTTGATCATTGCCATTATTATGGCTATCAGATTCTGAAATACGGCGTGCCTGTGTACTCATAACAATCTCCCACAAATGGTATATCGTTCTTTTTTTATCAGATCCAAATACGTTTTAAATTTTGCCAACTGTCGATGATCTTTTTTTTCATTCGACTTTACGTAAGCCTCACACAAAAAACATTCATCATTAAACACACCTATGGTCAGTCGTAATTGCACCAACCCGTTACCTATTTGATGCCACTTCATCTTGTAACCGTTAGCAATTACTTTGCCACTTTTATCCTGCGCTACCGACCAAAATTTTCCCTGACCAAACTTAGGATGATCTGGAAAATCCCCGAGCAATAACACAAATAATATTGATTATTGACTAAAATCCCTCAAAATACGCGCGGAAATTTTGCGTAGCTGGGTTATGCATTACCCAGCATTTGATAGCAGCGATCCATAGTGAAAATTAATTTAAAATCAATGGGCATGCTCAAGTTACAGCATGACCTTGCTATTTCTCAGGCTATGTCTTATACAGGCAATAGTATAAAAATAAAGAAATAAGATTAACGTTCTGCATTATTTCTAAACTAATGCTAGGATAAAATTTCATTTAATCGCTTTGATCAACAGCAAGGATGTTTATGAAGTATCAACGCGCTATTTATCTTTTTTTAGCATTTGTTTTGCCGGCATCTTTTGCTGTCTTTGCCAAAGAACCTGCTACATTTAGTAGGCATACTTGGGAAGGTGGCTATCTTGGCGCTAGCCTTGGTGCAGGCTGGGGGCAAACTGAATTTCGCTACCAAAACGCCAACTATTTCAATACAATTGGTGCAACTCGACTCATAGATAATTATAAGCTCTACCCTGCCGGCATTGTCAGCGGTATTAACGGTGGTTATAACTTTCAAAAACACTTATGGGTCATTGGGCTAAATAGTAGCGTACTAGGCGCAACACTTCAGGATAGCTCGCCCAGTATTAACTTCCCTTCATTGGATCGCGATTCTATCAAAATACATCTATTAGCCACTGCTTCAATACATGTAGGCCGCATTTATAAAAGATGGTTGCCTTATGTAAGTTTCGGATGGGCAGGAAGCAACATCAATATAAAAATGAATGATTTTACTAGCAATGTAACAGCTGACTCAACGTTTTGGGCCAATGGCTGGATAGCGGGGCTTGGCCTTGCCTGCAAGTTGCACCATCATTTCGTTTTTGATTTAGCATATACTTACTCCTATCTTTACCTCAGCGATCACACAGTGCATTGCCCAAGCTGCGGCACAGGAACTGGGTTTGGTACACCAATAGTAGATGGACGTATCAAAATGCAGACAGTATTAGCAAATTTAAATTATTTCTTAAAAGGTTAAAGCCTGTTTACAATTCCAACTGCAATGGCACTTGAATAATAAACTGGGATTTATTTAAACAGGCTCATCTAATGTGAGTAATTGCGCATTTCCACCCATGGCCGTGGTGTTCGTCGTTAATGTGTTTTCTCTGCAAAGACGCAATAGATAATGTGGACCACCTGCTTTCGGACCTGTGCCAGACAAACCACATCCGCCAAAAGGTTGCACACCCACCACAGCACCAGTCATATTACGATTAACATAAATATTGCCTGTTTTAATGCGTTTTTGAATCTCATCAATTGTGCAGGCGATTCGACTTTGTATACCCAACGTCAATCCATAACCCAACTGATTTATGTCATCAATGATTGTCGTTAAGTCTTTTCGCTTAAATCGCAGCACATGTAAGACAGGGCCAAACACTTCTTTTTTCAAAATAGACAATTGCGGAATTTCAAATGCAACGGGTGCAATAAAAGTGCCTTGTTTGAGTGATGCAGATAACGGCATTTGCGCAATACATTTTGCCTCACGATGCATATGCTCAATATGCGTTTGCAATGTTTTTTGTGACGCTGCATCAATTACGGGGCCCACATCTGTACTCAAGTCATCCGAATTGCCAACAGACCATGTTTGCATGGCACCCGCCAACATTTCAATAAAATGATCAGCCACATCTTCTTGAACAAACACAATGCGCAATGCTGAACAACGCTGACCTGCACTACCAAATGCAGAAACCATCACATCACCCACTGCTTGTTCAAGCAACGCAGAAGAATCAATGATCATTGGATTCATGCCGCCTGTTTCTGCAATCAAAGGCACAATGGCACCTTCACGTGCAGCCAACGTACGTTGAATTATTTTTGCCGTATCGGTTGAGCCAGTAAATAAAACACCGCTGGATCTTTCATCTGCAATTAATGCATTTCCCATTTTTCCACCTGAACCTGGCATAAGCTGTAAAACAGATTTTGGTACGCCCGCTTCATGAAATAATGCAACGGCACGTGCAGCTATAAGCGGTGTTTGTCCCGCTGGCTTTGCAATCACACAATTACCCGCTACCAAACTCGCAGCCATTTGTCCTGTAAAAATAGCCAATGGAAAATTCCAAGGGCTAACACAAATCATCACGCCCAATCCTTGCATGCGCAGCACATTCGATTCACCTGTTGGTCCAACCAAAGATTTTGGTGACAGTATTTTTCGGGCAATCATTGCATAATAACGACAAAAATCGACTGCTTCGCGCACTTCTGAAATGGCATCGGGCATAAATTTTCCCGCCTCGCGAATTAAAAGCGCAAATAATTCTGCTTGATGCAACTCCATTAAATCAGCTGTTTTTTCCAGTAATTCAGCCCGTTTTTCAACACCCATTTGATCCCAATCATATTGAACTTGTTGCGCAGTAGATAACGCAACATCAACATCACTTATCTCTGCCAATTGCACAAAACCAACTATATCTTCATGGTTATTGGGGTTCACTACCGGTTGCGCTAACGCTTTATTCAATTTTATATTCGTTGGCGTCACATGCCATTGATGCGCTGCAAAAGTTTGCATTTCAGCAGACAATTGTGCCAACTGATCTACACGGGTTAAATCAAACCCCCGTGAATTTTTTCTACCCTGCGGATATATATTTTCAGGCAATGGAATTTTTTCATTGGGTATTGAGACATAGGATTGCAATTTTTCAATCGGATTTCGCGTTAACAATCTTACCGGCACAGCCCGATTTGCAATTTGATGCACGAAAGAACTATTTGCTCCATTTTCTAATAATCGTCTTACCAAATACGGCAATAAATCTTGATGTTGTCCAACCGGCGCATAAATACGACTATTGGCATGATATTTTTCCGATGTCACCAATACATTATGCAGTGGTTTTCCCATTCCTTGTAAATTTTGAAACTCAAAAGTTGCATTTTTTCCACGCGTCATAAATAAAATAGCAGCAACAGAATAAGCATTATGCGTTGCAAATTGCGGATAAATGGCATCTTGTGCAGATAACAATAAATGCGCACAAGCAAGATAGCCCACATCCGTAGATACTTTACGTGTAAAGACAGGATAGTTTTCATAACCACCCACTTGCGCTATTTTAATTTCAGTATCCCAATAAGCACCTTTAACCAATCTCACGCAAATTTTCTTTTTATGGGTACGTGCCAATTCAATTAAATATTCCAACACAACATATGCTCGTTTCTGATATGCCTGCACCGCCAAACCCAATCCATTCCAATTTGAAAAGGCAGGGTCAGCAAAGACAGCCGCAAAAATATCCAATGAAATTTCTAAACGATACGCTTCCTCTGCATCAACCGTCACATAAATTCCGGCATCTTTGGCTTGTAATGCTAATGTTTTTAAACGATCAATTAAAAATGGCGCGACCGTTTCTTGTTTGACAAATTCATAGCGAGGATGCAGTGCCGATAATTTAATTGAAATACTCGGCGATAAAAATGCATTATCTCGAGCAGTAGATTCACTCATCACTTTAATTGCATTTTGATAAGCAGCGAAATAATAGTCGGCTTGTGCTTGCGTACGCGCCATTTCACCCAGCATATCAAATGAAAATAAATAACCTGTTTCTGCTAATGGTTTTGCATTTTTTAATGCTTCATCAATTGTGCGACCCAAAACAAAATGTTCGCTCATGATTTTCATCGAACGACGAATGGCTTGACGAATCACGGGTTCACCACAACGACCTAACAATCCATACCATGCTTTTTTAAAAAAGCTTGCATGTTCACCCAGCACTTTTCCGCCCAATGATAAACTGCGCGTGGTTAAATTAACAAAAGTAGATTCACTTTCGCCAATGTGTTTTTCCCAATCGGCGCTCGTTAATTTATCACGAATTAATAAGGCTTCTGTTTCTTTGTCAGGAATACGCAACAGCGCTTCTGCTAAACACATTAACACGGTGCCTTCATCTGATGATAAATCATATTCCATCATCAATGCTTCAACACTGCTTTGGTCATTTTTCTCATCACGAACCGTATTCACCAAATCGGTTGCGATATTTTCAATTTCTCGATTCTCATCAGAAGACAAAGGGAGTTTTTCAATCAATGCCTCAACGCACGCTGTTTCGTCGGCATAATAATGCTGTGTCACAGCTTCGCGTGAAGGAGATTGACTCAATAAATGATAATTAAAAATATCCATTGCCACCTCAAATCAAGCAAGCTGTTTTGTTTATTTATTTTGATACCTTTTTATACTATCATTAATTTCTTTTGCAGCAGCATCTTTTCCGAGCCATTCACCTACTTTCACCCACTTATTTGGTTCCAGTTTTTTATAGCTCTCAAAAAAATGCGTGATCGCTTTCAAAGTGAGATCAGAAACATCGGATAAGTTTTTCATCTGAGCGTAATGTACGCAGACTTTTTCAATCGGCAAAGCCAATACTTTATAATCTTCACCCGATTCATCTGTCATTTGCAACACACCCAGTGCACGACAACGAATCAAGCTGGCTGGCTGCACAGGAAATGGCGTCATTACCAACACATCAACTGGATCGCCATCATCCGATAACGTATTAGGCACAAAGCCGTAATTACAAGGATAATGCATAGCCGTTGGCATAAAACGATCCACAATCAACAAACCAGAGTCCTTGTCCATCTCATATTTAACGGGTGCGCCATTTGCAGCAATCTCGATAACAACATTAAAATCATTGGGAATATCACGGCCTGGAGAAATCAAACTCAATGCTGACATGAACGTACATCCTTTCGGTGAAATTAAAAAAGTGATGATATCACAATCGCTTTTGCTTAAAAAACGCTTTTAAAACAGCTGAACACGCATCAGCACAAACACCGCCTGTCCATTCAATAGCATGATTATGACGTCGATCCCCTATCAACTGAAAAGTACTGTTCACGGCACCGGCTTTAGGATCAGCTGCGCCAAAAACCAAACGTTCGATGCGCGCATGAATCATTGCACCCACACACATGACGCAAGGCTCTAGCGTGACATAGAGCGTTGTCTGCTTTAATCGATAATTCTGAATATGTTGCGCGGCTTTTCGCAACGCCACTATTTCTGCATGCGCGCTGGGATCATGCAGTTGAATAGGTTGATTCCATCCTTCTGCAATAATGTGATTGTCATAAACAATTACTGCACCAACAGGAACTTCGCCTTCACTTTCAGCTTTTTTTGCAAGCGATAGTGCATACTGAATGAATTGTGTATCATAATTTGAAATCATAATGTTGATGCTATAACAAGCAGTCATGATCATCAATTTATTTTTCTGCACAAGATATAATACGCTATTTTTTATCTTGAATTGACATAATTGCAACTCACTAATCTAACTCATGCACAATATATGATTGGGCGCATAAAAAAGTTAATCTAGATCTGTCCATCTCCGTACTTTAACGTGTATTATCAATCATCTGTTTTGTAAATTAGTTTTATAAGAAATCAATCCCTAGCCTAATAATGACGATAGAAAAATCTGTTAATTTAAGGAGCCCTGGAAATGCGTAGCCATCAAGAAAATAAAAAATGGAAAGTTACCGATACGCGAGCTGTTGCTAGAAAAAAAACACATCGCAGTGACATCAACTTTTCTGAACAGAAAAAGCAAATCAAACAAGACAGAAAAAATAAGATTCATAGTTTAAACATGGAAGCTTACGAAACAACCAAGGCGACTCGTCAAGATCATAAAATAATGTTATTGATATTATGTTGCTTCTCTCTAAATTTTTATCTGGATCAACTCACTCAAAACAGAAGTCAACAATATAAAATAAAATTAAAACCCGCGTTAGAAGCACTTCTCGCCAAGATTCACAACCGTTATCAAACCTTATTAGATGCTGACGACGATCCATATACTGCTCTATTGCAAGGCCCAAAAAAAGAAGAAGTGGAGCCACTAGTAATCACTAGATTAGGTTTCTTTCTTCATAAAAAAGACAACTACTGGAGCAAGGAATTATGCAAGAAAGGAATGATCCCTCAGTATCGCTAAATAAAAAGAAAAAGAAAAACTCAACACTCAAACGATGCGGCATAAACTAAAGTCTAAAACTGTTTATCAAACTGCAACGTATTGTTTGCAATCTAGTAATTACAAATAATGGCGACAAGCATGCGACCCTTTATCAAAACTGAAAATCTTTTTTTCAAAATTCATGCAAAAAGAAACGCGATAACAGCACGATATGAAATACCGACTGCGCCAGAAAGCCCGCTCGATGCACTTCATCAAAGTGAAGCAAATGCATTAAAAGCACTTCCTTTTGATGAGGATTACAGCAGTCTCAACATGTTTCTTTATGCTTTGCAAGAAAACGACAGAGAGCGATTTGATCGCATCCAAACTTTTTGGAACAACCTACTAACAACTGAGCCAACCTCACCTTGGCAAAGCGCGTGCATTAATGGTTATCGACAATATCAAAAATACAATCCATCCGATAAAACAGATTTTACAACCTATGTTATCACTATTATAAAATCATCTTTCCCTGATCATTACGCTCCCATCAGCTGTGAAGCAAGCTTTGCAGAGCGTCAATTTCCAAGCGCAGATGTGGCAGGCGGCAAAGATGAAAATGAGTTTGCACATTTTTTTCCAAATCAAAATAATACCGGCGGAATAATGGCATCGCATGTTCCACATCAATTTGGAGGTGATGAACATGATCGTAAAAAAATGCAATGCTTTCTGGAAATGTTATGGCGCCGCAATGTTACCGTGATTATTGCATTGGGCGGCAAACCAGATCGACTGAGTTATCGTCAACATCAGCCTGAAAATGGACGGTTTCATGCAACAGAAACAAATCAGATGATTACACTCATGGATACGGAAAATAATGCTGAAAAAAAAATTCACGCTATTGGTTTTTCAGTAGAAGATGCTTGTCCGCTCAATTTGAGCGATGACAATATTCACTGTTTTCTTAATGTGATTTATCCTGCTTATCAAAATGGCTGCGTACTTATTCATTGTGATTCAGGAGTGGGTCGAACAGGGATGCTCAATGCATTCATTCAACTCTATGAAAAATACAATACAGATCTTTTTTTTCAAGGTCAGTGTAACGGGTTATTGTATTTATTATTTCATGATTCAAAAAGAACAACCGATATTAAAACATTATGCGATGCTTTTTTTAGAATGGCTATTCGCGTACTAAGCACACTCAGAAAAAAACGATTCTCAATTCAAACACACGAACAATTTACTCATCTTTTACCACAGTTTATAGTTTGTCTCGCAATCAAACATGAGCATACACCATCTCAAATGAAAGAATTAAGAGCAATGCTCGCGGTGATCGAGAAATGTAATGGGAACACTCACCCACTTAATGATATTGGGATCACCGTAGAGGAAGAAGGTGAATCGGATTCTTCTTCAGTTGCCTCAACACCAGCGCAATCATTTCCTCGAAAATCGCTTTTAAGAAGAAATTCTTCAAGCAATTTAAGCGATCTAGATCCGGGATCACCTTCTTATAACAACAATAACCTATTTCCAAAAATGGGCTCACCCAGATCAGCTCGAACTGTGACATTACTACTTGATGAAGCCAAACCAAGTGCTTGTCCTACACAGTCCATTACAAAAATACCTTCCGGATAAACACTACCGTAAAAAAATACGAGTATTTTCACATCCAAATGATCGCTATGCTAAGTCCTGTCTTTAATAAAATTGAAAAGGTGCACATGAATAAATATATAGCGACAACTTGCCTGGCTTTCATTTTAACAACAGCGTACGCAAACTCCTCAAGCTTATCTCAACGATATACACACGCTCAGTTTATCTTCAAAAACACGACGCAACATGACCAACTCATCACCTTTTATGACATAGAAGGTAGCTGGCAACAACCACTCCCCGATCAACCCATTGTTTTAAAACCACTGGGTATATATAAAAATACATTAATCAGCGTGAAAAAAAATCACCATCTAGAAAATACATTAAGCGCTGAAGTGTCACAACTGGATAATGCTCGCGATAATTATCTTATTTTTGGTGAAGAAACATTCAGTCAACGACATGAAGTTTCAGCGCATATTTTTGATGGCTTAGGTGATATGTTTGTTGATAGCGCAACCAATCATTGCGACGATAGCGCACCAAATGGTTACGCCCGTTGCCAGCTAATCATAGCTGATCAATCCTAACAATCCGCCGTGAAAAATAAAAAATGAATGCTACATTTCAAAAGACATAGCAGGTTCACTAAGTGTTATTTCAGCTGGAATAAAATATCCCTTCACGGCTTGCTTAATTTTATCCAAAAATACATCCTGTAGATCAGAACCAGTTTCAATTTGAATGTTGGCAATCATTTTTTCGTCATGGCCATATTGTATTCTAACATCAAAAACAAAATGCGTTTCTGCAGACAATCGATTGAGTATGGTTGAGTAAAACGCAACGGCATTTCTTTCTCGAAGAATGGGTTTCATTACTTTTGCAATACCATTTAAAGGAAAGACAGACTCAATGATAATGCTGACCGGCGCTATCGCTGAATCAATATTGTCATGCGCCCACTGCTGTAGCTCAGAAATCATTAATGCACAATTGGGTTTTGCCGTAACATAAAGCACTGGCACTTCACCATACTGCAAATCTGGTTGTCCAATAACAGCTGCTCTAGCTACCTTCGGATGTTTTTCAAATTCGTGCTCAAGCGCTAAAGAAGAAATCATCCTGGCGTTTTTACAAATGACATCAGCGGTACGATCAAAAAACCAAAAAACATTTTCTGCATCTTGATAGACGAGATCACCTGTTTTAAACCAACCATCTTGCGTAAACGCCTTTGATGATCCAGATTGATATCCTTGCGTGAGATTCGGCCCAAAAATCCATAATTCCCCTACTTCATTCGGCGCGCACTCACCACCATCTACATTCACCACCTTCAGCTGTGTGTACGGCAAACGCAATCCCATCGAACTGAAATGCACATGCTCGGGCGGATTAAAAGTGGTCATAACGGTTTCTGATGACCCATAAATATCAGCAACCTGAATACCGAATCGTTTATATTGTTCAGATTCTTCAGGTGACAGCGCCGTACCAGAAATGGCAAGACGCAATGTGCTTTTTTCAATACCGGGAATATGTAAAAGTTGGCTATACATAAAATTTAACGCAGCAGTAACCGTGACATGATATCGCTTCACGATATTCCAAAAATTTTCAACAACACCTTGTCTCATCCATCCCATCGGACTCATCATGACCGTCGTTGCACCACACATAAACGGCACAAGTCCGCCTACCATTGGCGCGCCTACGTGAAAAAAAGGCAACCCAACAGCGACCATATCATTTTCTTGATAACCCAAACACGTGCCTATTGCCCATGCAACATACACTTGCTGACGTTGCGTTAAACGCACCAATTTGGGATGAGGCGATGTGGTTGCACTAGTATGAAAATACGCACACACTGCTTCAGGCGAGCAATCGCGTTGTGTAAAATCTAAAGATTGCGTAGCCATTTGTGTATCAAAATCATCAATACCATTCGCTTGATTTGGTCTTCCGCCAATCACCAGTATCGTTTTTAATTCAGGATATAATTCACGTGCTTTTAAAACGTTTTGCCACATAGGTCCCGGTATAAATTCACCTACGGTCACCAATGTTTTGCTATTTGTTTTTCGCAATAGCGTAGCAATTTGTTCAGGTGATAAATCAGGACGCAACGGATTAGCAATACCCACTGCTTGTGCACCCCATAATGCAAAATGCGTTTGCGGCAAATTAGGCAATAAAATCGATACAACATCCCCGTTGCTTGCTTGCAAAGATGCAAATAAATTGGCTGCTTGATTCACGCGATTGAGCAAATCTTGGTAAGAAAATGTAATTGGCGCTTCAATGGCATCGCCAGTGGGTAAAAAATGAATCGCGGGTTTTCTACCCCACGTTTTTGCAGCATACCTGATAACATCATACGTTGTATTAAATATCAGACGTTGATCCAACGGTATCTTTTCAAGTGCTGCAATATCATTCAGATTTTTGGGTGGCTGAGCAAATCTCATGATCAATCCTTGTTAATTTAAAATGCCAATAATGGCACTCTAACCCAACACGGCATTTGATGACAATCGATAGCAGTCAGAAAATACAATCAATCCAACTGCGAACAACCTCTTAAAATAGCTGGCTAACAACAGCAAAATGTTTTTTCAATTTCGGGTTTTGGAACAGGCAATCCTAACTCTATAGCTTTTTTCAAACAAATCGGATTTTCTTTAAAAAAACTTTCTAGCATGGTGGCTTCAACCAAAGGTTCAAGCTCTTGAGATTTTTTTGGATGAGGCTGCCAAGCACAAACTAATAAATCAAAAATTTGAGCCCAAGCCACTTCAATCGCAATCGCTTCGATTGGTCCTGTAACACATCCACCATCTCTACCTGTTCCTGCTTCTTTTATATTTTCTTTAATTTGCTTTTTTAAGGCATCTATTAAAACAGATAAGGCAACACGGCCATTTACATCTGCAATGCGACGAAAGACAGCAATGCGCTCTTCATTGATACTGCCATCACGATTGAAAATTCGAAATGTACCTTCGTGCAAGTTAGGTCCAAAATCTGTTCTTCCTGTTTTTCCACTAAAAACAGTTTCACCCACAGGGCAGTGCTTGCCAACAAAGGTGTTATTAAAAAAGTTCACTGCTTGGCCAACAACACTGAAACACTTTTTTCCACAATGCTTTTCAACTGTTTGATCAATTGATGCGGACGAAGTGACAATACTGCCATCTTTTTTTTGTCTACCAAAAGCCAACGCATGCTGTTCCAGCGAATTGAGTGATCTTGTCATGATTACATTCTCCTTTTTTATGCATCCTTATTCCTTCATCCAGTTTAATCTGTTAAATACCCCCCTTCAATAAAAAAACACCCCCATTCGTTTTATAATCATTATTAAAAATAGCTATTTTTTTCTTTTTAACGGTAAAATAAATACTCGATTCTGATTTACAGCTTGCCGATACGTTAGGGTCAGGACCTATGCTATATTACAATGGGTTTGTCGCTCTCAGAAAATAATAAAAAGGATTTTTACGATGAGAAAATATATTGTTTTTTTACTGTCTTGTATTTTTTTAATGGCAATCTCTAATGCTACCTACGCAATATTGCCACTCACACCCGATAACGTACTCAACAAATTAATAAAAGGGAATACACAATTTGTGCAAAATCATTCTGAAAAAATAAACTATTTAAAACAAGCCAAATTATCTCAAAAGAGTCAACACCCCATTGCCATGGTGATCAGCTGTATTGATGCGCGCGTGCCATCCGATATTATTTTTAATCAACATGTAGGGAATATTTTTGTAACACGGATTGCAGCTAATGTGATCAATAAAGATGTATTGGCTGGTTTAGAATATGCAACACAAGTCGTTGGTGCTAAATTAATCGTCGTACTGGGACACGATGACTGCGGCGCTGTAAAAGGCGCTTGTCGCAATGTCAAACTGGGGAATTTAACGCAACTACTCAACAAAGTTCAACCTGCAATTCAACAAGCAACGCAGCATTTTGGGAAAAAAGAATGTGATCATGAAAAATTCATTAATTGGGCAGCAAAAGACAATGTACGTCATGTGGTTGCCATGATACCTCAACAAAGCATAGTGATACAAAAATTAATACAATCTGGAAAAGTAAAAGTAATCGGTGCTATGTATCATTTAAAAACCGGCAAAGTTACTTTTTTTAACTGATTACAAAATTAATTTTTTTATCAAGCAGGATATCAAGCTCAATGCTTTTTATCGTCGCCTTTAAAAAAACATTGTATCGCTTCAGGAGAAAAAAGTGGGGAAAACACAACCAACAAATCGATCTTTATTTAGAATGGTTGGGCGTCAACCACAGCTATTTTCATTAATGCTGCTCAGCGCTTTTGCTGCAATGGGTGCGATTGTAATGACTCCTGCGTTACCCAGTATCGCATCTCATTTTGGCACACGCATTGGAACAACTCAGTTATCGGTAACCAGTTTTTTGTGGGGCTATGCATTTGGACAACTGATTTATGGTCCATTGGCCAATCGATTTGGTCGTAAATTTGCGTTGCATACGGGAATTTTTATTGCCACATTGGGCACCATTTTTAGTTTATTGTCTTCCCCCATCGAATCCTTTTCTTTGTTAATTTTTGGCCGATTTATTGAAGCAGTCGGTGCAAGCAGCGGTTTGGCCATCAGCTTTACTATCATCAATGATTTTTATTTTGAAAAAGAAGCCCGCAAAATTTTAGGCGCATTAATGCTTGCCTTTGCAATAGTGCCTGGCATTGCAACTGCTGTGGGTGGCGTACTAGTGCAATACTTTAACTGGAATGCATGCTTTTATTTTTTATTATTTTACGGCCTTTTTTTATTTTATTTAGCGCACTTGCTTCCTGAAACACTGCGCGAAAAAGATTTCAATGCCATGCATCATCGATACATTCTTGAAAGATATAAATCAAAATTTATGAATAAGAAATTAATTGGCTATGCAATGATAGCGGGGTTTTCTGGTGCTTGCACCTATGTTTTTGGCGCAGAAGGCCCGTTTATTGGTATTCACATGTTGAAATTTCAACCTGCTATTTATGGGATGTTAGGATTACTCCCTTATTTCGGTACTTTTTTAGGTAGCATTATGGCCATGTTTGTATCAGCACATGATGAAAAACTCATTTTATTGATTTCATTTTCATTAGAATTTATTGCTGCGCTCTTGATGTTTTTCTTATTTCTTTTAAACACGGTTTCTCTTTGGACGATGCTGATTCCAATGGGCTTATTTTCGGTGGGTCATGCCATGTTATGCGCTACAGCCATCTCTCTTTCAACGCGACAAGATAACGACAAAGCCAATACTTCTGCTGTCAGTAGTTTCACAATGATGTGTATGCCTGTTTTAATGACATTTGTTTTAAGCGTTTTTCACGCTGCTAATGCAATTATTATGCCCTCTATTTTTTTAGTCTCTTTGATGCTGATGGGATTAACATATTTTTATATGATAAAAGATACTTAAAAAATCAAGCTGGCAAACCTAACCTATTGCATTTTAAGTTGCGTCATTTTTTTTGCTCATGAGCTTAATTAAATCGCAGCATTATCTGGCTAACAATTAATTTTTATTCCTAATGCCCATCTCTCGTTGACAAGCTATTCAACTTTTCTCGACAAAATCGCCATGTCGGTAAAAACTGATCCATTAAAGAAACAAATCGTTTATTATGTGATGGCTCGAGTAAATGCGTCAGTTCATGCACAAGCACATATTCAAGACATTCAGGTGGTTTTTTTACAAGCGCTAAATTAAGTCGAATTGAGCGAGACATTGGCGAACAACTACCCCACTTCGTTTTCATTTTACGTATTGTAAATGCTGTCACTAACACATTCATTTTTTTCTGCCATGGCGTGATTAACGCGCTGACTTTCTCTTTTAATTGCTGACGATACCAATCATCCAGTACTGCTTGCTTTTTTTCTTTATCAGCACCAGGACGGACATAAATTAATATCTTTGAATGGGATAATATTACTTCTGGCGCTGCTTGCCGTTCAATTATTTTTAACAAATAAAGCGTACCATTAAAATAATGACTTTCATCATCTACATATTCTTTCGCCACTTCATGTTGTTGCGAACGTATTTTATTTTGCTGCGCTTTTATCCACCCTAATTTTGAAATGATAAATAATTGAATATTTTTAATTGTTATTTTTTTCGGAACGAAAATTTTCACACACCCCATTGGCGGATAGACGCCCAAACGAATCCATTTAATATGCTTCCAAGTAATTTGAACATTAATGTCATCGAATTGTAAATTCATAGATCGCATTCACTTTATTGCACTCTAATGTAATGAACCATCTCACCCATTTAATATTTACATTAGGGAATTTTTAAAATTGGATGAGGGTTCATTATGTTAGAATTAAATCTTTCTATCCACAGAAACAATGCGTCACAACGGAGACTGATCAAAATAAATAATCAGCACTTAACTTAAATAAATTGGCATGCAAATTCGCGGCAGTATGAAGTAGGCTGCCAGTGTTAGCTGGGCAAGCTCCATCCGCAATACAAACTACATTACCCTGCGCATTAACATTGCCAAAGTTAACATAGAGATATTCGCCGCCAATAAGCCAATGTGTATTTCTGAATATTTTGAACCCCGCTCCAAGCGCCACCGCCATAACCTCCAATAAAAAAGCCGGTCCAGGGTGTTGCTGTATTTTGCGTATTACTGAAAATATTTTGAGAGAATAGTAGCAGCGTGAGATTACATAATAAAAAAATAGGCTTCTTACAAGATGCGCGTCCTTTGAGCATATTATAATTCTTCCTGTTTTTTATGAAGCATAGCATCCTTACACACCGCAATTCTGAAAACTGAAATAATTGAATAGACCAACTAGCATAAACCACTACACATTGAACGCAATTATGCTGCTATAAATTAAGCAGCATTAGAAAAAAAGCGTTTTTTGGAAACACCATCACGATTTTTTGTCAGCATAAAATCAATTGACATATAGAACCATCAGCGACGCTTAACGTCAAAATGCGCCTAAGAATGGCGCATTTTGGAGGAACAACACAAAAACTTATTCTTGCGTTACTTTACAGCTTGATGTGAGTGCACCAGGCGTCCAACTCAGTTGCACTTCTTCAGTACCTGCATATTGTACTTTGTCAGTAGCTTGAAGCTGGCATTTTCCACTAGCATAGTTTATTTGGCCGACGTGTTTTAAATGCAACATAGCCCAACCAGTTTCACAATAAAAACCATTTTTCTGATTCATTTTTTTCAAATAATCCGCATCAGCTTGACAGACTTTAACAACTTGTTGTGGTTGTTTTTGAGCATATTCTTTTAAAGAATTTGCCCTGACGCAAGTATTGCTCATCTCACCACCTACCCACATGAAAGTCTTTGTATTGGTTTTAGCCTGACAAATTGAACCAAATGATTCGACATCTCTCAAAGCCGGTGTCTCATTAGTTTTAACGCAATAGGATTGACCCCCACCAAAAGAGCCATGCCCCGTACCTTGAATCCATGTAACATCTTCTTGGCATCTGTCAGCAGCAAATGTGAGAGATGAGGCCAGTAGTAATAAAGCAGTTAAACTTGATTTCATCATAATTAGGCGCTCCTAAAAATTATTTTTTTGTACACCTGAATACGATTATAGTATAGATTTTTTAAACTGCTTGAGATTAGCGTAAAGCGGCCAATCATTAGACGAGATAAGCCCCAACCTAACCGGCTGATAACATGGCAACTTCACCTTGCGAAGGCGGAACAGTTAAATCGACGATGTCTTTTTTTGCAGAAAATAGCTTAAAAGCGCTTCTTATTTTCGATAGATCATCAGAAGACTTTATCCTTACCCATTTTTCTCTTTCTCGTGCTATTTCGCTAGATACTCTGTTTTTTTCATTGTCATTACGAAAAAATGAATTAAAAAAAACCATCACGGGAAAAAAGGGAAGAAAAAAAAAGAAAAGTGAACAGAGCACTGTTATTCTTTTTAAAAGAAAATCAAACGCTGTTCTTTCAGATGAGCATAAAAAAGAACAAATTGCAAAAAAACTTGATGCAATGAAGAGAAAAAAGAAAAGATTGACAGGCTCATAAAGCATTTTGTCCATAAATAAATTTTTAGTAAATAATTTTTTATATGCTTCATTTAGCGTATCATCATCTTTTTTATTGTTACTAAATACGTTATAAAATTTTTTAAATATCTCAGGATTTGAATTTGGATTTCGGAATATATGCTCAAAAGATGCTATTTGTTTTACGCATCTCATTTCACGCAAACTAGGCAGCACCGCCACTTCAATTAATTCTCTGTAAAATTCAAACGGTGGTGACACCTTTAGTTTTCCAGTTCTATAAAGCATTTTCGGGTAAAGACGATCCATCCGATTATAAAGAAATAGCGCAACATAGCGCGACAAGTAGTTTGCGCTTTCTATAGTCGAATGATACGTCTTCAGATTTGTTCTCAAGAATGCGCTTAATGATTGCTTATCCGTTATGTATTCAGCAATATAAGTTATCAAATCCTCTACTGCAAATGGGGTCTTGGTTTGCACAGCATAAATATCCAAACTGTGTATCAACCAATCTTTTTCTGCGCTTTTAGTTGAATCGCTATCCGCTTCAGTGCGTAAATCCACTGGTACTAACGGCTGTTTTTCTGGGCTGCTTTCTCGTGACATAATGGTTATTTATCTAGTTAGGTTGGTTTTAATCTTGCTTCCTTTTCACAGATACCTATTTTTCAATTTCAACAAGCCTAATTAAATGGCATTTTTTAGTCAACATTTAATGCAGCTATTTGATTAAAAATGAGTTGACAGTCTGATGATCTTGGCTCAGAAAACTGAATACGCTGCGAAAAGGATCAAAAACCAATCCATGCATAATTAACTAGAATAAAATAGTATTTGGTGCCCGGGGCCGGAATCGAACCGGCACGGAGGGTTAAGCCTACCGAGGGATTTTAAGTTATATGAAATCCACATTCAACAAAACACAACAACAATTAACAACAATAAAATCAATCAGTTACTCGATATTTAATAATATGGTGTATTGCACAATATTGTGATTAGTTATCTGCAAGTGTCCCATGAGTGCCCCAAGGGACATCACAAATGATTAACAATTTCTGCCAGCTGCTTATATGTATCAGGGGCTTTTACGTTTTGATGCGGTAACTTCCCTGCTCTCTCCGCCGCTTCATGCAAACGTTTCAAAACTGAAGGAATTGCACTCTCAGGAATGTCTTTTACGTTAGCCCCCCTGTAATTTGAAATGATACAACGAATGGCACCAGATAAACGTTTAGTGTCTACCGAGCCATTCGCAAGCAAATAAGGAAGCTTCCAAGTTTTTGGGTTACCGTGATGCTCAACATAGGCAAAACAACGCGCAGGAACTTTATATTTTGGATGAAGCAGATCATTTTCGTTCACCTCAACAGTTGCTGCTTTATTCAACTGTGGTTCATAATCATCACGAGCCCTATACACACCATGAGGACTTAACCACCACAAATCTTCTGGAAACTGCTCAATATCCAAAGAAATATAAAGACGTTCTTGCAAGCCGCCATTTAAAATATCAGCAGCATATAAAGTAAATCCGTCACTAATCGCTATTGTTTTAACGTGTTGCTGATCAGCATAACGCTTTGCCTGTGCAAGCGCTTTTTCAATCTCTGTACGATTCCAACTTAGTAAGCCAGGGCGTTTAGTTTCAATAACAGCGCGTTTTATACCAGTATGTTTAAGAACCATATCGGCATATTCAACTTGGTAATCAATATGATCTAATTCCCAACCCACAACCAAATTAAACAAATCTTCCAATATATTTTCACTGACCTTTTCAGAAAGCGAACTAGTCTCCATTTTTGACAAACGAACTTTCCGTTGCTCAACAAAATTTGGCCATTTCGACTGTGCTTCTACAATAAATTTTTGATAAGTTGCTAATTCATACACCATGAGCAGTTACCATCCTCTGCAATATTCCTTGAAAAAGGGAGTTTATATATGTTTTATTCTCTCGACAAGATTATTACACTGATCAATTGGTTCACTGCTAAAATGAAGACTATTCATTTTCTTTAAAATTTCTCAGTATAATTTTAGGATCTAAGGCATTTAAATAGCCTTTATTGCTATGCAACATTCTAATTGTTGCGCTCGTACGATATTTTTTTATTTCATATGTTGATCCAGGATTAATCGTTGCGTAACTGTTAGAATATCCGTACCCAGAATAGTTTCCACCGTATATATTTCCATTATAAGAATCATTTGAGTATGAATTAATAGTTGTTGGTGTTTGAATAGCGCTATCTTTCTCCCCGGTATGGCCGTTTAATACTAGAAAATATTTATAATGATTTTGAAGTGTAAGTTCAGCAGCACGCCTTAATACATATCGACGCACTACACTTGCCGATGTCCAACCATTGCCTCTAAATAAGACTTGATAAGTATTTTTGTTAATCTCAAAGTCCTTATACCCTCCAGTCAAACCTTCTGGCTGATAAGGAGTTGCGCAGCTTGAAAGAATTATAGAAGCACCTATAACAGTAACAACAACTCTGTAACGCACATAGCACTTATAATTCATGATTAATATTTTCCATATATTTTAGTTTTTAGATAATTCATATTACTGATTTAATTTTCTGTAAAAAAGTTTTCTTAGATTTATTTATCGATTTCATATTAATGTTACTGTAAGAAAGAACGGCTTTATTATAATAGCTTTTAGCTAAAGAATTTGCTTTTAAAATTGATGTTCCACTCCGCATATCAGAAGCTAAATCTCTTGAGTTTAATGTGTTTCTTAACCATCTTTTTGTTTGAGTAAGCTTGTCGTAATAGTTTTCCGCCACCTTTCCTTGAGCTAATGCCACTGATAACCAGGCATAGCCTTTAATATAGCTTCTTAATGTTCCATACCCTGAGATATACATATCAGACAAATAAAGTTGTGAAAGGCTGCTCCCAAGCATAGCCGCATGTTTCACAACTAAAAAGAGATCAGAATGATCTGAGTTATTACAGAGATTAAGATAAGAAAATGCAAGATGGTAAAAATGAATTGCTTTTTTAATGTCTTTTCTAGTTCCGAGCCCATTCTCATACATAAAAGCAAGTTTTTCTTCAATAATTCCATCCCCCCCACCAACAGGTTGTTTGGATAATTTTTTATATATGCTGAAAGATTTTTTATACTTGTTTAAGGAGTAGTATTTATTGGCTTCGATCAAATAAATCCTATCTTCAGATTTTTCACGAGCAATTAATTCGCTTTGTTTTTTATCTGAAAGCCTCAATTTTTTTAATAACTTAGGATCGGTCACGCGAACAAAGGTTGGTTCTTTAATAGGTAAAAATAAAACATCAACTTGCGAGTTACTTTTAGAAAAAGCAAATAATGACGTGGTTGCTAGTAGCAAATAGAATATGCCAACTTTGCATGAAAATTTAATACGTCTTTCATATCGCACAATATTTCTCCAGTGAAGGCTTTTCAAAATCGACTAACTATACAGAAAAAATAACTGGAAATAAATGCCCCTTATAGGGTGTCGCCTTATTGGGTGCACATACGCTTTACTTTTAAGTATGTACACAAAACATTCAAATCTAGTGAAAATAGGCGACTTAATTCGAACTGCACGCGAAGAGCAAGGCTATTCACAAGACGAATTTGCAGCAGCGGCAGATTTAGGTCGCACCTACTATGGGCGCGTTGAAAGAGGCGAGCAAAACGTTTCTATCCAAAACCTGATACGAATTGCCTTAACACTCAAGCTTGAGGTATGGGATTTAATACCGCCCGCTAGCAAGTTAAAAAAAGCACCTGCGCGTCTTAAATAGACCCATCCAATAGTTCATTAAGTGCCTTTTTATGATCTATTATCAATTGGCTTAGCTTTCTCATGTTGGATGAACGAGCACCATGTTTAAGTGCGTTCATTTTACTAACTGCCTTACCAGTTTCTGTCTTAGCGCCTGTCGACTGCGCCCATGGTTTCCATTGATGGATTAACCTAGACTGTTTCTTTCGCGCTTCTTTGCTCCAACGCCCCATGTTTTGCTCTCTGTATAGTTCGTTTGCTTAATTTTCTGAATTATTTATTTGCTGATTCATAGCGTTATTTTGCTGCTGAATAAAGGTTGTGCGTTTAGGGTGTTTTAAATCAGCCAGCATTTTTAATGTCTTTGCGCTTTGTTTTTGGGCTCTTAACGCTATATCTGCAACCACTTGAATTGAAGCAGTCTTATCTTGCTCGAGTATTAATGAAGTGCATCGCTGAAATAAGACATTCATCGTTTGCGCTTGCGTCATAAGCAAAGACTCAACATCAGACATATCTCCATTCGCAATGCGCTCGCAACTATATTTAACCATCTCAACTGATTCATCAAGCCCAAGGGCTGAATTGTAGAGTTTTTTAATAGTGAATGAGGCCAAAATTTTGCTTAGTGTATCGCCTTTTTTTTCTTTTACTTCTTTCGTGTTAGCCAATTTGCTTGCCTGATTGTCATTTCTTTTTGTTACATTCATTTTTAATCGCCTTGTAATAATCATTTACTATTAAAGTTACGTTTATCTTGATGTAAGGCTTGTATGTTATGTAAGGCCCCGGAAACTATTGCCGTTACTAAACAATTTTAAATTTTTCATTACATGCCCATACAAAACATACAAATTTTCATTAATTTTGTATGGATGAGAATAATAAATCTCTCATAAAAATCAGTAAATTGAGTCTCCATACAGTAACTTCTCAAAAACCCGGGGCGCTTACGTAGCAGCTGAAGCCGCTTGAACGATCAAATCTGGAAGCCATGGAATTTGTGT
>PFPT01000041.1 GCA_002793195.1 Gammaproteobacteria bacterium CG_4_10_14_0_2_um_filter_38_22
TATCCATACTCCATATAAATAATTATCTTGATGTGCACCCAGTCATTTTAACACGCGGGTTGGCTTTTCAATGTAGTCAGTTCTGACAAAACCATATTCTCTACCAAAACTTAATTATTTTTTAATACCACACACTTTTAAAAACTCATCAAAAGATGCCACTTTTTCTTTCAAACTAACCTGTTTTTTAAAAAGATGTTCAGAGAAACCATCTTCAAAAAATAAAATTGCATTTGCACTATTTGATTTGATGCCTAAAATAAATCCATCAAAGTTTTCACCGAGTTTTTTGTATGAGCGAATAAGATTAATATTATTTCTGATTAAGTTTATAAATTCAGAAAATGCTGATCTCTGGTGTGCGTCATCGAACATACAAAACTGCTTTATAACATCGCGAGTGATGTGTCTAAAATATTCTGTTTTATGCAAAACCCACAAATTATTTCGCTTTTGATTATCTGTTAATTCTGTTTTTTTTATCCCTTTTACATTTTTTTCTTCGTAATCATTTATTATAGCCGATGTAACGTACCCCGCTACATTTTTTATTTCGCCGTTTTTATAGGCTGGTCTTGATGTGACATATTGAATGGCTTTTTCTACCCTGCTCTCACCATGCTTGTTTTTTAACTCTTTAAAAATATCTTCGTGTTGAATACCTAGTCGTTGCTTTATCGCTCTCTCTTCAATTCTAAATTTAATTGATTTTATTGCCCTGCCCATACGGGTGATTTCTGGTGATACGCGGATATCCGAGCACGTATTAATTTCTGAAATTGCGGGATTTAAAACACGACGATTAAAATCCCTGAAAATTTCATACTTTCCTTTTTCAACCCCCATTAATTTTCGAAATATTTCAAAATCAATATTTTTTGTATAAGGCAAACCACGATAGCGTGCACAGTTCTCATATAATGCCAAAGCGTACGATGATTTAAATCGTGCTTGAATCGTGAGATTTATTTTTCCATATACTTTTGGATCAATAAGCAGTGTTTTGATTAATTCACTATACTGATATTTAATCACACCATTGTGAACACTCACGGAAGATAAAATTGCCGAAGAATTCCACCCCTCTAAATCAAGTTCTGGAACGCTCTCACCAAGCAGGTTCCATTCAAGCACAGTGCTAATCAATTTTTTTAAAGCGTCTTTTAATGCTTGGTGATTTCTGGTGTTTGCGCCAATCAAACGTTTTAACTCATCAATTCTGATTTGATGAATGAGCTGCTGCTTTAAATTGGGAAATGCATGAAATAATAAGGCATTTGAAATTTTTCTTTCTAAAAGCGAAAGTTTATTTGAGCAGTGAATAGTTGCGACATGTTTTTTTACTATTTGACGCCCGTTGATAACTTCGTAATCCTGCATTAATCCTAATTCCATTGCCATCATCCCTATCCATTTTAGATCACACAGATGTCACAGTTGCTTCACACAAACGTCACATTTAGTCACACAGATGTCACAGTTGCTTCACACAAACGTCACATTTAGTCACACAGACGTCACATAAAACATTGTAACACTATGTTTTTAATTATAAATTACAAAAAGAAACATTAAAAACACTTATAAACTATAACAACAACATCGTAATTAATAAATACCACATAAATCTGTTGTTGTTCTATTTTTAAGATTACCAAGATATTTGCAATAAAGCTATATCATGCTAAATTAGATTCTACGTAATACAAATACAAGGAGCGTTATAATGAAAGTGATTGTCCCATGCAATAACAAAGGAGGCGTTGGGAAAACTTGCGTCACCTCTATTCTCGCAGAATATTTTTCAAAAATCTTAAAGAAAAAAACATTGGTTATTGATTTAGATCCGCAGTGCAATATTTCTCAACGATTAATGCAGATGGAAATTGACCCCAATAATCTTGATGGCCACCGTCCCTCAATACACCCTGATTTTAAAGACACGGATGTGGATTGGGATGGGCGTAGTAGTATTGCGGATATTTTTTTAAAACCACAGTTTGGTGTTGTTCCCTACCCTACGATGAATGAAAATCTAGATATTATGCCAGCATATGCATCTGAGCTTTTATCGGTTGAGCAATGCAGAAAAGATGAAGTGTTGGAGAATATTTACAATCGATTTAAAGCGTTTTTAAGTATGCCGGATGTTATAGAGTCATATGATTATGTTGTGGTTGATACTGCGCCATCGAAAGGACCATTAACACGCTCAGCAATGCGTGCTGCCACGCACATTATTATCCCCACTCAAATGGAGGATAAGCCCATTCGGGGTGTATTCGGTATGATGCAGCTTTGGATGCAAGAAAGAAAAAACAGAGATGAATCTAATCCATTGAATTTAATAGGTATTTTACCAAACATGTTTGATGCGCGAACTGCATTGCATACCAGTATGTATGATGATTTGAAAAATAATGCGGCAATAGCAGAGCATCTCATGCCTTGCAAATTATCTAAAAGAATAACTTTTGCTGAAAATGATACGGAAAACGCAATGCCAAAATCGATATTTGATTTACCAAATACGAATAAGTCTAAGCAAGAGTGCATGGAAATGTGTGAATATGTTATAAATAAAATCGATCAATTAGAGATACAAAATCGCAGGGAGCCAGCGCATGTCTAAAAAAAAATTCAGCATTAGTCCAGCAGTCAATAAAGCACTAACTCAAACCATTCAAATGGCTGAGGCGGAAAATTCTAATTTCTTTAATACAGAAATCTTAATTGATCGTATTAGTCTTGATTCTGAAAATCCACGAAAACAAAAAATAACTTTACGAGATTTAAAGTCAGGTTTGTCTAGTTCTGATCCTCAGTATGCTGTCAAAAAAGATGAATACGATGGATTATGTGAGCTTGCAGAATCAATTAAAAGAGAAGGGCTTTTAAATCCAATCTCTGTTATTGAAGAAGGCAGTAATTTTAAAATGGTTGCCGGCGAAAGAAGATTTTTAGCAACCATCATCGCTGGAAAAAAAGTGATTGAAGCGCGTGTATTTAGAAAAAAACCAAAGCCACTCGATTTACGCGTTATTCAGTGGTCTGAAAATCAATCACGAAAAGATTTATCACTTCATGATAAGTTGATGAACGTTTCTGCGATACTCGAAGCTTATCGATCTGAAAAACAGGAAGAGCTAACTGCAATAAGGTTATCAGAAGTAATTAGCATCAGCAGACAACAGGCACAATACTTCAAAGCAATATTGTCTAATGCAGGATTAATGAAGTTCATCAAAGATGAAAGGGTATCTACTTTTGAAATGGCAAGGAAGTTAGCCCCACTTGAGCTTGAACAAATTCACAAGCGGCTGAATGAAATTTTTGATGGTGTAGACAATAAGGATGTTCACAGCGTTATTTCTAAAGATAAATCAAAGAATGCCGGAAGAAAAAGGGCGGCAGTTAATTTAGGGTCAACAAAAAAACCATTTGTGGCAAAGACAATTGCTGAAACCATGCTTTCGACAAATCAATTTAGTAAGTATGCACAAAACTTTCGACCAGTTGATTGGACCTGCCTTGATCAGTCTACAAAAGCATTTAAAAAATTGGTTGAGATTATGGAAAAAGAATTAGGAGCTATAGTTTAATGACACGGTCAAATACAACAAAATCATTCAAAATACCCGCGTCTCTTGAGATGGAGATGAATAAAAAATTGGTATCTGAAGGTTATGGGTTACGCGGAAAGTCAAAATGGATTTGCGATTCAGTTTGTAAATTCTTAACATGCCCCGATAAAGAATTTGTTCTAGAGTGTATCGAGTTTTCTGAAGAGTTGGAAAATCTGAGTAAAAGTATCAGCTTTAGGCCGACTTTGACAGTTGATGATTTGCTGGATGAATGGGTTATTAATGTCAGAAGAAAGATCCCGGCTATCGAAGGTTTAAAAAGTAAAATCATTAGAACATCTATCATCCATAACTTGCTTGGCTCAATTGAAAGCATTCAAAAATTAAGTCTAAACAAAGAAAATCAAATCTAAAATAAAAACGCCACAGTGTGGCGTTTTTGTAACTAATTGAATTAAATACAAAAAACATACTTCAATTAAAAATTAATTATCCATATTTAGTCGATTGGCTTCACACAAATGTCACATATTGATAAAAATATTTGGCTAATGGAATCAGATTAAGTGATACCTATGTTTCACGTAGAACTTAGATTATCGCAGAAACAAATCCAGAATATTGGAACAAAACTATCAACGCCGACAATCTTGAACAGGCATTATTGCCTTAATCCGACTAGTCGGATATCAAATTTATAACCCCCTGTTTTCTCTCTGAGCCACATTTTAGTCCCCGGGGGCATCAGGGGATGCAGAAAAGAACAGGGGGTGTAGTTTTTATTCTGCTACAATCAATAAACATTATATTTACAAGACATTAAATTTGATTTATTGTATGAGCTGTCTCATTAAGTATTAAGTGGTTTTTATGTCAGAGCCTAAAATGTATCGGCTAGTAGCTGCAGATGCGAATCGTGTTGAACAGCTAATAGAGCGCATTAAGGCTGAGATAGAAAAACAAGGTATGAAGCCAGTTAGACAATCCGTCATGTTACGTGCGTTGATTTTCTACGGTCAAAAAATCAAAACTGAAGATTTAATTGAGGCGGTCAAACAAGCACAAGTTTATGCTTGATTGAATAGCGTGATATGTCGTTGTTACTAGCAGCGACATATCACTAACCACAACAACTACAAGGAGTAGTGAAATGGCTAACGCAAATATATCTGAAACCGTCATTGGTTCGCAATTTAAAGATCACCTTTCTGTAAAAGAGCGCCTTTTTAATTGTGGTGTTCAGATTGGTTTTAAAAGTCCTGTAAATAAATATCGATCATCAAAGAAAAATGACGAAGCCTTTCGTCGTTATCTCTCGAGCTTAAAAACAGCACTGGCTTAAAAAGCCCCCTGTTTTTTCGAGGATCGTTTTTTTACAGGAGAAAGTTAAATGGAACAGCAATCATTACCGGTATTAATACAACGACATTCAGCTCAGTCGATTTCATCTCCATCATCAACAATGGTGCACCATGAAATTGAACCGCGCAGAGTGAGCAGGGTGGTTAATCATGTTCAATATGATTCTCATGCTCAATCACGTTTGCACGAAGTATTTTTAATCGCAGTGATTGCTTGTTCTATTTTAACGTTAATCTCATTATTTCAACTAAACCCAACCGATAATCATGGATGGGCATTTTTCCTAAATCGCTGCTTTGGAGCTTTGCGTTATTTGATGCCGTTCTATTTACTTTATTTTGGGTCTTCTTTTTATGCCCACTGGAAAAATGAATTTCAAAGCATGCAATTATTGGTATTAAAATTATTGGGCGCATCGACTTTCTATCTTTCAATGGATGCAATTTTCGGAAGCGGTAGGTTGGGGTTTTCAATAAACCAAAGTTTTTTTGAATCTCACAATTGCATTGAGTCCTGGGTGATTGTCATTAGTCTTTTGATAGCAAGCCTATTTTTAATGACTAATTTATCGTGTTTTGAAATCGCATTATTTGTTCGTGATTTTGCAGCGCAAACATTTTCAAAAAGAAAAGCAGCTTATTATCCGATTGAGAATACGTATCGATCTGAACAAGCTTCATCTCGTTACAATAATAGAGAGGATGCGAATCTTATTACATATCAACAGCCATTTTCACATCCACACATCCATGATCCACAATCAAATCAATTGATTGGTTGTCTTGCGCATTTTGGAATTCATGCGGTTGTTTCAAGCAAAACACCAGGGCCAATTATTACACGCTTTGAATTGCATCTAGCGCCTGGTACAAAATCATCATCTATTTGTAGGCATCACAAAGAAATCGCAAGAAGCTTGTGTGTGCAAGAAGTGCGTGTGATTGAGGTCATCGCTGGCAAATCTTGCATTGGTATCGAAATACCAAACGCGCATCGCGAAATATTTTCATTTAGCGACTTAAAAGATGAGCTTGAAAACTGTAGAGAAAAATTGCCGTTGTTACTTGGCAGAACAACCACGGGTGAATCTAAAATTGTTGATCTGCATACCATGCCGCATTTATTAGTTGCTGGTTCAACACAGTCTGGAAAAACAAATCTTTTGCAATCGATCATTATGAGTTTAACAAGTCAGTTACCATCAGAAAATTTAAAACTTATTTTAATTGACCCAAAATGTGTTGCGTTTTCAAAATGGCGAGATATACCGCATTTATTAATGCCAGTTATCACTGATGGCAATGAAGCAATTCAATCTTTAAATTGGTGCGTTTCTGAAATGGATAGACGATATCAATCAATGGCAACGGGCAATCAAAAATTTCCAGCTATTGTTGTTATTATCGATGAAATTGCCGATTTGATTTCAAATCATAAAAATGAAATTGAAACTGCTGTTCAACGATTAGCGCAGAAAGCGCGTCAAAGTGATATCCATCTTATTTTAGCAACACAAAGACCAACAGCAGATATCATTGTTGGACACATTAAAACAAATATCACTACGCGTATCGCACTTAGCGTTCCAAGCAGAATGGATTCAAGAAACATTATTGATGAGGGTGGTGCTGAAACATTATTAGGGCAGGGTGATATGTTGTTTAAATCAAATGATCGTTTTTCAGAAAGATTGCATGCAGCATTTGTTAGCGATGATGAAATTAGCAACCATGTTTTAAATTTAAGAGCAGATGAAGATGATCGCGAGGTTAATTCGCCAACATCTAATATTCGATTTATTGATTTTAAAAATAACAATGACAAACAACCAATACCGCAGACGCAGGATCTGTTGTATGAGATGGCTGTTGCATACGTAAAAGAAATAAAAAAAGCTTCAACAACCAGCTTACAAAATCATTTTAAGATTGGGTATCAAAAAGCATCTGGAATTATTGATCGATTGGAAGCGGAAGGGCTGATCGGAAAATTGAATAAGAACAACGAACCTAGAGAAGTGTTTGTGTAATGATTTGAAATTTTGTCGCCGATAGGCGACAATGTAAGGAGGCGCTATGAACAAGGAACTTGTATTTTACACCCAAGATAGTGGTAAAACGCCATTTACACGATGGATATCTCAGATTAGAGATGGCGTAGCACGAGATAAAATTACGGCGCGGCTATTGCGATTGGAAAAAGGGCATTATGGCGATGCCAAACATTTGAGGGCAGGTGTGTGGGAGCTCAGAATTGATTTCGGCCCAGGGTTTCGAATTTACTTTGCTGAAGAAAAACAAAAATTAGTTGTGGTGTTGTTATTAGGCGGCGTTAAAAAAACACAACCAGAAGATATTAATACCGCGATTCGATACTGGGAAGACTACAAAAGGAGACATTAAGATGCTTATTAAAAAATTAAAAAATAAAAAAACTAGCTCGGCTAAAAAATCTGTAAAATATAAAGATTGGTTAATCCCGCAGCTGGAGAATAAAAAACAAGCAATGTCTTATTTAAATGCAGCAATTGATGATTATCAAAATCACGGAAAATCTGAAATTGTCATGCTTGCTTTTTCTCATGTTGTAAAAGCACAAGGTGGTATTGCAGAACTGGCTAAAAAAACAAAACTTAATCGACAAACGTTATATCGCACGTTGTCAGGTAAGCGAAATCCGGGGTTAGATACCATTTTGAATTTAATACAAGCACTCGGTTTTAGATTAAAAATTTCTGCAAATTGAAGATGGACGGTTAATAAAAATAAGTATGACGCATTCATTCGTTACCAAAGGCGATCAGGTCAATTTTTGCCTTCATTTTTTGAAGGTTGATCTTACCTTCAATTTTTTGACCGCTTTGCAATTGCTTCATGCCAACCTCGATTGAATCATTGAGCTCGGCAATACGTTTTTGCTGTAAATCCCCATGAGTGCGCATGATGCGCAGTGATTCCATTACCACTTCAGTGGTAGATATGTTGTCATTTTCATAAGTTTGGTTCAGCCGCATTTATCTAATCCTTTGATACTACCAACTTTACATTTTCATTAGAAGAGTTCAGCATAGTATAAGTGGAATTCGGCAAATGGTAAAACTCATGAGTAAAGTTCACTGGATGAACACTGGTAAAGTTACCAACTTTTTACCTGGCGAAAAATTTATTTTCAATGGAAAACTATGCAGCATTCAATCTGCGTTGAGTTTGGATACCGTGCTATTGAAGGAAGTTGATAGCGGAAAAAACTGTACCGCAAAAATTAACGAGCTTATCTTACCAGACACCGATTCAGTGGAATCTGAAATGCCATTTTTTCATATTGATTTAGCAATAATTTCAGAAAGGGATTTAGAAAAAGCAAAGCAACGTGAAGTGGTGATTAAGCCACTGAGTGTAATTTCATGTACACGATTAGAGGCTGAAATTGCAGGAAAAAAGTTAGGTTTGTCAGCACGACAAATTTATAAACTGATCAGACGTTATCGAAGCAGTAATAATAATCTAAGATCACTCATTATAGTTAAAAAATCAGGTGGAAAAGGAAAATCACGCATTTCAGATAATGTGGAAGTTATTATTCAATCGGTAATTCAAGAAAAATATTTGTCGAAACAGCAAATAAAAATGAGTGTTATAGCTGAAGAAGTTTGCCGTCGTTGCTTTTATGCCAATATCAAAGCACCTTGCAGCAATACTATTGCAAAACGTATTCAACAATTATCAACAAAGGAAATACTTACAAAAAGACGTGGCGTTGACGACGCACGAAAATACCAACCTGTTGTTGGATCATTCCCAACTCCAGAGCATCCGTTAATGATTTTACAAATCGACCATACGCCTGTTGATATCATTATTGTGGATGAAGTTTATAGAAAACCAATTGGTAGACCCTATTTAACAGTTGCGATTGATGTTTATAGCCGCTGTATTACAGGATTTTGTTTAACACTGGAACCGCCATCCGCTGTATCTGTAGCACTTTGTTTGACACATTCTATTTTTGATAAAGAAGGATGGTTATTGGATCGTAAAATTGATACCAATTGGCCAATATGGGGAAAGCCAAATTTAGTTTATGTCGATAATGCAAAAGAATTTCATAGTGAGGCATTGCAACGTGGATGCGATGCACATGGTATTAAAATAGATTATCGTCCAGTTGGTCAGCCGCATTATGGCGGCATTATTGAGCGTCTCATAGGTACGTTGATGCAATTAGTTCATCAAGTGCCAGGTACCACATTTTCTAACATAACAGAACGTGGTGATTATCCATCAGAACAAAAAGCAATATTAACAATGTCAGAATTAGAAAAATGGTTAACAATTGCTGTTACTGAATATTATCATCAAAAAATTCACACTGGCATTAACATGCCACCTATTGAAAAATTTAAAATTGGCATTTTGGGAGATGAAACTAATAAAGGGCGTGGTTATTTTCCAAGAATTCAAAATAAAAAAGCTTTTCTTATCGACTTTTTACCAGTAGTGAGACGCACCTTACAACGCCATGGATTTATGCTGGATCATATTAGCTATTACAGCAATTCATTGTCACCAATGATTGCCAATAGAGAAAAATACGGACCATTTTTAATACGTCGTGATCCACGTGATATCAGTCGCATTTATGTTTTAGATCATGATAGTCAATCTTATTTAGAAATCCCTTATCGCACTCTATCAAGACCCAGCATTACATTATGGGAGCATAAGCAGGCATTAAATTATTTACGCGAAAAAGGCTTAGAAAATAAAGATGAAAATATTATTTTTCAGGCAATTGATAAAATGCGTGCAATTACCAATGATGCGATAAAAAGCAGTAAATCAGCAAGACGCCGCAATGAACGCCTTCAGCATGCGCAGATAGAAACATCACAAAAAGAAGAAGAAACGAGTCAAAATAAAATAGATGAAAAACATAAAATAGAAATAAAACATGAAAAACCCGCGGTACCTTTTATGGACATTGAAATATGGTAGATGACTATTCTTACTTATACGTCACGCATTTGTTGCCAGGGATTAGGCGCGTTCTTACGTTGAGCAAACAAGAACGTATTCACCATATTCAAAAAGATAATTGGATTGGATATTCACGCGCAAAACAGGCGTTAAAAAAGCTAAACGATTTATATGATCACCCTCAACGTCACCGCATGCCAAATCTTTTAATTATTGGTCCAACCAATAATGGAAAGACAATGGTTGTCGAAAAATTTTGTCGGGATCATATGCCTATAGTAAGAGAGCCAACTCGATGGATACATCAGGGCAAAGATGTTTTAGTGGAAATGCCTGTTATCTCACTCCAAATGTTATCAACAGCTGATCCAAAACGTTTTTACCATTCTGTTCTTGATAAAATGCGATCCATAGGCGGTGAAACTGTTCGTTTCTATCTCACTGAGCCATTTGAAAATTACATGGTCGCTATGTTTGAAAAATATAAGGTAAAAATGTTAATAATCGATGAAATTCATAATATGCTTGCTGGGAGAAAAGATAAACAACGCGAATTTCAAAATTTACTCCGATATGTCGGAAATGCTTTAAGAATTCCAATTGTGTGTTTGGGTACGAAGGATGCCTATCTTGCAATTCGTAGTGATCCGCAATTGGAAAATAGATTTGAGCCATTTTTATTGCCTCTTTGGAAAGAAGATGAAGAGTATGAATCATTATTGGCAAGCATGGTTTCCATTTTGCCATTGAAAAATCCTTCAAATTTAAATTACCCTGAAATTTCAAGATTTATTTTAGAAAAAACCGGCGGGATTTTAGGAGAAATATTTACATTGCTCAGACGCGCTGCAATTTTAGCGATAGAGACGGAAAGTGAAGTGATTGATGAAAAAATATTAAGTGCGGTTGATTATAACTCACCAGCTGAACGAATACGGCTGTTTGAGAAAAGTATTGTTACTGGTTGATGAAATATTGCTGCAATGTAAGCCCCCACAAATCCCACCCCGCCACATAGCCTTATCAGCTTAAAATTTCAGAATTAATGAACTGAG
>PFPT01000045.1 GCA_002793195.1 Gammaproteobacteria bacterium CG_4_10_14_0_2_um_filter_38_22
TCAGTTCATTAATTCTGAAATTTTAAGCTGATAAGGCTATGTGGCGGGGTGGGATTTGTGGGGGCTTACGATGAAACAATAGGATCAATCGGAGTAATTGCTGAAGAAAAATGCGTTTTATTAAGCTACCAGCGCAATAATTCAGAAGAGTCGAAAGATATGAAATACTCTGTGGATATCGAATGGACATCATGCAATCTCGGCGGTATGCGACCATGGTTTCGATGTCCAGCACGTAATTGCGGAAGGCGTGTCGCTATTTTATATAGCGGGGCAATATTTGCTTGTCGTCACTGTTATCAATTGGTTTATTCCTGCCAACGCGAAAACCTTGCTTATCGCGCTGCCCATAGAGCAGAAAAAATTCGTGATCGTTTGGGATGGGAATTTAGCATCTTCGATGGCGTGGAGTTAAAACCAAAGGGAATGCATTGGAAGACGTTTAATCGCCTATGCATGTTACACAACAAACACGCCAACACATCTTTCAGAGATGCAGCTTTACGGTTTGGGATAAACCCTTTTGAACCATAAAACTATTTCGCACTAAGCTGCATCAACCAACAATTTTACAGAGCATATTAATTTAACGAGCAAGCTTCTCAAGGAATTTACTCAACCGGTGCCGCTGATCGTCATTCAGTTTAGAATACATTTTGATAATGTTCGCAAGACAGTTGTCGTTCGTATAAAAGAAGGCAGCCGGCAACTTCAGAACTTTAGCAATCCTTTGAAGCATTCCAAAATCTGGAGAATGCTTCCCAGTTTCATATTGATTCATACGAGCGCTAGCACCAAATTCGTCAATTCCAGCTTTAATGCCCAGTTGTTTTTGAGAAATTCCCACTTCGATACGAGCTTCTTTTAAACGTTTGCTTATGGGTGATCCAGCCATGTTGCGCCTGCTTTTTCATTGTCTACAGGCTAAGACTCCCTTAGTTTTACTTGACGGAATACTAAGACTTCCTTAGTATCTCCCGGGAGTATGAATGTTCATGGATTGTACGTTTTTATAGCGCGATGGATTGCCAATTTTATTAATCTCAAAGGAGTTATCAATGAAGAAATTATTAATACTGGCGCCATTAGCCCTTGGGTGCTCGCTTCTTTCTGGATGTGGTATTGTTGCAAAAGTTGATTCACGAAACGACATGATGAAAATCAGAAGTGCTTATACCCATTGTCTCGAAACACATTCAAGCAATATTGCTGCATGTAAGGGATATAAAGCTGCTTATAAAGCAAATATGGAAGCATACAGGGCGACAAGCGCCGGCATCGAACCTGGCTTTAATAATTCAATGAATGTTAATACCTCACATGATTAGGTGAACAGCATTAAATTTTTACGGAATAGCTTTTCAATAAAAGTGTATTAGCAGATAATACTTACAAAATTCGGCCATGCAGATTGCTTCATTTTAGTATCGCTGTGCTCTGCCTGTTCGAAACGTTCATCTCGTAAAAGTGCATTCTTAAAGCCACATGGGGTGTATCATTATTGAGGCGTAAAAATGCAAGAAGATTTAATAAAACAAGAAAATAAAGACAATCAATCTATTCGGCAAATATCTCAAGAACAAGAACGTCTTTTATCATTAATTGAGTTTTCGCAGCATTCAGCTCGACTAAAACTAAGCACCATTACAGATGTTAGCAAGCATGCAGTATTTCACAAATTCGAACACGAAATAATCTCCCTGCCCGGGGTATCTCTAAATTCATCTCAAGAAGAAGATGAAATATGGATAAGTGTAAAAAGACTGCTTGAATCAAACGCTCCACCACCGGAAAATGTTTGCAGTTATCAGATAATGCATTGCGAACCAAATGAAGATCAAATAACGCTTTGTCAGCAAGAAAAAACCATCCTGTTTGAAAAACGCGAAAATAATGAGTGGATCATACACTTTGTCGATAAGGAATCTCAGTATAGCGCAAAAAAAATTGAAGAAAAAAAACATACTGATTTTTTAAGTAAATTAAAAATTGAAACCGACAACTTCACGAACACCATTACAAGCAATAATCGCAATCAAGTCAAAGAAATAGCCACATCATTTGGCAGTAAAACATCAAGAAATAGTCTTTTAGCAATTTGGCTCGATGTTTCCAAATCAACAGAAACTAAACCGACACTCAAAAAATCTGTTGAGCGCATTGAGCTAGAAAAATTACAACAAATTATCGGTGATGACATTTGCGCAGATATTGATATTACGCAACAAATTGTAATGTTGTCTGAATATAAATATCGCGATCCTCTTGAAAAGCTTCTTTCCGATTACATTAAAAATCAATGGTCGATCTGGGCTGATGAAGAAAAAAAGCGTCGTCACACCATAAAGCTTTATGCTGAACTTTTTACCATTAAGCAACAACTTGAAGGTTCTATTGTTGACACCCAAATTGAGCTGGTCTGCGGGCTTGGTATTGGCATATGGAAAACAAAAGAATTTAATATTCGGTACCCATTAATAACTCAATTGGTCGAGATTTTTTTAAATGAAAAGGACATGACAATTGAGATCAGACCACAACGCGCGACAGACTCACGATTCGAACTTGATGTGTATATGTCTGTCGATAATCTGGGGGTTGCAGATTTAGAAAAAGCTTATGCTGAATTAATGTCACAACAGGTAAATGATTTTTCACCGTTTGATGTGATGTCATATGAGAAACAGCTACAACTTGCTGCAACCCATCTTGATCCAAAAGGTATTTATTGTCCAAATCAAATTATGTTAGAAGATCGTCAGCTACCAAACGTTGATGAAAATCTCAAAGTTACTGACACATGGGTATTATTCGCAAGACCTCGCAGCAAGAGTCTTTTTATTCAAGATTTAGAAAATTTTAAAAAGCAACTTAGTAACGATCAAATTGTTGAAATACCCAGCGTTGTCACTGAAATTATTAATCCGCCATCAGAGGAACACAGCGAATTAAAGCTTCCTCAGTTTCGCGGATTATCAAACCTTACTTACACAGATTCAAATGACGCTTGTGATGTTTCAGAATTATTTTTCCCCCTTCCCTTTAATGAAGAGCAAGTCAGTATCGTTCAAAAATTAGAATGTTCAAAAGGTGTTGTTGTTCAGGGACCACCAGGAACAGGGAAAACACATACCATCACCAATATTATTGCGCACTACATGGCAAACGGTAAGCGTGTGCTTGTAACCTCAATGAAAGAACCTGCTTTATCGGTATTAAAAGAGAAATTGCCAAAATCAATTCAGCCATTGGCGATTTCACTTTTGACAAACGAACAAGATGGAATGAAACAATTTGAATTTGCTATATCCAAAATTGCACAAGAGTTGCAATGCATTAATCGCAGTACATTAGAAAATGAGATTAAAAGCGCGGAACAATATATTGATCAACTTCACGCAAAATTGGCATGGATAGATCGATCGATTAATGATTGGGCTAAAAATAATATTCAGCAAATACAGATGGACGAAGAACTTATCCATCCAGAAGATGCAGCACGTGAGATCAGACAATTTTGGGATGAATTTGAATGGCTCGATGACAAAATTTCTATCTCAGATGCTAATAAACCTAATTTTGACAACACGGATATTATTCATTTGCGTGAAGCAAGAAGTCATTTGAAAGACGATTTGTGTTATCTTGAGAAAAAAATTATTGCGATTGATGCTACTCCAAAATTAAATAACGTGCTGTATATTCACAACGAATTATTAAAAAGCACAAACCTAAAAGCTAAGATTGAATCCGAAAAAATCCCAACGATCACAAATATTGCTGATCATCTCGTTGAAATTGAAACGCTGTTAAATGCGCTGCAAGAACTTATTTCGATTAACAAGAAAATGGAAATCACCACCGAGTCATGGACAGGCTCATTAAAATCGCTGTTAAAAAATACTGATTCAGAACGTGTCATTGGTCTTTTTGAAAAGTTATTTAATGAAATAAACGACCTTTCTACAGAAAAAAACATTTTCCTTGAAAAGCCGGTTTCCATGCCAAATGACCTTAATCTGAATAATGAAGTAACACAAGCGATTTTCAACAAAAGTCAGGGTAAATCTGCTTTTGGAATTAGTGGCGCAATCACAAAAAGATCACTCACAAAAAAGATCGATGAAATTAGGATTTTAACCAGCCTTCCAAAAACAACAGAGGAATGGGAGCACATTCATCGTCATGTATTGCTAAGCAACAAATTAAACGAGCTAATTTTTCGATGGAATAACATTGCTGATGAAACCTCCATTCTTTCATTAATCAAGACAGATGAAAATTCAAACGCAGCCATTAGATTTGCAAAAAAAGAAATTGAATCATTTTTGTTAATTAAAAAATATTGTGAGTTAGAATTAGCGATTAGTAAAAACCCGATTATTTCCTTTTTCCACAACCCTGATAATCTTCATGAGTTATTTGAAAACGATGCCAATTTAAAAGAATTGGTACGTTTTGTGGAAATAAACTTAAATCAACACCGCTCAGCCGACGTATCTCAGAAAAAGGAAACGATGCTTAATACGTTGTCCCATTACGACGGCCATATTTCAGAGCAAATTAAAAAATTTATTGAGAGGTCTATCGGTAATTCCGAATTCACAGAAATTGACATAAAAAATCAATGGGCTTCTCTCGTTGATGAGTTAGGCCGTATACATGGACTCAAACCACATTTAGACGATGTGGAAAGTATATCCAATTTAATCATGGAATCAGGCAGCATTAACTGGGCAAAAAAATTAAAAACTCAGCCGATGGATAGTATTGTTGATTCCTTGTTACCAGATAATTGGGCACAAGCTTGGCGTCTTCGTCGTTTAGCAACTCATCTTCAAACAGCAAGTCATTTTGATGAGTTTAAAAAGCTAACTTCACAAAGAGGCGAACTTGAAAAGCAATTAGCAAAAACGTATCAAGATGTTGTTGCCAACCGCACGTGGTTAAAATTAGCAAATAATGCCACACCAGATATTAGAGCTGCATTACAAGCATATCTCTCTGCCATTATAAAAATCGGGAAAGGAACAGGCAAAAGAGCTATTCGATATAGACGAGATGCAAAAAATGCAGCGTCTCGCACAAATAAAGCAATTCCATGTTGGATCATGCCGCATCATAGGATTTCAGAATCTCTACCCACCGAATTTGGATCATTTGACCTCGTTATCATTGATGAGGCTTCTCAATCCGATTTAAGTGCCTTACCTGCAATTTTAAGAGCAAAAAAATTACTGGTGGTTGGCGACGACAAGCAAGTCTCCCCTGAAGGCGTTGGCTTGGAAGAAGAAAAAATTAATAATTTGATGGCGCGGTTTTTATCTAATCAGGTCGATATTTATAGACAGGCAATGTCACCTGAACGTTCCATTTATGACCTGTGCAAAATCGTATTTTCTGATTCTCAGATTATGTTAAGAGAACACTTTCGGTGTGTACCGGCGATCATCGAATATTCAAAACGAGAATTCTACAATCATGAATTAAAGCCGTTACGTTTACCAACAAAATCTGAGCGCCTCGATCCGCCGCTAATTGATGTCCTTGTTGAAGACGGTTTTCGTGATAACAAAGAAAATGCTGGTGAAGCACGGTTTATTGTTGATGAAATAATAAAAATTTGTGATGACCTTGCAATGGAAAACAAGACGATTGGTGTTGTTTCATTATTGGGCAGTGAACAGGCACGAAAAATATGGGACATGCTCCAAAACGAAATTACTCCTGAGAAATTAACAAAACACAAAATCACATGTGGCGACGCACTCACCTTTCAAGGGAAAGAGCGGGACATTATGTTTTTATCTATGGTGGTAACAAGAGAGAGCAACAAAGCCGATTCCCGAGAAGCATCAGCTCAAAGATTTAATGTTGCAGCATCAAGGGCGCGAGACAGAATGTATTTAGTAAGAAGTGTTGAATTAGGGGATTTAAGTCCACTAGACAAACTCAGACGCCAATTGATCGAGCATTTCACGTCTCCCTTTGCACAAGACGAAGCTGTAGTAAAAAATTTACGAGATTTGTGTGAGTCCAGCTTTGAAACTGAAATGTATGATTTATTGACAGAGCGTGGTTATAGGGTTATCCCACAAGTCAAAGTTGGCAGCTTTAGAATTGACATGGTAGTCGAAGGTCATAATGATGCGCGTTTAGCAATTGAATGCGACGGCGATCGTTATCATGATGCTTCACGCTGGGAAGCCGACATGAACCGCCAACGAATTCTTGAGCGTACTGGCTGGAAATTCTGGAGATGCTTCGCATCTACTTTCACGATGAATCGTAAAAACATCATTCAGGATTTAATTAACTCGCTAACTGAACATAGCGTGGAACCAATCGGAAAAGACGGCGTGGTTAACAGCATCCATTCCGAACGTAGAAAGGTAAGAGTATTTGTACAACCTACTACAGATAATGAAAATGCTGCCGAAAATATTTGATTTTATGCTCACCTCGAAGATACTAGACAAGCAGACACAATACATTCTGGGGGCATTTTTGGGGGCATCGCAAAAAATCGAATTGAAAAACTGTATGTAATACAGTATATTAGCTAGCGAATTCGATTGACGCCGCCCCATCTTAATTGTGACAATACTCGCATGGGCACAGTTAGGAACATCTTAAAAAATCAAATTGAGAAAAACAAACACAAACAAGGGATTAGTCGATCAGCTAGATTGACGCCACCCTTATTTACTACCAATAGCACGCAACCTGTTATTTCAACGCTGCTTCCATATCATGGCCACAACACATAGGCGATTTAATCTTGCCGCATTGTTTAGGGCATTCGGATACATGCACTTCTTTTCCATCCTGGTTTTTAATTGTGGCATGTTGAAGTGGGGCACCACATTTCCCACAAGTCATTCCCTTAACGCTCATATCACAATCAGAACAATGATAAGACAACATCGCTTTCTCCTTTTTAATTTAATATCCCATTTATTCTACAGGAAGCGCCTGTAAAAAATCACTGACAACACGCGTATATTCCGCTGGATATTCAAGATGCGGCACATGACCGCAGTTTTCAAAACAAACATATTGCGCATTTTTAATTTTTGATACCATTTTTTCTGATGTCGCATGATTAAAAATCACGTCGTTATCTGCAGAAATAATCAGCGTGGGTGCAGCAATTTTTGCAATCCATTCTCTGGAATCAAATGTAGACAACGCAGCATATTGTGCTTCATATCCCACCGCTGTCATTGGATAAGGGTTGGCATTACGCAAACGAATCATTTCATCTAACTTCCCCGGCTGCGACAAAAAATAATATGAAAAAACCAAACAACAATCAATTCGCATCAGCATATCCAGCGATACATTTTCCTTCAACAAAGCCAATCTGACCGGCGGATAAAAATAATAACTGGTATCACACCGCATCGCGGAATTACTAATTACAATAGATTTCACCATTTCTGGATAATGATAGGCTAGTTGCTGCACGATAAATCCACCCATCGAATTCCCAACAAAATGTGCAGAAGTAATTTTTAATGCGGCACATAAATCCACAACGTCTTGCGTCATTTGTGCAATTGAATAAGGACCTGACGGCACATCTGTTCGTCCTGCACCGCGATTATCAAACAAAATCACTTGATAATTTCTTGAAAATTCATTAAATACCGTCAACCAACTTAAATGATCTGCTGTAAATCCCGATACAAAAATCAATGGCTCACCTTTTCCATGAGTTTCATAATACATATCAATATCATTAATTTTAATTTTTGGCATTGCTTGTTCTCTTGTTAATTTTTTCGAAACAAAAACACGTAGTCAAATGATCATTCACCATGCCGACTGCTTGCATAAATGCATAACAAATTGTGCTACCAACAAATTTAAATCCTCGCTTTTTTAAATCACGTGACATGGCATCCGATATTGGTGTATTTGCTGGCACTGGATTGCGTGCGGATCGTTTATTTTGAATTGGCATATGATCAACAAAGCCCCATAAATAATCGGAAAAACTAGGAAATTCTTCTTTTAGGTTTAAATAGGCTTGTGCATTAGTAATAACGGATTGAATTTTTAAACGATGACGAATCACGCCTGAATTATTTAAGATTGCCTGATATTTTTTATCATCATATTTTGCTATTTTTTCAATATCGAAGTGATCAAAAGCCAAACGATAATGTTCACGTCTTTTTAAAATGGTTATCCAACTCAGTCCTGCTTGCGCACCTTCTAATGTTAATAATTCAAACAAAAGACGATCATCATAAACAGGAACACCCCACTCTCTGTCATGATAGGCAATATAAAGTGGGTCATCTGTAACCCACGCACAACGTGATACACTGGTGCTTTTTAGCATAATATGCTCTGATTAATACACAACAAAATACCAGTGGCATTGTACTCTAAAAACGTAATGGGTTACAAAAAAATAAATTGGCACATCAACATTTAGAAGACAAAAAACCAAAAAAGTATAGGCTATTCATACTCATGGAAATATTAAAAATTGACTGCGAAGAGAAAAAACAAGCCTTTAAAGTGGCTATTGAAAAATACAATACCATTGCTTGGTATGCAAAAATAGAAACAGCCTTTTCAATCATCATTATTGCTTTGCAAATCCTAACCAGCATTACACTCATACAACATCACGCAATAGCAATAAATATCATTATTTGTATTATCACAATAATACTGGCTTATCTTGCTACTGACTTTGTGAATGGCCTGGTTCACATGATCATGGATAACAACACACAGTATCATTCCATTGTTGGGCCCTATATTGCCGCCTTTCATTTACACCACGCAAAAATAATCTATAAAAACAAACACCCCGTTAAAATCTATTTCTCTGAAACAGGGCATAAATTTTGGCTGCTATTTTATTTGCTGATACTACTTATAATACAACACACATTTAATCTTAATTTTTATGTTAATTTATTTTTTGTCCTGATTGGAATTTTTTCATCGCTTGCTGAATTATCACATTTTTGGTGTCACAACGGTGCTCGCAATAATAAAGTAATTCGCTTTTTTCAAAAAAATAAAATATTACTTTCTATGGATCATCATAAATTTCATCATTGCCACGACAATACACATTATGCTTTTTTAAATGGCGTAACAGACCATTTTCTTAATGTTATTTCGGCACATTTTTTTTGTGGTTATAAAAATCATGCAGATAAACATATTGATAAATACTTAAAGTAAGTGTATTTAAATATGATCAACCAGCAAATAATTTCTCTGATCATTTTTTTAAAATGCACTATAGTTAAACGCTATCATACAATAGGACTCTGCTATTATGATTAAAATCATAATCCCATTCAGCCAAAAATGACACACGGCGATGGCAGTCATGGCTGTATTTGCGTTAAAACAAATGATGCGAAATAATCAAGCCAACATTTTATTCGCATTGATATGAAAATAGTTGTACTACCTTATCAATCAAAAATGATGGGAGATTTCAGCATGCTAAAATTAAAAATCGTAAGCATTGTTTTTTTCAGTCTATTACTAACAACAACTGCCTTTGGCAATTTCGACACATCAGCAGATCTAGAATCACTTCAACCCACTCACACTGCACCACCACACGGACCTGTTGATGTAAACAATGTGCCACCTAGAGGATGGCGAAAAGATGAAAAAACAGGATGGGTATGCTCACGTCACGGTGTTGACCGCAAGCTCTGTCGCGATGGCAAAAATTTATGGAACTGCTATAACGTTGGCGGGCAGTGGCAATGCAAATCAAGGGCATCTTTTAGAAAAGAATAATGATTTTATATAACGGATAAATATGATGATTACTATTTTTTCCATTCCGGCTTTTCAAGATAATTATATTTGGGCTCTGGTTTGTGATACAACAAAACAATGTGTTGTCGTTGATCCGGGTGATGCGAATCCCGTATTGGATTTTATACAAAAAAATAAACTAAAGTTGATTGCGATTTTGCTGACACACAAGCATGCTGATCATACTGGCGGTGTTGAAAAATTATTGCGATCATATCCAAAAACACCGGTGTTTTCTAGCCAACATGATCGTATATCATCAACAACAAATTGTGTTCAAGAAAATGATGTCATCCAATTAAAAAATTGGCCTACTACATTTCACGTGATTGATATTCCGGCACACACAACAGGACATATCGCTTATTACACAAAACCATTTTTATTTTGCGGCGACACTTTGTTTACAGGCGGATGCGGGCGCGTATTTGAAGGCACACCTGAACAAATGCTGGCTTCATTAAAAAAATTAACATCTTTGCCTGATGAAACAGCAGTTTATTGTGGCCATGAATACACAGAGAAGAATCTAGCCTTTGCCGTGCAAGTTGATCAAAAAAATATTGATTTGGAAAAACGTTACCGCGAAACAAAAAAATTACGTGAGAAAAACGAAATAACCGTACCATCAACCATGGCTTTAGAAAAAGCAACCAATCCATTTCTACGGTGCAATCAAAAAAATATTATTGCGACATTAGAAATGCGCACGCAAAAGAAACTACAGACAGAAGCAGCTGTTTTTGCAGCTATGCGTGAATGGAAAAATAATTTCTAACATCGATTATCTTGTCCACTCAGCCCATTTTGTTTTAAGCATGCCCATTGCAAAATGCGATATCAAAGATAATGTCACTTCATTGGGTTTAATTAATTCATCTTTTTTGACATGCACATCAACAATGCACAATTTTTTTAGCGACATCGCTTCTTTTATAGTTGATTCTAACTGCGTAGCATCCGTCACTGTATATCCCACTGCGCCATGCGCTTCTGCAAATTTCGCATAGCTGGGATTGGTTAATTTCGTATAGCAAATAGGTACACCTTCTTTTAATTGCTCCAACTCAATAAAATGATAAGAAAAATTATTATAAATAATAATGACCATTGGCAAATCATATTTTACTGCGGTCGCAAAATCAGCCATAGTCATATGAAAACCACCGTCACCACATAACACAACTACCTGTCGATCTGGCATTGCTAATTGACAACCCATTCCAGCAGGTAAACCAAAACCCAACGTGCCCAACTCAGTTGTGCCAATTAATCGTTGCTTCCCATTTAAACGTAACCAATTATTTGCCCACACACTGACAGTACCGGCATCCACAGTCACAATTGCATCATCAGATAAATAACGACTGATTGTATCGGTTAATAAAGGCGATTGAATTTCTTTATTTTTCTGTTTCGCTGCATGATTTAATTTTTCAATTGCCGTAACATGCGTCTTTTGCGCTTCATCCAAAAATTTTCTTATATCTTTTTTAATCAGCTCTTTTGATAATTGCGCTAGCGTTATTTTTGCATCGCCAATTAATCCAACTGATACCTGACAACGAATACCAATGCGCTCTGGATCTAAATCAATTTGAATAATGGGCACATCAACAGGATAAAATTCTCGCTAAGCAAAACTACAACCCACAATTAACAATGCATCACAATCTTTGACAAAATGGCATCCATTTTTGGAACCTTTAAAACCAATACCGCCTGCGTAATGAGGATGATTATTATCAATAATATCTTTTGATCTAACGGTGTGCACAATCGGCGCTGCCAACAAATCAGCAACTGTTAATAATTCATCTCTTGCATGAAAAGAACCAGCGCCATATAAAATCGTTACATTTTTCGCTGCATTTAAAAAACCAGCTGCTTTTTTAATTAAACTCGTATCAGGAATAACATGATGCGGCATCTCATAAACTGAAGGGCTCGGCAATGCGCGCTTAAGCGCAGCATGACGCAACACATCCGTTGCAATAGAGACATGCGCTACAATTTTTTTTGCTTTAGCTGTTTGAATAGCCAATTGCAAAATATCAATGAGGTTATTTGCCGATCGTACTTCACGATTAAAATAAGCCACATCTTGGAATAATAATAATTGATTAATTTCCTGCACTGTATTTGTGCCAATTGCTGCACTTTCAACCTGACCAGTGATCACTAACATGGGCACTTTATCCATTTTCGCATCATACATAGATTCCAACATGTGCGCTGCACCTGGACCTTGGCATGCCAATACCACACCCATATCACCTGTTAGTTTGGCATAACCTGAAGCCATAAATCCCGCGCCTTCTTCATGGCGCGTAAGAATAAAATCAAAGTCATCGCGATTGTAAATAGATGCAAGAATCAGATCAGTAGCATCACCCGGTACACCAAAAGCGCGCTTAACACCCGCACCCACTAAAATATCAACAACCTGATCACTGAGTGTTTTTCCCATCACGTTACATCCCTGTCTGTTGTGTTTTGAAAATTATATCACAAGAGATATCGATTAAAATGCTGAATTAGAAAACGGAAATGAAAATAAACGTACAAAATTAACTATCAAACGATCGAGAATTATGCGGACAAAAAGTTCATGCAAGAAAGAAGAAACAATACGGAGACCATTCTTGTTTTTTTCAAGATGGGGGAAAATTGCTACAGCAAGCACTGCTACTATACTGATAGATCAATTTCATGCCTTTGTATACTTGAATAAGCTTCCCTCTTTGCAAAAGGTTTTTTTGTATACATTGACTTCATTGGCAGAATCTCAATTTCATCTTGCTTGATCGTGCACACCTACTTAGGATAGCGCATCTAAAAAAATCAACTTCATCTTATCGGGAAACGACATGCAACGGATCGGTTATTTGTTTATTATTTTATTTGTATCGCTATCCATTGCCAGCTGCGCCCATCGTGCTATCACACAGCCTGTTCCCATAGCGTATCTTGCACACTACCGCAATGACCCTGAAAATGTAAAACAAGTTATCTCAAAAGCATCGGCGTTATCAAAAGAACATCTGGGATATCAATTTGGATCGGATAATCCAGCAACAGGCGCAATGGATTGTTCCGGTGTCATTTATTATCTTCTCAAAGAAATTAAAGATATTTCTATTCCGCGCGATTCATACCAAATGTATTTTTGGCTGCTACGCAATGGAAAAATTCATTATGTCACAAACGAGCACTTTAACTCATATCAATTTCATGCATTAAGACCCGGTGATTTATTATTTTGGACTGGCACCTTTCAAACGAACCGCAGACCACCCATTACGCACGTGATGTTATATTTGGGTAAAAATAAAAAGGGTGAGCCACTGATGTTTGGATCCAGCAACGGCATTTATAAAAATAAAGAAATTTTTGGCGTCAGCGTTTTTAATTTTACCTTACCAACAAAATACGAGCGCGATCGCTTAGTTGCATATGGCTGCATTCCGGGGTTTACATGTTGAGGAAATATAGTCTGGTTAAAACGCTAAATTAAAATCGCTTCACCCAGCGATGACAATACGGCAACGTTTGTGTTTTTTTATAATAATCCTGATGATCTGCTTCTGCTACCCAAAAAGGTGAAACCGGTTTTAACGTCGTTGCAACTGACAATCCCTTTTTTTCCAATATTTTTATTATATTGATCGCAACTGTTTTTTGCGAATCATTAAAATAAAAAATGCGGCTCAGATAGGACGAACCCAAATCAGGACCCTGCCCATCCACTTGTGATGCATCATGAATTTCAAAAAAATACTGTATAATTTTTTCATAATTTATTTTTTCAACATCAAAAATAATTCTCACTGCTTCAACATGTCCTGTTTCATGTGAACACACTTGATGATAAGTCGGCTGAACCACATGCCCACCTGTATAACCCACTTCGGTTAACAAGATACCCGATAATTTTTGAAACAAATATTGTATTCCCCAAAAACACCCACCTGCGACAATAGCTTCATCTGTTTTTTTTACATACTGATCTGCTACAAACTCAATGGCGAGCGCATTCACACAATGCCGCTGATTTTTTTTCGTAAATTGTTCGCCTAAAAAAACATGACCCAAGTGACCATCACACTGGCTACATAAAATCTCAGTGCGTCTACCATCTATATCAACAACGCGCTTAACACTTCCTTCAATTTCATCATCAAAACTCGGCCAACCACAACTGGATTGAAATTGTGAGTCGCCCCGAAATAAAACAGCGCCGCATCCACGACACAAATAACTGCCTTGTGAAATCACATCATGATATTTTCCAGAAAAAGGGGCTTCCGTATTTTTATTTTTTAAAATGGCTAAACTATTTGGCGTCAACGAAGCATATTTATACATTACTCATTCCTAAAAAATAACTCAGTAACACAGCAACCCACTTTCTTGTCACAATAACACACTCAGCAATATAACGTACTTTTAGTACGCTGATTTAAAAAACACTAAAAAAACAGTATAAAATAGTTATTTCGTACTTTAAAATATTTTTTAAAAATTGACTTTTTTATAAACAACCCCTAAAATCAAACATCGCAGTATCAATTAAAATTGATATCAATATACCGAAAAAATTTCATCTCGAGAGATCTTAAGTGGCTGACAAATCCAACAACGAATTGAACAGCACGACTGCGAAAACAGCAACTGATACAATACGCAATCACATTTTTCCCGATCAAACACCTGATATGGCCGAAAAAATATATTGGGAAAGCCTCCGCAAAGCGATTCGCTCAGGCACTGCAAACTATCTTGCTGCTCGTGGAAATACACAATACAAGGGCAGCAAACAAAAAGCAGAAAAAGCGAAAGCTGGGTTTTTACACGGGAAAAAAGGACTTAAAAAAGCAACCCATCTGCACGCACAATTAGAAAAATTAGAGGCACAGGAATCTGATTTCAACGAGAAAGAAAAAAAAATAATTATTTTGGCATCCCTTACCTTGATTGCTTCGTCCACTTGGCTAGCAGGCTGTGTTTTTGAATCACTCAAAGAAAAAGGCATCCTCTCTGAAACCATGTTTAATCAGCAAGCCCATCAAGAAATGAGCGGCCCAGAAATGATATCGCTCGATAACACCCCTTCTGATAAAATACGCACGACTTTATCTGATTTAACGCTTAGAGCTAATATTAAAAAAGAAGAAATCGATGCCAAAATCAAACTTTTCTGTTCGTCGAAATTAAACAAAAAGCGCACGACTGATGTCGATGCACTAGATGATTTTCCAAGAGAAATATACAGAATTTAAAATCCAAAAATAATATACTTTTTAACACTTTTCTCAACCATACCAACAAACATAAGTGAAAATAATAGCCATGACTGCTCCGAATCAGAAACCCACAAAAAATGAAATTTCAGCAACACAAGAGAGCGCAACCGTTACTGCAACGATTAAAACTCCTGAAGAAGAAATAGAGGACCTTACGACGGCCATTAAAGTAGGTATTAAAAATTATCTCGCAGCACGTGGCGTGCCGCCTCATAATGCTAATAAAGATGCGAAAGAAAAGGCCATGGCAGTAAAACCACAAGGACCACGCATCTTTTTTTTCTCTGCTTCAGGCAGCAAGGGAATAGAAAGAGCTAAAGCATTACTTCATATGCTTGAAGAAAATGAAATGAAAACACAAGCTAATGATCAAAACGACAGCCAAATAAAACAGCAGCAGCGCATACAACATATAATAAAACTCTACGCTTGCCTTCAAGCCCTAACCAATTCTTCATCTGCTTGGTTATCTGCTTGTGTAACTGCCGCCATTACGGATAAAGTGGTCAGTATTCCCATAGCGACCACGCCGTCTTCAGGCATGGAATATGTTATTTCACCAAAATCACCTATCACTGCACTTTTAGATTACTTCCATCAAAGATTAGAGACAGCTCAACGTAGAACAGCGCGCATTCAAGCACTCAAGCTATTCGCCGAAAAAAGAGTGCCTACAGAAACAGCAGAAACACCCTTACTTTCTTCTAATCTCTAATGAAAAACCTAACTCACAACGCGCTTCAATTCTGTTAAAATCAAACTCCTATTTTAAAAACAGATAAGCGCGTTAACATGGCAACTCAATATATCTTAGCTATTGATCAAGGCACTACAAGCACACGAGCCATTGTCTTTGATCAATTTGGCAAAGCACTGGGATCCGAACAAATTAAATTTAAACAATATTTTCCAGAGAATGGCTGGATTGAACATGATCCCAATGACATTTGGCAATCCACTTTATTATCCTGCAAAAATGCAATAAAAAATTCAAAATTATCTGCGTCAGACATTGCCACCATTGGCATTTCCAATCAACGTGAAACAACGATCATATGGGATAAAAAAACAGGCGAACCCATTTATCCCGCTATTGTGTGGCAAGACCGCAGAACAGCAAATGACTGCGCACGATTATCCAAAGATAAAAAAATAACAGAAATGGTTTCAACAAAAACAGGGTTATTAATTGATTCCTATTTTTCAGCCACTAAAATCGCCTGGATTTTAGATCATATTCCCGATGCAAGAAATCGCGCCATAAAAGGTGAGCTTGCTTTTGGCACAGTAGATACTTTTTTGTTATGGAAACTCACTGCGGGAAAAAGTTTTTACACCGATGCAACCAATGCATCACGTACTTTGCTTTTCAATATTCACACGCAAATCTGGGATGATAAATTGTTAGCACTTTTCAATATCCCTAAAAAAATATTACCTGATGTATTAGACTCCAATGCGCATTTTGGTATAACAGAAAAATCCTTGCTCGGCGCTGTCATTCCCATTACCGGCATTGCTGGTGATCAACAAGCTGCGATGATTGGTCAAGGGTGTTTTGAACCTGGTATGATAAAAAGCACTTATGGTACAGGTTGTTTTGTGGTTTTAAACACTGGGAAAAAGGCGATACAATCACGCCACCAATTATTAACAACAACCGCCTATCGTATCAATAAAAAAGTCACTTACGCATTAGAAGGTTCCATTTTTTGCGCAGGTGCAGGGATGCAATGGCTAACTGATAATCTCAAATTCATGAAAAATCCCGCTGAATCTGAGCAATACATTTGCGATATCCCGAATACCAATGGTGTTTATTTTGTACCCGCCTTTACTGGATTAGGCGCACCTTACTGGGATCCAAATGCACGCGCAGCCATTACTGGCATCACACGTGATACACAAATTCCACACATCATTCGCGCTACATTAGAAGCAGTTTGTTATCAAACACTAGATTTAATTTGTGCGATTCAAGATGATTTTTCAGTCACCTTAAAAATATTACGTGTAGATGGCGGCATGACAAAAAATAATTGGTTATTACAATTTTTATCAGACATGTCGAATTTATCTGTGATGCGACATCAATGCATCGAAACTTCTGCTTTAGGCGCTGCATTGTTAGCTGGTTTAGGTGCAGGTATTTATCATGATTTAGATGAAATAACCCGTTTAATTTCGACTGAAAAAACCTTCAATCCGACCTATTCAGATCAGGAACGTGCCCATTATTATAGCGGCTGGAAAGAAGCTGTTTCCCGCATCACAATGAACGTGCACACTTAAAATCCTGTGCTATGATTAGCAAAAAATAAGCGTAGGAAAATCACTTGAAAATTGCTATTTTGTCTAGAAACAAGGGGTTATACTCAACCCGCCGGCTGGTCCAAGCAGCCAAAGAACGTGGTCATGAAGTACAAGTGATAGATTATTTGCGTTGCTATATGAATATCACCGCAGCACAACCGGCCATCCAATATAAAGGACAGATACTAGAAGCAGTCGATGCCATCATTCCACGCATTGGCGCAAATCGGACATTTTATGGTACAGCCATTTTGCGCCAGTTTGAGACAATGGGAAAATACTCAATTAATTCTTCACTCGCCATTACCCGTTCACGCGATAAATTGCGCTCTCAACAACTGCTCGTGATGAAAGGTGTTCAAATGCCCGCAACGGGATACGCACACGGTGCAAACGATATTAACGATTTAATTGATTTGGTTGGCGGCCCACCTTTAATCATTAAACTCATTGAAGGCACACAAGGTGTTGGCGTGGTACTTGCAGAAACACGAAAAGCTGCAGAAAGTGTTGCGCAAACATTACGAGGACTGCATGCCAATATCATTTTGCAAGAATATATTCCAGAATCAAAAGGCGCCGATATTCGTTGTTTTGTTGTTGGTGATCGTGTTGTAGCATCCATGCAACGGGTTGCAGCACCGGGAGAATTTCGCGCCAACTTGCATCGTGGCGGTACAGCAGAAATGACTCGTATCACAAAAGCAGAACGCGAAGCAGCTATAAAAGCAGCAAAAATAATGGGATTGGGAATGGCAGGGGTTGATTTTATTCGATCAAAGCGCGGACCACTCATTTTAGAAATCAATTCATCGCCGGGTTTAGAAGGTATTGAAATGGCAACCAAAAAAGACATTGCTGGCATTATTATTCGTCACATTGAAAAAAATGCAAAACCCATTGGGCCTCGTAGTCGTTATCAAGGTTGATAATCATGAATATGATGCAAAAAAAAATTAACGCCGTGTTTCCATCTGATCCAAACAAAATTGAGAAGCGATTATTAATTGGTCGCCATGAGTGGTGCCAACTGCCAGAACTGCATATTCCTGCTATTAAAGCAAAAATTGATACCGGCGCTAAAACATCGGCACTGCACGCATTTCACATTCGTTCTGTAAAAAAAAATCACAAAGAATATGTGCAATTTGATATTCATCCATTACAAAATAATGAACACATTTTAATTTCTTGTACTGCGCCTTTGATTGATGAACGACACATTACAAATTCCAGCGGGCACAAAGAACATCGCTTCGTCATTTTGACACCCATCATTATAGGCAATCAACAATGGGAAGTGGAAGTCACTTTATCCAATCGAGATCCCATGCGTTATCGCATGTTACTTGGCAGAGAAGCACTCAACAGTCGTGTTTTAATCGATCCCAGCCTAAGCTGCCATCAAAAAAAAATTACCTATAAAACAGCCCTAAAGTTGTATCACTCGATACAAAGACATAGCAAGAAATCACAGTAGTTATGATAAAATCTTATGTTCAAAATTTATTGCCCTACTTAAGGAGAAACAAATGAATAAAATGTTAATTGGTGTTGGCATTATTGCTGTAGTTGGTATTGCTGGCATTGTGATTTCACGCTCAACGCATCATGCAATCCCGACTACTGTGGCAACAACAGCATCTCAAGTGCAAACCACCGTAACGCAACCTGCTGTTCCAACAACAGAAGAAAATACCATGTCGGCGCAACAACCTGCTGCCACTCAACCAGAAGCCAACCAAGAAACAACGGACAGCACAGCGACAACCACCCCAGAAAATCCCAGCGAAGAACCAAGCGCTACAACAAACACAGATACAACGGATGCAAACACAAACAGTGCTACAGTGCAACCAGCAACACCAGCACAACCCACCACTGAACCTACTACCGAAGAAACTGATGCAAAAGCTTAAACCTTTATAAAAATTTTCATCAAAACCGCGCAAAAGCAACCTGACGCGCGGTTATCATTAAACTGTCATTATCCTTAAACTATTTCTCTTAACCTTTTTTATAAACGCAAAATGAAAAATGGTTTTTTCAACATGTACAGAAAAATGACGAGCAAAAAAAAAGCGCCGAGCATTGCTGCATGGCGCTTTTTTGACTACAAAAAAAGAATTAAGCTTTAGCAGGTGTTGCTGCTTCTGCTTTTTTCATCATTTTTTTGTGATGCATTTTTTTGCATACTTTTTTACCAGCTTTGTTTTTCCAGCATTTTTTATGATGTTTTTTCATCATTTTGTGAGCAGGTGCAGCAGTAGCTAACTTAGTAGGTTGCGCTTCAGTTGCAAAAACAGCAGTAACAAACAAGCTTGCAAAAAGAACAACAAGCCCTTTTTTGAAGATATTTTTCATTCGGAGTACTCCTAAAAATAATAAAACCACTGTGCCATCAAGCACAGCAGACCTTTAAATCAAAATTCCCAAGTGACAAAGCGTACCAGAAAGACTGCCAGGTCTCTTGATACAAGAAAATATATCTTGGTTCACTGTTTCTGACAACAAAAATATGCGTAGATCATTAAAAAATACCGAAAAAAAGTAACCTTAATTCAAAAAGATAGGCTCGCTCTGGGTCAACACCAATGTACTCATGCTGTCGTTTTGCCACCCGTCTCTTTAATATGCACATCTCGCTGTGGGAAAGCGATTGAAATCTGATGCTCGCGAAACGCTGCATCAATCGCAAAATTTAAATCACTGACAACCATGTATTTTTTATTCACATCATGAATAACACACCATAAATTAAAAATTAAAGCACTTTCACCAAACTGCTTAAATAAAACAGTCGGATTATTGGGTGCTTCATGAATCACATCAGGATGTTTTGCGGCAACATCTAATAATATTTTTTTCACCTGCTCTAAATCACTGCCATAAGCAACGCCCACTTCACATTGTACACGCGCATTGCGATCACGGAACATATAGTTTGTTACTTGGTTTGTGATTAAATCTGCATTAGGAACAATCACATCTTCTTTGGCAAGCGTTGAAATTTGCGTAGATCGAATACGAATTTTTCTAACAAAACCTTCTGTTTTTCCAATCACAATACGGTCACCTGGTTTAATCGGTTTTTCAATTAACAAAATTAGTCCGGAAACAAAATTATTGACAATCGTTTGCAATCCCAATCCCACACCAACAGATAACGCACCTGCAACGATCGCCAACCCAGTAAAATCAACACCTGTCACAAACAGCGAAAAAACCAGCGCTACTGCAAACGAAATATAAACCAGAATAGTTGAAATGGCGATCTGCGTGTCTTCTTCACCTTTATAATGCTGTTTTTGCGCGATAGAACTCGCCCAAAACTTGCCGAGCAGTAACACAGCAGAAAATGAAACAAGGGCTAAAATAATACGTAATGGAAAAATACTCACGCCTAAAAATTTAAATCCCAATAATAATCCATCCGTAATAGTATCAATAAAATTAGCTGAGATACTCCAGCTTTTTAATAACGCAACAATATATAAACAAAAAACGGAAACCTGAAGTGCGAATTTAATCAATGTGATTTCATGCATTTTTTTATTAAATTTCATACCAAACAATTGATGCACTTTTCTCGAAAAAGTATATTGCTTGTTATCAATCCATTGATACAAAAGATCAATAAAACGCCATGCAGCCATCATTGCAATAGTGTACAACGCAGTAAAACATAACCCCTTAATCGAAAAAACTGCAAGACGATGATAACCCAACCACTCAATCACAACGAGCATGCATAAAGTCGACACAAAAACGGTGCTAAAAAAAATAATTGTCATGTGGCGAAATCGCGTTACAAAAGGCGAGCGATGCCACAATAAGAAAATCCGCGCGATCAATATGCTTACCAAAGTAATATACAAAGTTCGCACGCAATCTATAAATGTTGGCAAAAAGGTTTGTTCTCGCAACACTATGGCAACAATATAGCCAATCAATAAACTTGAAAATAAAAGAGTGATACGTCTATAAAATTGTCGCCCAAGCTCAACTGGCAATAAAAACAAACCCTGACAATCTCGAGAGGGATAAAACAAAAATTTTGTTATAGCCATAGACAAAACAAAAACCAAACATGCATAAATCATCAACTCAATTGTCGGCACAAAAGAAGCGCCTTCATCACTTAAGTTAAAAAGCACGCTTAAAAAACCAAAAACAGAAAATAAAATAATAAAGCTCGACAAAATACTTAATAATCCACGCCATAATAAATGCGCATTTTCAACCGTCTCTAATACGCGCTTCAAATATAAACGCAGATATCCACCTAAAAATAATGCAATCAACACAAAAATAAATCCGATGATCCATTCATTAACACTTAACTTATTAATGCCACTGACGGTCATGACAGTTGAAAAATTAATGGTACTGACAAAGCTCGTCCAATCACGACTACCTATTTTCCAAATAGGCGTGCCTCGTTTTAAAATTTGATTGGCGCTGAGATTTTGAATTAAATCTTTATACCCCATTAACGCTTCTTGTGATCGATACACAAACAATCGGCACTCTGACAATTGTCGCGCATAATCTTTTTGTTTTTTTTCAAGATACTGATAATCTGCACGCTGTAATTGAGAAATATGCTCTAGCTCCGTTGACTGCAACAGATTTCCAATAATTTTTAGATGCGACTCTGAATCAGAAACACATCGCTTCGCATTATCCTGCAAGGTATCTAGCTTCTCAGTATAAAAAACAAGGCCCGCATAATCGTTGCGTGTTTCTAATGTTTTTTGAATCGATGCGAATGATTGATTCGCATCTTTAATGTCGAAAACATATTTTCCTGGGTGGTTTTTTTGAGCAAAGGCGAACGCATTCAGAAAAACAACGATAATCAATCCTACGGTGAAAAAAATACCTCTTTTCATGCACATCCCTATAGTAGTAAACTGCTATCCTAATCAGCATGATAACAGAGCATGACAATGTCAACACCCCGCAAACCCACAAAAAAGCAGATCACATCCGTTAATTTTGAAAAATCACTACAACAACTCAATATGCTCGTCGAAAAAATGGAAACGGGACAATTAACCCTAGAAACTTCACTCAGCTACTTTGAAGAAGGTATCACGCTCATCAGACAATGCCAAAAAACCTTAAATGAAGCCGAACAAAAGGTAGAGATCTTAACAAAAAATGAATAACAGGGACTTTACTCATACACTGTTGCATTACCAAGAACGCGTGAATCAAACGCTCAACGATGCCCTTACCAAAATAAACACCGCTGATGTGCTACGTCATGCCATGCAGTATTCTGTATTCAATGGCGGAAAACGGTTACGCCCTGCTTTAGTTTATGCAACTGCCAACTGCTTTGGGAACCATTCCAGCGCATTAGATCCAGTTGCAGCGGCAATAGAGTGCATACATTGTTACTCTCTGATTCACGATGACTTACCAGCCATGGATGACGACAGCCTACGCCGTGGAAAACCAACTTGTCATATCGTTTTTGATGAAGCAACCGCTATTTTAGCGGGTGATGGACTTCAAGCATTGGCATTTGAATTACTGACCACAACCTCATCCGTTTCAGCTGAAACACAGCTTGCCATGATTCGCATACTGGCAACACATGCTGGTGCACATGGCATGGTTGCGGGACAATCTCTTGATTTATTATCAGAAGGCAAAACGATATCTACTAACGCACTAACACAAATTCACCAACTCAAAACAGGCGCTCTTATTCAAGCAAGCGTTAAAATGGGTGCTTTAGCTGCTGGATGTGACGATCAACAAATACTATCAGCGCTAGATGAATTTTCACATCAATTGGGGTTCGCATTTCAATTACAAGATGACTTGTTAGATGTCATTGGAAATACTAAAAACACAGGAAAAAACACCGGACAAGACATCAGAAATCAAAAAGCCACTTTTGCAACACACTTTGGCGTTTCAGAAACACAAAAAAAAATAAAACAACTGACACAGGCTGCATCAGTGATTTTAAAATCACTGACCGCTCTCAACACAACCTGGCTACAACAGTTGTGTGAGCACTCCATTCATCGAGAAAAATAAAAAGAGACCTTTTTTTATTTTGGCGCTTTCCAAGCAACACCATTAATTGTTATTACATTACCATTGCCAACCAAATCTATCAGATAAGCATTGCTAACCTTTTTTAAATAACCCTGATCAATCGCGTACTGTAAAAACTGCGCTACCTGCTTTTCAAAGGTAGACTCTTGAGGTGCGACTGGTGCAACCGACATATTTTCGGGTGGTTGAAACGCTGCTGTCGATATAGTTTGCTGCGTAATAAAGGTATTCACATAATAAGCTGGAAATACCACATGCAAATGATAACGCGACAATTTTAACAACTTATCAAAAAGTGCTGGCGCTGCTGTTTGATTATCCCAATTTGGCCACATTAGCTGACCGTTAATTTGAACAGGGCCTTGCGCTGTTGTCATATCATGCGTCAAATCTACTTGAGATTGCGATGAAATTAATTTTGCATAGGCATTGCCCAAACTCAACCATCTCTCACCAACAGAACTTTGATCATCACCCGGCTGAACCAATGTTTGCGTTGCCTGCGCAATACCACGAAACGCACTAAAATCCATATTTAACAATTGCAATTTACCCTGAATAGCCTGCGCACAATCGCTGGTAATACAAAATGTTGATGCTTGCCATGCCATTGTTTGCGATAAACGATGACTGTCACCCTGCAAATTACCTTCATAACTTAAATCCGCAATATGCAAACCAGACACCTTAGGTTGTGAATGAAGGCTAACCATATCAAACCCACCCAACGTTAGTTTTGAATGGCGAGAAAATACCGTATTGTTATCATCTTGGTAGTTTAACTGGGTCAATGAGAACTGATTATTGACTTTTGTATTCGTGTAAGTCCAACTCGGAACCACCAGTGACAAAACACCCACATCACGCGTTGCAATATCAAAATAATCGTGGTGCTCAGGCAAAGTAGGAAAACTAGCACTATAATGCGCCTGCAGTTCACCCATAGGCGTTGTAATTTTTAATCCATCCACAATGCATTGCGTATCTTGATTAATCACGCTGGTTAATAATTGTTGAAATAAAGCCATCCATGCAGCTGGTTTTGCGGGTTGTTGCGAATCATCTGCTTGCTTGAGTTGAATAAACTCAGATACTATTTTGGCCATTTTTTTTGTATCAAAATGCAATTGCGCTAAATGCAATTCATTCAGGCGCACTGTCAATGCTGTATTTGCGCGATCCGGTAATTGCGCAGTCAATTGATTGCCATTCAATCCAAGACCCAATGTTAATTTCCAATCTTGTTTACCTAAATAATCTGCCTGTAAATTAGCGTATAATTTTTGGATATGCAGTGAAAGTGATTGCATTGGATTGTTGTATTTCACGCCAGTACCAACCACATAAAAATCATATTTTTTTGCGGAAGCATCGCTTGTAATATTCAATACCAATGAATTCAACATTAAATTATTTGTAGGTACATTTTCTTTTGTTTTCAGTAAAACGATCGCTTCATGTTCACCAGAAAAACTCATGTTTTCACGAAACGAAATAAGATAAGGGGAATGGTCACCCAAGGAAATATCATTAGCCAACACCATCCCTAAGCCAGTTCTAAAATGATCTTGAGTGATAAAAGAAGGTCCATGCTCAATACGAACGGGAATTTTTCTCAAAATTTCCATATCCCCATTGATCGCTTTCTTTTCCACCTGAACAACTGCAGTTGAACTAAACCAACCTCGATTATATTGAGCCAAATCTAAGTGAATCCCCAGCACGCTACCCAGCGCGGCGTTTTCATTTTTAAGAAATTGGGTTGCATTGCGTTGCACAACAATACCAAACGTAAACGGCAGCAATAAATAGATGCCAATAACCAACACTAAAATCAGTAACACTTTCCTTAAGCGCTGCATAATGCCCCCTGCGACATTTGAGATAATCTAGCGTAACTTGCCATTTTGCCAAACTTTTCTCATCAAAACAATGTTTTGCCAAATAGACACCCAAGCCAAACAAACTGCTAACATTCAATCCAGAGAGTCGCTATAATGTGCGCTTTAATTCAAATTAGGCTGCTTTGAATGATGACAATTGCATCCAGTACATATCCTTTGCTAAGTCAAATCAACGATCCAAAAGACTTGCGTCAATTACCAGAAGAACAATTACCCACGCTTGCTGCCGAGTTACGCGAATATTTGGTGGAGCGATTAGATCAATGTGGCGGACATTTTGGCGCCAACCTAGGCACTATTGAATTAACCATCGCTTTGCATTACATCTATCAAACACCTGAAGATCGGTTAATTTGGGATGTGGGTCATCAAGCTTATCCACACAAAATTCTCACTGGTCGTCGCGATCAAATTCACACAGTCAAACAACCCAATGGGTTAGCACCCTTTCCAAAGCGGGGTGAAAGCAGCTTTGATTGTTTTGGCACCGGACATTCCAGCACATCTATCGGCGCCGCATTAGGTATGGCCGTTGCTACAAAATTAAATAATGAAGATCGCAAGGTCATTGCTATTATCGGCGATGGCGGCTTAACGGGCGGACAAGCCTTTGAAGCACTCAATCACGGCGGTGGCATTGACCCCAACATGCTGGTGATTTTAAATGATAACGACATGTCAATTTCTGAAAATGTAGGCGCGCTCAGTCATTACTTAGGACGTATTTTATCTGGAAAAACGTACGCGGCTATTCGTGAAAGCGGTAAAAAAATATTATCTAAAATGCCCCCCATTTCTCGTCTTGCAAAAAAAACAGAAACCCATTTAAAAAATATGATTGTGCCAGGCGCCTTGTTTGAAGAACTGGGATTTAATTATGTAGGTCCCATTGATGGCCATGATTTGCCTACTTTACTCAGCACACTCAAAACACTCAGCACATTAAAAGGTGCTAAATTACTACATATCATCACCACCAAAGGCAAAGGTTATGCGCCGGCTGAAGCAGCGCAAATTGATTATCACGCTGTAAAACCAGGATTTCATTCAAAATCAACTCATCCTACTTCACCATCCAAGCCAACTTACACTGATATCTTTAGCGATTGGTTGTGCGATATGGCAACAGCAGATGAACAATTAATTGGGGTAACACCAGCCATGCGCGAAGGCTCTGGGTTAGTCCGTTTTGCAAAACAATTTCCAAAAAGATATTTTGATGTGGGTATTGCAGAACAACATTGCCTCACTTTTGCTGCAGGATTAGCGTGTGAAAATAAAAAACCCGTTGTCGCCATTTATTCCACTTTTTTACAACGTGGTTATGACCAACTCATTCATGATATCGCACTACAAAATCTTGATGTGACATTTGCTATTGATCGCGCCGGGTTAGTCGGCTCAGATGGCCCTACACATGCAGGCAGTTTTGATTTAACTTATTTGCGCTGTATTCCCAATATGATCGTTATGGCACCATCAGACGAAAATGAATGCCGACACATGTTAACCACGGCATATCAATACAAGGGGCCTGCTGCTGTACGTTACCCTCGTGGATCAGGCACAGGCGCTACGGTAAAGAAAAAATTAACATCCATCCCAATTGGAAAAAGCACCATAGCACGCGAAGGAAGCAAAATCGCCATACTGGCATTTGGTAGCTTACTGGCACCTGCCATTGAAGCAGCAGAAAAATTGAATGCCACCGTGATTAACATGCGCTTTATCAAACCACTTGATGAAGAATGCATCTTAGCCATGGCCGCGACGCATGAGATGCTCGTCACGATTGAAGAAAATACCATAATGGGCGGCGCTGGATCTGCTGTTGCAGAATGTCTATCAGCACACCATCAATTCCCACCTATTCTACACTTGGGTTTACCAGACACGTTTATTGAGCACGGTGATCACAAAGCCATGCTCGCAGCCTGCGGTTTAAATGCATCAGGCATAGTACATGCCATTACACATTTTCGCGAACAACTGTCGCCCCAACACCTTGTTTCACTTTGCACTGTTTGAAAAAACGGGTCGCACTAAACTCAAAGCGCGCATTGCTTAAAAAGCACATAAATTAAAGGGGAAATTTCAACCTAAAAATTCAACTGTGATATAATTTGATTCTTATAAAAAACATCAACAAGGCAAGCGCATGCCCTATCAACAGGCTAGTACATTGTTGCTGATAACCGCAGATCCATTACTGCAAGAAAAAATCCACGCGCTTTGCATGAATATCTATCAAATTGAAACACAAACTCAGCTTTCTGATCACATTCAATGTGATGCTATTTTAGTCGGTTACGATAAAAAAGATATTTTTTTAGACGGTATCGTCCTCACTGATGAATATCCTATTATTTATTTACAACAAGATGGCGACGCCAGAGATAGTTTATCAACCCATCAACATGTTGATGAAATCATCGACATGAACAAAATAACCAATAGTGGTTTTTTTCGCGCCATCAATAGCGCCATTGAAAAATTCTGTATTAAAAAAGAATTGCGCGATCAAAAAAAAACATTGCAAAAATTAATTGAATCTATAAGAGGAACGCAAGATAAATTGCAACCCGCTTCTATGGAAAACACAGCGCAGGATTTAATTGAAGAAAATAAAAAGCTCATTGGCACCATCAAAAAACAAAATGAAAATTTAAAAAAACTCTCACGCATTGATCCATTAACCAAAGTGGGTAATCGACTTAATTTTGAAGAAACACTAACCAGAATCATTTCTCATGCGAAACGCCACAAACACATGATTGCTTTGCTCATGATTGATTTAGATAAATTCAAAAATGTGAATGATACATTTGGTCATCAAGCTGGCGATTTATTATTGCAATTGGCAACACAACGATTAGAAACTATTCTGCGAAAAGAAGATTTTATCGCCCGACTGGGTGGTGATGAATTCGCCATCATTCTCAATGAAATTAAAAGTACGCATGCTGCCGGCATTGTTGCCTGGAAAATTGTCCAAGAAATCGAAAAACCATTTTTAATTAATAACGTGCAAATTCACGTTGATGTCAGTGTGGGCATTGCCTGTTATCCATTGGTTGGCGAAACGTTTAACGATCTCATTAAAAATGCTGATATTGCGATGTATCAAGCAAAAAAATCTCAAGCATTGCAATATGCTTTTGCCAATATGGATATGCAAAAAGACCATATCAAAAAAATTCAATTACAAGAAGAACTAAAGTTAGCTATTCAAAATAATGAATTGCATATGGTATATCAACCCATTTATGAAATTCCATCAAAAAAACTGCATGGATTTGAAGCCTTGATTCGCTGGGAAAATAAGCATCTTGGAAAAATTTCACCAGCCGAATTTATTCCTATCGCAGAAGACACGGGATTGATTCACCCCATCAGTAAATGGGTTTTAGAGTCGGTTTGCCAACAAATTCAATTATGGCAAGAATTAAAAATTTTTCAGCAAAAAATTTCCATTAATTTATCCCCAGTTCAATTAGCTGAAAAAGATTTTTTAGCAACCATAAAAAAAATAATTTCAAAATATCAAATTCCACTGCAAATCATCGAGTTTGAAATAACAGAAATGGTGGCGTTAGAAAACAACCAAGGCATCAAAGATACCATTAAAAATTTATGCCAACTCGGTGCATCACATGCGCTTGATAATTTTGGCACAGGTTATTCTGGCATGCGTTATTTAACTTTCTTACCACTGAGTATTATTAAAATTGATCAATCCTTTATTCAAGGGTTAGGTGTAAATGAAGCAGACGAAAAAATAGTTTCTGCGATTATCGCACTGGCAAAAAAAATGAACTTAAGTGTCGTAGCAGAAGGCGTTGAAACTGAAGCGCAACTAAAAATATTAATTGAAGAAAACTGTGATTATGCGCAAGGGTTTTTATTTTCCAAACCTTTGTCAGCTGTTCAAGCTGAAAAATTAATATATACTGAATCGGAAAAAAAATAAAACTACACGCCACGTCTTTGAATATGATCCACTGAAATTACAATTTCATCGCCTAAAGCAGACTGTTTTTGATGTTGCGCTACTTTCCAGCCTTGACCATACACAATTTCAAGTGTTAAAGGAAAATAATCTTCCGTTTTATATTGTGCATATCGCGATAACATTTTTTGCCATTGATTTTTTGACATCATACTACGACGTCTCAAAGGGTGATTATTTTTTATATCGCTATTTTTTAAATCTGCACATAACGATTCAATTGATTCATAAGCGATCGTCATTTCCTCACGATCTACAACCGGGTCAGAAAAATATAACTGTTTCATCCAATCACCCATATGATGCATATCTAAAAAGGTATGCGTGTGAGCACAATCATCAACGATTGAAAAACTATCGCGTAATTCAAAAAAAGTATCAGGCCCTAAACTGGTAAACAGCAACAAACTTTCAACACGCAACACTCGAAAAATTTCACGTAACAAATCCATCGAACTTGCTGTATCTAACAATGCAAAATAAGCGATCACTAAATCTTGCGTATTGCTTTCAATAGCCTGAATGGCCGTTAAAGTTGGAGCAACTACTTTAATCGTTGCAGATGGATAACGCCGCTGTAATGTATTCAGCGCATAATCTATGCCATTGCCTATAATCAAAATAGTCTTTGGTTGAAGGCGAATATAATCCAATCGATTCAACAATTGATTGCTGATTTCTTGGTGAACTGGATGGTTTATAATGCTGCTTAGCTTTGTCATGCAGCCACTTTAACAGAAGCTTTTGGAATTGCCAATCATGGCCATTTCGTTCAGTTTGTATCACGGTATTGAAGGATTATTTTGACCTGCTATGCTAACGCACTATTTTATTTTATAGCGGCAAAAGATGCTCAGTTTATTGAAAATATGCTCACAGCTGATTTTTTCAAATCGCTGCTTGTTATGTGAATTGAAGCACGATACGGAAAAACGCATTTGTAACCCCTGTTGCAAAACACTGCCTTTTCTCGAAAACAGTTGTATACAATGCGGCGTAACAAATAAGACTGAAAAACACGTATTATTATGCACATCGTGCATCACATCACCACCCCCCTTTCATCGCACGATAGCCTTATTTCATTATACAGGACCAATTGTCTCATTGATTTGGAAATTGAAATTTCAAAATGATTTAAAAATTGCGCGCTTATTTGCGCAGCATTGGATAGATTATTTTAATCATTTCGATTCACACAACACATTGCCTGATTTAATTATGCCTGTGCCATTGCATTTTTCTCGATTAAAACAGCGTGGCTTTAATCAATCATTAGAAATTGCAAAACCCATTGGAAAATATTTTCATATTCCCATTGATACACGCGCTTGCATTAAAATTAAAAACACCGAGCCACAATCCAGTCTGTCTGCACAAAAACGAAAAGGTAATTTAAAAAATGCCTTTGGACTATCACGCCCAATTGATGCTAAACATGTTGCGATTTTAGATGACGTCATGACAACAGGAAATACCGTATCAGAAATCGCCTCTCTGCTACAAAAGACAGGTGTTGAAAAAATTGATGTATGGTGTTGCGCAAGAGCCTAAAACGATTTTATAATTCGCACGCTATTGAGTAAAAACCATGCTGAATGGTAACTCATCAATCTTCTCTTTATTGTTCTTATAAATACTTAATCCTTCCATTACCGCTATTTCTGTCAGCGCAAACGTTGCATCATCACTTAACGTAGCAGTAATCACACCACCACCTAATAACAAGCTTAATATGTAACGATATCCGCTATCTGCTGGATCAGCCGTAACAGAATGGAATTCATATTCATTTGATTCAAACATAACAAACCGCTGACAACTGTCTACATTAACCAATACTGGCTTACCATTTTTTTGCTGTTGATGACCCTGCGGGCTACTCACCAAATAAGAAAGCAACGTAATGGGTTTTTGACCTGTTTTTTCACGCTCCAATCGCACTTCATTAAATACTGCTTCTGTTAACTCAATTTGGGTTTCAGGATCCAAATTTTTATCACCTATAAAATCAACACACTTAAAACGACCAGACAGCGATTTATCTAAATCATGCGTTAATAAAGTATGCACTATTTCTTTAAATGCTTTTTTTGTATCCCTAAAAGGAATATGCGTGTTTGCGATAGCATATGAATCACTAGACTTAAAAACTTGGCAACGAATTGATAATTCTGCTAATGCGGCATCAAGAGATTCATCCTTATGAAAAATAGCTTTATAGACATCACCTTTAAAACACGTCATCACTCCAAAAGCAGTAATATGTAATTCTGGATTTTCCCAACCTATTAATTGATGACTTTTAATACGCTCAACAATAATTTTAATATGGTGCGGCTTAATTGCGAATTCTTGTCTCATGACCGCAATGGTGTTTTCATGAATATCTGCGCAAATGTCATCTGCAATTCGAATTAATCTCTCTTGATACTGTATTTCTGTTTCAGAAAAATCAAAGAAACCCGTGTTACCACGCGGAACCCCATTTTCAGTTCTAATAGTTGCCTGCATCATGTCATTGCCACAAGCAATACCATATTCCCCACCAAGGTTGACTCTAAATGATTTATGGTCTCTTCTATTATTAATAATTTGACTTTTTTGCGCTAAGCTTAATTTTCTTGCAATTTTCTGCTTTTGTAACTTTTGTTGATCTGCGCATGTCTGTAATGCTGATGCACTGAAAAAGCGAAGAGAACTGGAGCGACGCATGATGACTCTCGTAAAAATAAATACACTACTATTAGTGCGGCAATCATACGCTTGAAATATTAAATTTTTATTAAGATTTAAAAAAACACTGTATTGAAAGCTTAAAATAAGCTTATATCAAGAGGCATTAAGGATTTAAAAAACAGATAAAATCAAAACGCTATGATTGCGTTTATTTTAAATACAAAATAAATAATTTGAAATACCGTGGTTTTTTTATCCCACGGTAGGTTAGCAATGCTTACTTTTTTAAACTTTACACATCTGGCGCTTCATTTGATTGCTGACGTGCAAAAACATAGCGACTAAAATGTACATGGCCATCACGACCAATCCAAGCAGGAATATCAGTCAAATAAATGGGCATCGGATTTCGCAACTGAATAAATTTCGTTTGTCGTGTTGATAAATAATCATTCACTAATGTTTCATCTAAATCAGTATTGTTAGCATAAAAATAACGCACCAATTCCATAGGATGCTGAAGACGAACACATCCTGAACTACGTGCACGATCATTCAACGCAAACAAACCTTTTGCTGGGGTGTCATGCATATAAACATCGTGATCATTTTCAAAAATAAATTTGACGCGACCCAATGGATTCACATCACTGGGCGGCGCTGTCACACGATATCTAAAATTTCCAACCGTTGCAGTTTGCCAATCAATGGTGGATGGATTAATTTCTGGTGCATTTTTATCATGATTCGCATAAATGCGCATGTCATAATGTTCTTTCAAATAATTGGGATTTTTTTGCATCCCAGGAATAACATCTTTTGCTAAAATGGTTCGTGGCACTGTCCATGTCGGATTAAATACAATCGTTCTGATTTTCGACGTTAACACCGGCGTTGGACGCGATTCACGCCCCACAATCACGCGCATATGCAACACCTCATTACCATGATCAATCAAATGCATTTCATAGCTGGGGATATTCACTTGGATATAACGACTATTTTCATCTTCTGGATATTTTGCCCATTCATACATGCTTTGCACTAATTCATTATATCGTTGTGCAGGCGTAATATTTAATGCATAAATGGTTTGCTGATCAAGCACACCATTACCCGTTAATCCATTTAATATCTGAAATTGCACAACACCTGCGCGTAATTGTGAATCATACAATGTGCTGTGATTATCAAAACCAGACATATCATGCAACGCAATCAATCGTTCACGAATAGTGGGAATAATATTGTTACGTCTACCCACCGTCAGCGGCGCAGTTATGCGAATGGGCTTCCAACTTGTTTTTGCAGCTTCAGCATACATTGGCAATACATTATAAATACGCAATGCCATTTTATTGGTTGTGTTTGGTGCGCTCACTGATGACAACGATACTGATGGTGTGCGCGCACAACTTGCTAATAAAACAACGAAAACAGCAACAGAAGAAAACAACAATATCTTTTTATATCGATTTTTCATAGCAGATCCTTTTTTGAATAAGATCATTATCAATTAATTCAACCACAATGCCAAATATTTTTGACCGAAGGGTAGACTAATTTCCATTGAAAATAAGACTGCTCATATTGATCTTTATTGCTAGGTTCAATCAATTCTCCTGGTTTTACAAGCCTTTCACAAGCTACTTCCACTGATGGCCACTGCTGCACTGCAACGCCTGCCATAATAGCAACACCAAAAGCTGCCCCTTCTACATTGTTCACTGTATTTAATGGTTTTTGAAAAATATCAGCAAAAATAGTTTTCCATAACAAGCTATTAGCAGCACCGCCGCTTATCATAAAATGATTGGGTTGCGCGTTTGATTGCCTGTTCATTACTTCTGCCATTTCACGCAAACTGAATGCAACACCTTCTAATACAGCACGCGCCATATGCGCCAATGTATGACGTTCAGTGAATCCAACAAAATGCCCGCGTGCATTGGCATTCGCATGCGGATGAATATTGCCGCCAATATCGGGCGTAAATAATAATCCGTCTGAACCGGGCGAAACAGAAGCAGCCATTTCATCAATTTCTTTAAATGAATAACGCATTGCAATATGATCGCGAAACCAACGTAAACTGCCTGCAGCAGAAGCTGTTAATCCCATTGCTATCCACTGTGATGATTGCGTATGACAATAATTTAAATATTCACCTTGTTTTGCTGGCACATAATCATCTATTTTTGTAACAACACCAGAAGTACCCACTTGCAAACTCATTGTACGCGAATCAATTAAATGACATCCCACACTTTGTGCGGGTTGATCGCCAGCACCCGCAATAATCGGAGTACCTATTTTTAATCCTGTTGCATTAGCGCCTGCTTCATTAATCACACTGCAAATATCGATAGATTCAAATAAGTCAGGCAACCAAGATTTTGGTATATGTTGCGATTCCAACATCACATCTGACCAATCACGTTTTGCGATATCCATTAATCCAAAACCAGATCCATCTGATTTATCAACCGCCAATACACCACTCAAACAAAAACGCACATAATCTTTAGGCGTAATGATATGACTTATCTTTTGGTAATGATGCGGCTCCTGTTTTTTTAACCAACGTAATTTTGATAACAAATGACAGGGCAAAATTTTTGATCCGATGTGCTGACATAAAAAATCATGGCCCAATTCATTTTCAATCTCAAGACACTCCGCACTGCTACGTTGATCGTTCCATAATATAGCCGCACGAATGGGTTTTTTATAACGATCTAGAATGACCAACCCATGCATTTGTCCTGTTAATCCAATGCACAGGATTTTTTTGGCATCCACTTTTTGCACCACATTTTTAATCGCATCAATTGCTGCAGATGTCCAATCATTTGGATTTTGCTCTGACCATAATGGCTGTGATGGCACTGAGAATGGCGCATGTGAATTAGCATGAATAGCAATCACTGCACCTGTTTGATCAATTAATACTGCTTTTGAAGCAGTTGTGCTGACATCAATTCCTAAAAAATAATTCATGGCTCCCTCACACGAACAAATACGCTGATCAATCGTCCCTTTTGATAAAGGGGACAAATTTGCGCAACAAATCAGGGAGGATTTTATATTAAAAAATTCTCCAGCTCACTCATTTCATTCGCTCACAACCTCTTTTTTCAAAAGGTTTGTTGTATCAATTAATTTCATATTAAATAACCCCCCCTCTTTAAAAAAGGGAGATTGAGGGAGATTTCATAAATGTTTTTTTTAAAAATCCCTCCCAACATCCCTTTTACAAAGGGAGGAGAAAATATTTTGTGCAACCCTTTTCCAAGAAAAGGCGAAAAGATTGCCTATTAATCGATACTACTCAAGAGATCTATCATCGTTTCTTCGAAAAACTTCGATTACCACCCGATGTTTTTTTCTTAGCGGAAAGCCACAATTTTTTACGTGGCGGGCGCGCATCACTGTCACGATCACGAGATTCATAAGTCTTATATTTTTTTTCTACACTGTCTTTTTTATCTTTTCTGCCAAACTGATCATCACGCGAATATGAACGTGATGACGTGCGACGTGGCTCGTCACGACTGGGGCGTGAATCCGTTTTCTCAAATCGCGAATGCGAACTGGACGATGCACGACGCGGTTCATCACGACTGGGGCGTGAATCCGTTTTTTCAAATCGTGAACGTGAATTTGGACGTGATGACGTGCGACGTGGCTCGTCACGACTG
>PFPT01000008.1 GCA_002793195.1 Gammaproteobacteria bacterium CG_4_10_14_0_2_um_filter_38_22
ACAAAGCGAGGTTAACAGGGGTTGAAGTGTTCGGGTAGGTGGGATTTGTGGGGGCTTACGATTGCGCTAATTGATCTATTTCAGCAGATGCAGGGGGTTGTGCTGGCGTAACAAAAAATGTGTCGTTATTAGTTCCGTTTAGATAATTTGAATATCCTACGCCACCAAAGACTTCCCAGTTTTTATTAGTGGTGTAATGCGCAGGCACAGATGGCATTACCATTTGATCAGGGCTGCCAGCCATTGTTGTGAGTGAGAAAAATGAGAGCCTGAAAAATAAAGCGATAGCTGAATTTTTTAGTTTTTTATTGCGATATTGCGATATTGCGATGTTACGATGTTGCTCAGAATTGTCCTGCATTTAGCCCCCATGGTAAGCATCCTATTTTGTAGTTTAAGTAAATGATTTTTAATCATGCCAACCATTTTTTTAAATGTACAGAACTATATTTTTACAGTATCACCCGTGTGAAACAACTTCCAAAAATGTCGAGTAAATTTTAAGCAACTATTTTACTTGTTTCTATAAAAATGGGCTCTGAAAAAATCCATTGTCAGCGCATCACAGACGAGCGCTTTATTCATCCGCTGATTCATCGATCAACCAATCACAGCGCGCGAATACAGCTCAATAATAACCGCTAAATACAAGCAGTCTTCGTTAGTGTGTGCGTAATGTGTGGCGCACCATAGCGTTTATAATTCGCAGCAAACACGGATTTTATTTTCACATCCAATAATTGATTAACTTGATTTTGCTTACTTGGTTTTCGCATTATCCATGCATAAAAACCGCTACGAGAAACACGCAGCAGTTCACATATAAGTGCAACAGAAAATTGATATCGATGATCTTTTGCTGCTTAAGCAATACCGTCCATTTCAGCGCACACCAAGATTTGATCTTTGAATTCAGGACTAAATTTTCTGCGATTTTGTTTTTGATTTTTACTTTCTTCGTTCATTTCACACCTCTGTTTTCGAGAATTTACTCTCTTAACAAAGTGTCCGTCAAAGCGGGGCTAGATCACTCTAGCGGAAGGAATGTCCCCAGCACCCCACCGCATACTCCCTGCTGGCTTATAAGGATTTAACCCATTTGCAATTGTTTTTATTGATTATTACAGCAGCAAAATCATGGGATTTATGAAACACTTTTTTGCAACTTTCTGGCGGAGAAGCCGGCGTAATATTAGCAATTACGAATTCTAAAGTTGTTTTAGGCTTGTTAATATTCTGTAATTCTGGGTTTAAAAAATCTTTGCTCCACAAAGCGATCTGATTCGGTTTGTTGCTAGAAAGAGAGCCGAATATGTTGGATTGTGTATATAACCCTACGAAATCTTTCGAAACTTCTTTTTTCACGCCAGGACCAAGAATAAGGTGGTTGATATGTATACTGTACGGTGCTGTCATAACACTTGGTGCTGCCATAGCACTTGAATTAAAAGTTACCGATAAAATACAAGCTACGGCACTGGCTGATAAAAAACTTAATATTGATTTTTTATTTAATAGTTTCATTATAGTTTTCCTTTATTTATACGTTGATGATCTAATAATACACAGCAACTGTTAAGAAAATATTAAATTAAAGTCATTATTGTGTTACCACTCTGAATTATATTGATTGATTAAAAAATTAACTGCAATTATAGTGCGTTACAATAAGTAAGCTGGCATTACAGCACGCTTATACGGCGCGATACGGGAAATAGTTTGCTTCCCATTTTTGTTCAGCAAGTCGTTTTTTAAAATCCAGCTTTTCATCAATTTGAGATAAACCTTGTTTTCTTGCCATTTCCGCCACTGCCAACGCAATACTGTCCGCTACATCTGCTGCACTCGCAATATCAGGCAATAACGGTGCTGTTGGATCTTTTCGTGCGGGAGATGCCAAACTCAACGCTTCGCATGCCGCATAAATCATTTCATCGGATACCCATTTTGCTTTTGACACGATAATACCGCGGCCCAATCCTGGAAATACAAATGCATTATTACTTTGTGAAACAGGATGTATCTTCCCTTTAAATTTCACTGGATCAAACGGTGAACCCAATGCCATTAATACTTTTCCATCTGTCCAATTCATTAAATCCATTGCCGTTGCTTCGCAATGGTTTGTTGGATTCGATAACGGCAAAATAATAGGGCGTTCACAATGCGTTGCCATGTGCTTTACAATCTCTTCCGTGAATGCACCACGCACAGTAGAACATCCAACAATAATAGTGGGGTTCACGTTTTTAACCACTTCCGTCAAAGTAATGTTTTTTTTGTCTGAAACAATCCACTTTTGCACTTCATTGGGATCACGTGCATAAGGCTTTTGAAATGACTGCAAATCAGCGGAGTCTGTTAATAACAAACCAAAACGGTCCACTAACCAAAAATTTTTTCTAGCTTCCGTTTCTGATAATCCTTCTGCCAACATGGCTTGCCAAAATTGATCGGCAATACCACAGCCTGCTGTACCCGCACCTAAAAAAACAACACGTTGCTCTTTTATTTTTTCTTTTTTTGCAACCATGCCAGACAATACACAAGCCAATGCCGTTGCACCTGTGCCTTGCATATCATCATTAAATGTGGCCATTTCAGTGCGATAACGTTCTAAATTCTTTCGCGCGTTATCGCGACCAAAATCTTCCCAGTGCAAATACACCATTGGGAATTTTTTTTGAACTGCTTTTACAAATTTATCGATAAAATCATCGTATTCTTTTCCCGTAATACGCTTATGATGCCATCCCAAATATTCCGGATCATTCAATAATTTTTCATTATTCGTACCAACATCCAATTGAATAGGTAAAACACGATTGGGATTGAGCCCACTACATGCGGTGTAAACCATGAGCTTGCCAATGGCAATATGCATGCCACCCACACCCCAATCACCAATGCCCAAGATGCCTTCACCATCAGTTACTAATATTAAATCCACATTGACATTAATACGTTGATCTAACATGGCTTCTATATCAGCCTGTGTTTTCACATCAGGATAAGCAATAAACAATCCTCGCGAACGTCTATTTTCCAAGCTAAACGTTTCCACTGCTTCAGCAACTGTCGGCGTGTAAACAATGGGAAGCATTTCTTTTAAATACTTTTTGAGTACAGCATAAAATAAAACTTCATTATTATCATGCAATGAATTTAAATAAATATTTTTTTGTAAATCAGTTGTCTTTTCACAAAATTGAGCGTAACAACGTTTGACTTGTTGTTCTAATGTTTCAATTTGGTTGGGCAGTCGACCATTTAAATGTAACGCTTTTCGCTCATCAGAAGAAAATGCAGAACCTTTATTTAATTTGGGATCTTGCAACAATTCATAACTACGCGTAGTGACTGCGATATAAGGTTGACCATCTTGATCGAATTGAATGTCGCGTTTTTGCATGCTATTTCTCCTTAACGCCCATTTAAAAAATGCTTATTCCACATCTTTTTTGCAATGTTTTTTTGTGCCTACAATCATGAGCAACCCGCCGATGATAGCAATATCACTTAAGAATTGAATGAGCGTTGCCGTTCTGGCGGCACCCACCATATTCCAAAAATCTAAATAAAAAGGGGCCACAATAACAGTAAATAGAATTAATAAACAAGCCGCCGTACGTTGCAATCTTCCCAACGCTAAAAAAACACCTAAAATCATTTGGACAGCTATCCCAAAAGATAAAAAAACAGTCGCTACTGGAATGCCGTGCGCAATCAATACAGATAAATTTTCCTGGAAGCAGCCAAGATTCAGCGCGCCGACACCAATAAAAAATAATCCCAGAATAACGCGGCCCAATGCTACAAAAAAATTATTATGGTTTGTCATTTTAGATACCCCTTTTCTTTAAAAACCGTTTTTGCAGTTAAAATGGCATTGGTTGCAGCGGGAAAACCACCATATAAAATCATTTGTGTAATTACCTCTACAATTTCATCCATCGTAGCGCCACAATTTAATGCGCAACTCACATGCAATTTTAATTGTGGCAAGCTGTGCCCCAACACCGTTAACGCAGCAATGCTGCATAATTCTTTTTGCTTTTGATCCAGCACACTATTTGCATCACCGTATACATCACCAAATGCGCATTCAACATTGATTTTGGCAAATAAAGGTGCCACTTCACGAATGGATTCCACATACTGATCGGCGTCCTTACCCAGATGTTGGCGCATCACTTTTATGCCTTTTTCATAACGATCCATATGCTTTCCTCCGTTATATAAATAACGCTGGGTTGTCTGAATAATCAATTGGAATGTCAACTAAGACAGGCCCCGTTTGCGCAAACGCTTCTTGCAACAATAGTTTAAAATCAGATGGGTTTTTTAATGTATATCCTTTTGCACCAAAAGCTTTTGCAAAACTCACTAAATCTACTGCACCAAAATCAACGCCAGAGCGACGCTTGTATTTCATGAGCTCTTGTTCTTTTACCATATTATAACTCCCATCACGCCACACAAAATGGATGAAGTTTTGTTTGTGACGCACAGCGTTTTCCAACTCCATCGCTGAAAATAAAAAACCACCATCACCTGACATGGAGATAATTTTTTTATTCGGATGAACAAAATGCGTCGCCATTGCCCATGGTAATGCAACACCCAGTGTTTGTTGTCCATTACTGAATAATAAATGATGAGGTTCGTAAGATAAAAAATAACGTGCCATCCACATGTAAATAGTACCAACATCGCAAATCACATATGCTTCATCATCAATCGCGGCGCGTAATTCATGAATAAATTGCAGCGGATGCATTAAATGGTTTTTAGATTGGATCGTTTCTCCGCTCGTAATAATTTTTTGATGTGCATCATGAAATGGTTTCACATTTTTTTCATTCTTCGAAATCATCATTGAATCTAACAATCCAACCAATGCTGCTATATTGGCATCTATATCGCCCAACACTTCAAATTTAGGTTGATAGGTTTCATGTATTTTTGCTGGCAAATAATCCACATGAACAATTGTTTTCTTGCATTCTGCATTCCATAATTCAGGATCATATTCCACGCAATTAAAACCAACCGTAATGACAATGTCGGCTTTTTTTAATAATTGATCACCCGGTTGATTACGAAACAATCCCACTCGCCCAGCAAAACACGGTAACAAGACTCTTGAGACAACACCTGCTGCTTGAAAGGTACTCACTGTCGGCAAATGTGTTTTTTCTAATAGTGCACGAATCATTTTTGTATTTTCAGGACGACTCGCTTCTTGCCCTAATAATAAAACCGGGAATTTAGCCTGATTCACCAAATTGGCGACTATCATTAATGTCGCTTGATGTGTCGCGCCATAGCTTATTTTTGCTGAAGGTTTAATCATCGACACAGTGACTGTTTCAGATAACACATCTTGCGGCAAACTAATAAAACAAGCACCACCTCGCGGTGCAGTTGCCAAACGAAATGCATTCGCAAAAACTTCAGGAATATTTTCTGACATCAATACTTCAACAGCACTTTTAGTAACTGGTTTCATCAAGGCCACATTATTTGTATTTTGATGCGATTCTTTTAATGCCATGCTTCGCGCAACGTTGCCGCCAATTGCCACAATCGGATCACCTTCAGTCGTAGCAGTTAACAACCCTGTTGCTAAATTAGAAACACCTGGCCCAGAAGTCACCAATACAACACCTGGCTCACCTGTTAATCGGCCATAAGCAGCAGCCATAAATGCAGCATTTTGCTCATGACGGCATAGCACTAACTCAATAGAAGAATCTTGCAATGCATCAAAGACCGCATCTATTTTCGCACCCGGGATACCAAAAACATATTTCACACCCTGCGCTTCTAGACATTTTACAGTCAATTGAGCCGCTGTCATTTTTGACATGAATCCTCCTAATTTTGACGAATTATAGTATATAACTTTTTATTTTGTACTCTTTATGTAAATTAGGTAGAAATGGTGTTTTATAAACCTATTTTTAGGTTTTTTGATTCTGAAAGTTAGGTTTAAACGAAGCATCTACAGGAATGAAGGTGGATAACAAAACCGATTAAGAAATTATTCGATTCGCTCAGCAGAAGCAGTTTTTTTTGAAATACGTTGAATCTGTGCGCCTAACACTGAAAATTTTTCTTCGATACATTCATAACCGCGATCAATGTGATAAATACGATCAATCATCGTATGACCTTCTGCTACTAAACCAGCTAACACCAATCCTGCTGATGCGCGCAAATCAGTTGCCATCACAGGTGCACCCGTTAAATGCGCTTTTCCAGTGCAAAACACCGTATTTCCTTGCAGGCGAATATCTGCACCCATTCGTTGCAGCTCAGGAACATGCATAAAACGATTCTCAAAAATATTTTCTGTAATAGTTGATTCGCCTTCTGCGATGGTATTGAGTGCAAGAAATTGCGCTTGCATATCAGTTGCCATTTCTGGATAAGGTGCTGTTTCAATATTTACAGCGCGTGGTCGTTTGCCTTGCATGTCTAACTTTATCCAATCTTTTCCACACGTAATGATCGCACCAGTTTCTTGTAATTTTTGTAAAACAATTGTCAGTGTTTCTGGCACCACATTTTTAATTGTCACGCAACCACGCGTCATCGCAGCAGCAACCAAATAAGTGCCTGCTTCAATACGATCAGGCAACACAAAGTGACGCCCGCCCTGTAATTTTTTAACACCGTGAATGGTTAGGGTATTTGTGGTAATTCCTTCAATACGTGCCCCTAACGTGTTTAAAAAATTGGCCAGGTCTGACACTTCCGGTTCACACGCTGCATTATGCAAAACCGTTTTGCCTTCTGCAAAAACAGCTGCCATTAAAATATTTTCTGTGCCTGTTACCGTCACTTTTTCAAAATGAATGTCAGCACCTTTTAGGCGATCTTTTACAGAGGCATGAATATAACCATCACTCACTGAAATAGCTGCGCCCATTTTCACAAGTGCATCAATATGCAAATTCACGGGACGCGAACCAATCGCACAACCACCGGGCAAAGATACCTCTGCACGACCGAAGCGTGCTAATAAAGGCCCCAACACTAAAATAGAGGCACGCATTGTTTTGACTAATTCATAAGGCGCGTTAAAATTAGCCACTTTAGACGCATCCACTTCAATAGACATTTTATCGCCCATCGTGATATTGACACCCAAACGACACAGCAACGTTACCATTGTGGTAACGTCATTTAAATGTGGGATATTATCCAAAATAATTTTTTGATCTGTGAGCAGCGTTGCAGCTAATATTGGCAACACAGCATTTTTAGCACCAGAAATACGCACTGAACCATTAAGCGAAACACCGCCGGTAATTTGAAATTTATCCATGTGATAGATACCCGATTCAGATTAAGGCTGCTAGCCCAAACATTTTCGCCATACGTTGCAAAGATTGTTGCACATTAATTAATGTTACCGTTTGCTTTTTTTTTCGCGCTACCCGCATCCAACTAAAAAGCAACGAAAAGCAAGCCGCGTCTAATTCCATCATGGCAGATAAGTCGATCACAAAGGGTTGTGTGCTTGCTGATTGCGCAATCTGCTTTTCACCTTGACGACGCAATGCAAGCACATTTTCAAACCCAACTTGACCTTGAACACGAAAACCATTTTCAATCGGCATCAATGATGCTGTCGACATGATTAGTTACTCGCGCCAGAACGGTTGTGACTTTTAATACGAGCTAATAATGCAGGCATACCACCTTGCGCTAACACATTTGCAAATTGTGAACGGTAACTTTGCACCATACTGACATGCTCAATACTAAAGTCATATACTTTCCATTGATTACCTGAACGCGTTACATCGTACGTGATTTGAATGTGTTGGCCATTTTTACGAATAATTTCACTGTTCACACGCGTTGTTTGCGCTGATTCATACCCAGCACGCAAAGGCCGAAACACAACACGATCATCATTATATGAAGATAAAGCAGCCGCATAAGTAGTCGTAACCAAATACGAAAATTCTTTTTTGAATTGTGCCTTTTGTGCTGCTGTTGCTGTTTGCCAAGCACGCCCAACGACAGATGCTGACATACGATCCAAATCAACATTTGGCAATAATATTTGATTCACAATACGACGAATCACAGACATTTTATGCAATTGTGATTTATTGCTTTCTAATTGTGAAATCATTCTATTAGCAATACCTTGAAATTGTGTTGCTGGCGACATCACAGCAAAACACAGTGGTGATATAAAAAACACGAGTAACAACGTGATCATACTGCGTAGATAAAATCTATTTTTCATGTATTGCTCCTTAAATTACATTATATTTTTTTTCTGCTATTGTCGGTGCTCTTTTGATTCTTATTATTACCATTCGTTAAGCTAAACATCAGCTGACCAATTAAATTTTCAAGAATCAAGGCTGAATGGGTTGTTTCAATTCGACCATCTGGTTTTAACATTTGTTGTTCAAATCCAGGTGTTAAACTCACATAATTAGAGCCTAATAATCCTTGAGTCAAAATACTGGCAGATGTATCAATCGGAAAGTCTTGAAAACGCTTATCAATTTGTAAAATCACCTCAGCACGATACGTTTTCGGATCAAGCTTAATACCACTCACGCGCCCAACTTTAACCCCTGAAACAGAAACCGGTGCACGTACTTTTAAATCACCCACATTATCAAAATCAGCGCGCAAAACATAATGATTTCCATCACCTATTTGTGTTAACCCGCTCACTTTAAAGGCTAAAAAAAGCAATCCAAATAAAGCGACAACAATAAAAAAACCAACGCCTAGTTCTAACCAGTGGTTACGCAAATTACCACCCTCCCATCATAACTGCTGTTAATACAAAATCTAATGCCAATATCAATAATGAAGCATAGACTACGGTTTTGGTTGTGGCTTTACTGATACCACGTGCATTTGGCTCAGCATAAAAACCCTGATAGACAGAAATCCAAGTAACCACAAAACCAAACACCAAACTTTTTATAATGCCATTGAGCACATCCGAATGAAAACTCACTGCGGACTGCATATTACTCCAAAAAGAACCATCATCAACACCTAACCAATCTACACCCACTATTTGTCCGCCAAAAATCGCCATCACATCAAATAAAATCGTCAGTAACGGCAACGCAATAAACCCTGCCCATAATCTTGGCGCAACAATGCGCCAAAGTGGATTCACTGCCATCATTTCCAAGCTGCTCAATTGCGATGTCGCACTCATTAATCCTAATTCTGCCGTCAAAGCAGAACCTGCTCGCCCAGCAAATAACAATGCTGTCACCACTGGCCCCAGCTCTCGAACAATACTCAGCGCCAGTAATTGCCCGAGCTCTTGTTCAGCGCCAAATTTTTGCAAGGTATTAAAACCTTGTAATGCCACCACCATACCAATAAATAAAGCAGACAGTAAAATAATCGGTAATGATAAAATACCCACACGATATAATTGCACCGACAGTAACGGCCAAGCTTGTTTCCATTTAGGTGGTTGCAACAAGGTATTCAATAAAAATAAACCCGAGCGACCTATGCGGATACAAAGCTGAATACCAAAACGACCGATGTAAGCAATGCGCGATATCATTCAAACAATTCCTCTTGATAATTTTTCGCGGGGTAATGAAAAGAAACAGGACCATCCGGTAGTCCCTGCACAAATTGCTGCACTTCAGGTGACGCATGATTCATAATTTCTGTTGGTGTTCCCGCACCTAAAATTTTACCGTTAAAAATGATAATCATATAATCAGCTATCTGCGCCGTTTCATGCACATCATGAGAAACAACCACACTGGTTAACTTCAAGGCATCATTTAATTCTTTTATAAGTCGCAACAATACTCCCCGACCAATCGGGTCTTGTCCAGAAAAAGGTTCATCATACATCATGATTTTAGGGCCTAATACAATCGCACGTGCCAATGCTACGCGTCGCGCCATGCCACCAGATAATTGATCGATACGCAAAGCAGCAGCACCTCGCAACCCTACCGCTTCTAAATGCATTAAAACCAAATCCCGCAACATATCTTCTGGTAAACTGGTATGTTCACGCAATGGAAATGCTACATTTTCAAATACGTCCAAGTCTGTAAATAAACCACCCTCTTGAAATAACACACCCATTTTACGTCGCGCATCATATAATCTCTTCTGTGATAATTCATGTATATTTTGCTGATCAACAAAAATAGTGCCGGAAGACGGATGCAACTGCCCACCAATTAATTTAAGCAAAGTTGTTTTACCTGTACCGCTTGGTCCCATAATGGCTGTGACTTTTCCGCATGGAATCGATAACGAAATACCATTAAAGATAACCCTGGTTTCACGATAAAAAAACACATCATTGACGGCAATGATGATATCTGAGTTCACATGCACCTCTGAAATGGACGAATTGTATTGAGCGGCATCAATTGATCTGGATATCATAACTCAAATAGGTGATACTGCGCATCATAAAATAGCAAAAAATAGATATGAATCATGTCGAAACCCGCAAACAAAAAAGAAAGCACGCTAAAAATAACAGACACCGGCTATTTATGTGAACTGGGGCGGCAAGTCATCGACACTGAAATGCAATCCATCACTAACTTACTACCACGCATCAATGAAACCTACGCCGAGGCTTGTCGTCTATTATTGAGCTGCAAAGGCCGTGTTATTCTCATTGGTATGGGAAAATCAGGTCATATCGCACGAAAAATTGCAGCTACCTTGTCTAGCACCGGCACCGCCAGTTATTTTGTTCATCCTGCTGAAGCAGGCCATGGTGACTTAGGCATGTTAACACCCGGAGATGCTGTTATCGCTATTTCAAACTCAGGTGAAACAGAAGAAGTAATCACTTTGTTGCCCATCATTAAACTGCTGGATTTACCGATTATTGCAATGACAGGCAATCCGCATTCTACACTAGCAAAACATGCAACGGTTCACTTAGATATTAGCGTGATAAAAGAGGCTTGCCCTTTAGGATTAGCACCCACATCCAGCACAACCGTTGCGTTAGTAATGGGTGATGCCATTGCCATCACACTGCTTCAAGCGCGTGGCTTTAAAGAAAATGATTTTGCACGTTACCATCCTGGCGGCTCATTGGGCAGACGATTGTTATCAAACAACATTGAAAAACTCATGTGCACAGGCAATGATTTGCCACTGGTTAAAAATGATTCTCTCTTGTCAGAAGCGCTGATGGTCATCACACAAAAAAAATTAGGGATGACCATTGTTGTAGATGAATTGGGAAAATTATGCGGTATTTTTACCGATGGGGATTTGCGTCGTTCGCTCGATCAAAGTCTCAATGTCCATACAACCCGCATTGCCAATGTTATGACAAAAAAATGCCTGACCATTTCCAAAGATAATCTTGCAACCGAAGCATTGCAGATCATGGAAAAACATAAAATCACCTCTCTTGTTGTGATTGAAAATCAAAAACCCATTGGCGTGATACACATGCATCATTTATTACGCGCAGGAATTTGTTAATATGAACATTCAAAACATTGCCAAAGAAATTAAACTCGTTATTTTCGATGTCGATGGTGTATTCACAGATGGAAAAATTTACTTCACTCATCGTGGTGAACAAGCCGTTGCCTTCCATGTTCATGATGGTCAAGGCATTAAGTTATTGCAAAATAGTGGCATTGAAGTTGCTATCATTTCTGGACGTAATACCAAAGCAGTGCAACACCGATTGGATGAACTGGGTATCCAACATGTTTTTTTAGGTCAAGAGGATAAAACCATTGCCTTTGATTTACTGCTTGCTGAACTAGATATCATGCCCAAACACATTGCTTATGTGGGCGATGACTTACCGGACAAACCTTTGATGGAAAAAGTGGGCTTACCCATCGCCGTTGCAAATGCGGTAGAATCAATTAAATGCATCGCGAAATACTGTACACAAAAAAAAGGTGGATACGGCGCTGTACGAGAAGTATGTGACTTGATCTGCAGCGCCAAACAAGCATGAAATATAAATTACCTATCATTTATTCTTTAATATTCGTCTGTATTTGTTTGGCGAGTATTTTTATTTTACTTCATGCCAATCAACTTGAATCACAAACAATCACTGGAAAAACACAGATTGATAATTTTATCATTCAAGCCAACAGCACGGAGTACAATCAACAAGGACAAGTAAAAGTAAAAATGACTTCAGAAAAAATAAGGCATTTTTTACCTCAAAAAACGAGTATTTTTACAAAACCCCGTATTATTGCTTACACTGAAAATCGGACACCTTGGCATATCCAAGCTGATCAAGCGATTGTTAATAGCACTGGTGAAAAAATAATATTGCAAGGTCATGTCGTTATTCGAGAACTGCCTGCAAAACAACCCGCTGAAATCACAACGATTAAAAGCAACGAAATCACTTTATTTCCAAAAGAGTCACGCGCAACAACAAAGCAACCCGTCACACTATCACGCCCTGGAGTGACTATTCACGGCGTTGGATTTGATGCTAACTTAAAAACAGGGCAATATAAGCTACAATCACAATCCAAAGCGATCTATCAATTTCAACCCACGCATAAAAGGGATTAAGCGATGCCGGTTTTAATCGCCAGTCAATTACAAAAAAAATACAAAGATCGTTTTGCAGTTAAAGATGTTTCACTCACCGTTGAAAGTGGTCAAATTGTGGGGTTATTAGGACCCAATGGCGCTGGAAAAACCACCAGTTTTTATATGATTGTAGGACTGATTTCGCTTGACCATGGCTCTATTCACATTGATAAACAAGATCTCACTCACCTTGCCATGCACACACGTGCACGCTTAGGCATTGGTTATTTGCCACAAGAAAAATCTATTTTTCGAAAACTCTCAGTTGCTGATAATGTCATGGCCATTTTAGAATTGCGAAATGATCTTAGCAAAGCAGAAAAAAAAGCGCGACTCAATGAGCTGCTTGCTGAATTTCATATTGAGCATTTACGTAATATCCCAGCGATGAGTTTATCTGGCGGTGAAACCCGTCGTGTTGAAATTGCACGTGCGCTGGCAATGGATCCCAAGTTTATTTTATTAGACGAACCCTTTGCTGGTGTGGATCCTATCTCAGTTATTGATATTAAAAAAATTATTCTGCACTTATCCAAACGTGAAATTGGTATTTTAATTACAGATCATAACGTGCGTGAAACATTGGATATTTGCGAGCACGCTTATATTGTGAATGAAGGCAGTATCATTGCTCAAGGCACACCAGAAGCTATTTTATCGCACAAAGAAGTAAGAGAAGTCTATTTGGGTGAAGATTTTTATTTATAATGACGAATCCGTTGATTATGACACATTAATTTGATTGCAACCTGCAAGAGGTTTCTCATGCGCGCAGTAGATTGTTGTTTAAGTTGTGGTGCGACCACCTGCCTTTGCCCCTTCGCGGCAGTCGAAATAACGATGCATTCCGTATTTGCCTTCTTTAATTTTTTCCTCTGTATCACAGATGAAAAATCACGTTGCATGACACTCCATTTTCATCAAGAAACGGCGAGGCGACTCTGCGCTACTTACAGCGAGGTTTATAAAAATGAACACACTCCACACAAAACCTGTAATGGCGCACAACGCTATGGAGCAGATAATTGTTGCCGACTATTTCTTTCATGTACTGAATTAACAGCACTCTGTGGATTTGGTGTTGTCGATACTTGCTACAGCCACTCTCAAAAAGAAAATTTCACAATAAAAATAGGAAAAAAAGTACAAGAAAAATATGGAATTGCTGAAAAAACACAGCTCATTCCAACAAAAAAAAATCCCGGCATTCAATAAACTAGCAGCTCAGGTTAAAGAAAAGTACTAACAGCAAACCTAAAGAAACTCAGGTGCGTTTTGTCAAACTCTAATAAGTTCAAATTTAAGCTGTATCTGAAACAATAAAAAAAGGGGCTTAATGCCCCTTTTTTTATTGTTTGGTGCGCCCGGAGAGATTCGAACTCCCGACCTTCTAGTTCGTAGCCAGACACTCTATCCAACTGAGCTACGGGCGCATCATTTTTTTCGGAGAGAGAGGGATTTGAACCCTCGATGAAGCTTTAGGCCCCATACTCCCTTAGCAGGGGAGCGCCTTCGACCACTCGGCCACCTCTCCTAAGCACTCAAGCATTCCTCGAACATCCTTGTTCTAGTGCTGTCTTCGCAAGAGATGCACCCCAGCTCGACATCCCTGTCGAGCGTTTACTGCTCAATCGCAGTAAACCCACTCGGCCACCTCTCCTAAGCACTCAAGCATTCCTCGAACATCCTGGCTCTGGAATATCGCCTTCTTTCAAGCGATTTTTCAAAACAGGCGTGAATAATAACACCCTATTTCTAAAAAGAAAACGTTCTTAGACACAAAAAATTCATCTGAAAAATTTTTCAACTATTTTTACTAGATAACACTCAGAAAGACAAAAATTGTTTTTGCTTTATATTAAAATAGTAACAATCTGCCCTGCTTTTTTATAAAGCACTGTGCAGCATGAAATTGATTCTTCAATACCACACAACTTATTTATTTTACTGCTCCTTGCTAAACCGCTTACGATCATTTTCTTTTAAATATTTTTTACGAATACGTATCGATTTTGGCGTCACTTCCACTAACTCATCATCAGCAATAAATGCCAATGCACGTTCAAGTGACATGATCATGGGCGGTGTTAAAATAATGTTTTCATCTGAGCCTGACGCACGCATATTGGTTAATTGTTTTTCTTTGGTTGCATTCACCACCAAATCATTTTCACGCGTGTGTAATCCTACAATCATACCTTCATACACTTCAGTTTGTGGACCCACAAACAATGAGCCACGCTCTTGCAAACCATATAAACCAAATGCACGCGTTGTGCCAGAACCATTGCAAATCAATACACCGCGATGACGGGCTTTTATCGCTTTTGCTTTTACAGGACCGTAATGATCAAACACGTGATGCATCACACCTGAACCCGATGTTAATGTTAAAAATTTAGTTTGAAAACCAATTAATCCGCGTGTTGGCATCACATAATCCAAACGCACACGGCCTTTTCCATCAGGCAACATATTTTTTAATTCAGCTTGACGATCTGCTAAATACTGCATGATCGCACCTTGATCAGATTCAACTACGTCAATAATTAATTGCTCATAAGGTTCACTCATGACACCGTCAATTTCTTTTTGAATCACTTTTGGACGCGAAACTGATAGCTCAAACCCTTCGCGACGCATGTTTTCAATTAAAATAGACAAATGCAATTCACCACGTCCTGACACAATATACTCATCAGATGCATCAGTTGCTTGAACGCGCAACGCCACATTGGCAATTAATTCACGCTCAAGACGATCACCAATTTGTCGACTCGTTACATATTTACCTTCTTTTCCAGCAAAAGGTGAATTGTTTACAGAGAATGTCATACTAACAGTCGGCTCATCTACCGTTAATGCTGGCAATGCCTGAACATGTTCTGGATCACAAAAAGTATCTGAAATACGCAGATTATCCACACCTGTAACAGAAATAATATCACCTGCTGATGCTTCTGGAATTTCAGTGCGCTCAAAACCAATAGTTTGAAATAATTGTAAAATACGCGCGTTACGTGTTTTACCTGCAGCGTCAATTACTGTAATAGAAGAATTGGATTTGATGGTGCCTCGTGTCACGCGACCAATACCAATGGCACCCACATAACTAGAATAATCAATTGCACTCACTTGCATTTGAAATGGGGCATTCGCATCCACTTTTGGTGGCGGCACTTTATCAATAATTGTCTGGAATAATAAATCCATATTGTCTGTTTTTTGAGTGGGATCATTGGTTGCATATCCTTGCAATGCTGAGGTATACACAATCGGGAAATCCAATTGCTCATCCGTTGCATCCAAACTAACAAACAAATCAAATACTTGATCAACAACCCAATCCGCTCTTGCGCCTTCACGGTCAATTTTATTAATAACAACAATGGGTTTTAATCCCCATGAAAATGCTTTTTGCGTCACAAAACGGGTTTGCGGCATTGGGCCATCAACTGCATCTACCAGCAACAAAACAGAATCAACCATTGATAAAATACGCTCTACTTCACCACCAAAATCAGCATGGCCTGGCGTATCCACAATATTCACACGATAATCATGCCACTTGATCGCCGTGTTTTTTGCCAAAATGGTAATTCCGCGTTCACGCTCTAAATCATTCGAATCCATCATGCGCTCAGATAGTTGCGCACGGGCATCGAAAGTGCCGGATTGTTGTAACAATTTATCAACTAAAGTTGTTTTGCCGTGATCGACGTGCGCAATGATTGCAACGTTTCTGATATCTAATGCCATGATAAAAATCCAACTAAAATAGTGTTAGGCCCACTCATACTCAGTAGTGTAGCTGAAAATTAAAGTGGGAATATACAGGGGTAACAAGAAAATTACCAATAATAAACTATTTTTATGTGATTTAACTCTAAGAACAACAAAGATAACACCTCAAAATACAAACAAAGAAAAAAACCAGATGAGAAAGAACATCAACTGCACATTATCGCTAAAAAAGCATTTTCAAAATCTCATCCTAGAAACTCACCATCAAGCAGACCTATTTGACATGAGTTTCTCTCGAAAAAATAGAAAACGCTGAAGAGCAAAAGCGATAAAAAAATACACCAGCAAAACGACTGAAAAAATCATGCATTGCCATGGCTCAGACAATTGCTGGCTTGCCAAAAAAAATCCCATTAAACCCAGCGACAGAGAAAAAATAAATAATACGATGGTCACCGTCATAGATCGCAATCCCAAATCTAAGAGCATATGATGCAAGTGATCTCGCCCGCCAGTAAAAGGAGATTTCCCAATTCGAAAACGATGCGCAATTACAGCCAACAAATCAAATAAGGGGTAAGCCAAAATCCACAAAACAGTAACTGGTGTAAAATGAAAATGCGCATTAAAATGCGACACCGTCACTTGCGAAAGATCAATGGCAAACCACACAATCACAAATCCAATAAAAGTACTGCCTGCGTCACCCAAAAAAATCGTAGCGCGTTTTTTGAAAAATAACGGCAAATTAAATAGTAAAAAAGCGCATAACGTTGCAATTAGTAACGACAACAGATAAACATGTTGCACGCGCCCAAATATCACATTCATCAGCATAAGCAGTGATGCCTGTCCTACAACAATCAACCCCGCTAATCCATCATGGCCATCAATCATGTTGATTGCGTTAATAAATCCTAATACAAAAAAGACGGTGATCATCAGCGACGCCAAACCTAAATTTACATCGCCTAAAAAAAATAAATTACCTAAATGGAGTAACGATAAATGCCCCCATTCAATCAATAAAAAGGCAACCAAACATTGCCCAGCCAGTCGAATGCGTGGCGTCAATTCTCTAAAGTCATCCATCACGCCAATCAAAATTAAAACTGCACTACCAGCTAATAGGCCGCGATAATGGCTCAATGAAATATTCAAACACAGTAATGAAAATGAATAACCCACAAAAATCGCAATACCACCGATTAAGGGAACGGCTTGTGAATGCGTTTTCCGACCGCCAGGTATATCAACCAAGCCAATATGCATAGCCGCTGGCTTAAGCAAATAAATACAATAGATCGTTGTCATGACACCAACGACAAGGCTTACAAAAAATGAAAAATGGAAATTAACCATGCTGCTAATTCTAAGTAGGATCTATAAAAACCGCAGCTAGTGTAAAAGAGAGAGCTAGGCAAGTAAAGACTGGATAGAATGTATCCAACAAAACAGAATACACTAAAAATTGATTTAGAATGCCAGCAAAATCAACATGATACATAAAATGTTTGCTGTAATACACTCATATCCAGAAACCTAAGCTTACCTGAAATTTTCAGTTATGTTAATACCGTAAGCCCACTTAATTTAACTGAATCCGCCCGGGGTTATTGGTTTGCAATCGCAGCAATCCTTTTTTGCCGATACCCTTCACATTAGCCAACTGATCCACATTTTTAAATACACCATGTGTTTGACGAAAAGCCAAAATAGCATTCGCTTTTTTCACGCCAATTCCTTTTAAGGAGGTTAATTGCGTTGCATTAGCATGATTCATATCGACTGGTGTTACATGATGTATTTTTGAATGACTGCGCGCAGATGCCTGGCGCTGAACAGAAACATGCTGCGATTGCGTATTATCAGCTGCATATGAAAAATGCGGCATCCACAAAATAGATAACAAACCAATAAAAAGTAAATTTCTCATGAGTTCTCCTTAAAATTTAAAAGACAAAATAATTTTAAAGAGAATTTAATTTGTATCAATACCGTGTTTTTTAATGGCTGCTAATATGGCTCTTGGATTTTTTGCATCTGCAATTGATCTTCCCATCACAAGATAATCAACTCCATTTGCAAGCGCTGCTTCTGGTGTCATTATTCTTTTTTGATCATCGACAGCATCATTTATCAAACGAATACCTGGCGTTACCAATAAAAAATCTTTTCCCAATTCTTTTCGCAATAAAATTGCTTCTTTTGCAGAACAAACAACGCCATCCAAACCACACTCTTTTGCTTTTTTAGCCATACGTAAAACCGTATCTTCGATTGAATCATGCATTCCTAAAAATAATAAATCAGCTTCATTCAAGCTGGTTAAAACGGTAACGCCAATCAATAAAGGTTTTTTTTTCGCTGGAAATTGATCAATGGCTTTTCGTGCAGCGCGCATCATTTCTACGCCACCTGAAATATGCACATTCAGCATCCATACACCCAATTCTGCCGCTGCTACACAAGCATGAAAAACTGTATTTGGAATATCGTGAAATTTTAAATCTAAAAAGATGTGAAATTGCTTTTTTACTAATGTGCGCACAAAATCGGGGCCCCATTTTGTAAATAAGTATTTACCAATTTTTAATTCACATAAATCAGGATCAAGGCGATTGATAAAATCCATAACCGATTTTTCGTCCGCGTCAGAATCTAATGCAACAATAACAGGCGAATATTTTTTATTAACATGAGATTCCAAAAGTATATTCTCCTTTTATCTCTTAATCTTCAGCCTCATTAGATTAATGCCGAGCATGACATAACTGTGCTTTTAATTTAATCATTGTCGGCAACATCAGCATGACACCTAATAGCATTCCGACAAACAATAATAGTAAAAATAATAACGGAAAATAAATTGTTTTTTCTGCAACAAAATAATTAAACGATACATTATAGGAATTCAGGATAGCGAAACTTGCGCCAAGAATAATAAAAAAGAGATAAAAAAAATAGAATATGAAACGCATGATACTCCTTTGTAATCTCACGTTATGTGATCCAGAATCGGGTGTCTGCAAAAATCAACAGACCCCCTCATTCTGGAAAACAAATCACAATACCTATTCTTTCGACTGCATTTTTTCCTTCAGCAAATCACCCAGCGTTGTTTTTGTAGGTGCATCACCCACTGTACGCGTACCGGTATCACCTTTTGGTGGCGCTTCCAATACTTTATGCGATACATAAACCTGGTGTGTTTTGCGATCTAAATTAACAATTTTAACGTCAATTTCTTCACCAACTGTTAATTCTTCTTGCAAGTCTTTCACCCGATCATAGCTGTAATCTGTGATTTTTAAAATGCCTGTTAATTCGGTATTCAATTGCAATACCGCTTGTTTTGCAGAAACTTCATTAACCACGGCTTTAATCACCGCATCTTTATCCAATCCTTGTAAATGAGACTCAATTGGATCACCTGATAATTGTTTAATGCCCAATGAGATACGTTCACGCTCAGGATCAATTGCCAAAATAACCGCTTCTACTTGATCTCCTTTTTGATAAGCACGAACTGCTTGCTCACCTGCTTCTGTCCAAGAAATATCAGACAAGTGCACCAATCCATCAATACCGCCTGGCAATCCAATAAATAAACCGAAGTCTGTGATAGAACACACAGCACCTTTAATTTTTTCACCCACTTGATGGTTGCTTGAAAATTCAGCCCATGGATTTGCTTTACATTGTTTTACGCCAAGTGAAATACGACGACGATCGCCATCAATTTCCAAGACAACAACTTCAATTCCTTCATGCAAATTAACCACTTTGCTTGGATGCACATTTTTATTTGTCCAATCCATTTCTGACATATGCACCAAACCTTCAACACCTTCTTCGATTTCAACAAAACAACCGTAATCAGTGATGTTAGTCACTTTACCTGTAATACGCGTGCCTGCAGGATAACGCTGAGCCACATTATGCCAAGGATCTTCGCCCAATTGCTTCAAGCCCAATGAAACACGCTGTTTTTCACGATCAAACTTCAATACTTTGACTTTAATTTCATCGCCCACATTCAGCAATTCACTTGGATGTTTAACGCGTTTCCATGCCATATCTGTGATATGTAACAATCCATCAATACCACCCAATTCAATAAATGCGCCGTAATCTGTGATGTTTTTAACAATACCCACCACTTCTTGGCCTTCTTGCAATTCATCTAAGCGTGACATGCGTTCTTCACGTGATTCAGCTTCCATCACGGCGCGACGTGATACAACCACGTTATTACGCTTTTTATCCATTTTAATGACTTTAAATTCTAATTCTTTACCTTCTAAATAACCTGGATCGCGAACGGGTTTCACATCAACCAATGAACCTGGCAAAAAGGCACGAACAGAACCCAATTCAACGGTAAAGCCCCCTTTCACACGCTCGATAATCGTTCCCATCACAATTTCTTGTGCTTCAAATGTTTTTTCTAATTGTGTCCATGCACGTGCACGCACTGCTTTTTCATGAGACAAGCGGGTTTCGCCAAAACCGTTTTCAGGCGATTCCAAAACCACTTCGACAACGTCACCTACGTTTACTTCTTCGTGACGAAATTCACTAACAGGAATAGGACCTTCTGATTTAAGGCCAACGTTAACGGTAATAAATTCATTATCCATTGCAACAACTAATCCATTGATGAGTGCGCCGTTACGCAAATCAATGGTTTTTAAACTCGCTTCAAATAAGGTTGCAAAACTTTCTGCGGATTGTGTATGTTCAGACATGTTGATTTCCAAAAATAAAAATCTTGTGACAGATTCTTATGTTGTTAGTTAAAAAATGTTTTTGAAAAAATTCAAAAACCCCATCATTGATTCTCAGGAAACAGTTTCCGCACATGCTGCAAAACCAATTGAAAAACACCGTCTATATCAAGATGCGATGTATCAATTAAAATGACATCATCTGCTGGCTTTGTTGGTGAAATCGCCCGGGTTGCATCCCGCTCGTCTCGCACACGCAATTCCTTGAGAATGCCGGGCAGACTAACATCTTTACCCTTTCGTTTCAACTGATTGTATCGACGATTGGCGCGTTCATCTAAACTGGCTGTTACGAAAAATTTCAGCGTGGCGTCTGGAAAAACCACCGTTCCCATATCACGACCATCTGTTACCAAACCAGGTAGCTGTCTCATCTCACGTTGACGATCTAATAATGCTGCTCGAACCAAAGGAATTGCTGAGCTAATCGATGCCATTTGACTACAAGCTTCACTTCTAATTTCATCTGTAACATCATGATTATTACAAAATATGGTAGCTTCATCGCCAATTTCAGATACTTGCATATCAATTTCAATGTTCTTAATTAGGTTTTTTAACGCATCCAAATCAGCCAGATCAACTTGCCTATCAAGAATCGTCCAAGCGACAACGCGATACAAAACACCGCTATCCAAAAAATGCCATTTCAGCTTTTTCGCTAGTAATTGCGCGATAGTACCTTTTCCGCTGCCAGAAGGACCATCAATAGTGATAACGGGAACAAGCATCATGATAAACCTCTATAGTGCATAAAACAGCAGAGATTTTAATATAGATAGCGATGACAAACACTATTTATCGCAGTGAAGCTTAACTGAAATCTGGATAACCAAAATAACCATCATATTTTCTTAACCTTTTGTTGATAGACTGTTTCAACTACAACAAAATTTTTCCAATGGGGCACGCAAACAATGACCAGAGAAGAAACCACACAGAGGGTCATCGCAGAAGCATTATCAACTGATGAAATTAAATGGAAAGTTAAGCAGCATTGCTCGACTATTAAAAAGCAGCAATATCCTAATAGAAACAATAACTACAAAAACCATTTTTTATTAACACTGGCCATATTTTCTACATGTGCGGCATATGGAATATGGATACACAAAGCGTATCATGACGGCATTCGAGGACAGTCGATTGATAATTTTTTGGCTGGCATGAAAAAAGCTACGAACAACGACCCAGAAAAAAATTTAGCGTTTGTGAATGCAATGTCAGTATCAGAAATGAGAAAATTTGCATGGATGGAAAAATTTCCTTATAACTTTGACATCGCTGTTTTTTTTATACTATTTCTTATTGGGATGACATACAACATTGTCGGAATTTGTTCTACCTTTTTCAATTCAAGAGTAGCAGTTAACTATAGCTATGATGATATCCTAACTGCTTTAAATATTAACAATACCGATGAGTGCGCTGCTCTTATTTGCCCTATTAGCTTATCTATTGTTATGGATCCTGTGTACATAGAACGAAAGAAGAATGAAAAGGATAAGAATGGCGAGGATGTTTGGGAAAAAATACCAGGGGTGTATGAGCGATCATTATTAGTAAGTCATCTTGCTCGCGAAGAAAACGCTTCTATTCCACGAACAGGTGAAGCTTATGATCCAACGAATTTTAGAATTACTGTTGATCATGTCACAGCAGAGGCGGTTGATTTATATATCAAACAATGCATATCTGATTACAGAAAAAATGCTAAAACCGCATCCCCAGTGAATGCGCTACCGCAACAAAGTTAGGAAATGAAGTTGCAATATTGGCACAATTATCAATGATCACCCGGCCACTCGCAACATTGCCTGCTATTGCAAATGCCATAGCAATACGGTGATCTCCAAATGAATTGACTTGCCCACCTGAAAACAATTGCGGGCCTTCAATCTCCACACCATCATCATACTCCTGTACTGTTACACCGATATTTTTAAAACCAGCGCACATGGCATGAATGCGATCACTTTCTTTCACGCGTAATTCTTTGGCTCCTCGCAAAATTGTTTTTCCATGTGCTGTTGCTGCCGCAATCAAAATCACCGGGAGTTCGTCGATTGCTTTTGAAATTAATGCTACTGGAATTGTAACACCCTGTAATGATGCATAGCGGACATGGATATCTGCAACTGGTTCTGCACCAAAAAATGTTTCATTAAAAACAGTAATATTCGCACCCATTAATTTTAGTATATCAATTATTCCAGTACGAAATGGATTCACACCCACTTGTCGAATGATCACATCAGCATGTTTGGTAATCGCTGCCAAGACAATAAAAAATGCAGCAGAAGAGATATCGCCAGGTATTTTTATAAACCTCCCCCTGCCCCCTTTTTTCAAAAAAGAGGGGGATGCACAACCATTTCTCAATGAGAGGAAATTGTTTGCCTTATTTATTTCACCCCCTTTATAAAAAGGGGTCGGTGAGCACAGCGAACCCAGGGGATTTTTCAACATTCTTTCAGTATGATCTCGCGTCGGCGTTTTTTCTCGCACCTGTGTTTTACCATCCGCATACAAACCAGCCAATAAAATACCCGACTTCACTTGTGCGCTGGGAATCAGCAATTCATAATCAATGCCTTTCAATTCTTGATTACCTATCATTTCAATCGGCGCTGTATTATTCGAAGACAAATTGATTTTTGCACCCATCAATCGCAATGGCGCTGCAATGCGCAGCATGGGTCGTTTAGATAAAGCAGCATCACCAATCAAAATGGAATTAAATTTTTGTCCCGATAACAATCCACACAGCAAACGCATAGATGTGCCTGAATTGCCACAATCAAGTGGATTGTCTGGGCGCTGCAAACCATTTAAACCAACACCATGCACAAAAGCGCTTGTTTTTTCATCATCGATATCAATCAAAACGCCCAAGGCTCGCATAATATGCATAGTTGAAAGCACATCATCGCTCAATAACATATTTTCAACATACGTCTGCTTATCTGAAATCGAAGCTAATATAATCGCCCGATGTGAAATTGATTTATCACCCGGAACAACGATGTCACCAAAAATGGTGTTGCTAGGAGAAATGGAGAGACAAGTATGGATCACAAAAAATGGCCGCCGAATTTCAATTAGATTCTATTTGTCTTGAGACATATTTTCCATTAGGCTCAAAATGTAAAATCAATTTCACATTACCCAACGTATCACACACATCACAGTCTTTTGCTATACGAATGGACGCAATAAATTGGCGGTCACCCGATGCACTCACCTTATAAAGTGGCTCCGCAATAACACGCGAAAAAAACATGCCATTAGGATATTGCTCCTTTAATGATGGCATTACCTTTTCTGGATCAACCGATACATCAATCAGCTTTCCTTGCGACAAAACAGCATAAGCCACTTGAGCCTGTATTGGATCACGAAAAGTAATTAAAGCTAAATTCCCTTCTGATTTTGCGCTAATTAAATCTGCACTGACTGACGCTAATTTAGCAAGCGCGGATAATTGCACACACTCAGGATATCGATAAAGTTTTTGCTCAAGACAAACTGGTTTTAAATATAAGTCTCGATCGCAAGCTTGCAATATTGTTTGACATTGTTGGAAATTCACCATGTTCAATCCATCTTTCAAAACCGCATTATCCGCTTGCGCTAAAACAATCGATGGCAACAGCAATAATAGTAGTGCAACCTTTTTCATGCTTTCCTCCTGATTTAACTCTGATGCGATACAAAATGCCTCATAAAAGAAATGAGCGCATCAACACCTTCCATTGGCATTGCATTATAAATACTGGCTCGAACACCACCCAAAACGGTATGTCCTTTTAACCCAAATAGATGATGTTGCAATGCGGCCTTCACAAAAGCAGCATCCAACTCAGGCGTGGGCAAATGAAAAACAACATTCATGCGTGAACGATATTTTTTTTCAACGCGATTTTGATAAAAATCCTGGGAATCCAAATAAGCATATAATTTAGCTGATTTTTCAGCATTTTTTTGCGCAAGGGCTTTTAATCCACCTTGTTTTTTCAGCCATTGAAAAACCAAACTTGCAAAATACCATTCAAATGTTGGCGGTGTGTTAAACATCGACTCATGTTTCATTTGCAACGCATAGTTCATCATTGAGGGCAGTGCAGAATGTGGCTTTCTTTTAAGTAAATCATCACGAATAACAACAATTGTAATACCGGTAATCGCAATATTTTTTTGCGAACACGCATAAATCAATCCAAATTTTGACACATCAAATGGGCGCGACAAAAGATTAGATGACATATCACAAATCAACGGGACATTTTTAACATCTGGAATAAAATCAAATTCAACACCATGAATCGTTTCATTGTCAGTATAATGCAGATAAGCACAATCCGAAAAGTCATCCCATGTATTTTGCGCTGGAACTGTTGTGTATTCTGTCGACTCACTATTGGCAATCACTTTTGTCGTTAAGTAACGCGATGCTTCCTGCTCTGCCGATTTTCCCCAATGACCCGTTTGCACATAAGCAGCCGATTTAAAATCGTCTTTTAAGTTCATCGGAATAGCAGAAAATTGTGTGCGAGCACCGCCTGGTAAAAATAAAATATGATAATGATCAGGGATACTTAATAGCTCTCGTAAATCTTTTTCAGATTGTTTTGCTAAATCGATAAATGGCTGAGATCGATGTGATATTTCAGAAACGGATACACCCAAATCATGCCAATTTAAAAATGCAGCTTGTGCCTGTTGCATCACTTCGATCGGCATCATGGCAGGACCAGCACTGAAATTAAAAATATTTTTTTTCATTTTATTATTCCAACAACACAGAGACATGATCAATCACATCACTACAATCAGCATGACTCATATCAACGAAAAATGCTGACTGCCATTTTTTTGTCATTGCAGCTTGTTTGCTATTGGCATTATCCCAGGGTGCATAAACGCGTATCGCCCTTTTTCCACCAATATTATTTTTTGAAAAGATTTTTCTCTCAAGCAATATTTTTTTAGGAAAAATAAATTGACCACTATTTTGATCTGAACGCACGCTGATAAACACAAAATCAACTGGATCTTTTTCATCAAACGGTTGAATTGGTCCACCATGAATTCGTTTCCAAATCGTGACAAATTGGCCTGTTTTTGTCGGCGTGATTTTCGAAGCGCGAAACAATATGCGATGATTATTCAACATGAACGATGTAGCAGCATATTCCTGACTTTCTTTTTCAAGCATTACATTTTCCAAGGCAAAACCCCATTTTTTATAAATCAGGTTTTCTGCGAGCTGTAAATCAGGATGTATATTCATACTTTAGGCTTCAATAACCAGCGCCACATCAATTCCTTCCACGCTCACTACTTTTTCGTCTTCTTGAACGTTAATCAGTCGCACACCTTGTGTGTTTCGACCAATCACATTAATTTCAGCAACTGGAATACGCACCAGTGTGCCGCCATTGGTTACCAATAAAATTTCAGAATCTTGCTGAACCGGAATGGACCCCACTACTTTTCCGTTACGATCAGTTGTTTGAATCGCAATCACGCCTTGTCCACCGCGACCGCATTCACGATAATCATTAACTTCTGTACGTTGACCATATCCATTTTCAGTCACTGTTAAAATCGTACCGTCTTTTTTAGGAATAATTAAGGCAATCAATTTTTGATCGTTTTTCAAACGAATACCACGAATGCCGGTTGCTGTTCGTCCCATTGCTCGAACTTGATCTTCAGAAAAACGAATCGCTTTACCTGCATCACTGAGCAACATGATATCTTGTTTTCCATCCGTTAATGCAACACCGATTAAACGATCACCTTCATTTAAATTCAGCGCTATCTTTCCGTTTGATCTGGGGTTGGCAAACTCAGTCAATGTTACTTTTTTCACTGTACCTTTTTGTGTTGCCATAAAAATAAAATGATTTTCATCAAATTGCGCAACCGGTAAAATAGCGGTGATCAGCTCTTCTTTTTCCAAAGGCAATAAATTCACAATAGGCTGTCCACGTGCAACACGACCCCCTTGTGGCACTTGATATGTTTTGAGCCAATATACTTTTCCTGTGGTTGAGAAACACAAAATAGTATGATGGGAATTGGCCACCAATAAATTTTTCACATAATCTTCTTCTTTGACCGAGGTTGCGCGTTTTCCACGACCACCACGATGCTGCGCATCATAACTATCAAGAGATTGTGCTTTGATATAACCCTCGTGTGACAAAGTCACCACCAAATCTTCCTCGGTAATTAAATCTTCATTGCTTAAATCTTCATGATTTTCCATAATCACTGTACGACGTGCATCGCCAAACTGTGTTTTAATTGCGATTAACTCTTCGCGAATGACCGTATGCAAACGATCCGGGTTTGATAAAATTTCCATTAATGCATTAATGTCTTCAATAAGTTGCTTATACTCGTCGTGAATTTTATCGGTTTCTAATCCAGTTAAGCGATGCAAACGCAAATCCAAAATGGCTTGTGCTTGATCAGACGATAAATAATATTTTCCATCACGCAATCCATATTGATCAGATAAATCATCCGGACGGGTTTGATTAGCACCTGCCTTTGCAAGTAATTGCGCTACCAAACCAGGCTCCCATGCCGTTGCTAACAACAACACTTTGGCATCAGCAGGTGTTTTTGCAGATTTAATCATTGCAACGATGCTATCAATGTTTGCTAACGCAACACCAAGCCCTTCTAAAATATGAGCGCGTTGTTTGGCTTTGGCCAATTCAAAAATTGTGCGACGCGTCACTACTTCACGGCGATGCTGTAAAAACGCATTCAAAATAAACTTGAGATTCATGACTTGTGGACGACCGTTATACAGCGCCACCATATTAATTCCAAACACAGATTGTAGTTGTGTTTGTGCAAATAAGTTGTTGAGCACTACTTCAGGTTGATCACCACGACGCACTTCAATAACCATGCGCATACCACTTTTATCTGACTCATCGCGCAAACCAACAATGCCTTCAATGACTTTATCGCGAACCATCTCACCGATACGTTCCAATAATCGCGCCTTGTTCACTTGATACGGTAATTCATGCACAATAATCGACACGCGATTGGTTTTTTCATTTGTTTCAATGTCTGTTTTTGCACGCACATAAATTTTACCGCGACCCGTGCGATAAGCTTTTATAATACCGCCACGACCATTAATAATACCCGCCGTTGGAAAATCAGGGCCAGGTACATATTGCATTAATTCATCAATGGTCAATTCTGCATTGTCGATCAACGCTAATGTAGCATCAATAATTTCAGATAAATTATGCGGGGGAATATTAGTAGCCATCCCAACAGCAATACCAGACGAGCCATTCACCAGCAAATTGGGAATACGCGTAGGTAAAACAGTTGGCATATATTCAGTTTCATCATAATTTGGCTGAAAATCGACTGTTTCTTTATCGATATCAGCAAGCAAATGATGCGCAAATTGTGACATTCTGATTTCGGTATAACGCATTGCAGCCGGTGAATCACCATCGACTGAACCAAAGTTACCTTGCCCATCAACCAGCATATAACGCAAACTAAAAGGCTGCGCCATACGCACAATGGTATCGTAGACTGCTGTATCACCATGCGGATGGTATTTACCAATCACATCACCCACAATACGCGCTGATTTTTTATAAGCTTTATTCCAATCGTTACTTAATTCATGCATCGCATACAAAACGCGGCGATGTACAGGTTTTAAACCATCGCGCACGTCGGGCAATGCGCGTCCGACAATCACGCTCATCGCATAGTCTAAGTAAGATTGTTTTAGTTCGTGTTCAATCGTAATGGTGGTAATTTCTTTAGCCAAATTGGTCATGGTAACTTGCCTTTGTGACATGATTTTGAGAGCGATAATCATATCATAATTTGACGCTTTTTGTTACGATTACAGCGGTTAAATTTTCATCTAAAAAGGACCCTTCATGCACACAATTGACACCCTCATTCACGCTCGCTGGATTGTTCCCGTCGTTCCCCGCAATCAAGTTTTAGAACACCACACAATTGCCATTCAAAATGGAAAGATAATCGATTTATTACCTACAAAATCAGCAAAAGAAAAATACACTGCAAAAAATGATATCGATCGCAGTAACTGCGTTGTGATGCCTGGATTAATTAACACCCATGCACACACACCCATGAATTTATTACGCGGATTAGCAGATGATTTGCAGTTAATGGATTGGCTACAAAATCACATTTGGCCAGCAGAGGCAAAACTACTGCATCCAGAAAGTGTTTATGATGGTTCCATGTTAGCGATCATCGAAATGTTACGTGGCGGCACAACTTGCTTCAACGACCATTACTTCTATCCAAATGATACAGCACGCGCAGCCGTTCATGCTGGCATGCGCGCAACCATTGGATTATGGGTCGGCAACGCACCAACTGGCTGGGCAAAAGATGCAAACGAATGCCTTACAAAAGCAAAAACCGAATATGAAAATCGTCCAAATAGCCCTTTAATTACTTATGCACTTGCACCACACTCACCCTACATCACCGATGACGACAGCTTGTTAAAAACAAAACAATTTGCTGATGAAAAAAATCTACCCATCCATATTCACCTACATGAAACACAAGCAGAAATTCATATTGATTTAGAAAAATATGGCAAACGACCTATGCAGCGTTTTCACGAGCTGGGTTTATTAAATGAACGCTTAATTGCTGTGCACATGGTGCATTTAACCGATGCGGAAATTGAATTATGCGCTGAAACAAAATTACACGTGTCTCACAACCCTGAATCTAATTTAAAACTGGCCAGTGGTTTTGCCCCTATTTCAAAATTACTCAAAGCAGGTGTGAATGTCTGCCTAGGAACCGACGGCGCAGCAAGCAATAATGATTTGGATTTATTTGCTGAGATGCAAACTGCAGCGCTCATTGCCAAAGGTGTTTCACAAGACCCTACTGTATTAGACGCCATGACCGCACTTGAAATGGCAACCATCAATGGCGCAAAAGCATTGGGGTTAGCAAACGAAATCGGCTCTATTGAAATTGGAAAATCAGCTGATGTGATTGCCATTGATTTTGATCATTTCTTCACGCAACCTGTCTTTCATCCCATTTCACATTTGGTCTATGCAATGAATCGCATACAAGTCAGTGATGTTTTTATTGCTGGAAAGCAGATACTGAATCGTGGTGAATTTGTTACACTGGATGTCAATGAGATTGTTGCGAAAGCTAACAAATGGGCCATGAGCATAGCAGCAAATAAATAATCATTACCTACAAGCTACGCTTTATAAACACACGCAAAACAAGCGTGTGTTTTGCGAAGTAAAAAAACAAGGATGTATTTTGCATGGCATTACCCAAGCAAGTCACTATCACCGAAGTCAGTCCGCGCGATGGTTTGCAAAATGAAAAAACCATCGTATCGACTGAAACTAAAATTCAGTTTATTGCATTATTAACTCAAGCTGGGTTTTCTAGTATCGAAACAACAGCTTTTGTGAATCCCAAAAAAATTCCAGCACTTGCTGATCACAGCGCAGTGATGCAAGCATGCCATTCTCATGCGCAAACTACTTACTCGGCGCTCATTCCAAATACACAAGGCTTACATAGCGCTATAAAATCAAATTGTCAGTCTATTGCCGTAATCACCGCTATTTCAGAAACGTTCTCACAAAAAAATATGAATTGCTCAATTGATGAAAGCCTCAATCGCATCAGCGACATACTCAACATCACGCAAAAAAATAAAATATCCGTACGGGCTTATATTTCATGCACACTCGGCTGTCCTTACGAAGGCTTTATCTCAGTGAAAAAAACAGCACAAATCGCAAAAAAATTAACTGAGATGGGCTGCGACACAATTGTATTGGCTGATACCATTGGTACAGGTACACCACAACTGGCACAAGCACTCATTAAAGCCACGCTTCACGATACGCCCTTAGCAAAATTAGCCATTCATTTTCATGATACATACGGACAAGCACTGGCCAACATTTATGCGTGCTTGGAACTCGGCATTCATAAAATTGATTCATCCGTTGGCGGATTGGGCGGCTGCCCTTATGCAAAAGGCGCCTCTGGCAATGTTGCAACAGAAGATGTGCTTTATTTATTAAATGGATTGCAGATTCATACTGGCATTGATTTGCAAGCCGCAATCAAAGCCAGTGAATTTATCCACACCCAGTTATCACGGGAAACACAATCTAAAGTCGCAAAAGCACTAAAAGCAAAAACGTGAAAAGTATTTTCAAAAAAAAATGGCGAATGATTACATTGCAATTCTTTTTTGCGATTGGTTTTTTATATCTCACGTGCCGAAGCGTTAATTTTAAATTGGTTGCAACCAGCATTGCTAACATCAACTATTGGGTACTCGCTTTTGCACTGGTGCCACAAGGCATTTCATTTTTGCTGCTGGCCGCAAGAGAAAAATATTTACTCAGCGATCTTTATACTTTTTCTTTCATTGATCTCATGAAAGGGGTTTTCATTAGTTTTGTTGGTAATAATATCTTACCCCTGCGCGCAGGTGAATTTTTAAAAGCCTATTATTGGGCTAACCGCAGCGGCTGCGCTTACGTCAGCTTGATGTCAATTGCTTTACTCGAACGCGTATTAGATTTAATCGTGCTGGTGATTCTTTTTTTTGTTGGGTCAAAAACGATCCTAGTGCATTTAGGGGTGCATTCAAGCTGGCTTATTTTCGCCTGCTTGATTATTGCTATCATGATTTTTCTCTTGTTTTTATGGGATAAAAAAACAAATCAGGAAATCATTTTACATCCACATCTGCAAACCATTTTAGGAAAAAAAATATCACAAATCTGTCAACATTTTTTAAGTAATGTGGTTAACGGATTACGTGTTTTAAAATCAACCCGCTATATTGTTTTTGCAATGCTTTTTACTATTTTATATTGGATAATGAATTTAGCTGGATTATATCTTATGTTGCAAGCGTTTCATTTAAGCTTCACGTTATCAGAATACATTGTTCTTTTATTGGCAACTTCTCTAGGCGCTGCTATTCCATCCGCCCCTGGTTATATTGGCACATATGATTATTTCACAAAAATGCCACTTGTTTTTTATGGCATCAATGCATCCATTGCCGTTTCTTTTGCGCTGATATCACACGCACTGCAGATTATTCCTTTCACCATTATTGGATTATTTTTTGTATTAGGACCCATTCAATCTCTATTAAAATCAAAGCAATTTAATTCACAATAAAATTAAAAAAAGCTACACGTTTTCTCTGCTTTTTATTTTATTTTGATACATACGATAATCAGCTATTTTAAGTAATGCTGATATGTCGTCAGCATCCTCTGGATAAACAGCTAAACCCACACTTAACTTCACGTTAATTTTTTGTTTTGCATAATAGATGGGCGATGCCTCTAATGATTTCACCCGGGATAATACGTGATTTAATGAAGCTTGATCTGTTTTTTCAGTAATTAATATTACAAACTCATCACCTCCTAAACGGGCAACCAAGTCTTCTTTTCGAACCGAAGACAATAAATGCATTGCCACTGCTTTTAACAAAAAATCACCTGCATCATGCCCTATTGTGTCATTCACCCATTTAAAATGATCAAGATCAATATAAAAAAAAGCGAAACTGCGTTGATATCGTTTACATCGAGATAATTCTTCTGTGGCACGCAAATAAAATGCGCGTCGTGTCATTAAATTGGTCAGTGAATCATGCATGGCAATATGGTAGAGCTGATCATTCATTGTTTGCAATTCATGCTTGCTTTTTTGAACCAATTCTTCTAGCTCTTCATTACGTAACAACAAACGACCTGACAAGGGACGCAGCACACTTGTCAAACCAACAGCAAATAAAAATAAAATAACGCCAATAACAGTCAACAATATTAAAATGATGCGCGTGATCGAATGATATAACACAGCCTTATTTGCATAAACAACCACACCCCACGGCATGTTTTTTTCTGACGCGTAAGTTAAAATAGCTTGTGTTTTCTGATTATTTTTAAATATAACACCTGATGATTTCTTTTTAATAGCTGAAGTAAGCGCATGCTTTAATGATTCACTTTCTAAAAATAAAAAAGTAGACTGATCTTCATCACGATCTAACAACCAATGCAAATGATTATCTTTTATATAGTAAACAAAAGTTTCGCTTGATTTTGTTTTCATTTTTTCATGAATCATCTTCTCCAGTTTTTGCAATTGAAACGTAAAAATATCATAGCCAGTCTGATTTTTCTTTGAGATGTATGGCACTGATATTGACAACGAATGGCGGTTTTTTTCCAACAATTCAAACAAAAATGGTTTCTCTTTAACCCATTTTTTAATAGCCTGTGCTTTAAAAGTAGGCGCGCCAACAAAAAATATTTTCTTATCATTTTTGTCAACACGAGCAATAGCAATTAAACTGGCATGCGCAGATAACTCATCTTGAGCTATTTTTTGTAACGCAATATCGGCCTGCTGTTGACCGGGTTGATTATCAATCCGTATCGAAATTTGTTTCGCTGTATCTTGCAATTGCTGAAAAAAAGCATCCACCATCATTACAGCAAGCTCGCGTGAATAAATTAAATGCTGTTTTTGCATATCAAATAATCGCGCTTGAAAAGGTATAATCGCAACCAAAGCAATGATCAATCCTGCCAACAACAACCCGGAAACAGCATACCAGCGAATGGCTTTTTCGACGCGTTTCGCGTTACCTGGCATAAAAAATCTCTTTAACTCTCAAAATAGCTTTTCTTTAGCTGCATGATTCGATCACGAAGCTGTGCTGCTTTTTCAAATTCTAAGTTTCTAGCACAAGACAACATCTGCTCTTCTAATGCAGCTAATTTTTTTTCAAACTGCTGTGGCGATAATGCTAAAACAGAAATCGCGTTTTCAGCTATCATCTGTGCTTTTAACATACCCAGTCGCGGTGTTGTTTCATCATCCTGCGTTTCTATAATGGAATGCACCGCTTTTTGAATTCCAACTGGCGTAATATGATGCAATATATTATAAGCCGCTTGTTTTTCGCGTCTGCGGTTAGTTTCATCCATTGCGCGCTTCATCGATTTTGTTATTTTATCGGCATATAAAATAGCTTTACCATGTAAATTACGCGCTGCTCGACCAATCGTTTGCACCAATGATCTTTCTGAACGTAAAAATCCTTCCTTATCCGCATCTAAAATAGCCACGAGTGATACTTCAGGCAAATCCAATCCTTCTCGTAATAAATTAATGCCAATTAATACATCGAAAACACCCAATCGCAAATCACGTAAAATTTCCACACGTTCAACGGTATCAATGTCTGAATGCAAATAACGCACTTTCACACCCTGCTCCGCAAGATATTCGGTGAGGTCTTCGCTCATACGCTTAGTTAACGTTGTCACTAAAACACGTTCATTTTTTTTTGCGCGTATGCTTACTTCAGATAACAAGTCATCTACTTGCGTTTTAACAGGCCTGATTTCAACCTCAGGATCTAACAAGCCAGTCGGACGCACAACCAATTCAACAATATCAGTTCCATGTTTTAACTCATAATCCGATGGCGTAGCTGATACAAAAATAGTTTGCGGTGCTATTTTTTCAAATTCATCAAATCGCAATGGACGATTATCTAACGCTGAAGGCAAGCGAAACCCATAATTCACTAAGTTTTCTTTTCTTGCACGATCACCCATATACATGCCACCTAATTGTGGAATGGTCACATGTGACTCATCAATCACCAATAGCGCATCATTGGGCAAGTAATCCATTAATGTGGGCGGCGGCTCACCTGGATTACGTCCTGATAAATAACGTGAATAATTTTCAATACCTGAACAATACCCCAACTCAACCAGCATTTCTAAATCAAACAACGTGCGTTGCTCTATGCGTTGACGTTCAATTAATTTATTCTGCTCTTGAAATTCAGCTGTACGTGTTTTTAACTCCGCCTTCACTTGATCAATCATTTTTAATATTGTCGCACGCGGTGTCACATAATGTGTTTTAGGGAAAATAGTCACACGCTGTACTTTACGTTTCACTTTATTCGTCAATGGATCAAAAAATTGTATCCGCTCAATTTCATCATCAAACAGTTGAATGCGAATCGCATCACTCTCTGAATCTGCGGGAAAGACATCTATCACATCGCCTGAAACCCGATAATTAGCACGGTTTAATTCTAATTCATTCCGTGAATATTGCATGGCCGCCAATCGATGCAATAACGCACGTTGATCAATACGCTCACCAACACTCACATGCAATACCATACTCAAATAGGCTTTGGGATCACCCAAACCATAAATTGCTGAAACCGTTGCAACTATAATCACATCATTACGTTCTAATAATGCTTTTGTTGCTGATAAACGCATTTGCTCAATATGCGCATTAATTGAAGCATCTTTTTCAATAAAAGTATCTGTGGATGGAACATATGCCTCAGGTTGATAGTAATCATAATAGGATACAAAATATTCAACTGCATTTTTTGGAAAAAATTCTCGCAATTCAGCATATAATTGTGCTGCTAAAGTTTTATTAGGCGCCAATACCAAGGTGGGTTTTTGCACACGCGCAATGACATTAGCAATCGTAAATGTTTTACCCGAACCTGTTACACCCAATAATGTTTGATATGCCAACCCTGCTTTCAAGCCATCCACTAATTTTTCAATTGCTTGTGGCTGATCACCATTGGGCTGAAAAGGCGTTACTAATTGAAATAATTCAGACATCAAAATACACTCACACTCACTTTCATATTGGCATTCGCTATTGTAAACAACCACTAACTTATTTAAAGTATCGTCAATTTCAATATAAGGATTTTCACATGCTATTCAGTTCAAATCGCGCCAAATCAGTCAAACCATCCGCAACCGTTTCTATCAATGGAAAAGCGACACAATTAAAAGCTCAAGGCGTTGACATCATCAATCTCAGCGTTGGCGAACCCGATTTTGACACACCCGACTCGATTAAAAAAGCAGCCATTCGCGCAATTGAAGCGGGAAAAACAAAATATACTGCTGTGGATGGCATTCCTGAACTAAAAGATGCCATTATTCAAAAATTTAAAACTGAAAATAATTTATCTTATACGCGCGATCAAATTTTAGTGTCCTGCGGCGCAAAGCAAAGCATTTATAATCTTGCGCAAGCCGTTTTAAATGAGGGCGATGAAGTGATTATTCCAGCACCGTACTGGGTTTCTTACCCTGCTATCGCTGCATTAGCTGGCGCAAAACCCGTATTTGTAAGTGCGAGCATCGAAAATCGCTTTATTATCACAGCAGAACAATTAGAAAAAGCCATCACACCCAAAACACGCTTGCTGATTTTAAATAGCCCCAGCAATCCAACTGGCATGGCTTATCGTGAGAGTGATTTAAAAGCACTCTCAAGCGTATTATTAAAACACCCAAATGTACTCATTATTACCGATGATATGTATGAACACATTGTTTGGGGAATTGATCCTTACGTTAACATTCTCAATGTTTGTCCAGAATTAGCAGAACGCACGATTGTCTGTAATGGTGTTTCGAAAGCCTACGCCATGACAGGATGGCGCATTGGTTACGCAGCAGGACCTAGCGATATCATAAAGGCAATGACAAAAATTCAGTCACACAGCACATCTAATCCCACGTCCATTTCACAATATGCTGCTGTAGCGGCATTACAAGGCGAAAAAGAATTTATCGCTAATTTAAAAATCGTTTTTAAAGAACGTCATGATTTTATTCAAAAAAAATTATCAGCCATTCCAGGTGTTGTTTGTCCACCAGCTGATGGCGCATTTTACGTATTTCCTAACGTTGAAAAAGCCATTGCCCGCCAAGGTTTGAAAAATGACATTGCACTGGCTGAATTAATTTTAGAAAAAGCCCATGTTGCCGTTGTACCTGGCACAGAATTTGGCGCACCCGGCTTTATTCGTTTATCATATGCAACTAATTTGGAAACATTAAATACAGCCGTTGAACGTATGAGACCGTTTATTGAAGGATAAATAAAACACCGAGAAATGATCTGTTAAAAAATCACTTAAAAATTTCTAATGCTATTGACCGAGCTTCAATGCATCAGTAAGATACACCCTCAAAAATGAGTTTGTCACAGAATGTCCAGCGGACATTCGCAGCGCGAGAAACGGCACACACGAAGTGTGACTGGGTGCAAATAATAAAAGAGCATTTGCAGGTGCAAGGATGTACCGGCAATAAAAACCGAATTCCCCGGTAGCTCAGTGGTAGAGCAGGTGACTGTTAATCACTTGGTCGCTGGTTCGAGTCCGGCCCGGGGAGCAATCTTTTCAAGCAGTTACACCCTTTTCTGATTTTCCAAAAATGCCCTTGTGGGCGTTTTGTGGGCCATCATTTTAAACAACCTTTTTCAATAGCATTAATGTCGGCGTACTTGCTTGTTTATCACAAGCTTTGTTTGCAGCCTCCAATAATTTTGACATTTCTGCTGCCGAATAATGCGTCGTGATTCGACCTGATTTATGACCAAGTAAATCTTGCCTATCTTCGTAACTCACACCCGCCGCACGCAGTCGCCGACCATAAGTGTGCTTCAAATCATGAACTCGTAATGTTGGAAGATTTGAACACTGACGTGCTGCCTTCCATCCCGAATTCAACATCCGATCAATAGGCTTACCTCGATAAGTGAACACAAATTCTGAATCTTGACCTCGAACGGTTTCAATTACTTTTTGTGCCGTCTTATTTAAGATAATTAATCTTTCTTGTCCGTTTTTAATCAAGCGAACTCGCTCACCATTTAGCATTGCAAAAGCAGGAATAATAAAAGCACTCGCATTCAATTGTGGTATGCGAACCTCCCACTCCCACCTCAGCCGACAAACTTCCCTATCTCGACTGCCTGTATACATGGAAAATAACGCCATGTTTCTCAGGTGCTCCGGCAATGCCGCTACTAACCGATCTTCTTGCTCCCAACTTAAAGGCTGCGGAGCTCGAGTATCGTATTCGGGCAACAATTTAATTTTTGGTGCAGTAAGTATCCATGTGAGTCCATTTTCATCAATCCATTCACTCGCTGCTAAATTTAAAATGTGACGAACAATTTTCAAACCATGATTAATGGTTCGTGTTTTTCGTCCTTCTTTTTTTCTCGCTTCAATGAAGGATTGCAATGTACCCATATGCATACGATGCAATGCGATATCTTTTATATAAGGCATAATCATTCGCAAATGGCTGGCATCGCTATCGATACTACCTTTGTCCTGATTATCCCTTAAATATTTAATCGCAGCTTCTGCAAAAACCCTTTCAGGTCGCACACCAAATATTACTGCCTGTCTTAATTCTTCGATTCGACGAGCGAGGAGAGCTTGCGCTTCTTCAAACGACTTTGTTCCAGTAGTTCCTCGAATTCGCTGACCAAAGATTTTTTTATCAATGTGCCAGCACCCACCACGTTTGATGAGGCCTGACGTTCTTTTTTGACCCATGATTTACCCTCTTGAGTAATCACAGGCCGTGATACACGTTCCTTATATACCTCAGCCCAATGATCCAAGTCAAATCTATCAAACGCAATCCCCTGAATTCCTATCGGGATGGAGGCAATATCCGGCCTCACCTCACGATTAAAGCGATTTCTATCCATGCCTAAATAATCTGGCGCATCACGCAGACGGATAAATCTTGGTAAAATATAATTGCTATTCAGCATATTGCCTCAAATTAATTTTTTTATTTTCAAAACTGCAAATAAAAAAACCCTTTCAAAAAGACCTTTTTATTTGCAAACACAAATTAAAAAACCCGCGCAAAAATAGCGCGGGGTCAGTTATAAAACGGGAGTTTATTTAAACAATTACTTTATTCGTCATCTTCATCAAATCCTCGACGACTTTGTGTTAACTCAAAAGCAATACGTTCTGCTGCATACCAAACCAGTAGATTTTTATACTGTTGATCACTTGCAACATCTTTTGCACCATTAAACGACGCAATAAGTTCTGCGCATGTTTTCATACCAAATGATTCACGATCTTCTTCCAGCATGTCCCAAATATCATCACGATACTGGTCATACAATGCGTTTGTCTCAAAGTAGTAAATCAACCCCGAAAAACCACCTTGTGCACCATGCTCGCAAAGACTAACAAGCTCATCATGATCAAACTGATTTTTCATCCAGTCTTTAAAAGTTAACAATTCAAAATTAGACATCAACATCTCCTTCAGTCAAATTAAGCCAAAGGAGCAAACCCGCGGGGATTATTCTCCCCCAGCGGGTTAGTTAAAAATTAATAACGTTTATACAAAAGAACAAATATATCGAACGACAGCAAAAACCTCATAAGGCAATAGAAAATCACTATGATCAGAAAATCTGCAATAGTTATTCTCTTCTTCAATATCACAATACTCATCTTCACCCACACGCATGAAAGACCAATGAAGATTAAAGTCATTGCAGACTTCAGAAAAAACTTTCCAAGCTAAATCAATAGCGCCATACCATTTTATGGAATTTTCATAAATTACCATTAAATGATAAGCATCTTTTTGCTTCTCCTGGAACATATTAAGAAACTCTGTCGCAATATTCGTATAATCTTTGTAAAAATCAGATTGCACAAAATCTTGTTTTACTTTTTCAAAAACTGATTTTTCTTTAGCAATAATTGCAATAGCAATTTGTGAACGCATACCCATTAAAATTTCTCCTTAAGTTGATTAAAAAACAAAGGAGAAAACCGTCAAGGTTTTCACCTTTGACGGTAGATAAAAATTCAAAACAAGAAAACAAAAAACTAAATAGCGTAATAGTTACTTAAAATATTTTTTAGTTTGCCTAATAACTGAAGTTTTAATCGTGCAATAGAGCAATAATAACGATGAAAATCGTAATATTGATTATTTAAATCAATATCATCACCATGCATTTCTGCCATATCACGATCATAATTCGCGTCATCTGAAGCCATCGTAACAACAATTTCTTCAGTGATGCCAAACTCAAGTGCCAACGCAAACCATTTAATATCTTCAATATCCATCACAGGCCAAACAACCGTATTCAAACCATCGGTACGTAATTGGCTTTTTAAACGAGTGTCATAAATCCAATCACACATATAGCGAAGCTGATAATCACGAAAATTCAAAAACTGTAGATTTGGTTTTGTTTTATTTAATTGTTCAGTTAAAAAATACAACGCCATCTCTAAACATTTCACTTCATTTACATTCAGTGAAATCCAATCGATTACGCCAAAAACTGGATTACGTATTGATTTTGATGTTTGTACAGCAAAACTATTCATAATAGATATCCTTAAAAAAAACCCAATCATTAAAAAGGATTGGGGTTTAGTGAATAAGAGAAAATTGACTCAAAAAATGGTTACGATCTTTTGCCAGCAGTTTTCACTTGATGTTCAAAAACAGGCTTTGGGGTTTCATTTTTTCCTGATTTTTTCAGCATCTCTATACGAGACGCTTTTACAGAAATATGAAGCGACTCTTTACCCTTAGCTAAATCAACGCGATTAAAATAAATACGCACATAATCACTTACGTCATATTTTTTTAATTCGTTAAAAGCTTCTTCAGTAAAATGGGCATTAACAGCTTGAGAAAAAACTTCTTTGCTACCATCACCATTTGCAGTTAAAAAAATCAGTACATTCATAAAGGATGTACCATCTTTCTTTTCTACAACGGTCATTTTCCCAATATTTCCGCGAAGACCTTTTTCAACGCTTAGTGAATAAAAACTAGTTACATTAGTCATGATTTGTTCTCCTTAAAGTTTTAAAGTAAAAAAACCAAATGAAAACGAAGACAACCCAAAGGGATGTTTATCATTCCCTTTTGGGTTAGTAAAAATGCTATTAAAAAATCAATATCAGTTAGATACACAATTTTAAAAATCAAAATTATGTAGAGGGCGGCATATCATTATTTGCATAACAATAGTTGTCTTTCATACCACGACAACGCATCACAAAATTTAAGTCGCTTGTGATCACGACGTACAACAACCTTTAATTATTTTTAGCTTCCCAACTCGATATTGATATAAGGAGAAAATGGCGCACGTACTGTCTTATCTAAAATATTAGCGGGGACTTTTCCAAGCGTTTGCATAGCTGTCTTTGCTAGTTCGCTATCCGAACTAATATCAGCGCGAATAAGACCAAACGGTTTCCATTTCAAGGGTAATTTAAACAATGAACCCACTTTATCAATCCACTCCACGCGAATCATATCTTGAGTTTTATCGAGCAAAACACCTACACGACCAGCGGTCAAAACAGTGCGCATCAACTCATCAAAATCACCTATTACAGCGGCACCCAAATAACCGTACTGCGTGCGAAACCATAAGTTTTTTACAACCGGTTTTTCTGAAGAAAACGGCACCAACATCAAATTAGTTCTGCCATATATTTTTCTGATACTTTCCTGATAATCTTGAATCGTTTGCGCAAACTGATTACGCAATTGAATAATTGCATCGTACGTTTTTAATAAATGCCAATCTGCATAGGGATCATCTTTTTCCGCAGCATCCCAAATAGTTGTCATGAGGGCTGCAAACTGCAAAAGACCAACGGAATTTTTATCCGTATATCCTGAAAAAAGTAACTGTGCATCCATTGTATGAATTTCAAATGAGACATTTCCCAATAATCTGCCCGGATGACTATTTTCTTTGTATTTTTATTTGCACTCGCATTCGTTTCAACAGGTGCGTTTATTATATTTATCGCTGATGTTTCACTATTTACTGTATTTAAATTGATATCGATCATAAAAGCCTCTCTCGAGTTGTTATAAATTTTAATTGGTAGATATTGGATCAATGGATAATTGCGGATTAACAGGAATTTCAACTAAGCTGTCATCAAAGAACGATTGCGGATTTATAATAATCCCAGAAATCACCCGCCTTTCCTCCCACTTATCAAAGCAATAAAAATGAATACGAGATCCTTTTGCATCTCTCACTAACAATCCATTCTTTTTAATTGCCTTTGTAAGTGCAATACGCTGCTTTAAATTGAATGTATTTTCATTTTTTTCAGACTTATTAAACTGATAATGTAAAAATTCATCGATAATATTAGGCATCACTAATAAAACACCTGGCTCAACACGATGAATAACGCTATCTAGTTGATTGATAGCTATCGCTTTATCTTTAATTGTTTTCTCAAGCCAGTGCCAAAAACCATGTTCATTACATTCAAAATTTTCAACAATTTTCTTTTCAGTTTTTGGTTGGTTTTTTTTAATAGTATTGTCAGAAGGATTAACTTCACTCACGTGTAAGGCAATTGAACTATCATCATTCCGTGATGATATAGAATGATTACTTACAATAATTTCTGAGAAAATATTGTTTTTACCGTTCAAGTAATCTTTCCATAATTCAAACAGCTTATTATTTCTGTTTAACCATGCAATTGCCTGTTTTGGTAAAATGAAATTTACAGCGTTTAATCGATCATTTTCACCAATATTTATAAGCAAGGCTGCTGAAAAAACAGAAAATGTCCACTCCTCTCTTTCGCGAAATGAGGTTTCACTATCAGCACCAACAGGCAATAAATAACCTCGTCGCTTTTTTAGCGCCAAAATAACCGTTGAAAAAACATCAATCAAAATCTTGCGTTTCTCAATTTGACTCTGCGAAACAAAGTAATTTTCAAAATTCGTTACAGTATCACCATACAGTGTTTGAAAATCATTTTTTGTTAATGCAGATAATTGCGCAAGTGAATGAATAAATCGCATCTTTATTAAATCAATGGAATCTAAAGTATCAATGTGTTGAGTTTGATTATTTCCCTCCACCTGCATAGTTTTTGTTTTTAACCACTTGAACATATTGATCACTCAATTGTTGAATAATTGCTGACAATAGCGTGCGCGGCTGCTCACCTATCAAAACAATAGACTGACTTTTTTCATTTAATTGAGACTGTCCAGAAAAAATAAAAATGGGTAAATAAATACCACCATTTACCGCATATCTATTTACCCTTTTTATATTTTTATTTATTTGATTTTGCACTTTCTGACTTTTCATCATATTGCTCAAAGCAGAAGGCTTTGCACCCAACTCAGATGCAATATGCCAAGCATCAAATACAGTCGGTGTATTATTAAATTGCATCAAATCATGATGAAATTGTATCCAAGCATTTCTACTCTGATATTTTTCACTCAATGCAATATTTGCGATGCTGCGTGATGCTAGTGTTAGCAAAGGTGTTACACGATACGTTACTTCTAAATTTGGATATTCCATTTTCAGCGCATCAATAACAGAATTCATTCTCCGACAATGAGGACACTCATAATCGTAGTACTCCACCAGTTTTACAGTACCATCAGATTTTTTTGTCTCGGATAATGCAAAAGCTGAATTATTAATCATAATTAGGCAGCTTAAAGAAACAACCCCTAAGAAAATATTTTTCATGATAACGCTCTCTTTTTGCTATCCATTAATTTTGATAACATCTCCTGCAACAATGCTGATTGAGATTGAATAAAAGCGGTAAAATTGCTTTTACCGATTGCTATTTTTTCAAGCTCCGCTTCCCATTGCGCAGTTAAGATGGGGTTTTTCATAACTTCCGGGACAATATCAATTAACACACGACCTTTTTGTGTTGAAAAAACCTGCTTATTTTTTCTCTCGATATAACCACGCTTAAAAAGCGTTTCTAAAATATTCGCACGAGTCGCTTCAGTACCAATTCCACTGCTCTCTTTTAAAATCTTTTTAAGATGATCCTCTTTAATTAATTTACCAACCGTTTTCATGGCTTCAATTAATGTACCTTCGGTAAATCGAGCCGGTGGTTTTGTTTTCTTGCTATCGATTTTGGTTTCCTGATTTTCAAGCTTCATCTGTTCTGTTAAATTCGGCAGAACCTCACTAACGTCAGTCTCATCATCTTCGTCCTCAGGATGACGATCAAATGCCTGCTTCCATCCCAATTTAATTGGAGTAGTCCCTACTGCTGTAAACAATTCACTTTCGCAAATTACTTCAACTGATTTTTGTAAATATTCGTAATCACCAAGAAATTGAGCGATATACTGTCTTCGAATAAGATCATAAATATTGAATTCATCATGTGACATTTTATAAATATCTATTTTGTCGTTAAAAGTTGGAATAATTGCGTGGTGAGCGGTAATTTTTTCATTGTTCCAAACCGTCGATTTAAAATTTAAATCACATAAAGTCACTAATGATGAAATTTTAGAATCTATTTGAGATAGCGCTTTTAATACGCTTTTTACCTCTTCAAATTGTTCAATCGGTAAATAATTACAATCCGTTCTCGGATACGTGGTTGCTTTATGTGTTTCATATAGTGATTGTGCAATATCTAATATCTGCTTTGCTGAATATCCAAATAGACCAGAAGCTGTTTTTTGAAGGGCTGATAAAGAAAAGCATAATGGTGCTTTTTGCTTTTTTTGAATTTCTTTCACATTTTGTATTAAACCAGGCTTTCCATTTACCTTATAAAAAATATTTTCAATAGATTTTTTATCAAGGCAATGACCGACTTCATCTAATAATGCATCCGATGTCTTCCAGGTTGTCCAAAAGCTTGATTGATTATCAGTTGAAAATAAAATTTTTAATAAAAAATAATCTTTGGGTTTAAAATTTTCAATTGTAAGATCGCGATCAACAACCAGTTTTAAGGTGGGTGTTTGAACACGCCCAACCGACAATACATTTCCAGCACCATACAACACTGTAAGCGCCATTGTATTATTCATACCTAATAACCAATCAGCACTACTTCGTGAACGCGCAGATTCATATAAACCGGTTACTTCACTATTCGGTCTGATATTTTTCAACGCCTTCTGAATAGAGGTATCATCTAATGCTGAAAGCCATAATCGCTCAATTTTCCCTTTAAAAAGGCATTTTTTTAAAACTTCTTCTCCAATCGCCTGCCCTTCTCTGTCTGGATCGGTAGCAATAACGACATGATCCGTTTTTTTCAAAAGAGATTTGATCACATTAAATTGTTTTTTCGTTTTCTCACTTACCAAATATTCCCATTGCTCGGGAATAATCGGTAATTTTTCTAAGCGCCACGGTTTTATATCAGATCGATAATATTCCGGCGGCGCTAATTCTAATAAATGACCAACACACCACGTTACTTGGCAATTATTACCTTCTAAATAACCATCATGTTTTTTGGATGCATTTAGATTTCGCGCAATGTCTCTGGCTTGAGCAGGTTTTTCACAAATAAATAATTTCATATAACGCACCATTTTTAATTATTTTTACAAAAGATGACTGATTACATTAAATACAAAGAAAATTTCAAAAATGAGAAATAAGACAAACAACTTGATTCTTTGATTAGAAAAGTAATGAATTGTTTCCGCATTCCACTTCTGCTTTTTGCCAATACAGGCGACAAAATAAGGCCATAAAATCAGTATTAATGCATAAAGCCCATATCGCCACAGCATAAAAAGGTAGCGATAATGAGATGCATTTTTTGATATCGAATCACCTGAAGTTAAAGAAATCATGCTATGTCCTATAAAAAATAGAACAGCACACAGCGTTGCAACAAAAATAAATAAATGAAAAACCTTTTTCATGGCTTTATTACCGATATTTTTAGTGTATGAATTGAATTAATTAAATAGGGCTTTATTTTTTAAGAATCATCCCAACGCCCGGCTTAATCAGGTAATTTGCTAATGCACCTGCTTTGCTGCCTGCCGCATCTCCTGGTGATTTCATTTCTGAAATAGCACCCATAATGCTATTACCCACCTTTAAGCCACCCCATGTCATCATCATTAAAAACAACATAGGCAGAACGATATAGAGCGTGCCAATAATATAATCGACAAATACTTGATCATTGATACTGCCAGCTAATACTGCTTCTAATTTCAGTTTAAAATCAGGTCGCGTATACAATGCGGGAATAAGCGTATTGTCGAGATACAAAACCAAATGCCACAAGTAACTCCAAAAAGTAATGGCAAAAATGGCAGCACTACCAGTAATAATAAAATGCAGACGATAACTCGAAAATGGAATAATCAATGCCAACAATGCATAAATCGTCATTAACAATAATGCTTGAATAACCGGCAATGCATTAACCAGCAAAGTTAACTTAGGAAAATAAGACAAACCTTCAGCAGAAACACCAATTTTACTGCCAATTTCGCTTGCCCAATTTCCTGTTGTCTCATGATCTAGTGATTCATATCCACGCGCAATTTCACCCAATGACATACCATGATCAAATGAATGCTGAATAAGATCACGTATACCTGCATCAGCTAATTGCCCTTGACCATCACCCATATGCGTTATGGTTGTCAGAAATGTTGCTGGTAATGCTTTTTCAAGCTTGGCATGAAGACCATTTTCAGGATCAGACCACCATGCTTCACAGCTTGGTTCTCCCCACTTACTATGATCAGTCACCTGCCCTTCATACTGATCTCGCGTTGGATCAAACAAAAACCCTTTAACCGGTTCTTGTGCTGACAGTGAATCGTAAAAACCAGGAGTATTTACAAAAGCACGAGATCCCATCCAACCCAAATCACTGTGACCATATTTTGTTTGATATTGTTTAATTTGCTGCTTTTCAGCGCGACTAGCATCACCCGACATAAATTTTGAATAAGCTGGCGCATAACAATCATTATAAAATTCAGCTGTTTCACTTTTTAACTTTGGATTGGTGATATGCGTCATATCCAAAGAACTTTGCAATTGACGATAATTAATTTTCTGGCATGAAATACCTTCCGTTGCTGCATGAGTAAATCCATTTGAAATACCCATCACCAAATACCAAAGCACAGGAACCCTAACACCTGTAATTGCTTTATATTCGTTGTCATAAGTAGTTCCTGTATGACCAGGTGTAGCAACCTGCGCATTTGCCACACACGCAGGTTCATAATGCAACACAGATGGTTCGAGCGGCACAGCAGGCACACAACAAAATTCAATTACCAATAATGCGCCGACAATTTGGATCATTAGGCGGCGCAAAGTGATAACGGATGCGCTTTTAGGTTCTTGAGATTCAAATGGCTCAAGAAAACACTGCAAAACAATTCCAACAAATGGAATAAATACCAAACCTGTACCCACCATAATATTCCATAAATTTTGGTACTGTTGCCAGCCAATCAAAGTGGTATACAAGGCAAGATAACCTGTCACACTCATAAGTGCCCCGCCTAAATAAAATTAAAAAAAGAAATAAAAGAAATAAAATTTTCAGCTTAAAAATTTTTAATTTTTTTAAACTGAATTTTTAACAGCGCCGTTTTGGATTATTGGCGCATTAGAAGATGGCATTGCGATTTCAGTATTTTTTTGTTCAGTCGCATCACCCGCTTGAATTACCGTTGACAGCATATTTGACATCAATGTTTGTTTTGCTTTGATAAACATCAAAATATTTTGCATATCTTGCTGCAGCTGCGTAATCGCTGTCTTAATATTTTTTTGCGCAGCTTTATTCGAATAAATAGCTGGAACGCGACTACCAGATTGCAATATTTGCATTGCTAATCTTGCTTTATTAAACACCATCGATGCCGCAATATTTTGAGCCAATTTATCGACAATAATTGCTTGAATAACCCTTGGTTGTCGTTGAATAGACTCTATTACCTGTGGTGAAATCGCAGTACCACTTGATCCCAATGCGCTCAGCGCTGATTTATCAGATACCGGTGTTTCATTCGTTACAAGCGCTTGCAGCTTTGGTAGTACCTGTTGTGTTTCATATTCAATATCAGAATATAAACCTGCACCTGGCTGCGAAGTTTTCTGGCCACCGTTATAAGTGGTAATGGTTTCATCGCCCACAACGTTAGTAATCCAATCAGCTGCTGCTGTTGAAGTTGGAAAAACCTTTTGAATTTCAGATTGTGTATCACCTAAAAAACCACTGCTTTTAAAACTCGATTGGGTATCATTCACAATAACGTTGTAACCTGCCATCGCTGTATCATGAATGACATGAATAACAGGCTGTCCAACGCCGCCTGCATGAGGTGTTGGACCGGCACCCAACTCAAATGAACCGCCCGTATTTACCCATGGAACACCTGTTTTTCCAGCATCTTGTGAGACATCTTGTCGTGCTTCATTGATATCACCATTACCGGATAATTCAGCTGTCCCAATATCTTGTTGCCAGCGATTACCCAATGATATTTGTCCCCAATTTGCATAAGGATTTTCACCGGCACCAATTTCTGATTGCATCACTTCGCAACTTTTAGTAGAAATTGCCATATCTTCTTGCGCACCTGACATCGCATTTGTAATTAAGTTATAAAGATTAGGATCGGCACGAGAGAGTTCATAAAGTGGAAATTCAGTAACAGCGCCTGTTGCCGCACTTAAAACTTCCTGCTCAACATTCATCGCACTATTTTTAATTTCATTCAACGAATTAGTAATGGATGTAACGGGATTAAAAACACCACAATCAAATCCAAATCCAACACTACCGTTAGCACTTAAAGGAATATAAGAAACATTATAAAAAGCGGGTAGTGGCACATCATCACCACCACCCATTTTATAATAAAAACCGCTTCCTACTGCAGGAATTAAACCTTCATCACCCGCATACACTACAGAGCTAATTGAACCACACATAAAAACACTTATCGCCAACACGATAGAAATTAATTTTTCTGTCATGAAAAACCTCAATGATAATTTTTATAAAGTTAAAAAAAAGGAAAGACATAAGAATAAAAAATATTTTAAATATTAAAAATTTGCAGAACCTAAATATTTAGCACCACGATCTGGAACACATCCCTGATAATGACGCCATAAAATCCAAACATAACGATTATGTCCTTTTGCTGACGCGTCAGCTTCCCACGGCGTAAGACTGCCAATATCACTACCACCAAAAATCACACATTGATTTTCTGCTTTTGGATAAATCATTTGAAATTGCGCATTTTTACTATTTTGTTTGACGGGATATGCTTTGCAATGATCACCACAATTATTTGATAACGGCATATATAAATGCGGCTGTCCTTCTGCCGTAATAATGCTAGATGCTCTAATGGCATCCACTGCACCTGCTTTCGCATCATCAGGCTGATTCACATATCCATTCCTAGGATAAAGCGGACCCCAATCATGCAAAATCATGGTACCCACATCATCTAATCCAGGAATCAAACTGCCAGGATAAAAACGTTCAAGCGCAGGAAATCGCCATGCATAAGCATCCATTAAAGATGAATAATAAGGGACAAACGGTTTTGCAGTACTTGGCAGTAATAGCTTGCTGTAATCATTCAAAATAATTAGCGCAGGATTGCCAATAATATCAACCTCATGAAATTTATTATTGATATCCTTGGGTGAATTATCATTTTCATCACCACCAGAACCCAAATTAAAATGCGTCATATGACTCATTTCTATTTGCCCCGCTTTGTAAAAAACAGGATCTTCAATTTCACGCGCATAATCCCACGGATTATTATCATGCTGCGTGTAAACACTCACCACATTATCCGGCACATATTGATCTACCTTGAGTGTTGTTTTTAAATAACATCCAACGACAGAGCATTTCATCCAAAAACACATGCCGGTAATATGGTAATGCATACAGTGTGAAATCCCTTTAAACGTATCTTCAGCTACCGTTAGTGAATCCACTGAGTCATTCGCATACACACAATTTATTGATGCAACATAAAAAGTTGTTAGTACACATCCCAACAAAAAAAATTTTATTTTATTTTTATTCATACTAACTCACACGTATTACTGCATTTTTACAGCAACCATCTTTGCAGCTTCAAGTTCAGAAATATGATATTGATTCATGAGTTTTCTACGCTCTGCTTTTTCATGCTTCTCTGTCATTGCTAATGCTAAACTCAAACGTGGTGGCACATTGCGGAATAATGCTTTAATGCGATTAGACAACAAAACACCCTCAACATATTTTCGTGACGATTTACGCACTGATCGAAACAATTCACGCTCTTCATCTGTTAATTTTCTAAATTCTTCTACAGATTTCATTTCAGCTTCACTCATGCCAAGACAAATCCAAAATTCCATCATGGAAAGAATTTTTCTTGCCTCGATTGGAAAATCAGAAACGTTTTGCGTTGCTAACCACAACCATAAACCAAATTTACGTGACATTTTTGCGCATTTTGTTAAATACACGACGGTCAATAAATTTTTAGTAATCGTGTGAATTTCATCGCCAAAAAACAGTGTAAAACGTTCTTCAAATTGACGTTCTTCTGCTTTAGCCATCGTGCGAGACATCAGCCCCATAAAAGCTAATGCATTGTGTGCTTCATAACCTTCATCTTTAAAAAGACCCTGCTCGAAGAGTGTGATATCCGCTTGCGGCCATGCAGTACCGCGACGATTAAATACCAGATTAGCGATCGCATCTTTAGTGAAGAATGCCATGCTATCGGCCATTAAACGCAGTTTAATTTTTTTTTCAGGTTCTCTTTTAGCTTCATTTAATTCAGACGCCATTTCATAAAATGCTTTTATAACATCCTCAGGAATCATTTGATTAAATCCAGCCGATTTTGCAGCACGCGCTGCACGAACTAGCGCTTCTAAAATTAACATACGATCCTGGCGCGTCATATTTTCCTGCTCTTTCTGCTCGCCACCTGTAATCATTAATTGTGCGCTCAATGCCATTTCGCCCATGTAATCACGTGTTATTTCAGTCTCGATATCTGAAATTTCAGATTGATTCATAGAGGTAATGTTATGATCATCCACATCGATAAAATCTTTTTCCAAACGAGTTTCTAATTTTATTAGTACTTGATCATTGAGTTGATCTTGCATCATGGAATCGACTTGATTCAGCATTTTTTCGCTATCAACAAAGGGATTTAAAATTGGTGGATTTTCTAATGTTACCGCAACGTGATGAACGGATAATCCATTTTCAGAAAAATAATCTTTTACTAAATGAAATGAATTTCCAGCATCAACCATAACCAAATAAGGTCGATACGTTCCCATAATTTTTATTAAAAGATCAGTGCTTGTTGCCGATTTACCAGAACCGGTAGAACCCAATAAAAGTAAATGACTATTTTGATCTTTGTCTTTTGGATTAAAAGGATCAATCGTAAAACTCTCGCCACCGCGATTTAAAAACTGAAGCAAAGGATGTCCTGTTCCACGCTCACGGCCATATAGTGGAATTAAATTTGCTAATTGTTTTGCAAAAACATATCCGCTTCGATACAAATTTTTCTTATCAAAACGATAGCTGTAGCAAAATGGTAAATTATTAAGATAGGTGTGTATCGGAACTAAATCATGATCACTTTTAAGAACATGAAACCCATTGTTAATTAATAATGAATCTAATTTATTTTCTTTTTCAGCTAAATCTTCCAGATTATTACCCGATAAATAAACGCCCATCGTTGTTGGAAATAAATAATTTCCTTTTTCAATAGCACGTTTTGCAATTTGACAATCTTCAAAAGTAACAGTAGCAGCAGTAGTATTACTTTTACGCGCGCCTTCTTCAATACGATCTAAATGATTTTTTACTATTTCCTGAGATTGAATAATTACAGTAATAACAAAACTGGCACCTTCTGGAAAATTATCAAATAATCCATAACGAAAACTACCAAATGCACGATCACGTGTTAGATGTCCTATATCAGGCACTTTATTGAGATGCTGAACTGTCACATAACGATGCGGCAATCCATCAAAATACCAAACACCTTCTTTTTCATTAGACTCAGGAACGGAATAAAATAATTGCTCACTAAAATCATAGCCAAAAGGTCGTTCATCATCTGATTTAGGATCTGGAATTAAATTTAACAAACAATCGACATTATTGTTTGTGATTTTTGGCCGCGGATTAAACCATCGAATCATCCAATCTTGAAAATCTTTTCCATTTAAACGTTTTGCTTCGATTCCAACCCCATTTAATTTAGAAACAAAGCTAGTAGCAACTTGATTCAAATCTTGCAGCGTAGTTCTGCCTCTATTCAAAGCCATTTTTGCTGAAAACTGACGATAAATAACAACGCGCACTTTGCGCTGTCCACCATGAAAATAACTATCTGTTACTTTATCATCATAAAAAACACCGCCTGCACGTGATAGCCATTCACAATATTCTTTCATCAAATTGAGATAATTATCTTTAAATGGACTATCTTGTGCGGGCGGTTGAATGTAGTTATGAATGGCTTGATACAAATACCCCATACTCAATTCATCTTGAACATAAAACTGTAAAATCCAAGGCGATTCCTCATCTCGATATTGCGCAAATGTATCTTGAAAAATTCCCTGAAGACCATCACGCAATTGCACAAGATAGCTTTCCGGTTTTGCTTCACTTGCAACCAAAGCTAATTCAAAAACAGCGCCAACTGTCGTATCTTGCAATACAACACTTTGGCTCTTTTTATCAAATTCTACCCATGGCAAATGTTTTAATATGGAATTGGGTAATTGATAATTTTTTTTTGCCAAGATAACAGTTAATTTATTATTATCATCTTTTTGCATTTCAGTATTTTTCTCATTCTTTATTGACATGTCTTAGCTCTCAAAATTTAACTACTTCTAATAGTCATTTGTGTTTTTGCAACATCAATTATTTTATTGCATTGCTGTAATTCACGCGCATAATGACTTTTGGTAAAGGGATTCCAAGAATTTTTTTCAAAAGAGTGATTACTATCAATAGACTTTTTAATAAATGATTTTATTTCACCTAATGTTCTGCAATTTAAAATTGCTATCGAAAGCTCATTAGCATTGATTAATTTTTTCTGCGTTTTATCTTTATTTCTGTGATACCCTCTAAAAAAACGATGCTCAAAATTCATCTTATGTGCAACCTTAATAGTTTGCGATGTTCTTGAGTTCATGTAATTTACAATAATATCACTAATTACTTTTTTGACATTGACAGCAGACTTCTCTATTTCTGATCTTGAAGAAGTTGCTTTTCCTGAAGATAGTTGTAAGTCTTGGTGATGTAAATCACCAATCGCATGCGATTGCGCATCACCTAATGATCCTGCTTTTTTAATAGCACAATAAAGACTATATTTTTTTGAAATAAAGCGCTGCAGCGCTGTTTTGTTTTTTATAGGTAATTTTTTATAATCTTTTTCTAGCAATAGAATATTTTTCCTATTTAAAAGAAATGTGTTTGAAATAAAATATTCTACTGGCAGACGCTCTTGCTTAATAAAAAAAATTAATGCGTTAGCATGTACGATTGAGAACTCATCTCCAAACATTTTCAAGTGATCTGATCGCAAACCTAAAGCTGCTAATTCACACAATGTCAATGCTTGCAATTTATTAATCCCAGCTACTTCTTGCATCGCTTGATTTTCTGACATGAGACTATTTTGCAATATTAATTTTAAAGCAATCGTGTAAGCAGGAAAATTAGTGTTTATGTCAATTAAATTTATTTTTCTAATACCGTATTCATAGCCATATCTTAATACATCTGCTTGTATTGCATTAAGACCACTTACTTCTGCGATGGCAAGCGATAACGAAATCTTGAAATACACAATAAGAAAATACATTGCTTCTAATACTGCAACCTCATGAACACGTACACCGTGTTTTTTTAAATAACCCTGGGTAATTTCTAATTCATTAATGCTGCATGCATTATTAATTAATATTAAAATCTCTAATCTTCTGTCTTTTACAAAGTATTCTTTCTGAGATAGTGGTAAATCTATTTTTGATCGCCATTTTATTGAAAAAAGGCCATCTGTTTCTTTAACTCCCCATGCTATTTTTTGTCTTGTTAATTCTTCCTCAGAAACTAACATCTCTAGCGCTTGAATTCCCTTTAGAATTATTTTTTGCGTGACTTGGCGAAAAAAAATCGGTGATGATATATCATGCGCAGGACGTCCCAATGAGAAATAATGTTTAATAACGCTTCTTATTCCAAAATCACCATACAAAACATAATTGTTAAAGCAAACATCATTAATAAATTTTAATGAAACAATAAACTCCATTTGCGTGGTTTCTTCAGCTTCGTTATTTTTTTGAAAGTAAAGCTTATCTAAAGATCTTAAAAAAGTATCACAATCTTCTGATAGAGCTTTTTTTAAAAAAATACATTTTGTGCCAATATCAACGTCTTGATAATCTAAAATAGTTTCAAAATAACTTCCTTCTTCTCCAAGAAATGAATTTAATAAATCAAACTCTATTGAAAGCAATTGCTGCACGCTGTTATCTCTCATATGATCACCTTTTGAAAATAGAAATAAGTTGTATTGATTAATTTTTACATTGAAATGTGAAATTATTGTGTATCGACTTCACCAGGCATTGCGTAATACACATGTTGATACAGCGGAAATACCGTTGAATACCCTGGAACAGGCGTTAAATTATTGCCCCTGCCCGCTTCATGGGGATATACATACATCACAACACTCGGATTAGGCAGCATTGGAAATTGACTGTCGATTTGATTTTGCTCTGTACTAGTATAACCCGTGTAATTAACCGGCTGCTGTTTAAGTGATGCCACTTTATTACGAACTTGTTTGATTGAACCGCTTCCAGATGAATCATTTGTACCATCAATAGCATCGTTATAAGCACGCTGCATTGATACACTTCCTTTCGGCATTTTACTCGACATCATACTCGAGCAACTGCTTAAAAAAAGTGTACTCAACACCATGCTAATCAAGCCAGCTGTTATTAGTCTGCAACGCATTTTCATAACTGACTTTCCTCGCATTAGAATCATGATTAATAGAAATTTGTTTGGAGATATTCACAACCACTTTCATGGGATGACCTGTTTTAGAATCAACATTTGATACATACACATAATCAAATGAATTTTGAACGCGTCGATTCCACCAAGTTTGTGCCGCCTGTGCTGCAGCTGAACCACCCTGACCAATAGCTGCTTTATTTGCACTGCCAATTAATGTGCGAATATTATTTCCATCAGAATTTGTCGATGTCATATATTGCGAATCAGTAATTGCATTTGCATAACCTTGCGCACCAGCAAAAGCCATTTGTGCACCTAAAAATATTGCAGCATCACTATGAAAGGTTCCTGCAATACAGGGGTTACCTGTTTGACTTGATATATATCCCAAGCTGTTATCATTACTTTTCGTTTGCGTAGTGCTAATGGTGCCGTCACTAAAAATAAAAGTAATACTATGAATATCCCCACGAGAACAACTACCTAACAAATCACCGCTTGCAACACCACTCATCACAGCCCCTTTTACACCGGGCATGGGATAACCATTCGCTGTTAAATTTTCCGAGGAAAGAACTAGCTTGAAATGATATGGAGACGGTAATTGTCCATCAATCGGTATGCGACCAACCAAAGGCGTCATCAAAACTGCGCCAGTCAATGTCGCATTCACTGGAATTGTATAAGCAGGCTTAACTAAATCTTTTTTACTATTACTGTCTTGATCTAATAAATTTTTTTTACCATTATGCAGCAAAGAATTTTTATTATTATTTTGATTACCCGTTACGAAATTTAAAAAACTATTATCCGAGAATTTGTTATTATTATTTTTAATACCTGCAGGCTGCGACAAATCAGATATCCACACAAAAGAATCACGATCAACGTCATCATTTACACCATCAACAAAATATTTTTTATTTTGACCGGTATCTTTATTGATTAACATTTTCTGATTTCCTTCGCTTTTTTGGTTTGTCTGGTTTTGTGATTGAATTTTCGCTAACGCTTGTTTCATTTGAAGCGCAACCGCTTTTTTCAAATTCACAACAGACGTATTATTCTGAGACTGAAGCTGCTGCACATTTTTTTGAAGCTGTTTATTTTCATTTTCGACATTCACTAAATCTGCCGTCATAGTTTTTAATGCTTCAACTTTGTTATCAGCAGATGCGTTATCGTTAATGTAATGCGCTTGCTGCTGCTCTGATGTTCTATTTCCTGAAATAGAAATCATAATAATCATTACCAGCAATACACCCGCAATTAATCCACTAAATAATTTGGTCGTCTTACTTAAATTTTTAAACATATATAAATCTCCGCTCTCAATTCAAACAAGATTGAATCGCTTCAGAAAATGGTTTGTCTGACACAATAAATAACGTCGTTGCATCTTGATTAATCGGAGTACCATGCGAAGATAAAGTCGTTTGCGGATAAAAACTGGCTGTTTTCCAATCACCGCAGATTAAACGAGGATCAAGTTTTAATGGCTGATTTAGTAGATTCTCAATAAATACAGCAGTCACAAAATAATCACCTCCCTGCCAACTTGCCAATGGCATTGCTGATACACTGTCATCATAAAAAATGGGTACAGTGTGTGCCGTTTCCATTGGAAAACGCGTAATACTGCTGGATTGTTTTAATAATCTTTCAGGTGAATATAATTGCTGAACAGCGTAACGAATCAAAGTGACGTAAGTAACACTAGATCGGCTGACAGACTGATCAGTAGTTGTTGTAATACTTTTTACTTTTTTTGGAAACACAATATCAACCGGATTATCATTTGCATTTTTTTTTGCATTGATATCCAGCAGAATAATTTCACCATCATTAAGCTTTACTTCTGTTCTTTGCGTTTTGAACGGTTTTTTCGCATCAAAATATAATGTTTGATTATCGTTTTCTACGCTTAATACCGAAGAAGGTAATAAATTTTTGTTGTAACCAAATTTTACGCCACTTGGAAAAGTCACAAATCGTTCTTTACCAACTGGCAATGTCACTTCAATAGGTGCTCGCTTCCACACAACATGCACATCTGAATTACTATCGGTATTTAATGTGTTTGCTGCATAAGAGATGCTAGAGATACAGAACAACGCTGCCATTACTTCTGCTGCAAAAAAAGAAAATAAATATTTCGCAATGCGAGTCATTTTAAACTCCATAATATTTTTTATTAGAAATAAAGAAATTAAAAGTGTGGTAAATCAGACAATGGTTTTATCGCGCACAGGACTTTTTGCAAAACCCGCAATAGCTAATCCCCAATGATTACTATTAGGATCGATATCGTAACGAACAACTTTGAGTGCATAAGACACCTGAATATCTTTCACGATTTTTGCATTACTATTCATCATTTCAGTTAATCGCATTTTCAAATAGACAATCCAAGTGCCATGGCCCACGTATTTCACATCTGTTGGTGAATATTCACTTCCCGTCAAACCTTGCATAACCCGAATACGATCTTGCAACTCACCTTGATTGAGCAAATTATTGTAATCTTCTATCAAACTATTTTTAAAAGAAGGTGTTAAATAAGCAGAATAATCTGTAATTTGCTGTTTATAATCCTGCATTCCGTTATTTGACCAATGATTAAGACTTTGCCAAACATAAAATGCAAAACCATAAATAGTTGCAGACGGAACTACTTTTCCTGTTGTTTGCAATCCACTGCTCGGTATTTTTGGCGGTATATAAATTGTCATATTATCTTGCGCACGATGCCAAAAAAATTCTGTTGTAAGATTGGATAATGACAATAATGAAACGATCACCAGCAAATATTTTATGAGACGCTTTGATTCATCAAGCGCATTTAAAAATTTCATGTAAAAAACCTCCGAACAGACCATTTACCTGAATAACGTATAAATGGTGATGATTGAATGCCTTGATCTTCTAACCACAATTGAAATTGCTGTTTAATGTATCCTTTTGGTTTACCATCTTTGAGATTTTGCATAATGGTTGCAAAAACCCATCCGACAGGAATGGCAGCAGGAAAACTCAAACCTGCACCAACAAGAAACATACCTATTAGACATTTGCTTATTGTTCCAAGCATCACCACGGTTAATGCAAGGCTAATTACTGCAATCACAATCATTTCTTTTCTGGTATTACCGCGAAATGCAATTACATCAAAATTTAATCGTGATGCTAAAATATCGGGCATTTCTTCATACATACCCACTCTCCTCGATGCATATTAAGAACCTGCCTGATAACCCGCAGCACTCCAACCAATTGCAATTAAGATAATGCCAACCGTAATCGCCAAACCTGAAATAATTAACGTTGTTAAAAAAGAACCTGTATCTCTGTTTGCAGAATCTTCACGCAGACGATGCATAATCACACCAATACCAACTAACAACATAATGACGCCACCGCCTACCATTGCGTATTTCATACTGGTTTCCATATGAGATCCGATTGTTGCAACCACATCGCCGTTACCAACATCGATACTTGGAAATGGATCAGCATCACTGCCAAATGCAGTGCTGTTTGTGATTAATAAAATTAAAACACCAATTTTTGAACGTTGTTTTTTAAAAAATGAAATTATTTTTGATTTCATCTTTCTAATTATTTTCATAATAAAAGCCTCTCATAGTGAGAAATAAAATCGCCGCATAAAATGCAGCAAGCGTTAAAAATGTTTTAGAAAACCAAATAAAAAACGAAAAATAAAATGAGAGACAAAATCAGGCAGCTACAAAACTAAAGAAGATCATTAATACAATTGATAAGCTAAACAAATAGAGCATAAATCTCATATGATCCTGTATTTGCCCATTTTCAAGTAATTTAATTAATCCAATGATGATAAATAAACTAACAACCGTAATGAGCAAACCTGCACTGAGACGCAATAAAAAATTCAAATGATTAGCATGAATACCGCTACCCATTAAAAAGGCCTCACGTTGTCCGGGCGTCATGATCCGCTCTCCTCATTTTTATTTTTAATCATTGATTGCGGCTTAGGTAAATCAGGCAAATAGTCTCCTGACAATGACTGCACCATTCGTGGCTGAATGGATACATGATTGACTGCCTGCGCAATACCAGACTGAATATTTGCGATATCACTTCGTAATTGATCAAATTGAAATTGAACACGTGCATTCGGATTTTGTTGCGATTGCGCTAAATTAATCAGTGGATTAATTTGATTTAAAACAGCGCTAATTCTTGCAAGCGTTGCGTTCATTTGTGCGGTATCTGCAAATGCGCTATTACATAATAATAAAATTAAAAAGATACCGCCCAACTTCAACGGATTAATAGATTTCATACTTCTTCTCCTCTCATGCTCATTATTTTTTACTAAAACTAATGTGATTAAAAAATACACACAGGATTTCATCAACAGATTCTGTTAACAAGGCTGTGGAAAACTCATGATCAAACACAGTAGCTCTTGACTCAGCCATGAATTTTATTAAATCGTTTAAAAATAACTCACTATTTTTCAATAAATTGACCTGTAAAAAAATGAAACAAATTCCATTTTTTGATAGAATCGACAAATACAATATGTGATAGGTACTTCTATGCTAAATAGCCAACAAACTTCACCCAGTGAAGCCAAAAAGTATATTGATGCTATCGATTTTTCGATGATTATCGATAAAACGGTAAAAACTACCGGCTGGAAGAAAAAAGATGTCCTGAGGATTTGTGAATATTATAAAAACTTTCTGTTTTTAAACAAAAAATATGCCCATGAACGTGGGCAGTTACCACCATCAGAAGAAATCGATGAGTTCTGGCACAATCACATTTTAGACACTAAAAAATATCACGAAGATTGCAATATCATTTTTGGTTATTACTTGCATCACTATCCTTATTTTGGCATGGATGATCAATCCAATGAAAAAGATCTTTCTAATGCATTTGAACACATGCAGCAACTGTATAAAAAAGAGTTCGGGGATTATATTTATCGTGTTAGAAAATTAAGCCTTCTTGAAATTGCAGCCACATCTGTAGAAATCATAAAAGAATTTTTTAGAAAAAAACTATTTCTATTAAAAGAAATTGCAAATGACAGAAAACTTTAACCGTAAAAAAACATTACTAATTATTTGCACGACTGAGTTTTTCAGCTGCTTTTCATTTTTTGGCACGCTAAGCTTATTGATTCTTTTCCTTATCAGGCATGCAGGAATTCCCGAGAAAATTTCTTACAGTATTTTTGGAAATTTTGCATCGTTATCTTGTGTTTCTGCCCTAATTGGTGGATTTATAGGTGGTCGTTACTTAACCTTTCGCTTTTCATCTATATTGGGATTAACTGCATATGCATTAGGTTATTTTATTTTAGCGATAGATCAAAAAATTATTTTCATTGATGCTGGTTTAACATTAGTTGCATGTGGCGCGGGATTATTTGAACCAAACATCAGAACATTGCTTGGAATTCACTATAATCAATGCGGATCAGAAGAAAGAAATTCTGGCTTTATTTTATTACATATTTTTAACATATGCGGACAAATCTTTGGTCCTATTACATTAACTTTTTTGAATCGTGTTTATCCATCCTTAATGTTTATAACATCAGGGATTGCCTGTGTATTAGGTGGCATCATATTTCTAAATAACTACCAAAATATCTTCAAATTACTAGAGAACGAACATATAAAAAAACCAATTGATACTTGCAAAGGATTATCAATTGTAATCCTGCTACTTGCACTGATATTTTTTATTCTCTATCAAAGGGATGTGAAATATATTCTTGAAGCTATTTTTACTGGGGTTTTTGTCATTCTTATTATAGCTCTACCACGAATGGAATATTTAACACGTGTTAAAATTATTACAATCTGTTTAATTCTGACTGGGTTAGTAGCTGCAGAAATTTGTTTTCGGCAAGCTTTCGGTACAATCAATCTATTTACGTCAACTCATGTTAACAGAACTTTATTTCATGTCATGATTCCGACAGGTGTTTTTCAATCATTGGAGCCATCATTCGTTCTAATTTTATTTATATGGGTTTTAAAGCTTCGCAAAAAATTGGAAAAAAATGGGCACGGCTTGTCTTCTGGCGGTTCCATATCATTGGGTTTATTAAGCTTAAGTATCGCTTTTTGTTTTTTAATATACGGAATCTTTCTAACCACCCAAAAAATGGCGCTTATTTGGTTAGTATTATTTTATGCTGTTATGGCTTTCGCTGAGTTATTTACCATACCTATCGCAACAGCAACCACAGCAGCTTTATCACCAAAAAATTTGCGTGGTCCAATGATGGGTATTTTCTTTTTATCTGCAGGATTGAGCTCATATTTAAGTGGTCATATTGGGGAATATATCAGTCCACACGCTGGCAATCCCAGTCTAAGTGTTTACAAAAATTTGTTTTTAACGCTGGCTGCATTTTCTGCAATCAGCTGCGTCTGTTTGTATTTTGTTTGGAAATACTGGAAGAAGAAAAATGATTTAATACTATCAGAAGAAACAAAAAATTGACAAGAAACGATATGTAAAGAAAAAACCCGCAGAACACATAATCCTCATTCGAAGAAATGCAGAATACGGGATTTTGAGCATATTAGTTTGTAAAAGGAACACATGCGGCTGCTTTAGCAGTCTTAAACCGATTTTTAATAGATTTGATCAAGGTCTTCATAAGTCTCTCCTAATTTGAATGATGACAGTATAATGAACGTTTGATGTTATAACATATGTCAATTCTACAATACAAATAATCTTATTATATGATGTACATTATGTACTATAACATCAAAATTATTATGTGTTTTTTGTGATACTGGCGGAAGAAACACGCAAAAAAAATTATTAGAAAAATATAATAATTAAACAGCCAAACAATGCGCAGCAGAAGCTTTTTTAAATTTATTTTTTAACATCAATTTTAATTTTTTCATGATATCTCTATCTTCTGTGAAAATTTTCACTACTATTAAGGCAGTAACCTTGCAATATAGTGCTCATCAAAATACTTTCCGTTGATGTACAACGCTTTTTTACGAATGCCTTCCACTTCATAGCCTAACGTTTTATATAAATGCAATGCCCTGTCATTTTCAATATGTACTTCTGATTCTATACGTTTGAAGTTAGCTGAAATCGCAAATTTTTCAAGCAGTTCAAGCATTCGATGACCCAAACCATGACCCCAATTAATTTGTCGAATCATTAATCCAAATCTACCAATATGACGCAGCCATGGATGTCCTTCTCGTATTGCGTGAAAAACTAAAAGCCCATGCATTTCTCCAGATTCTAAAAATGCTCCTAACTCAAGCATTCTTGGATTTGCTTCCGACAACACCAATCGTTTTTCTATTGAATCTGCAGTATCTATATTAAAACCACCTAATTTGGTAAAACTGGTTTCCGCTGCAATTGTTTTTTCAAAATCAGGAAAAACAGCGGCATCTTTTGGTGTGCAATGCCTTAAAAAAATAGCTTTACCATTCTTGGGTTTAAAGATTTCCATATCAATTTTTGCCATTATTACTCCTTAATAATTCATTCAAATTCCTTATGCTAGTTTATCACAACAACTCTAAAAATATTTTTTGAACGACTTTGCCGTTACCTGAATCGCAAGTGCAAACAATATGGCAGAGATCACCAGTATCCATTCATTCACACGTAATGAAACTGGCAATACTAAATCAGCAAAAACACTGAAAATTAAGCTCAACATGATTAAAGGTTTCATATTATGGTAGATCAACGCACTTTCTCGACCCGCTGAAAAACGGCGAATTTTTCGTAGCATTAATCCATCTATTAATCCTGCAAATCCAAGCAGCAAAAACAAGTAACACCAATGCGCAAATAAATATAACCGCACTACCAATAATTTTGCTGCAAGCAATACAGCAGCAATCATTAAATTTACATGCGATAAAATCGTATATTCATATTGTGTCTTTGATAATAGTAATAGAGGATTTTTCAATATGATTTTATTTGGAAAAACAGCCATCCAATGATTAACAATCAATAACGCATTAGGTGTTATTAGCGTCGACAGAGTTTGATAGCTTTCTTCTAATAATTTCTGAAATGTTACAAAACCTGATATTCCATGTAACGTCACAAGAATAACCGCTATCAGAACACATCCAAAACACCCTGCGACTATCCAAATAAAAAAACGTATGAATAACCAAATCCATAAATCAAGCAATGTTGGTGATTTTTGCGTTTTATGTGCCTTTTCTGCTTTTTTCATATTTGACCACCCTACACAGTACGCAATTCCTCAACCATTTTTTCAACACTTTCAGACATCAAAGCCATATCATTTTTAGGTAATGGAAAACGCACCTTGTACAACTGACCGCCATCAAGCAAACAAAATGCCTGCCCTTTTGGCAACTGCATCAAATCATCTGATGAAATTAGCGGCACTTCTGTTACGGTAATGCGATCTTCTGTATGACTTGAAAAATGAGTAGATTCCGTTAGTGTCGCTGCATCATTTGCAGAGGATACTTGAATAACATCTCGCACCTGCACACGTTGCGGTAACTTATCAGTTAATAATCTTGCCGTACTTTCTTCCAGGACACGAAGACAAATTAAATTATTAAAATTACCAAAAACCTGATTAGCTTTTGCCTGACTTCCCAGTCGCGCTAACACATCTGAACCTGTTTGTGTTGCAACAGTAAGCTGAAGACCTGCGCCACCACCTTTATTTGCAAGCGGAATAAACTCATCACCGACCAATTCATTAAATTCATCGCTATACAGATTAATTTTATTAAATGTTTTTTTACTTAACGAATCAGCAATACCATCCTGAATGCCAAATTTATAAATCTGACCCACTGTTGAGCACAAATCAGCAAACATACTATTACCAACGGCAGAACTGACTGTGCTATCTGATAAAGCATCCAATCCGACATAAACAATTTTTTTGCCGCGAATAACTTGCAGCCAATCAAAAATCAAACGTTCATCATCAAAATCAAAATAGTTCGGTGAAATAAGCTCCGCAATTCTCCCACTTGTTAGCTTTGAAAATAATGGCGATAGTGAAGCAGTTATTTTTTGAAAATACGTTTGATCGTAATTAAAAATTGCTTTTAATCCATCATAAACTGGATTATTGATATTTAATTTATCCATATAATTGACGAGCGCAATCATAAAAGGTTTTCGTGATTTCAAATGCATCGGCAAATTTTTAACATCAATCATTTTTGCATCGATTTCTACAATCTGCTGCCATTCCGGATTGATATCTATTAAACATTTAGCACAGAATTCCAACATTAATGAATCAATATTTAAAATATATTTATCCATGTCCTTATAATTTGGTTTTTTACCCAATGCCTCTAACGCATTAGCGATGATATTAACAAAACGCCATGCAAACTCTTTAAAAGCAGCCGATTCACCACTGCTTGGCAGTTGATTTGCCACCCGATTGGCTACTTCAGTAATGCGTGAAAAATTACCGATGGGATTATAACGCGCGGAATGTGATGGATAGCCCAAATGAAAAACAATCACATCAGAAGCACGATTAGATTTTTTTGCTTCAAAACAAACGCGTTTTAATAAATCCATATCTCCCTTGGGATCGAATACAATCACAGCAGAATCATTACGTCGTATATCACTAGCAATCATCAGTTCTAATAATCGTGTTTTACCTACCCTGGTCGTTCCTAAAATCATCGTGTGACCGACACGCTCTGAAAGCGACAAAAAGATATTTTTTTCATTGAGTTCAATACCATGTATGGCTGGATTACCACCAACAGGAGGCAATGGACGAACAGAATTCCATCGGCTTTGGCTCGATAAAAAATTAATTAATGGTTTTAATTTAAATGAGTGCTCATATTTCAATTCAAATTGTCTTGCGCGCTGATACCATTTTCCTGGTTTCAAATAATTTTCATATGTACTTTGCTTTAAATCCCGCAATCGTTGCGTATGTTTCGCTTCCCATTTAAATCCTTTTCCCAAAAAAAGTTTGTGCTGACTAATTGGCAGCTCATCAGAACTTGCCGCATAAAATGACAATCGTTTCAAATTATTTTGATAACTAATAACTCGATATCCTTGAAAAAATCTCACCACTCCAAGAAAAAAAAGCCCTATTGCAATAAAAGCAGTTATTTGTGTACTCAATAAAAAAATAGATGATTGCATATAAATAAATATCGATACAATTAAACAAATCAAACTTGACCACCATTCAACCGGCGGGCGCAGCAAACTTTCTAATGGATATTTTTTCATACAATTATTATTACTGCTCAATCAATTTATCGGATATCAAGACTGGGTAATGCGTTATATGCAAAGCAGTTGCAATAGAATTTGCTGGCACTGCTAATAATGGCAAGTTTGGAAATGCATTTTTCAGTTCTGAAAAATCTTGCTGAGATGATATGTTAACAACAAATCCAGTAGCATTTAATTTTTGCAGCCTTTTTGCATAACGATTCAACCACTGCATCGAGAGATCATCACAACCAACAATGAAAAATGGATGAGGCAGTACAATATTAATATGATTTTCATATACTTTTCCTGGCGTTAACAAATTTGACTGTATTGGAAATACTGGAATTAAAATTGCTGTCTTAGGTTTAGCAAAATTAATTTCATCTTCTAATTGCGGTGTTAAATTTTCATTCATTGCATTCACTGTTTCATGCGAATCAGTTTTCATTTTCTGAAATGAAGCTACTTTTTCAGGATTACTTTGCAAATAATCAATAATAAGGCGCGTTGCATGAGTTGAATGAACGACAAAGCTTAAGTTCTGTGCTTGAGCTTTTTCGGCTAAAAATATGAGAAAAATTGCCGAAATCAAAGGTAAAAATTGTCGTTTTAGATGATAACTATATTTTGTGGAACTCATGCAACGCTAACTCGGTTTTAAATATTAATGAATCATCAGTTGTTCATAGGGTGATAAATCAAGCCACAGATTGTTTGGATAATAAGCAACCATCACCGTTCCGCCTTGAATTTTTGATATGATTTGAGGTGCTAGTTTTTGATTCAATCCAAAACATCCATAAGTATTACCCACGCGATTATATTTTTTAGCAAAATGATGCGAGACATACCAAGCAGGATGCACAACAATATCGCGACGATAAGCATTGCTATTAAATCCTGCGTCTAAGCCATGAACTCGCATCGATTGACCCGCAATGCCATAATATATTTGCCCAGTAAGATAAACACCGATGCTGCTTTCATGACTATCAAACTGATTTGAAAAACGCTTTGCAGCGTTAAGGCCTGTATTTTTTCCTTGAGCCACGTAAGTAAAATATTTTGTATCTCCATTTTTGATATTAAAAACCCACAAACGTCGCTTATTGGAAGGTCTATTAAAGTCAACAATTGTAAGCAACCGACGATTATCTGCTCCCATAGAGCGCAAATGATCATAGGCACGCAAACCCGCAAATAAAACTTCTGATCTTAGTTGCGGATTATGCTTTTCAATTTTTTGAATGACAGGCACGCGCATCATTAAATTTTTATTACTTTCTGATGCAAATGCATTTTGATAAATAAAAATTACAGTGGTTAATATCACTGCTATCAATAAACGATTCTGCATGACAAAACCTCTTACAATTTATCTCAATATAATTTTTAAGGTGTTATAAAACAGATGACAAAGTTATCGGCTGGAAACGATTGTTATGCACAATTCCAACAAAAGGTAAATTCACTGGCTTTCCCTTTGTTAACGACGAAAATCGATCATTGCCAAAGTTTAACGTGATTTGCTTATTAACAAGCTGATGCGGAATAGACATATCTGCAGCCCATTGTTCAATATTTTTTTTAGTTACATTTTTACCAACAAAATAAATATCCAATACTGTGTTTGGAGTAGATTGAATATTTTTCAATAAATTTTTATATGCAAAACTTCCAAGCGGTGTATTCACACCTAAAAATAACCATACCCTATCACCTGCTTTTAAAATGTCACTTTGATTCGCTTGATTTAACGGCATAATCGGTTTTTCATCAGGATACAAATTCCTATAAGCTTGAGAATATATTTTATTAAATAGTAATTCTTGCGTGACGCGCGAATGCATATTACGTGCTTGAACTTCAGCATATTGCATCATTTTTTCAGGATTAGTTGTATTGAGTGCCAACACCTCTGGCGGATCAAGATTTTTATACCAATTACCGCTAGGGCTGTTTTTCATCAACCAAAGATAATGTTGAAAATTATTTGTTGTTAATCCCCACATCTTGGCATTACTTTCTAGTGCATTACTTTGATCCGATGAAGATTTAATAATTGTGTTTTGAGTTAGTTTAGGATCAATCGACTGTAATTGATCCGCTAAAACTGATGTGCAAAATGCATTAAACGCTAAAAATGATATGTAAAATAATTTTTTTGAGCTGCTGTTTTTATTTTTCATAATCGTTTACTCCGTGACAAACACGACCATTTGTCATCTGATAAGTTCTATCGTAGGAATCTGATTGCAAATTAGTGATCAGTACCGTGGATGCCATACATGCTTGCACATCTGATTTTTGAACGGGCTCATAACCAAATTTGTGCATCATTCCGGCACACCCTGACAACAGACTGAATGAAGCAAATATGAAAGCAATCAAAAGTGTTAACTTGACACACCGAACATTAAAATAAAAAAATCGCATTGGAATCCCCGTTAATTACCCTGTAATTTCACATAAAAAACACGACTATCGGTTTGCTTACTAAATACAGCGCTTTGATTTGCAAAACTCATTTTTTGTAGAACCCATCCACGGCACGCAGGACAAATTTCATTAGTAGTTAATGTGGTTTGATTACCATCTATATCAATGATTGCTCTCATTCCATCACTAAATCCTTGCACTGCGACTAAGCGAAAATATTTTTGTACTGTAGTTGGATCAACCCATGTTTTCTCAGCTGTTTGCGCAATGACCTTTTGAACAGAATCCTGCAAATTATTCATTTTTCCAAGCAATGTGCTATTTGGTTCTGAAACGGTCTGCTGCAGTTTTTGCACATCGTTTTTAGAAGCAAGCAGCGAAATTCGAGACTGCATGATCTGCAGTTCAACTTGCAGTGCTTGCATCTTTTTACTTGAAGATTGCTTTAATCGATCAAGTTGGTTTTGCAATATTTTTTCATCGCTTTTTTTATCATTTACAATATTCAAAGGTTGAATATTTGAAGATTGTTTTTGAATTTTGACTTCAGGTTTTTCAAACCTAACTGCATAATTATTTTGTAATTCGTGATGCTTATATGAATTATGGAAACCAAAAAACAAAATAAGAGTTAAAAAGGAAAATAAAAACGCAGACAATAGAGCAACAAAGTATCGTTTTTTAAAATTCGGCTTAATCCAACGATATAGAAATTTTATGTTTTTATATAAAAAATTCTTTATTTTTAATAAAGCATCCTCGTTAATTAACTTCATCATATAAATACCTTTTTAAAAAAATTAGTCATCTTAATGAAATACTGGAAATGTAACTTCATGTTTACGAATTGGATAAAAAAATTGCGCATCTTCTAATTTAATTAAGAGTTGATCAATTGGAAGCGATGATAAAAATCCAGGCAACCTAGATTGCTTTTCAAATTTCTCAATTTGATTCACCAAATACTGTTTGTTATAGCCATATTTTTTTGCCCTAAAAACCAAGTAATAAAGAAAACGTAATATGTATAGCATTACGTCGTATCCAACATAGTTTTCTAACCTATTAAATCCAGGCGCTATTTTTGGCACTGACACTGCATAGTTAGTGTTTGCTATCATCGTTAACATTTTTTAGTCCTCTTCTTGATTCGTAAAGTTATTTGTTGTCACATTTTGGTATATTTTCGAATACGCTGGTTTCAACTTAAAACCAATTAAACGATTCACGGGGTCAACAAGCAGATAAAACATATTGCCGGATAAAGTTTGCAACCCTTGCTTTAGTGTCATTGGACCAAATTCTCTATCAACCTCAGGTAACAGCTGATTTAACATTTGCGTAGTGGCTTCATCGAGCTGATCGTTAGCACATAAGTGATAACCTCTGAATCGCAAGAGAAATTGAATAGCCTGCTTAATCGTTAAAATATTTTGTGGAAATTTAATTTGTATTTGCTGATTTAAAAGATTTATCTGATCATTCTTAGGTTTTTCTGGTACCGATAAATAACGTCCCACGTTAATGTTATTGGCAACATTTACTGCTGCTTCACAAGATGCAGACAGTAATAATATTGCGCTCAAGGCATAGCACTTGAGCTGCATATGCTTTTTCATAAGCAATCCTCAATTTGTTTTTTTTAATAATTAGAAAATAAAAGCGATAGGGATTTTTTGGCAAAAAAAAGCCCCAGGGATAAATCCGATGGGGCTTGCGTAAGGTTTTTTGAAATTACCAGAGCATCTTACAAAAAAATAAATAAAATATCAAGTATTTTTGTAAAAAAATATTTATTTATTATTTTTTGTTTTATATTTTTTTATCTGTTTTTAAGGTGTTTTAAGTAATTTTAATTATACTGATCAAAATACTTTTTCAAGTTTGCACTACTTTTTAAGCAGTTTTAAATTCTTTTATTTTATTTGATTTTTTTGTTTTAGAGTTACAAGAAATAAAAAAGCACTTAATTTTAAAGCGCTTTTGCGAAACATTTATTTTAAGTGGAAGGATCGATAGCGCTACAAAATTTCTGATAACCACGTTTGTGCGCATTTTAAATAATGGTAATAAGTCCGTTTTGGCAACGCTGTTAATTGAATACGTTCAATGATATCTTTTTCTTGCATTGTATAGTGCACACGAATAATTTTAGCCCATTCGGGTTTTCCAGCACCTTCTGGCTTATCCATTGCAAGCTGCTCAACAAGATCATTCATCTCTTCTGCTTTTTCATTAGTCGGTATGAGTATTTTTGCTGTTCCTTGAATAATCATCCCACCTTCTTCTTGTAATTTTGCTAGCAATGTTCGGTTTGAATATCCAAGCCCCATAGTAGTGATTCGATAACACCAATTACCCCACTCTGTAAGGCGTTTTTTGGTATTAAGCAGGTCAGTATCATAAACCATTACAATTTCCTCGTTGATATAAAATTAGATTGATTTTGACATAATTATGTCATATCATATTCTTGTGATCAATATACGGATAGCAAAAGAACAAGGATTCATAATGAAAAGAAATTATGCGCTTGGCGCTAGAATCAAAGCTTCAATGAAAGCCGCGGGCTTTGCAACCGCGAAAGAGTTTTGCGAAAAATTTAACGTTCCCTATTTAACATTTGCGCAACATACGCAAGGTCGCCGCCATCCTACTTCTGATTTTTTAAAGCTGTATAGCAAAGCTTTTGGTGTTACAAGTGCGTGGATTGAAACTGGCGAAGGCAGCCCTTTATCTAATAGAAAACAAACAAAAAACAAACAAATTAAGACAGCACTTAAACATGAAATGAATAAAATTCAAACCGATGTCATGTTAAACCCAGAGCTATTAACGAAAATTTTAGAAGAAGTCATTAAGTTAAAAATTAAATACAAATTAGGCGAAAAAAAATGCGCCGATATTACTGTAAATTTATATACACAGATTATAAAAATTTCCAGTGAAAAAATGCTTCAAAAAAATATGGTTTCCACCTTCATCAAAACATATGAGGCTACATTAAAGGATTAATGCAGCCACTATCATTTACGCTTTACGACTTTTTGGTATCTAACTATATTAAACCCATATAAGCACCACCATCCACTTGCATCATGAGTCCACTTACATAGCTCGCTGCGGGTGAAACTAAAAATACTACAACATTTGCAAATTCTTGTGGTGTTCCCATTCGCTTCAATGGGATATTTTTCACCACCTCTTTTTCACACACTTCATAAGTACTATTTAATTTTTCAGCACGATTATTTAATAAATAAATCGTTCGATCCGTTGCTGTCCATCCAGGCAAAATAGAATTAACGCGTATTCCATACACACCCAGTTCTTGCGACAACGTTTTTGTTAAACCAATTACCGCTGGACGAATAACATTTGACATAAACAAATTTGGGATGGGTTCTTTTGCTGCAGTGCTCGTGATTGTCAAAATACTGGGAGCTTCGCTTTTTTTAAGATGAGGCAATGCTGCCTGTACAAGATACACAACACTCATCAGCGTTAATTGAAAACCTTTGTCATACATTTCTAATGCAATCGTTTCAAACGTTCCTGTTGGCGGACCACCTGCATTCGTAACCACAATGTCAATCTGTGAAAATTTTTCTACTGCAGCAGAAACAAACTGCGTTATTTGCGCATGATTGGTCACATCACAGGAAAAAACAAGGAAATTTTTTTCATCTGCCAATTTTGATAACTCAACATGCACTGCTGCATTTCGTTTTTCGTCACGCCCACAAATAGCAACCTTAGCACCTTCAGCCAGCAATTGTTTTGCAGTTGCCAATCCCAAACCATCAGTTGCGGCTGCCAAAACCGCGACTTTATTTTCTAAATTTAAATTCATCACACTTCCTTTTTTAATTATTAACTAAAATATTATTTGATTTGACAACAACCGTGTTTTTTCGCATATAAATAACACCAAGCCCACCAATGACAATACCAATCATCCCGACAATCATCGTTTTTGTAATCACTTCGGAAAATAAGGCATGCGCTAAAATCAATGAAAATACAATATTTGAATAATAAAGCGTAGAAACAATTTGCGGTGTCGTATATGTTGCAGCCAATGTTAAAAAATACTGCACAAAGAAAAATAATATACCAATTAATAAAATTGAAAGCACATGTAGATTAGATACTTCATGCCAAAATGGAATAGACACAAAGCCTGCTAAAATTGTCGATATTAAAAAATAATAATATAAACTTTTAACACTATCATCGATAGCAGATATTTTTCGCATCATCACAATAGACAGTCCTGCTGAAACAGCCGACCCCAATGCATAAAATGCCCCCGTTGAAAAAATATGCTTATCTAAATGTAATGTTAACATCACACCTGCAAAGCCTATAAAAACAAATGGCCACAATGCATGATTAATTTTGGTACGCAATATAATGAGTGCGACAAACGGAATAAATAACGGAAAAGTATTATAAAGCAGTACAGAATCAAAGTAAGAGATTTTCTTTAGCGCTGTAAATAGGAAAAAGCTAATGCCCAAGCTAAATATTGTTCTTAAAAAATGCTGCATTTTTATGTTAGAAAATGTAATGGGATTAAAAGATTTTGCACCATGACGCAAACCAATAACCGGCACTACCATTAGCAAGCAAATAAAACTTTGAATAAAAACCAATACGGGGACCGGTATATGTGCACCTGTCATTTTAATAACTGAAATTTGCAGCGCATAACATAAAGCACTCAAAATAGAAAAAATCGCACCAACATACACAAGATTTTTCACAATAAAACTCCTTTGTTTTTTCTAATTATTTAATAATATTGGGTCTGCTAATAGAGAATTCATCAATTTTTATTTCTGTCTCACCATAAACCGCAAGCTCAGCACAAATTTTTCCAAATAATGGAACAAATTTAAACGCCCACCCTCCTGTACATATCACCACGTTTTTATGATAAGGAACTAGATCCTTTGGCATAAAATCTAATAAACTATGATTATCAGGAAAATGTGTCATTAATGCGCTAGCCATATCAATAGGCGCTGAATCAACGCCGCGAATATGCTGTTTCACATAATCTTGTGTCAATTGTATATCAATACGTCGTGGAGCAAACTCTCGCTCTGTGGGATCTGCAAAAACATGGGATGCCCAATCCACTGCAAATCTCACAAAATTGTCTCTTCCAAATTTTACGTTAGGAAATCCATAAAATAAATTAGAATGGCCATTACGCGGCTCATCAAATTGAAACCACATAGGAAAATATAAGCTTGGATCAGTAACACGATAATAAGCGAAACACATCTCCCACAGCTTCACATTAAATTCAAATCCAAAACTGGGTTTAACAATCTCATTAACATAAGCACCCGGGCACAAAATTAATTTTTTTGCGTGAAAAACACCCTCATTAGTAATTACTTCAACACCATTGGCATCCGTTTTTATTTCAGTCACTAACTGCTGCGTTTTAATATTGACACCATACATTCGACATAATTTTAATAACGAATGCGTTGTTTCTTTTACATCAATTGTTGCACCATCCTCTTGAAAGACACCTGAAAAATCCTTATGTAGATTTTTAAAAGGATATCTAGACTCAATTTGATTCTTTGTTAATCTTGTGTATTTCTTTCCAAGCATATCCATCACTTGAATCGCACTTTCTAATGTACCTTCTGGCGTATAATCCGTTTCTAATCCAAAATTCAACAATCCATTTTTATGCAATAGTTTGACATCGGCTTTTTGCTCAAGATCACGAAACAACTCTCCAGCAGTTACTGCTAATTTGGCATGATTTAATTCGGTATACATGATTCTCCACATACGAACATGCCCCGCCGAACTGCCATGTTGATTGCCAATAGAAAATCGTTCTAACAACGTGACTGTCTTTCCTTCTTTTGCACAAAACAAAGCACTTGCCATTCCGATTGGCCCACCACCCACAACAATAATATCGCTATCATAATGCGTAAACATAAAACTATTTCCTATTTATCAAGCCAATTTTGCATCTAAAATATTTTCATTTTCCGAAAGCACAAAAAACATATTTAGCGCTTCGGCAGTTGAAATATAATGCGCTTTTGCAAAAGATAATATTTTTTGGGTCTTATGCCGCTTTGCATCATAAACAAATTGATAGACCTTTTCTGGATTCGATTGTTGGTATTTTTTTGGATTAATAAATTCAAGAGAATCACAAATAACAGCACCAGCATTACTCACCACATCAGGTAGCCAGTTAATATTTTTTAATTTAAGTTTTTCTATGACAGCATCATTTGAAAAAGGTGCATTTGCACTACTGATAATCCAACGCGTATTCAATGCATCCACATTATATTCATCAATGACACCGCTTTTTGAACATAGCACCATATAATCACAAGGTGTTTGATGCCAATCTGACTGGTGAGAAATATTAACTGAACCCGCTATATTTGCTGCACCAATGTTGACATCATAAGTGTAAACGAGATGTCCTGCTTCAATAAGTTTTTCTGCAATAACAGTTCCAATTTTTCCAAGACCGTGAATTAAAAATCGTTTAGGATGCTCTAAATGATCCTCACTGCTCATTACTGCTATCAATGATCCATATACGCCATACGCTGTAGCAGTTGATGTATTAACAGAACTACCAATACCATTTAGCACATAAGGTGTGAGCGAAAATAAATAATCCATATCTTCATTATTTATATTCAAATCACAACCTGTATATATTTTTCCATTAAAATTATTTAAAATTTCAGCAGCAGCATTGAGCACTTTTAATTTGTTTTCTGCTGTTACATCACCCGAAGCCACCAACTTAACACCTGAAAAACCAGTATTATAGAGCGCATGCTTTTGTGTCATTTTTCTGGCGAGCGTTAATGCCTCATCTTGCACTTCAGACAAACTTTCGTATTTACAAAACCTCAGCCCACCATTTGCTGGCAATGATTTTTTTGTATTATTATAAGCAACAGTGATACTCAACTTATCCTCAATAAAATAGGTTTCTACTTTATAATTATCGATACTAATAATCTGTGTTTTCATTTTTCCATCCTTTAAATTTATTTTAATCATTACAATTGAATACAATTTTTATACCTACATACTTGCAGAAACAGTTTGAATATTCAGATTCGAATCAGCGCCATTTAATAATGGCGTTGACACATTGTGAAATGCAAAACGATTAGCAGCATTAGAATGACGAACTGGAGTTGCCTGTTCTTGCACACTTTTTTTATCAAAAACTGAAAATCGATAAGCTGTAAAACATGAAGCCAAACCTATCAACCCGTTTCTTAACCATGCAAATCCTTCAATGGAATCTTTTTCAAACAGTAAGGCTGCACCAATACCAGCAAAAAGCACTGTCATCGTTAAAAAACTCACGACAGTCGCATAATTAACATCCTTAAATCCCTTCAAACTTCCGGCAGAAACGTTGCGCAACATATCAAACACTAATCCAAGCGCGCTATACTGAATAAGTTTTGTTGATTGATTAAAATCGGCATCACTCATGCCATCATATAAAAATATTTTGGCAAGATAACTCGGTGCAACAATGCAAATAATTGCAAGCGTTAGACTGAGAGCGCTACCCACTATTAATCCTTGTCGTGCAATTTTAGTAATATTATTTTTTGCATTTTCTGCACTTTCCTCATCGGCTCTATCAATTGCTGCTCTCATCGCACCTCTTTCGGCAGCAATTAAATTAGCTTGCGCCTGACCAAGACCAATGCAAACTAATCCCCATGCTGATGCAATTTGAATTGAAGGAGACATTATTTGGAGCGCAGGAATATTTTTATGTTTTCCGTAAGCTGATAATAAAGATGCAGTAGCAGTTAGATTTGCAAATTCAGCACCTGCTTGAAGACTGGTTTTCCAACCAATAGACATTAATTCACAACAATATTTTTTAACATCCATCATGTCTAAAGAAAATAAATCATACGAATGATATTTTTTACTGGCATAAAAATAAATTCGCATTGCCAACAGACCAAGCCAAGCTGATAAGGCGGTGCTCATACCAAAGCCCTTAATGCCTGACAACCCATCACCTAATTTTCCAAGTGTTGCTGGAATACCGATACCAGAAGCAATTAAAGAATAAATTGCTGTAAATCCCAATGTCACATGAGGATCTTTTGTAGCTACCGCTAGTTGCTGATCTGCAACAGAAAGTAATACAGCAGGTACCGCTATCGCGTAGAAATCTAAATATTCTTGTGTGTATTTTGCAACATTACTGTCTAACATATTGGCTGCAGACATAATTCTGGGCGCACCTAACATCAACCCAATGGATGCAGCAGCTGCAAGCAGCGCAGCTATCCAAGTGCTTCGACTAATTTTACCAATTTTTGCATATTGTTTTTCACCGTATTTTTCGCTGAATATCATCCCAGAACCAAATAGCAAACCTTGTGCTGCGCCTACAAATAAATATTGTAATGACGTAAATGAAGCAGCTGCCGCCACCTCATCTTTGCCAAGTTGGCTAGACGCATAACCCATTGCAATGGTATTTAAAGCAAATAACAAACGTGCTGTTGCAAATGGGACAGATTTGCTCAGCACCATCTTAAGCGCTTTAATTTCTGTTAATGCATCATGCATTTCTTCTATTTTTATTCGTGTCATATTAATTCTCACTATTTTATTTATTACGTCGAACTTATTAATTCATCATCAAAGTATAATTTTTTATTATTCTGAAATTTCAGAATTGATTTTTTTCTCATTTTGAACGTAATGAATAAAATGAGGAAAACAGGCAATCCCGCATAAGATGGCGCTAATCCGATCCAACTGATATGTGCTTGCGTAAATGCTGCATAATTTTGTCCAGCAATAATTAACAGACAAAATATAAAAGCAACATATGAGGCGTAATGGTGAATTTTTGATTGATAAGGTAATTTTTTTAAACTGATATTATTTTTAATCAGTATTTTTCTAAACCGATAATGACTCAAACCAATTCCCGCCCATGCAATAAATCCTGAAAGACTGGATGCATCGATCAGCCAAATATATGCTTGTCCATTACCAACAAAAGAAGATAAAAAAGCCCCGCAAGCTATTAACATAGTTGCGAATAGCGCATAAATGGGAACACCATTTTTATTTATTTTTGAAAAAATTGCATGAACATGACCTTGCTGCGCCAAATGCTGCAGCATACGCGTTGCCGCATATGTGCCAGAATTACCAGCCGATAGAATGGCAATCAAAACAACTGCATTCACTATCGATGCAGCAATTTTTATTCCCGTGTGCAAAAATACCAAAGTAAATGGACTAACCAAAACATTAGAAGACGAAAGACCGGATGATGTATAAGGAATAATTAAAGAAATAATAAAAATACAAAGCACATAAAATAATAATATTCTCCAAAAAATATTTCGAGTTGCTTTCGGAATACTTTTTTGTGGATCTTTACTTTCACCCGCCGTAACACCAATTAATTCCGTTCCCTGAAATGAAAATCCAACAACCATAAATGCACTTAAAAACCCTAAAAAACCCTCATGAAATGGCGCACCTTGAATATGCCAATTTTTAAAAACAGATTGCGCATGATGATGATCCTGAATAACAAAAGCCGCTCCTAATATAATAAATATAAAAATGACAGTGACTTTTAAAAATGATAACCAATATTCAACCTCACCAAATCCCTTTACAGAAACAGCATTAAATACTGTAAAAAATGAGATAAAAATAAGACTCCACATCAACGAAGAAGAATGCGGAAACCAAAATTGCATGACCATATCAGCAGCTGCAATTTCTGCAGCAATGGTAATCGCCCAGTTGTACCAGTAATTCCAACCCAGCGCATAACCTAAACCTGGATCAACAAATTCAGATGCATAAGTATAAAATGAACCTGATACCGGCATGTAAGCAGACATCTCACCCAAGCCACACATCAATATATAAACAATTACGCCCATCAAAAAATAGGCTAACATAGCGCCGCCAGGACCAGCTGTATGAATCACGCTACCACTTGCTAAAAATAACCCAGTTCCGATGGCACCACCAAATGCAATCATCGTAAGATGGCGTGTTTTTAAGGTTCGACACAAACCTGACTGTAGACTGTTTTTTTCTGTAAAATCCATTTCCCATTCCTTAAATCGCAATTAGTGGTTTCAGAAGCATTCAAGCCCAATATTAAAAATTACAACTGACGTGTAATTTTATATTTCCTATTATTTTTTAATGCTGCCAACATATTTAATTCACTTCGTTTTTCTTCAAGCAATTTTTGAAAACCGTAGCCAAGTTGTAATTCTGCAACTGTCTCTTCTTTTTCAAATTCTTTTTGATCCACAAAATATTCAATTTTTTTTAATGCATTATTTACTTCGTTCAAACTGGCATTTTCTTTTCGAGCAATTTTTGAAAACCATGAAATTGATTCAGCAGGGGAAAAGTTTTCTTCTATAGAAAAACAATCATTAACTGTTTTTTCACACTCTTTAAAAAAATGACTACTTATTTTTGTCATAAAATTAACCTCGCCCTACTAAAAAAACATAAAAAGTTTTTCTTCCTATAAATAATAATTTCCTTGTAGATGACCCAATTAAAAAACGATACCCCTCAATAAAAAATTACTATAGTAATTTAATACGTGACAGTCAACATAAAATATTACTTTTATAATATTTTAATCAAAATAAATGTACATCTTTACTTGTATGTTATTTTTAAACAGTAATTTTTGATAATTTAATGCGATTATTTTCTTGAAAAAAATCTATAGTGGTGCAATAATTCAAAAAGTAAATTTACATAAGAACATGTGCAACATGGCTAACCAAATTACGCATCCATATTTGCTTATGCACCCCACCCATCAATTGAGACACCAAAGAAATATATGCCAACAACACGAAATATTATTGAACAATCCGCCGAGCATGATTTATTGATACATAACTTACGCGCCCTGATGAAAAAGGCTGGATTAAATGAAGCGGAATTATCTCGTAGAACCAATATTCCACAGGCAACCGTGCACAAAATACTCGCAGGAAAGACAGAGGATCCTCGCGCATCCACCTTAAAAACACTGTCTGATTTTTTTGATATTTCAATTGATGAGTTATTATCAGGCAACCCCACCGCAGCCGGCAACAAAAGCCCCGCTATCACTGTTCAGTCTATTCCTGTAATTTCATGGAAAGACTGCACCAATGCCGTGGCATTTATTTCACATCTAACACCGGGTAATTGGAATAAATGGATGGTTAGCGAATTTTTGTCAAAAAATGCGTACGCCCTATCAAGCAAACCTTCTATGGGGCCACGCTTTCCAAAAGACACCATCTTATTTATCGATCCAGATGCGACACCAGAAGATGGTGATTATGTGATTGTGCTTTATTCAGGTACCGACGAAGCAACGATCCGAGAATTTTCGATTGATGGTCCAATCAGACTGCTATTGCCACTTAACCCCAATGCTGAACCCACTAAACTCGACGACTACGTTAAGATACTGGGCGTACTAGTTAAAACGACCTTTTCTTATTAAAAACAATAAATAAAAGCAGAGCAAAAAAATGTTGTATTTTTTTAAAACTTTACTGTACAATTTTAATCCAATTTGCAGTGAAGCTCGTGCCTTATATGCACCGCAACGGCAGGATAGCCGACCACAATCGCGGATACAGATATGAGTAATTTCAATATTGGAATCATTGGTCCTGGTCGTGTTGCGCACCGATTTGCAAAAGCATCATCCCACCTACCAAACATAAAGCTACATAGTATTTTTTCTAAAGATGCATTATCAGCAAAAAAATTTGCCGAACAGTATCAAAAAGACACTCCCATCACTTCATCAACAGACATCAATGCTTTTTTATCAGACAAAAATTTGGACGCTGTTATTGTCAGCACACCAGATATTCACCACACCGAATATGCAATCATGGCCGCAAAAAATGGCAAGCATTTACTAATTGAAAAACCTATTTGTACAAATATTGATGAAGCACGCGCATTAACTGACCTTCTAGATTCGTCAAAAATTACTTGCGCTGTTGGTTACCACTTGAGATGGCACGCAGGGCTTCGAGAATTAGCAAATTATCTGCACAATAAATTTTCAGGGGAGATTTACCACATCGATATACGATGGGGGTATGAATTTATTCATGAAGCTAAATGGCGGAAATCATTTACAACATCACAATGGTGGTCTTTAACAACTCTCGGAACACACCTTGTGGACATTGTTCGTTGGTATCTTTTGCCTGTCTGCGGCGAAGTCAATGAATCTAAGGTCATTACAACCAACAACCGATATCACACAACCGATGAAACAAGTTTAATCGCTATGCGCTTCCAAACGGGCGCAACAGCAAGTATTTATTCATCCATTTTATCCCACTCTCCTCTCGATTTAACAATACACACATCAGAGGGTGTGATTACTGGAAGTAATCTTGCTGGACCGCTCAACACAAGAATAATTATGACCGGAGATCAAAAATTATCGTTTGAATGCAAAGAGGATTTATATGAAAAAGAATTAATTGATCTTTACACTTCTGCCAATCAAGGAAAGCAGCCTGAAGTAACAGCCAAAGAGGGATTAAAAAACATAGAATGCTTGATTGGATTTTAATATGAATACGAATAAAATTACCGGTGAACTGATGCCTACTGAGGTTTTCAAAATTATTGAAACTGATCACATAAATATCGCTAATTTACTCGATGTATTCGAAGGAAAAATAGCGGGCTGTTTATTTAGAGGTGCAATTGATCCGGAAGCCTGCAAGATAATTACAGAGAACTTTTGGAACAGCACTCATCTAAGAAAAAGATCAGATGGCGTCCCAGGAAATTTTCTTGGAACGTATCATTACAAAAAATTGTTAAATGACTACCTCAGAGAATCTGAGTATTTTAATTCAGTGCTTCCGAGCATTTTTTCAAATACAGAAAATATCTTTCAGCGCATTTTGGATATGCTGCAATTGAATTTACACTCAACACAAAAAAATATTAGGCCTGCAAAACATGGCACACAAGAAGCATGTCATTTTTTTATGCGATCTTGGCCCGGACAAATGGCGGAAGATTATGCGCTAGCTCCACATGATGATGGCGCGCAATGCACAGATAAAAAACAAGCGGGTTTTGAAATACAAACCACGATTAATTCCCCTATCGTAGCGGCAAATTTTTGTATCGAAAATGTGGGCGGGGGAAATTTACACTACTGGAATATACAACCTGACAACCAAACTAAAAAAATGCTCGGTGTTGAAGAAACAGGCTACCCTTATCCAGCAAAATCGCTTCAAGAATTTACTATGATTGACCTAGACATCAACGCTGGTGACATCTATTTCTTTAATGGAAAAAATATACACGCGGTTAGCTCACCCAAAACGCAAGAAAGTCATCGCACAACCATTTCCTGCTTAATGGGCAAAAATCAAAATGAAGATATTATTTATTGGACATAACATCATATGAAAGTAATTGCTTTTGTTTCACATCGATACATTGATAACTATGATTTTGATTTATCAGTGGAGCCATCGGATCGCCTCATCGCTTTTGTGCTTGAGCCATTCGTAAATCAATTTCCAGAAAATAAAAAACGCTATTTTCATGAAATAGTTGCAATACCTATGCCAACAAAAAATACAGGCCCACTTATTAGGTTTGATTACAGCATTCTGAGAAACAGCGTAGAAAATGTTATTGCAAAATATGACTGTAAAAATAATTTTTGGTTAATGTGTGTAGATGAAGTCAATATGTCCTTATCCGCTCGAATACGAGACGAATTAAATCTCCCTGGCATTAAAGAGTGCGAAGCATTATTATTTCAAAATAAAATATTAATGAAGAATCATCTTGAAAACTCATCAATTCAAGTTCCAACATATGAATCATTCAATTCAAATGAAGCTAAATCAGATTTAAATATTTATTATCAGAAATTAAAAAATAAATTGGGAGAAAAATTTGTCCTCAAGCCCTCTAGTTACACTGGAAGCTTTGGCGTTAGCATTGTAAAAAGTTTCGATGATTTTAATTCATTCTTTAATTCAAAAGTGTTTGATTTACACGAATATGAAGCTGAAACATTTATTGATGGCGATTTATATCATTGCGATATCGCAATGCGCAATAAAGAAATATTATTCTCTGAATGCTGCAAATACACATGCCCGAACAATGACTTCTCAAAAGGCAAAGTCATAGCAAGCTTAATATTACCTGACGAATTACCACTCAAATCACATTTATCAAATGTTGCGACTGAGGCTGTCATCTGCTTGGGAGCAATCAACGGTGTTTTTCATGTGGAACTGTTCGTTACCTCAGATGAAATATATTTTCTCGAGGTTGCTGCAAGACCTGCAGGCGGATTGGTAGCAAAGATGTATGAAAAAATGTTTGATATCAATTTATTCACCTTGGACTTTGGAATTCACCTCAATGCTGATTTACCCAGAATAAAAAGAAATCATTCTTTTTGTCTGCAAGCGCTACTTCCAATCAACAAGCATGTAATTGATCATTTTAACGAGACTGAATTTAAATCACATGTGAACACTGAATGGTTAATAAGCAACGCAGAAATAACAAAGAGAAATTCTAAGTCTGTTGTTGATGTTGCAGGAAAATCGATATTTTATAGCAATAACTATGAAGATATTAAAAGCGATTTTTATAAGCTTAAAGCATTAGGGGTTGATAGTGTTTAAATATGGATCGATGCTAACTTACATATTATCAACTGCCTTATCTTTGATAGTGATCAATCAATTTGAAATACAGACAAATCCGAGCCTTGTTGCACTGATTTCTTTTTTACTCTGCTTTTTATTTTTTAACCTCACCAATTTTAACCGCTTTAAAATAGCGCATTCAGTGCTATTTAAAAGCCCGATTGACTTTATTAGCATCAACACCATAACAGCGATCATATGGATTGGCACCTTTTGGGGACTAAAATATATCTCCCCTGGAATATTTGTATCAATTTTTATGGGTGTCATTCCTCTTGCTTCAATATTTATCACAACTAATAAAGCCAAATTTCAATATAAAGAAATAATTTTGATGCTCACTTTGATTTTTCTGACGCTAGGACTTGCTTCATATGAAAGCTTAAAGCTTGTTGATTTCTCAAAAACAGTATTTTATGGGTTATCACTTGCAGTAATATCAGGATTTTTTAGCGCTGTTTATATTAATTATTCTCAAAAATTGCAGATGAAATTCAATTTCATCACACTTGATTTTTTATGTATTCGCTTCTATTTCGTCATCGCCACTTGTTTTTGTTTTTTATTTATCTCAGGAGATCACATTACAACTGAGAGCATTTTGAATAAATGGTACGATTTTATTTTTGTTTCTATATTAACCACAATTATTCCACTATACAGCCTGCAGAAAGCAATCTTGACACTGGGGGGTATGCAAGTTTCGTGTTTAATTACATTTACACCTCTTGTCGCATATTTATTGCAAATACTCACTGGATTTCAATTTAATATCATTATTTTCGGAATAATATTAATCATGAGCTTATTGTTGATTCAATATTATCGAAATATTTTTTATCAAAAAACAAGATTAGGATAGGACCATGGAAATTACAAGCAGCATTAAAATTGAACCAAAATCACAAATTCAATACTCAAAATGTATTTTATTTTTATCTATGTTTTATTTGGTTTTCTTTTTATCTTCAGCAATATTAGCACATAAGCTTGTTTACTTCGGTAACTACATGACATCGGTATCCACTTTTGTACTGCCTTTCACATTTATACTTGCCGATGTCATAGCAGAAGTATATGGCTACGCGTTATCACGACAACTAATATGGGCGGCTTTACTTAGTGAATTTTTATTCGCAATTATCATGCTAATTGCTGTCAGTATTCATTCGCCTCATGCCCTTAGTAATTCTGGCGCTTATAAAACAGTATTTAGTTCTTTCACTCGCATATTTATCGGCAATGTAATCGCCATGATCAGCTCAATATTTATTAATATCTATGCAATTACCAAATCAAAAATATTATTAAAGGGCCGATTCTTTTGGTTAAGAAGCTTAGGGGCATCGATTGTTGGTGAATTTATATTTACATTAATTTGCGTAATTATTGCTTTTGCTGGTGTTACACCAATAAGTGATATGCCACAATTAATCCTTACTTCTTTTTTATTCAAAGTTATCTTTAATCCATTAGCGGTTATACCCGCAAGTTATTTAGTTCCCTATTTGAAAAAGAAGGAAAATATCGATGTTTATGACACTGAAACCGATTTTAATCCTATAAAAATAGGGAGTGGATCTAATAACAAGAAAAATATATCCGCTCGTGTCTATGCTTTTCAAGCTAAGTCTAAATAAAAATTTTAAGCAATGTGCGCACTCACTATGAAAATAAAAACAGCACTGAAAAAAATTACTCTTTTATTTTCAAAATTTTTTGCTGGTACGCACGCCAATAGCCATTTAATTTTCTATAGAATATCTAGTATTGATTCAGAAAACCAAATTGCTATACTACATTTTATTCAAAAAAATATTTTCATCAAACAAACATTTTCAGAAATTATTGCAAATTCTGAGATGATTGAAGGCTTGTCTTGTCAACAGGCCTGCTGGATTGGTATTTACTATGGAATGGCATTAAGAAATGCTCTCAAAGGAAAATCACATCTAAAAAATATAGAAAAACCAAATTATTTATTAAAGCACAACTATGGCTCCTATAAAATTACCTGCGAAAATCGTGATGGCACAATTGGATGTGTTCATATTAACAGTAGAAAGGAATTAAATGTGCATCCACTAATGATTGCTAATGACAATGTTTTTATCAAACAGTTTGATGCAAATCAAGCTTGCTACATTGGAATACTGTAAGCCCCCACAAATCCCACCTACCCGAACACTTCAACCCCTGTTAACCTCGCTTTGTTTCTAACAAAGCGCA
>PFPT01000023.1 GCA_002793195.1 Gammaproteobacteria bacterium CG_4_10_14_0_2_um_filter_38_22
GACCCAACAACACTGTTGCCTCAGTTCATTAATTCTGAAATTTTAAGCTGATAAGGCTATGTGGCGGGGTGGGATTTGTGGGGGCTTACCTTGGAAGGATGTAAATGGTGAAGTTCATTCAAAATGGCTATCATCTCGTGATGCTGTTCCAGCAGAAGGAGAACAGGAAAAACCATTATATGCACGATTAGAAGCAATAGGTCGTCCAGAAACACTAAGTAGTGCGGTTGAAAAACAACTGTTTTTTAATTATGCGCCATTGATCCGTTCAAAACTCGGTGAGTTCGGTACGAAAAAATTAGCAGCAGATTTATCTGCACATCAATGCGATAGACCCGTTACACCTCAAGAAGACGAAATTATTCGCGGACAATTTGGTCTTTCAAAATATAGAGGTCCAGGTAGTGATAGTGATGAAGGCTATAGACGCTATATAGGATATAAAGATCTCACAAGCGAAAAACACTCTGTTGCTGTATTGAGAGAGCGACTACAGGAAGTTGAATTAGCAGATTTAAAAATCCTAACAGACTTGGCTGCCTCTGTAGATAATGGCCTTGCAGACATTCAAAAACAACAAAAAAGCGATTCGGCTTTTAAAACGCAGTTAACTGATTGCAAATTAAAGATAGAAAAAATATTAAGTTCAAGCACACATCAATACGCTGTTGAGCATCGGGCTGATATTAAAATTCATCGCGTTGTTCAAGCGTTGGTTGATACATATAACGAGATTAAAGACTCTAAAAAAGGGCGTTCTTTTGCTGGATTGTTTGGCGGATCAAAAACCGCACTTCAGATTGAAACGCTATTACAAACTATTCAACAAAAATTTTCCGACCATCCAAATTATGCGTTTACATTAAAAAGAATAGAAGGTGAAAAAATTGAACTGAAATGGACTGAAGAGTTTAAAGATGATGGTGCAAGACTGGCTATTACTGGTAGTCCTGCAAGCACATTACGAATTAAATAGGTAGTGTTTAAATAACTGTGTCAGTTTTCTGAAATTGGTAAAATAAAACAATTCGGAGAACTGAACATGACAAAACGTACAAATGATCTCGAGCAATTTGATTTCATTCGATTTCAACAAGACGCAATAAACAAATTAAAATCTGGCCAGCCACTTACTGGTAAAGACGGTGTAATGACGCCGTTAATTAAGCAGATTCTTGAGGCCACGCTTGAGGATGAAATGGCATCCCATCTTTCAGAGTGTGATGAGCAAGGTCAAATAAATCGTCGTAATGGCAAGACAAAAAAATAGTTAAGACAGGTACGGGTGCATTTGAATTAGAGACGCCACGTGATCGTGACGGCAGTTTTGAACCTGAAATTGTGAAGAAGCGACAAACTGTTTTAAATGAGTCCCTGGATAATAAAGTACTGTCATTATATGCAATAGGAATGAGTTACGATGCGATTGCCGAACATTTGGCTGAGATGTATGGCCTTGAAGTATCTGCCGGAAAAATCAGCCAAATCACTGATAAGTTATTGCCATTAATTAATGAGTGGCGCAATCGCCCACTGGACTCTGTTTATCCGATCGTATTTTTAGACGCAATGAATTTTAAAGTTCGTGTCGAAGGCAAAGTTGTCAGTAAGGCAATTTATTCAATCCTTGGCGTAGATAAAACTGGCTGCAAAGATGTTGGGAGAGCATAAAAATGTGGGGGTCATCTTGACAAAAATCATGCTGCTTTTTTCATTCCAGATTCTGATTTTATGTCATGACTATTAATTCCAAACCCTGGAAACCACCGCTCAAAATGCTTATGCAGTTCATCATTTAGAACTGCCGTTCTTGTTTGTAATAAATAATGCGCGCCTTCATAAGTCCATTGCATTTGTTGTTTTTTCGCCATACGCTTTGCAACGACTTCGTTTATGGTTGATTCAACAAACGCGGTTGAAATCGTTTCACCATATCGCCATTTCTCGCCTAATTGATACAGCGCCATGAGCATTTTGTTTAATAACTAATTTATCAAGTCCATTTGTTTTTGAGTTCACATTAACCCAGTTACCAATTAAGGCACTATTATCAGCTGCGCTTACTGAAGTTTTTTTCACTGATGCTGCTTGTACTGAAATGAAAGCAAATGCAATTGGAAAGCATATTGGTCTTGGTTTAGCGATTGCAAAAGCGATGGTTGACCTGCATGGTGGCTCACTGAGGATAACAAAGTCATCGTTACTTGGTGGCTCAAGATTTGTTATTAAAATTCCAGCGAACTTATAGCTAAACGCAACTGAAAAATTGGTTCATATAATAATACTACTCAGAAATAATTTTTTATAATTACTTCCCTGTAGACCAAGCCATCGATAATTTCCTATGCTTTTTAGCACATTCACGAAGATATAAATTAATGAGTGTTTGATATGGAATATCATTTTTTTCAGAGAGATTTTTGAAATATTCAATGGTGTCAGAATCAAGTCTGATGGTTACTTGTTTTTTCAAGTCTTTAACGTATGGGTTTTTTTTCGCTTTTGAAAAATCGTATTCTTTTTTCATAACTCACCTCGATATTGTGTAGTTTCTTTCTTGGTTGCTTTTCTGGCTGAAATAATGCGAATAATTTTATCTTTTTTTCTATAGCAGTGAATTACGACTAGAACACGTGAAACAGAGCTGATTCCCAATAATACAAAACGCTCCTCATCATTAGAATGTTCTGGATCATGGATAATGACGGCATTCTCATCGTAAAAAACACTCTTAGCTTCATCAAAGCTAACCCCATGTTTTTTCTGATTAATAGATGCTTTGCCAGCATCCCATTCAAATTGCATATTTGTCATAATTACATTATAACTACATTGTAGTTATTTTCAAGAAGAAAATTTATTTTGCACCAAAAAAATCAAGAAAAAGCATACAAACAAAACTTAGCGCGATAAGGGAAATTCCAAAATTACCAAGGATTTTGTATCGTTCTATTTTTTTTATTTCATCCTGATCTTCGCCAAGAAAAACCATATTATTCTTTCCTTCGGTATCTATTTTTCTTGGGATGCCAAAGAAAAAAATTAGTAACGAACCGATTAACCCACAAACATCACCAAAAATTTTTAAACAAAAAATCATATCTCGTCTCCAATGAATGACACGCCCAGTTCAACTTTCTCCCATCGTGTCATATATGGACCCCACCCTGGTTGCAAGTCATAAATTCAATCGAAGCAAAGATGGTTAGATGCGTTCATATATTCGGCCTTTATTATGATTAATATACGTTTAATCTTACCGCGTTTTCACAGACACCAACTTCTCAATTTCAACAAGCATATTCAAATTCAAATTCAAATGGCGCTTTATAATCAATAGAAGAATGTGATCTGCATTGATTATAATACGCTTCAATCTACTACTGAAATATACTTTGTTTGGCCTGTTCACGTGTTGCATATTGTTGTGTGTGAACAAGCTCAATTTTTAGTGTATGAAAAAAACTTTCAGCAATTGCGTTATCCCAACAATTACCTTTGCGGCTCATACTGCCAATTAGTCGATTATTTGCAATAAATTTTGATAGCGTATCGAGCAGTACTGACTGCCACGATCAGAATGCACAATCACATCTTTAGGAAATTTACGCCTAAATAAAGCCATTAAAAGTGCATCACATACTAAAGCCTTATTCATGCGCTGATTCATCGACCAA
>PFPT01000058.1 GCA_002793195.1 Gammaproteobacteria bacterium CG_4_10_14_0_2_um_filter_38_22
ACCTGATCAAATTCCTAAGATTACAGCACTGATCAAAATTGCTTTTGCTACATTCACTCCAATCGACTTAGCAGCTGCGTTAACGGCACAAAGAACAGCGGGTGAATATAAAGATAAAAATGCACTTCAGCAACTTTTGAGTACACTAGACAGTTTGATTGCTCATAAAATAGATTCGCCGGTGTTTACGGTTTTTTTTAATTTACTTGCCACACTTTCAACCAAAAAGATAGACAATCAAACCAAACAAAAAATATTTAGATGCAAGAAAAAATTAAAATCGCAGCTCATGATTTATTTGAAGCTGCACAAAAAAAATTTTAAATTCACAAGCATGTGCGATCCAAGCACACTACTTGGCGCATTGATTGATCATCAAACAGCTTTAACGCCATTGCTTAATTCAAAAGTCACTGCTACGCGAAAAATGGTGGATGAACTTATTAGCAGTAAAACAAAAGACGTAGCTCCTGTGGCTGAGCTGGAATATAGCATCATCAATACTGTTTTACCTGAAGCAACTACCGAACCACAACCTGAAGCACCCAAAGAAAAAGGGACAACTGGCGAACCACCGCTCGAAGCACCTGAAGAAGAAGCGCCACCGCCTAGTTATGCGCAGGTCATGAAGGAGAAAGAAGAAGAGCATAAACAAAAGTTAAGAGCTTGCCAAATAGAAACACTTAAGCGAGCGGAACGCATTTATACCGACATCAAAGGATTACTAAAAACTGAAGCATATCGATCCTTATTGGAATATATTTACGCCCAAAAAGAAAAAGGGTACGACATACTTTCTAATCCGGATGTTAAAGCAGAAATACAAACATTAAGTGCGCACGTGAAAGAAAAATCTCCCCAGAAACCAGTGAGTATTGCTGACACTCAACATACTCTGTTTGGAAGCAAGCAAACTAAGGAAACGATGAGAATGATAAATGAAGAGGAGGTGAAATTACTAGAAAAATCTCTCACCGTTCCATCAGAAGAATTACCAACCACTTCACCAGAAAAAAGGACTCATAAAAAACGTGGATTGGCGTAACAGTTTCCAGGATAACAAAACAATGCATCGGTCCTATAGTCGTTGCATAGACAACAAGCGATTCACCTTGTTTATCGTTTATTACTAAAACACGCTATGACATAACAGAAACAATTGGCTCGGAAAAATACCCAACAACAATAGCAACAACCCATTCACACTAATGGCAATTGTTAAGTTGCGAGATGGCGATTGACGATGCACCATTTTCGGTGAATTTTCAAAATACATGACTTTTACAACACGAATATAATAATATGCACCAACAACGGCAAAAATAATCGCCACAACCGCAATCCAAATATCATGTACGTTAATTAACGCTTCCAAAATACCCACTTTTGCAATAAATCCAACGAACGGCGGAATACCTGCCAATGAAAACATCATCATGAGCATCATGAATGCAAACCAAGGTTGACGTTCCGACAATCCTGAAAAATCACCCAACTCATTTGCTTCAAAACCTGATTTTGAGAGTAACACAATCATACCAAATGCACCCAAACTCGTGAGCGCATAAGTAACCATATAAAAGTAAGCAGCCGCATCACCACGCGCTGTACCACATGCCAAACCCAATGTCATATAACCAATATGCGCAATCGATGAATAGGCTAATAATCTTTTAATATTTGTTTGAACAACCGCAACTGTATTACCAATCACAATCGATAATAATGCAATTACCAACAATACTTGTTCCCATTGAATATTTAACGCAGGTGCTGCATCAACAAAAAACCGAATGGCCAATCCGAATGCCGCCAATTTAGGTGCAGCAGAAATGAATAGCGTCACTGAATTTGGCGCACCATCATACACATCCGGCACCCAAACATGAAATGGCGCAGCGCCCAATTTAAAAGCAATTCCCGCAATCACAAACACCAAACCAAAATACAAAATTAATTTCTGATCTGGCGCGACTGTTGAGATCGCATTCGCGACTGTCACTAAACTTAAGCCATGTGTTGCGCCAAACAACAACGAAAATCCATACAGCAACATGCCAGAAGCAACAGCACCAATAATAAAATATTTCATCGCCGCTTCAATACAACGTGATTTACCACGCATTAAAGCAACCATCGCATAGATGGGCAGCGACATGAGCTCCACACCTAAAAACAAAGTTAAAAAACTGGATGCTGAAACTAAAATCAACATACCTAACGTAGCTAACAACCCTAAAACATAAAATTCATTTGCCGGAATGCCATTATTTTCGTTATATAAATGCGAATACCAAAACGTAAACATCATCGCAATCACAATAAAAACATCCAACGTGACTGCTAATTTATCTAGAATAAACATGCCATGAAAAGCATAAATCGTTGTGCTACCCAGCAAATAAAAAACATGCCAACTGGAAATGGCCACTAAAAATAAAGTCACTTGCGCTAAATAAAAAGAAACACAAGGCGCTCCATTTTTGGAAAACACGCCTTTCAATAAAATCAAACAAGCCATCAACAACAGAAATATCTCTGGGATAATCGGAATTAAGTTGAGTATTTGCATAATAAAAACCTTCAAAATATAGATATTGGCAATGCGTTACCGATTTGCTAACTGTAATAAATTCCCAATAGAAGCATGGAACAGATGCAACATCGGATTAGGATCCAACCCAATCCACAAAACAGGAATCGCTAAAAATACAAAAACTAAAATATTCACGCCTGAAATGTCTTTTAATTTTGCTACATTGTCATGCACCACCATGCCAAAAAAAACACGCTTATACATCCACAAAGTGTACGCTGCTCCAATTACTAAAATTGATGCGGCAATAAATGTTACCCAAAAACTCGCTTTGAATGTTGATAATAAAATCATAAATTCACCAACAAAGCCGGATGTGCCAGGCAATCCCACATTCGACATCGCAAATAACATAAAAAAGGCCGCAAAAATGGGCATGGTTTTTGCAATACCGCCAAAATCAGCAATTTTGCGCGACTGTATTTGTTCATACAACACACCAAACGCCAAAAACATTGCACCAGCTCCAAATGCATGAGAAATCATTTGTACCATGCTACCTTCTAAACTCATGTAAGCGTCTTTTAAATTACCGGTGTGCTCAATAATAATTAACGCCATGTAAGCACCGAGCGTAACAAATCCCATGTGCGAAATAGAAGAATACGCAATCAGCTTTTTCATATCAGTTTGTGCAATGGCAATAAATCCGATATAAACAATGGCAATCAACGACAAGACAATCATTAACCAAGCCAAAGTATGACTGGCATCTGGTGTAATTGGTAAACTGAATCGTAAAAATCCGTATGCACCCAACTTCAACATCAACGCAGCCAATACAACTGAACCGCCCGTTGGCGCTTCTGTGTGCGCGTCAGGCAACCAAGTATGGAATGGCCACATAGGCACTTTGATTGCAAAAGCCAACAAGAACCCAAAGAAAATCCAAATTTGCACGGTGAGCGACATATGCAAATGATAGAACTTTAAAATATTAAAACTATGTGCATGCAATCCCAAATATAAAAAGGCAATCAACAATAAGGCTGAACCTAAAAAAGTATAAATAAAGAATTTCATGGCTGCATAAGAACGGTTAGCACCACCCCAAATACCGATACTCAAATACATCGGAATTAACATGCCTTCCCAAAAAAAATAAAATAAAATGGCATCAATTGCAGCAAACACACCCACAACCATGCCCTGCATTACTAAAAAAGCAGCAAGATATTCAGCGACTTTGTGATTCACCATGGTCCACGATGCCAACACAACAATAAACGTGGTAAAGCACGTTAGCATAATTAATGGGAATGAAATGCCATCCACACCAATGTCATAATTCACATGCATCACAGCAATCCAAGGAATTTGCTCACGAAACTGCATCGCTGCCGTATTCGAATCAAAATGCATCAGCATCACACCACATAAAATAAGTGATGCAAGCGCAATCAATAACGCCAACCAACGCGCTTTATTTTCATGGCGTGCCCCACGCAATGCCAAAACAGGAATGGCACCCACCAAAGGCATCCAAATTAAAACACTCAATATAGGAAAATTGCTCAACATGCACTTGTCTCTTTATTTATTCGCTGCGTCTTACACTTACTTTTTTTATTTAACGTACTACGCATTTAACCGTTAACTAATAAATCAGCCAAACCATAAATGCCAATAATCCGATAATCATCAGCACAATGTATTGATTCAAATAACCCGACTGCAATTTACGCAATAACATGGATATATGCGTCACATTACGCCCCGATCCATCAACCATGCCAGAATCCAATATTTTTAAATCACCTGTGTGATAAAACACGTCACTTAAAAAACGACCGCCACGCACAAAAAACCAATTGTTAAAAATATCAAATCCATATTGCGCGACAAATAAACGACGTATCCATGAAAAACGTTTTTCGAAAAAGTCATTTGTTTTTGGCGCAAGCACAATGGTAAACCAAGCACAAACAATACCAGCTATTGAAAACCAAAAAGGCAAAGTATAAATAGAATTTCTTATTTCATTAAGCGCGCCATGAAAATGGGTGCTCATCGCCATAAGCACATTATATTGTGGCAAAACCATCACACTATTTCCCAAAAAACCAGGCGAAGCATACAACATGGGCTTAACCACAAACATACCCAACAGCAAAGAAGGAATAGCCAATAAAATAAGCGGGAACAACATAATCCAGTGCTCTTTTAAATGTGCACGAGTATGCTCGTCCATACGTTCTTTGGTGTGAAACGCCATAAAAAAAGCACGGAAAATATAATACGCCGTCACAAAAGCACCGATTAATAAAACAACATAGGAATAATGCGCACCAAAAATGCTACTGTTATGCACTGCTTCAATCACAGCATCTTTTGAGAAAAATCCTGCTGTGGGTGGAACAGCAGATAAGGCTAGCGCACCAATTAAAAAAGTAATATAGGTAATGGGTAAGTATTTTTTTAAATTGCCCATTTTTCGTAAATCTTGCTCATGATGCATGGCAATAATCACAGAACCGGCGGCTAAAAATAATAGCGCTTTAAAACAAGCGTGCGTCATCAAATGAAAAATAGCGGCATTAAAGGCAGAAGCACCATTTGCTGCCATCATATAACCTAATTGCGACATCGTAGAATAAGCAATCACACGCTTAATATCATTTTCCACAAAAGCCAATAAACCTAAAAACAAAGCGCCTGTTGCACCTACAATCATCACGACACTTAACGCAGTGGACGATAACTCAAAAATAGGTGACATACGCGCAACCATAAATACACCCGCTGTTACCATTGTGGCAGCATGAATTAAGGCAGAAATAGGCGTTGGACCTTCCATTGATTCTGGTAACCAGACATGCAATGGTATTTGCGCTGATTTTCCCATTGCGCCAATAAATAATAAAATACAAATCACGGTGATAATTGACCAATGCATATGCGGTAAAATAGTAATCGTTGTTTGTGTTAAGGTTGCTACTTTTGCAAACACTGTCGTGTAATTCAAACTACCGCAATAATCTAAAATTGCTGCCAATCCCAACAAAAATCCAAAATCACCAACACGATTAACCAAAAATGCTTTCAAACTACCTACTGCCGCTGATTCTTTATCAAACCAAAACCCAATTAACAAATAAGAAACCAAACCAACTCCTTCCCATCCAAAAAACAATTGCATAAAGTTATTGGCGGTCACCAACATCAACATGGCAAAAGTAAAACCCGACACGTAAGAAAAAAACCGTTGGTCACCAGCATCTCCTTTCATGTAACCAATACTATAAATATGCACAATGGTTGCCACAAAAGTCACAACTACCATCATAATGGCAGTTAACCGATCAATTAAAAACCCGACGTCAAAATGAAATGAACCACTTTCAACCCAGGTATAAATAGCACCGTTAAATACCTTGCCATCCAGCACGACTAATTTAAAAATAATCAGTGAACACATAAAAGAAATGAGCATGAAAAAAATGGTGCTGATATGCGCACCGCGCACGCCTATTTTTTTGCCAAATAATCCTGCAATCAAACTGCCAACCAATGGCGATAATACGACCAATAAAGATAATGTTTTAATCATAGATGATACCTTAATGCAGAATTTGGAGTCTAAAACACGAGATCAATTTTAAAATCAATCACAGCCAATCACTCACAAACAGCAACTACCCCTTCAATGTATTAATATCTTGCACATTAATCGTGCCGCGACGACGATACAATAAAACCAAAATAGCCAACCCAATTGCAGCTTCAACAGCAGCAACCGTTAAAATAAAAAACACAAATACTTCGCCAGAAGGATCCTGAAAGTATTGCGCAAACGCAATGAAATTGGTGTTCACTGCTAACAGCATCAATTCAACACACATCATCAACATAATAATATTACGACGGTTGATAATCATGCCAACGAGACTTAAGCCAAATAAAATGGCGCCTATCATTAAGTAATTAATTAGGGGGATCATAAATATTTCTCATTCATCTAACGCTCATTATTTCAAATCAACTATCCGTAATCTGTCTTTTTTCGTTGCGGATAGTTGTGATGCAATTGATTGCGATTTTGTACCTGGTTTTTTACCGTGAAAAGCCAGTGCAATCGCAGAAATCATACCTACCAACAACAACACAGCGGCAATTTCAAATGCATATAAGTAATGTGTAAATAACAACATACCCATGGCAGTGATATTGTTATACTGCGCACCATGATACGTAGGCAATGTATTGGCGCCTGACCAATGCTTTGACGAAAAAACATAGAGTGCAGTACCCACCAAAATAACAAGCGCTAATAATCCTGCGGGATAGTAACGCGCAACACTGTATTTTAAATCAGCGGGATCTAAGCGAATCATCATGACAACAAACAAAAATAATGTCATCACCGCACCGACATAAACAAAAATCAAAACCAGCGCTAAAAATTCTGCTTGCATCAACATCCACAACACACTACTGGCAAAAAAAGCCAAAACCAAGGCTAAAACGGCTTTGACTGGATTTTTAGCCGTAATCACCATCGTTGCTGCTGCAATGAGCACAACAGTGAATGTGTAAAAAATGATGGCATGTATTGGAATCATTACTTTTTTCTCAATCTGGTTATCCGTTATTAAAAATCTACTTCGATCTTTAATCCTTATCGATACTTCGCATCCACAGCGCGGTCTTTTGCTAATTGCGCTTCATAAATATCACCAATGGCTAATAGTTTTTCTTTAGTTAAGATATTTTGCCCCCGCTCTGAGATGTGATAGTGCATTTCAGATGTCAGCACAACAGCATCAACAGGACAGGCTTCTTCACAAAATCCACAGTTAATACATTTAAATGCATCGATGTCATAACGTGTCGTCCGACGTGAACCATCTTTTTCACGCGGTCCGGCTTCAATTTGAATCGCCAAAGCAGGGCAAACTGCTTCACACAATTTACAGCCAATACAACGTTCTTCACCATTAGCATAACGACGCAATGCGAGCATGCCACGGAAACGAGGTGAAATGGGCGTTTCTTCTTCAGGATACTGAACGGTTGTTTTTTTCTTGAAAAAATAACGCAGGGTGAGTTTCAACCCTTTGAGTAATTCCCACAATGTAAAACTTTTTATAACTTGAATAATTCTTTTCATATTTTCTCTTAGTGAAACCAATATCCAAAATGAAATTCAACTGCCAGTGCCACTACAACTAACCATACCAATGTAACGGGAATTAATACTTTCCAACCTAAATGCATAATTTGATCGTAACGATATCTCGGAAAAGTCGCCCGCATCCAAAAATATAAAAAGATAAAAAACGACATTTTTAATAAAAACCAAACAATACCAGGAACAAAGGCAAATAAATGACCCAAAACAGGAATGCCTTGGAATGGAGACAACCAACCACCAAAAAAGATAAGCGATGCCAACGCCGAAACCAAAATCATATTCGCATACTCTGCCAAAAAGAAAATCGCAAATGCCATGCCGGAATACTCAACGTGAAATCCCGCTACAATTTCAGATTCACCTTCTGCAACGTCAAATGGTGCACGATTGGTTTCAGCAACACTCGCAATCCAGTACACAATAAATAACGGAAATAACGGTAGCCAAAACCAATGCCACAATCCACCAGATTGGCGCATCACCAAATCAGATAAATTCATTGTGCCGGAAGCCAAAATAACGCCCACTAATGCGAAACCCAATGCAATTTCATAGGACACCACTTGCGCTGCAGAACGCAATGCACCAAACAGGGCATATTTAGAATTGGATGCCCAACCGCCCACCAAAATGCCGTAAACACCAAGCGATGTCATCGCAAATAAATATAAAAGTCCGCCATTCACATTCGCGACCACCCATCCTTTCATAAAGGGGATAACGGCCCATGCAGCCAATGCCGGCATAATCGCTAGCATCGGCGCGATCACAAACAAATAGGGATTCGCCTGTGAAGGCATAATCACTTCTTTTGTAAGCAACTTCAGCACATCAGCAATGGGTTGCAAAATACCGCGAAAACCAACACGATTAGGACCAATACGTCCTTGCATATAACTAATGACTTTACGTTCTGCCATCGTGACATAAGCAACAGAAATAAATAACGGAATCAAAATACATACAATTTTGATAATAATCCAAATGAGTGTTTCGATTTGTCCTAACATTTTTATGCCCGTTTTTTAAATATAAAATGATTTGCTATACAAAACTTATCTGCTTGCATTTGCATACTCACTATTCTATTGTTTCTTGCAGTGCTTTCGCGCGACGTACCAATGCATTATCACGATACAAATCCCATTTCGGCACCACAGCAGCGCGATCTGTTTTTGGTAAGTGAATATCCACTGTTTTTTTACAATCATCACAACAAGCGACTTGATTCATTTGCGCTTTTATCGCTGCTGCAATGAGCGCGCTCGATTCATATGAAAATCCTGGTAAATTCATCATCTTTGCTAATACCCGTAAAATCTTCCAAGCCGGTTTTGTATCACCATGCGGAATACTGGCATGCGAAAAAGATTGCCAAACACCCGATGCATTGACAAACGTGCCGTCATTTTCTGAAAAGGGCGCAATCGGTAAAATAAAATCTGCATACTCACGCATTTTTTCAGATGCAAATGCTGAGAAACAGACGACTAGTTTTGCTGCTGATAATGTTTCCATTGCTTTTTGTGCATAAGCAGAATCGCATTCTAATTCAGCATCTAAAATAAAATAAGCAGCAACAGGATCTGTTGTTAACAATGCCCTTGCATCACGACCCATTTTTTTTACAACAGCGCCTACTGCAGCGCGATGCGGAATACATCCAGCAATCCAAGCACCTGCACTATTGGCGCCATCTGTTAACAACCCAACAGTTGCACCCGATAAATGCGCAATGTGATGCGCTAAATCACGAATGATAGACGCATGCGGATGATGATGCGCATAAGCCCCTAAAAATAGCGCGGCGTTTTTTGAAGATAATAACTTCTCAGCAATTTTTTTTGCTGACGCAGAAGGCGTAATGTTTTCTAAGCCAATAATTTTTTCATCTGGTTTTTGCATTAACAACGCTTTTGCAATCTCAGCAAGAGATTGCATCACATTATCTTGAATGATTTTTTCAGTTAACGGGAATACAAATTCACACTCTGCTGGATTTACCGCCATAACGGATAAGTTATTTTGTGTGGCTTTAAAAATACGGGTGCTGATAATCGGTTGTTCACGTTTCACGTTTGAACCCACCAACAATAACGCATCCAAAGTTTCAATATCCGAAATTGTTTGATTTAATTGCGGGAACAAAGGACGACGCAATTGATCTGCAAAATCCGTTTCGCGAATACGGTGATCCACATGAGGTGATCCCAATTCACGAATGAACTGCTGAAATAAATAATACTCTTCGAGTGTTGCAGTATATCCTGCGATTCCCGCAATCTGATCATCACCCAATTCTTTTTTGATATGCGATGTCAAATGCGCAATTGCATCCAAAACATATTGCCATTCTACTGCTACCCACTGATTATTTTTTTTCATCAAGGGCTTATAAATTCGATCAGTATGATACAACCCTTCAACACTAAAACGATCACGATCACTCATCCAAGATTCATTGATCATCTCATTTTCACGCGGCACAGCGCGAAAGACAGTACGCTCTTTTTTATATTCATGACCACGCGTATGCACATACATATTTGTACCAACACAATCATGTGGAGAAATAGAAGCGTGCTCTTTAATTTCCCAACCTCGCATGGCATAGCGCGCTGGTTTATTCGTCAACGCACCAACAGGACAAATGTCGATAATGTTGCCTGATACTTCTGATCGTAAAAAATGTTTTACATAAGTGGTGATTTCTTCTTTTTCACCACGATTCACGACACCCAATTCACGCAGACCCGCTACTTCTTCACCAAAACGCACACAACGCGTGCATTGAATACAACGCGTCATCTCTGTTTCAATTAACGGACCAATATCTTGGCTACACACAGCGCGTTTCGGTTCTTTATATTCAGAATGCGCACGACCAAAACCCATTGACAAGTCTTGTAATTCACACTCCCCTCCTTGATCGCAAATCGGACAATCCAGCGGATGATTAATTAATAAAAATTCCATCACATCACGCTGCGCTTTAATTGCCATGTCTGATTTTGTTTTTACTTTCATACTGGGTGTGATAGGTGTTGCACAAGCAGGTAATGGCTTGCCTGATTTTTCCACTTCAATTAAACACATGCGACAATTTGCAGCAACGGACAATTTTTTGTGATAGCAAAAACGCGGAATATAAACACCCGCAGCATCAGCCGCTTCAATAATTGTCGCACCTTCAGGTGCTGAAACTGTTTTTCCATCTAATTCAAATTCAATCATACCAAGCACTTCTTATGTTCAATGTGATACACAAATTCATCATAAAAATGTTTTAAAAATCCAGCAACTGGCCACGCTGCTGCTTCACCAAACGCACAGATCGTACGACCTTCAATTTTTTTTGCAACCGTGCGTAACTGTTCTAAATCTTTCATGCTGCCTTCACCGTCTTCAATTTTTTTCACCAAACGGTAAATCCAACCGGTGCCTTCGCGACAGGGGGTGCATTGTCCGCATGATTCATGCATGTAAAATTTTGAAATCCGTTTTAATGCGCGCACCACACAAGTTTGTTCGTTCATCACAATCACAGCGCCCGAACCCAAAGCAGAACCTGCTTTTGCTAAGCTGTCATAATCCATATTCGTTTGCATTATAATTTCTGCTGGTAAAACAGGCATGGAACTGCCGCCAGGAATCACTGCCTTTAATGGAATACCATCTAGCATGCCGCCCGCTAAATTGAGTAATTCAGAAAAAGGCGTACCCATTGGAATTTCATAATTACCAGGCTTGTTCACATGCCCGCTCACACTAAAAATTTTGGTGCCGCCACTTTTCTCAGGCCCTAATTTTGCAAACCAATCCGCCCCTTTTTCTAAAATGACCGGGATAGAAGCATAAGATTCTGTGTTATTAATATTAGTTGGACGACCATATAAACCAAAATTTGCAGGAAATGGGGGTTTAAATCGTGGCATGCCCCGTTTGCCTTCAAGCGAATTCATCAGCGCGGTTTCTTCACCACAAATATAAGCACCCGCGCTGTAGTGATTAAAAATATCGAAATCAATACCTGATCCTAAAATATTTTTCCCTGCTAATCCGGCTGAATACATTTCTTTTAATGCCGCTTCACAACGCAAAAATGGCTCATGAAATTCACCTCGTAAAAAATTATAGGCAACCGACGCACCCATGACATAACAAGCAATCGCCAAACCTTCGAGCAACTGGTGTGGATTAAAACGTAAAATATCACGATCTTTAAATGTACCAGGTTCACTTTCATCTGAGTTACACAACACATATTTTTGTCCTGGCACATTGGGCGACACAAAACTCCACTTCAAGCCCGTTGGAAATCCAGCACCGCCACGACCACGTAAACTAGAAGCTTTAATCGTTTCAATAATACTAGATGGCGATGTTTTTTCTTTTAAAATTTTTCGCAACATTGCATAACCACCAACCGATTCGTAGGCTTTTAATGTCCACGGTTCGGGAAGATGTAATGTGCGATAACAAACTTGATTTAATTGCATGTCACCATCTCATCTAAAATAAAACACCATTTAACGTGTCTCTAATTCATTTAATATTGTTTCAATTTTTTCGATCGTTAAATTTTCATGGTAGTCTTTGTCATTTACTTGACACATGGGCGCACCACCACACGCTGCTAAACATTCCACTTCACACAAAGTAAACTGACCATCTGCCGTTGTTTCACCCGGCGAAATAGCCAAGCGTTTTTTCAAATGCGCTAAAATCTCATCACTGCCGCGCAACATACAAGAAATATTCGTACAAACAGCGATTTTATTTTTGCCAATGGGTTTTAAATGATACATATCGTAAAATGTAGCAACCTCATAGGCTTCAACATGTGGGATTTGCAAATAATCAGCCACTGCATTCATGGCTTCATCTGTTAAATGACCCCCATTTTGTTCTTGTACAGCCAGCAAACTGGCCACAACAGCAGAACGTCTTTGATCCGCCGGATATTTTGTTAACCAATGGTCAATATGTTTTTTAGTTTGCTCTGATAACTCAAATAATTTCATTATAATCTCTGCAAAAAATACAAATGATTTGCTTTGCTACTCTTAAACTTGCTTTCGCACACTATCTATCAATTTCACCAAACACCACATCTAAACTGGAAATAACCGCAACCAAATCAGCCAGCATATGACCACGACACATCTCATCAATCGCAGACAAATGTGCAAATCCAGCAGCGCGCACTTTCATGCGATACGGTTTGTTCGAGCCATCCGAAACCAAATACACGCCAAACTCACCCTTGGGATGTTCAACTGCAGCATACACTTCACCGGCTGGCACATGATAACCTTCAGTGAAATATTTAAAGTGATGAATCATGCCTTCCATACTTTCTTTCATCACTTCACGTGATGGTGGCTCATATTTATAATCATCTGATTTAATGGGCCCTGGATTTTTACGTAACCACGCAATACATTGCTTAATTATTTTATTAGACTGGCGCATTTCTTCAACACGCACTAAATAGCGATCATAACAATCCCCATTTTTTCCGATGGGAATTTGAAAATCAAGTTGCTCATAGGCTGCGTAAGGTTGTTTACGACGCAAATCCCATTCCACTCCTGAACCACGTAGCATGGGACCCGTGAATCCCAATTGCAATGCACGTTCAGGCGATACCACCGCAATACCTACCGTGCGTTGTTTAAAAATGCGATTGTCTGTTAGTAATGTTTCATACTCATCAACCAATTTTGGAAAACGATTGGTGAAATCTTCAATAAAATCGAGCAAAGAACCTTGTCGATTGGCATTCTTTTTTTTCGTTTCTTTTTCATCGTGCCAACGCGATGCTTTATATTGTGGCATCGTATCGGGTAAATCTTTTGCAACTCCGCCGGGACGATAATAGGTAGCATGCATACGCGCACCTGACACGGCCTCATAACAATCCATTAAATCTTCACGTTCACGAAAGCAATATAGAAACACACTCATACCGCCGCAATCCAATGCATGCGATCCCAACCATAATAAATGATTTAAAATACGCGTAATTTCATCAAACATGGTACGAATATATTGCGCACGCACTGGCGCTTGAACACCGAGCAATTTTTCAATCGCCATAACATAACCATGTTCGTTACACATCATCGACACATAGTCCAAACGATCCATGTATCCGATTGTTTGATTAAATGGTTTTGATTCCGCTAATTTTTCAGTGGCACGATGCAACAATCCAATGTGTGGATCAATTTTTTGAATCACCTCACCATCCACTTCCATAATCAAACGCAACACACCATGCGCTGCTGGATGTTGTGGGCCAAAGTTGAAAGTGTAATTTTTAATTTCAGACATAGCGATTATCTTCTCTAATGACTTTCGGAACTAACGTTCTCGACTCAATGCTCACCGGTTCATACACACAGCGCTGCTGCTTTGCGTCATAACGCATTTCTACATCACCAATTAACGGGAAATCTTTGCGAAATGGATGACCCTTGAAACCATAATCTGTCAAAATGCGGCGCAAATCAGGATGACCTTCATAAACGATACCAAATAAATCATAAGATTCTCGTTCAAACCAATCAGCTGATTTCCAAATATCAATAACAGAAGGGACAATGGGCTCACTTGCTAAAAAAACTTTGATTCTAATGCGCATATTATTTGAAAGAGAAAGTAAGTGATAAACCGATGCAAACCGTGGTTTATCCCAGGCGATAACGCGCTCACCTTCATCACTCACTCCGCGACTGAAACCACTTTCAGTGGTTTGTATTGTGCGCCAATGTGAAATACCATAATCCGCATAATCCACACCACACACATCTATCAATACTTCAAAATGAAATTCATCACGCAATGTTTTTGCGATAAACAATAAATTTTCTGGCGCAACTTCAATCGTAAGACAATCTTTTATTTCTGCAGAAATCATCTTGTCTGAAAAATATTGCGTTATTTTTTCAATCAACATAGTTTGTCCATTATTCGATTTATCTTCGAATTATTTTTTTCTTATTAATTTTATTTTGCAATTGAATAATGCCATACAGCAACGCTTCTGCCGTCGGCGGACAACCTGGAACATAAACATCAACGGGGACAATGCGATCACACCCGCGCACAACAGAATAAGAATAATGATAATATCCACCACCGTTTGCACATGACCCCATGGAAATGACCCATTTTGGTTCTGGCATTTGGTCATACACTTTTCGTAACGCCGGTGCCATTTTGTTACACAACGTACCGGCCACAATCATCACATCAGATTGGCGCGGACTAGGACGAAATATCAATCCAAAACGATCCACATCATAACGTGAAGCAGCGCACTGCATCATCTCAACCGCACAACAAGCCAAACCAAATGACATAGGCCACATTGAACCGGAACGTGCCCAATTTACCAAATCATCAAATTTAGTAAGCAAAAAACCATCTTTTTTTAACATTTGTTGTAGTGACATATTTATTTATTCCCACTCCAGCGCGCCTTTGCGCCATTCGTAAATAAACCCAACAATTAAAATACCGAGAAAAAACATCATCGCCCAAAATGCAGTCCATCCTAAGTGACGCAACACCATCGCCCAAGGAAATAAAAATGCTGTTTCTAAATCAAAAATAATAAATAAAATTGCCACCAAGTAAAAACGCACATCAAACGGCATCCGCGCATCTTCAAATGCATCGAATCCACATTCATAAGGAGAATTTTTTGCAGGATTAGGACGACGCGGTCCAAGCAGCCAACCCAAACCAATCGGCGCCAAACCTATAATTAACCCAATACCGATAAAAACCAGAATGGGGAAATAATTTGATAGCATATCGTTTTCCCAGTTATCAATTCACATTAACACCACTGAAAATCCAAGCTGCACCCAGATCACAGATAACTATAATATACCGAGGAACGGACTCGAACCGTCACGGCTTGCGCCACAGCCACCTCAAGGCTGCGTGTCTACCAATTCCACCACCCCGGCTTTATCACCCATCACCGACATTCACTTTACTGCATCACACTATTTTTTCGTTGCATCCGGTGTAAATGACAACGCGTCTGAAGCGGGCGCTGCTGTTTTTGCTGCAGGCACTGGCTGTGTTGATACCGGCATAGCTGGCAACACAGGCATATTCAAGGTATTCGACTTTTTCTGATCATGCGCTGCTAAGTAACTCAGTGAAATGCTAGTTGCAAAAAAAATTGCAGCGCATATCGCTGTTAATTTCATCAAAAATGGAACTGAACCTGCACTACCAAACATCGTGTTTGATGAGCCGCTGCCAAAAGAAGCACCGACATCCGCACCACGACCGTGTTGCAATAACACCAACGCAATAATTGCAATTGCAACCAACATATGTAAAACCAAAATCAACTGTTGCATAATTTACCTATTTCCAAAAAACTTGCTGCGTTCAACGAAGCACCGCCAATAAGCGCGCCATCAATATCATTCATCTTAAACAATGCTTTTGCATTTTCTGGCTTCACACTACCACCGTATAAAATACGAGTTGTATTTGCCAAAGCGGCATCCGCTTCAAATAAACGCGCACGAATTGCCGCATGCACATCTTGCGCTTCTTCAGGTGACGCTGTTTTTCCAGTGCCAATTGCCCAAACAGGTTCATAGGCAATCACCAACCCTGAAAATGCAGGGCAATTATCTTTCAATACGAACACAACTTCAAGTTGTTCTTTCACAACTGATAATGCATCCCCTTTTTCACGTTCCGCCAATGTTTCACCTACACACAAAATAGGCTGCATTCCTGCGTCAATCACCCTTTCACATTTTTTAATGAGCTGCGCATTGCTTTCATGGAACTGTTGTCGACGTTCAGAATGTCCAACAATCACATAATGACAACCCAGATCTTTCAACATCATTGCTGAAACTTCACCTGTGTACGCACCATCTGTATATTCCGAAACTGTTTGCGCACCAAAACGCACAACAGATTGTGATAATAATTCCGTACAATTTAATAAATGTACAAATGGCGGAAAAACTGCCCATTCAATATCTGCTGTTGCCGCTGCTTGATCCGCAATCAATGATAATAATGATCGCGCGCTGGCTTGCGTGCCATGCATTTTCCAATTACCCGCTATAAGCGATCGACGCATGATAATTTGCTCCTGAACAAAACGCACATGATAACAGGAGTTTTGCACAAAGTGCGAACTCAGAATGCAGGTCGTTACGCACGAAGCTCAAATAATATAAAAAAGCACGTTTCACATTGCTGAAGCACTATGATATAAACGTACGCTGTTAGTATGCGTAGGTGACGCTGATCTGCTTGATGAACGAAAAAAATCGGTTTGCACAGATACCTCTCTCATTGGCGCAACAACAGCCACAGCTGCGCTCATACTTTTTTTCTCGTATTCCATTACATCAGCAAAAAAATCTTTTCCAAAAAAATTCAACAGTGCATCCCGAACTTGAGCAAAAGGCTTTTCAAATCCACTGCGCTCTGACTCATCTGTGTTGATAAACTGGGAAAGTAATCTTATTTTTTGATAACACGCCACACTAGCGCACAATTGATTGCATTCAACAGCAATTTTAATTTCTGAAAAACCAGTGCGAAGCAACGTAATAGGGCTATTAGGAATATGCCCACCCAAAATAGTTTCATCAAATATCCAGGGCGCTATTTTTTCAAGCTCAACATCTGACAGCAATAGCGGCAAAGCCTGCTCTAAATAAAAGCCAAATTGTTTTAAAAAAACTGCTGTTAATTTATTGCCATATTCCAAGGCACTCAAAAACCCATGCATTAATTGAGATAACATATAAGGCAATTGATTAATAAATAATTTTAAAAAATATGCTGGTTTTACAAGCGGAAATTGCATCATCAAATCATACAATTTAGTTGGTTCAACTTTAAATTCAAAACAAAACACTTTTGATAACTCAAGCATAAATGGCACATGACGCTGTTCAATGACCAAGTGCTTTAACAGTGCTTCAAACGCTGGCAAATTTTGAATAACTGCTGAAATCCGTTTAGCTCCCCATATATTAAAAAATTCAACCCATTTTTTTATATTGACTTGCAACAGCAGATCCAAGAAAAGTGTTTGAGAAATACCAGCTTCATCCAACAATGGCAGCATTGCCCCAATAAAATATAATTGCTGATCTTCATTAAATTTGGACAAAGCTGCTTTCATAAAATCAGTTGATATATGCGGTTGCAATATTGACTTAGAAATAAGCGCTAAAAAAAGCCAATTTTCGCATAATACTTGACAGAAAAATGCTGAAATCGTTTCTGCATTAGTTAAAGCAGCCTCAATAGCTGGCCGAAATAAATGATACAGTAATCCACAATGCTCCAATGGGGCATACCAAAATAACGCACCAGCTCGATCACTATTTTTAATAACAGAAAAGGACAATCTAAAAATAGCTTTTCGAAAAATATCATATTGAGAATGAGGAATAGCATCAACCAAAAATAACAAATCATACACTTTAATTATGTTATGCGTCTCATTCCATTCATATAAGGCATCACACAATTGAACCCAATCATCAGACGGTATTTTCTGCATCAGATAAACAATACCATCCCAAGATTTATCATCACTAGCCAACATCAACCCAATCGTATCGTCCAATATTCTAATTATATTAAGCCAATTTTTGGGTGGTGAAATCGATAACACAATAGATAAATGCGCTAAAGAAGAAACAAAATTTTTTATTTCTAGAGAAATGCATTTTTTTACTTCTTCTGATTCAAAATCAGAATAATAAAATTGAAAGGCATCACGCGATGCTATTTCAAAAAACAAATGAGATTGTAATAAAAATGCATCATCGCCCAACACAGGTACACGATATCTCAGTGCTTTTTTAAAATTGGCTGATAAATAATCTAAATATTTATCTGTTGGCAACTCCTCATCAATAAACGTCAATTCCATTCCAGTCAACGGCATCTTAAACAAATCAGAATGGCTATTTAAAATACTACCCAGCACATTAGCGATCTGATGAATACAAGGGAACACGTCATCCGATTCAATTTTTTCATATTCTGCCGGTGTTAGCACAATACTTGCGCCATCGAACAATGCCAATAACTGACTTTCCAATGAACAATTTTCTTCATGATTATTTTTAGGACGATAAACAGCAATCCTATCTTTAATATTAGAAGGTAAAAAAGACCATTGTTGATAAAACTCATGGATAGGATTAAAACAGACCAACATTGAAACGCCATCTTCAGATCCATCTTTAAGCACAGAAGCTTTTAATAAGGCATGAACTAATTTTTTCAGCGCATGCCCTACTGATGGCTTCTCTCCTTGAGAAAGGCGATGTTTTTTTTCCAATGCGCAGAGATATTCTCGCCCTGCTTTTCCTGTTATTGCACAAATACGATCAAGATCTGCTGGTGTAACCGCAGCGCTAAATGTGTATTGATGTTCAACCTCTAAAGAGTCAGGATGATACTTTTCTTCTTCTTTAATTTCCAAAAAAAGCAACTCTGTATTATCTCTAGCGCTATCCAAAAGATCATCCACTGCAATAACAGCATCACCAGCTGCATTGAGTAAAAATTGAGATGGGACAAACTGATCATCACCCTCTTCTGTTGCCATTTTTAAATTCCCAGGTGCGCCGATAACAGTTTGGATTGTCGGCATCAACAGGGCTATTACAGCCTGATCCTCTCGCTTTATTTTTTCTGCTAGATGTAAACAAGCTCGATTCGATGGCAAGCGCCAATTCAACGTATAATCAAAACTGGTATTAGCAATTACCATAAAACGCATGCGCAAAAAAAGCGCCGCAAGTTCCAGCTTCTTTTCATCATCCAGTGTTTGCGCACGCAAAGTGGCATCAAGCCGACCCATTTGCAAACGGTCATATTCTTTAAATTTAATAAATTGCGAACGAACAAAAGGGGGACGATTTTTGGGAAAGCGATATTTTTTTTTAGCTAAAGCTCGAACTTCATCAGCAAGTTTATTCCAATCACGCATGATACATACCCCCTGCTCTGAAAAAAACCAATCTTTTCAGATTAACGAGTAATGTGAGCCATTGCCAGAAAAAATCAGGCAGATTTGTGTTTGATGGTAATTTTAGCTGAAGCAATAACACTGTTTCCAAAACAATGCTGCAACATCTTTCCCCATATAGCGGATAACTGCGCTGCCATTTTTTCTTTTGCAGCTGCATTTGCCTTTAAGGGATCTGCATTACGCACTTGTGTTACTGCAATCACCGCATAATCTGTTTGATTAAACAAAGAGGCTTGCACACCCATCGACGTATGCACCTGTGACTTTGAAACAGGAATCAAAAAAGCATTCGATACAATGGCTGCTGGCGTTGCTGATTTTGCATTCAGGGCTGTTAATGAAACTGCCCGCCATTGCAACCCGTTTTGTTTGGCTAACACAACAGGATCTGATCCCGCCTCAATTTTCTTTTGCAATTGATAAGCTAACAATCCTGCCTGGGCTTCTGCTTGCTTTTCCATTAACTGTTGCTTGATTTTAGGTTGCAGTGTCGCCAGTGGAATTGGCTGACTCGGTTCTTTTTTAGCAATGCGCAACACAATTTGCGTGCCATCTGACAAACTAATGGGGTTGCTATTGTTGCCAGACTCAAAAACAGAATGGCTAAAAATAGCTGCCAATATTTTGGGGTTGGCAAAAATACCTGTTTTTTCACCTTGCTTCGTGATCATCGGCGATGTTTGGATCGGTAAACCCAATGCTTTGGATGCCACCGCCAATGAATTTGGATTGGTGTAGGTTAAGTTTGATAGTTGATTGGCTTTATCTGATAAAATCGTATTGACGCGTTGATGCTGCAGTAATTTAATTAAATTTGCTTTAATCGATGCAAATGAATGACCGCGGTAATTCATTTGATGCGATTCATAATAAGCTTGCGCTGCTTGTGGCGTAATTGTAATTGTTTTTTCAATAGCGGCAGGCGATAACATCAGATAGGCCACACTGACTTTCGCTGGCGTTTGATATTCTGCTTGATGCGCATCATAACTACTTTTGATTTCAGCTTCTGTCACCTGCGTTTTCGATAAAAAGGCATGAGCTGGAACAATCACATAACCAAATGCCCGTTTTTGAGAAGCTAACGCATAATAATGATTCACTTCAGATGGCAATACAAAAGCACTGTTGGCAATACTGCCCATCACAGTATGAATAACCCATTGGGTTTGCACATGCTGAAAAAACATGGCTGGCGTTAAACTCGCTGCATACAATGCCTGCATCATTTTTTGTTCTGAGAATTTGCCTTGCACTTGAAATTCTGGCGCTTGCTCCACCATCATTTCCACTTGCTTTAACCCAACTCGAAAACCCGCTTTTTCCAATGTCGTTTGTAGCGCAGTTTGATTGATAATAGATTGCAAAGCATACTGCTTAAGTTGCTGCTGCATATTAGCAGGTAACGGATGACCACCTGTTTCAGCCATCACTTGTTTTTGTAATTGAGAAAAGGTGTTGTTGAGATCTTGCGTAGAAATAGTGACACCATTCACCTTTGCCACTTCACCTTGATCAGCGGATCCGCTGTCAAAATAATATTGGACGCCAAACAACATGAACGCGCCAGCAACCAGCGCAATAATAACACCAGCAATCCATCCTGAAATTCTATCCCTGATACGTTGCAACATGGCTGTAACTCAAATTCATTAAAAAAACGTGGGTCTTAAAAATTTGGCGGAGCGGACGGGACTCGAACCCGCGACCCCCAGCGTGACAGGCCAGTATTCTAACCAGCTGAACTACCGCTCCACACGAAACCGAAATTGGGTGCTGAGGGATTCGAACCCCCGACATTCGCCTTGTAAGGGCGACGCTCTACCAACTGAGCTAAGCACCCGGTATTGCAGTGCGGATAATACTACCTAAAATTCTCAAAGATGCAATGAGAAATTTAAGTAATATTAAAAAATTAATTCACCGCTTCTTTCAATTTTTTACCTGCTTTAAACTTAGCAATCGTTGCTGCTGGGATTTGCATTTCAACGCCTGTGCGTGGATTGCGACCTGTTCTTTCTTTGCGATGCGATGTTTCAAAAGTACCAAAATTCACAATCGCCACTTTTCCACCTTCTGCTAAAGTAGCAGTAACGGTTTCGCAAAATGTATTAATCGCAATTTCAGCCGCTGATTTCGAAATGTCCGCTTGCGCTGCAATAATATCGATCAAATCTTGTTTATTTTTGCCTGTAGTCATGACTCACCCCTTCTCTATATTTTTCCGTAAAGCGGAATTTATACCAATTGCGCATTCACGGTGTCAAGAAATAAACTTAAAATATCAGGTAGTTAGTTGCTTGACAGCGCCCAAAAATTATTTTTTTATTTTTTTATTGCGATATTTTTCAATTCGTTGAATCAATTGTGTAAACGCAATTGGCTTCATTTCAACCGCATCACAACCGATCGCTATCATTTTTTCACACTCAGGCACTGTTGCATAAGCGCTGAGTGCAATAATCGGAATGTGCCGCATAGTAACCTGCTTTTTTATTTTCTTTACTACAGCACAGCCCGACATATCTGGTAGCCGCATATCCAACAAAATAACATCAGGTGGATTTTGTTTTGCCATGACAATACCATCAACGCCATTCGCCGCAGCCATCACGTTATAACCCTGATGCATCAATACACGAGAAAATAAATCGCGATTTAATGCATTATCTTCAATTACTAATACGGTTAACCTCATTGCTCTAACTCACTTGCATTGGTTCGTCACCATAACAAGCATGCAGCGTCAACGTCACTATACTGCCCTTTTTTAATTGGCTTTTCACTGATAACGTCCCACCTAATTTTTCTGCTATTTTTTTCGATATATACAACCCCAATCCAACACCCTGTTCTCGTGTTGAGTAAAACGGCTCAAATAATTTTTCCATTTGTGCTGCGCTCATGCCCATGCCCGTATCGCGCACTTCAAACATGATTTTTTCTTTTTCTCTACTAACCGTCGCGGTAATCATTCCGTTTCGAGTAAATTGATTGGCATTACTGAGTAAATTAATTAAACATTGCTTTAATGGCGTAACCTGCGTTTGAATAAATTGAATTGATTCATCACAGCAGATAATCAGTTGATTCTTTTTAGCAAGTATTAGCGGTTTTAATATTGTTTCAACCTCACGCATCATGTTCGGCATACTCACTTTTTCTTGAACCAAGACAACCTCATTTGACTCCAGTTTCGCCGCTGCTAACAAGGAATGAATGATATTCAACATATGCTGACTGGCTTGCTGAATTTTAGCAACATCACTGGAAACAGCGGGCAACGACTGCGCCGCCGCTGTGATTTGCAATAACTCACAATAACCCATAATCGCTGATAACGGTGTTCTCAACTCATGAACGGCCATAGCCAAAGAGGATGCGATATTATTCTTTTTGTTCATAATGTACATCTTAAAATCAGTGGTGATATATTTCATTCGCCTTGTCAAAGCAAAATGCAATGCAAAACAAAAACAGACCCTAAACTATATGAATATACTATGTTTATTTTACAGATACTGTCTTTTTTAAAAATACAAAAAATTCGACGCGACTGATCTGCTAACAAAATCGCGGCAAACCAAGAGAAAAAATCACCTTAATTTAAGGCTTTCTTCAGATAAAAAGCGTAAAATTCAGACAGTATTCGACTTAACCTATTTTATTTCAATGTGGCTAAAAATTATGAGACGATCAACCGAAAAAAATAGCGCTACAATCAGTAGTCCTGCAGATACGATAACAGTCAAACCCTGTCGTTGCAGCAGCGGTGCGCATTACCCAACTTGCTCATTTAGTAAAGAGCAAGTTGAATTGCTAAAGACTGATCCCCAAGCTTTTATTGATACGTTTGAACAATTTCTCGCTCCACAAAAACCACGCGTTGCAAAATATCACGATGCCCTAACATTACCTGAAAAAATTGCACTTGCTAAAAAGCATGCGCATAAATATTCCAGAACACTCGAAGCACGCGCATTTAAAGAGACTTATTATTTTCTAGTCAAGCAAGAACTACAGGGAACGAAGAAGGACATAGCATCCGCTGAAAAGCTCAGAAAACTGGCCAATTATTTTGGAATCGTTGACTCAACACTGGATGCACACAAAAGCGCACATGAAGTCATTATAACTATTCATAAAATGGAACCCGCTGCCACTATTGCATACCGCACGAAAAAACATCTCAAAGATGTGATGGCTGAACGATCAGCAAAAAAACCATTTCGCTTTTTTCGCTCAATGTTACCACCTCTTGAAATTGATGAGGTGATCGCTAAAAATCGCATGCGGTTTGAGCTTCATAAAGCCCGCGTACGTGATGCACTACACTTAGCCACTGATGCAGAAAAAACACAACTTATTACCCAGTTAAAAACGGTTGCAACATCACTCACGGTTACTTATCCGCCTGCAATCATCGACAAACCCAAAGCCAAATCTGCGCGTCGCAGAGAATATGCTTTATTGCGTGAATATTATTTACATCAAGAAAAACCTTTATCACCAACTGATGTGAGAAAACTCATTCATGCTGCCGATCGTTTAAATCAACCGCGTGATTTATCAAGTATGAATTTAACTGGTTGTGATTTGACTAGAATAGATTTACGACATACCAAATTTGATGCTGCCAAAATGGATGGCATCACTATTGATATTCGCACCACTAAAATCAAAGGAGCAACACTTGCTAAAGCATCTATCACTGCTGGAAGCACAATCACACTGAAAGAAGGTGATAAAAAAATAACTAAAAGCAGCAGCACTGACACAGCAGACTTGATGATCAGCAAAGGCGACTACAAAGGTGATTTATTTAGCGCCATTGCTCACGCTCAAGTTAGAACGAGCAGTCAACTGACTGCTTCGCTTTATAGACTATTCCCAGAAACTGTAACAAAAGATAGCGCTCCTAGAACACCCGCTGCATCAGCTATTACACTTGAAACAATCACCATTGGTAACATCATATCACTACTAACAGCAACCAAAGAAACACCAGCTGACTGTAAAGGTAAAAAAATCACAGATGTTATGACTAAAGAGCAAGCAACTGTCATTCAACAGGCTTTGGAAAATGGAAGGATTGATTTTACCGGCGCTGATTTTTCTGGGATGACAGAACTGGAGAATCATACTGAGTTATTAGCATCACTTGATAAAAAATATCCCTTAGATCCAGGAACTGGAAAGCGTCAAATTACTTTCAGTGAGGCTCAAAAGGCAACACTAAATAAGAATGCCAGCCCAGAGTTTGATTTTTAATCTGCAACAAAACTCCATCATTCCAGAAATTGTTATACTCAAAATCTAAAATTCAGTATTTTTTCTTACGAAGACACAGAGCCTGGAACACTAACTGAAACACCAGACAGTTCAACGTCTTCATCTAAGGGGCACCTTAACTTTTCTGTTATTGGTTTCAACTCAGCAACAACCACGCCTCGTGCTTTAGCCACTATCTTTATTTTTTCAACCATCTCAACAATAGCGGGGAGCTTGTAAACTACCGCTATAAAAGAAGCTTCCTTTGAAGCAACCAACGCAGTCAAATATACCAGCAAACTTCGCACGCCTTCCTGAGTGGCCATATTTATTGTAAGAAGTTGTGTTTGCAGATTTGCGAGAATCATTTTCTCAACTACTGCTCCCGCGTCAAATCCTCGTTGAGCTGCTGAGATTGCTTTAACTAATGATGTCTTAAACTTATCCCAGCTCTCATCAAAAAGACAATCAATCTCAAGCACAGTTGCTACTTCGTAATCACCACGTGTAAAAAGAAAATGATCTTCAATCCAATTAATTTCTGCATCTGACACAACTGCTTTTAAACCACAACCAAGCGACGTATCTTGTAAATAATGCATAGCAGAACAAATATATAACATCTTCGCTGGAATGCTTTTCTCACTTTTTAGCAAATCAATTAATTTAACTTGGCGAACCTGCGAAATTGGATCTGCTGGCTTTAACTTTTTCAATTCTAAAAGAAAACCATCTATCAATTTAGCAGAATCTGTTACTGCTATTTTTTCTCTCGCCGCATTGACCAATCTTCTTTCTATTTCCGTACAAGCATCCGCTTCAATTTTATAATCTTGTCGCAACTGTTTAACACGCTCCAACGACATCCCCGTTGCTGCCATCACACGATGCTTTAAACGCATCGAGATTGAAGTGGAATATAATACAATCGTAGATAACAAAAGCATTAAGCGTTTATCATGACCAGGTTTACTCAAATCAATATTTTCAAGCAATTTATTCAGGTTATCAGCACGACGTTTACCATCGGAACTGATATGAATCATCGTGCTCCGCATAAACGAATACTGTTGAACCGCTAAAACAAAATCATTTTTAAGCTGTTGCCAATCTCTCACACTCGCCCACGACACCGCAATATCATCTACTGCAATCGCTGCTGGCGCTTCAGAGCGTTCATCCTTTCTTGCAAATAGGCTGCAGCCTGCTAATGCTGATGCAGCAGACGCATTATCAAGCAATGCCTTTAATTCCTGTTGACGCTCCACTGAAACTGATAACCGCTTACTCTGCAATGCCACATACGACACACCCTTTTCATCTTTCGCATCGCGGCATAATAGGGTTAAAGCGATCTCTTGCGTTAAATCAACAACATCAGGGTCTGCAACGACTTGTTGTACTAGATAATATAATTGCTGTTTTTTTTCTTCGTCTGATAATACAACGGACGACTCGCCAGCGTCTGGTGCCTCTGAACGAGCGCGCTCATCATGTTGTGGCTGTTGAGCAGACATCACAGTTTTAACCACTTCTTTCAATCTCTGCGCTTTTAATCTGCTTTTTTCATCCTTACTTTTAGCTAGCACACAATCAGCTGCGAATAACAATTGGTTCTCAAGCATCTGAGGATGACTTGAAAAAACATAGTTCGCTCTTTCTAATGAATTTTTTCTAGCTTTCACTGCGCTGCTATTACTATCAAAAATCCAACCCTGATTCACTATGCCAAAATGAATAGCCAGTGCTTTTAAATCAGCTTCACGAAGCCCGCGCTCAGACAAACGATCCAGCATTGCATTTTTCAAAACCGTTGAACCACTTTCATGCGCCAAGGTATAAGCAATTAAAACCATTTTATATTGATCTTCATGGGCAGTGGGATCAAGTATCCATAATTGATTCATGCATTGTTGCGCACGCAATTTACCTTCTTTTCCGCCTAAATCTGCCAAACGATAATGTTTCGCTGCGGTCAGTAATGCATGTTGAAATGCTGGCCAATCATATACTCGCGCTATCGGATTAATTTGTTCATACGCACACAGCCAAGCTGCATAGTTAGAAATTGTATGCTCACGTTGCATGCGCTTAAGCGCTTTTTTCTTTTCATCCATTGATTTGATGTTAGGAAACATCTTATCTAAAACATGTTTTGCTAAATCGGTTGACCCTGATTTAAAAACCACGGCGCAAGCTAATTTGACATATTTTTTATCTGATTGATCTGCGAACTGTGGTAAAAGCTCATACTCTAAATTTCTGACACGCGCTTCGCCTTGCGCATCCGGTTTTTTATGCTTTTTATATTCAGCACAAGCAGTTTGCAACGCTTGATATAGGCTAATAACTGGTTGCATTTCTTCTCTAACCACTTTCGTTGGCGCTACTACTGCTGCATCCGTTATTCCATCATCCATAAATGCCTGATCTGCATCTCGACGGCTCAACGTTTTGAATGAACCAAAAAATGGTTCCATTTCGCTCTCGATTTCAACAGCGTTCGTTAGCATATAAACAGGCAAACCCAGTTCAGCTAAGACTTGATCACGCAATTGTTCTGATGTGGTTTTTGTCAAAAGATAGACGATTCGCCATAACGCAATATAATCACCTTCACCACAACACGCTATTGCTGCCTGAAAACCCATTGCTCTACGATAACCTGTCTTATCAGTCATTTTAGTGGTTTTCCTCATAGACTCTATATAACGACCAACAACACGATTAAGCCGGTCGTTTAAATCTGGGGAAAACCAAGTTTGCAATGTATTGCCTGCTAAGCGTTTCGCGCATCTACCTATTTCATAGTCAGAAATCCCTAAAGATGCCGCCCATGATGTCACCGTTTCTTTCAGTAACTTCTGAGAAGATTCTAATATCATTTCTCTAAGCGTTGTAGAATCACTCGCATCACAAACGACACCCGCTAGCAAAACGACCAACGCTCTTTTCTTCGCAGGTGGAATAGAAATTTCTTCAGTTATTTCAGTTATATTTAACACGCTTAATGCTGCGATAAAATTGGCCGCACGTCGCTTACCTTCAGCACCACCATGGCCGTTTCTCAAATACGTTTCTGCAATCTTGATTAAACTGTCAACAAAGCTTTTATCTGCGGAAAGAGACAAACAACCCTCGTCAAATTGTGGTCGCTTGACTAACAAAGATGCACAATATGTATCAAAACCACGTTTTAAAGCAGGAATAGCTGTATTTTCGTCAGAAAAAAGTTCAGGGTCATATTCCAAACGCTTCACTTTTGTCATAAACCCCAACGCAGCAATATGATCATAATAATCGTACCGCTCCACGCGATCTTCCCATCCATCAGGGCAGCTAACTTTTTTAACAGCTTCTTTTAGACGGACAGATGTGCTTTCAATCACACCCAAATACCATAACACTAATTTGGCTTGTTCAATTTTATCAGTTGTTAACTTTTTATCATCTAATTTCTTTAATTCAGTAATAAAATTGGTTGCACGTAACTCACCATCTTCCCCAAATTTTTTTGCCTTAAAATAAGCGTCGGCCGCGTCTATTAATGCATGCTTGAATGCAACGACAGGATGGCAATGTGCTCCCGGCAATGCTTCATCACTACCACGTCTTTGCTCTGCAGACAAAGTTTCTCTGCCAGCAAGTCTTTGTTGCCCTGAAGACTCAGAACAATCCGAACCTTGCACAGCACCTGTTTCTGATGTTAGTGATATTGATCCTGAACGCGACATATTTACCTCAATGAAAACAAAGCGTTTTAATTACCTGGTATTGTACTGATCAATTGTTAAGCAATTATTAATAAATCGAGGTTTTCTGACGTATCTGAAAGGAACTGGGCGCTGTCTTCAAACAGCCTATCTGGCGCTTTGCGGCGAAACGTTTATTTTGATGCTGACACACCACCCACAGTCATACCATCAATTTTTAATGTCGGTTGACCCACACCAACAGGTACCGTTTGCCCTGCTTTTCCACAATTACCAATACCAGAATCTAATTTTAAATCATTTCCCACCATGGAGATTTTCCTTAAAACTTCATGACCACTGCCTACCAACGTTGCGCCTTTAATAGATTGTGTGATTTTTCCTTTTTCAATTAAATACGCTTCGCTAGCTGTAAACACAAATTTTCCAGAAGTAATATCCACTTGCCCGCCAGAAAAATCAGCGGCATAAATGCCTTTTTCAACGGAAGCAATAATGTCTTCCGGCGCGCTGTCTCCGGGCAGTAAATAGGTATTGGTCATGCGTGGTAATGGCAAGCTCGAATACGACTCACGACGACCATTGCCGGTTGATTTGGTATTCATGAGTCGTGCATTCAACGTATCTTGCATGTAATTTTTTAAAATGCCCTTTTCAATTAACACTGTTTTTTGTGTTGGCGTACCTTCATCATCCACACTCAATGAACCCCGACGACCAGGAATAGTGCCATCATCTACAACGGTACATAAATCGGATGCAATTTTTTCACCTTGTTTTCCAGCATAAACGGATGTTTTTTTACGATTAAAATCACCTTCTAATCCATGACCCACAGCTTCATGAAATAAAACAGCAGGCCAACCCGGACCCAATACAACTGGAAATGTTCCTGCCGGTGCAGGAACAGCCGTTAAGTTTTTGACTGCTTGATTTACTGCGCGCTCAACTTGCGACTGTGCAACTGCATTTTTCATCACGCAGTCATAACCATCACGTCCACCGCAACCGGCACTGGCAGATTCATAACGCCCTTTTTCTTCAACAATAACGCGCACAGAAAAATGCACAAGCGGCCGCACATCGCTTGAAACATGACCTTGTGTATTCATCACCATCATCAAATCATATGAGCCTGACAAACTTAACATCACTTGCTTCACACGCGGATCCATTTTGCGTGCAAACACATCAAGCGCTTTCAAAAAAGCAACTTTATCAGCGTCATTAACTGAGATAATCGGATTGATTGCAGGATATAATTGTTTTGGCGCAATATCAGTATGTATTTTAATTAACGCATTGCCGCCACTTTTGACAATGCTGCGCGCTGATTTAGCTGCTTCGATAATAGCGGGTAATTCAATTTGATCTGCATAAGCAAAACCTGTTTTCTCACCGCTCATCACGCGCAAACCAAATCCACGATCAATACTAAAACCACCTTCTTTTACAATACCATCTTCTAAAACCCAACTTTCATCTTGAGATTGTTGTAAAAATAAATCAGCAGCATCAATATTTGAACCGCATGCGTAACTTAATGCTGATTCTAATTGTGATGTATCAATTGATAGCCAATCGTTTTTCATTATTTATTGTCCTAGGATCTGTTTACAATTGAAAACAATTTACTGGATTATCGAAGTCAAAGCAAAAAAATGATCATCTTTTTGAATGTGCCTTAGGGTCAAAAATATAAACAGTAGCAGGCTGGGCTGGACGCTCAAGATTGCCATATTCATCTAGCTTCGCAGGTGAGAAAAGGCCGGAAGAACGCAATGGATTTTTATGTCGCTTGCCTGTTTCTTCTGGCGTAACTGGCGGCACAACCAGCACAGCAGATGAATCATGATCCGTTAAATCACCACTTTCTTCACTGCGATCTGATGGTGTTGAAGCAACATACTCAGCTGAACTGCCCGAACTCAAATCTACCTTTGTTTTTTCTTCTGGTGATGTTTCCTTTTTCCATCTATATACAGCTGTTTTTGGGGGAGGTGATGGCAATAATAATGGCGCGATGGATTGGCGATCAACCAAAAATCTTTCTGCAAATTCTTTTGGATCAATCGTCACTTCCTCTAAAATTCTTTTATCTTTGTCGAGCACATGCATAACAATTGGAACACTCTCATCAGAGATTTTTTGCGGATCAATAAATACAGCGCAAGTATCACTATCTGCCTCAATCCATCTTGATTGATGCTCAAATAATTTAAAGTAATTGTTCGCATAATATGAAAAAGGCTTTGATACACACGTAAACAGTTTGTGATGCAAATGAGCGGGTGCAGCCTGTTTATAAAATTCGAAACTGAAAAAATGTTCATCTTTAACCCGGTATTCATACTGCTGTGTTTGCAAGTTATATTCAAATAGCTCATGCACATTTTCTTTGACGTAGCGTTTTCCTCTGAATACGTTACGAACATGATAAAACTTTTCATATAATTCCCAAGCGCTCCATGCTAAACCACCTGCAGTCGTCAATGGCACACCCACTCGTAATAACCAATACCACAACGCATCGAGGGTTGAAAATTCAATATCAAATTGAATAGTCTGCGACGCTTCATCACCCAACGGATCTTTGACTCTCACACGCAACAGATAAGATCCCACATGATCACTTTTGGGATCATTGATCGTTATTTCTTCACGTCGTTTATCAAACTCAAGAAAATCTTCCAATCTCACTTCGCGACCCTCTTTCACACCCACTACTTCATATTCTAATGTGTGATTATCGGGGCTATAGAAAGCATCAAACACAGAATAAGTCGCGCTATTGCCAGTTGTATAAGTTTTATTTTGTAATACGGTTGCAATTTGTGGTGGTCTATTTGGTGGAACACAAACCGTTATATTCACGCTTGCTGATAAATAACCATCAAAGCCATTTAACATAAATGCGATACACTGACCCAATGCACTTTTTGGTGGTATCAATGACAATAACAATTTTCCAGAGTCGGTTTTGGTAAATTGCGCCCAAGTATATTGAGGCGTCAACGTGAAGGATAAAAGATCGCCATCTGAATCAGTCAGCACATCCGATGAAATCGCAATTTCTTTTGATTTTTCCGCAACAGCGACAATATCAGGCACAGCTGTTTGATTAGCCACGGGTGCGTTATCAACAAGATGCAATGGAATAACCACATGCGTTTCTGCATCGTAAATATCTTTCACTGTAAATTTCAATGGATAATCAACCAACGCTTTGCCGCGCACGGTTAATTCCCACAAATCAGCATCCCATTCAATACCTTCTGGTAATGCATCACCATTTTCTAAGGACACGGTACATCTTAATGTACCGGTTCCCGTTACCGCAGAACGTGGAATGGGCTTAATTGTTTTTTGCGTACCGGCTTTAACAGACAATTCTCTTTGTATTGCCGCTTCATCAATAGTCGGTCTTTGATATTGACTGTTCACCGAAAATAGAAATGATTTTGAGTTTTTTGCACCATCACTTGAAGCCACTGCAATTTCAAATTCACCTTCTGCTAGAGGAATACCACTGATTATGCCGTTACGTAATGACAACCATTCTGGCCCATCTACTAAATAGTAAGTTAACGGATCACCATCTATATCTGTAAAAAAAGGTTTGACTGAAAATGAAAATGAAGCGCCCAGCGTTGCATTGACTTGCGTTACATTCGTTGCATTATTAAAAATAATGTCTGGCGCATGATTGCCGCCAAATTGTCCCAGTGTTATTTTTTGAATGGCAGTAACGTCATAACCTTGATAAAGCGCTTGATCAACAGCACCCATTGTTAATTCAATTTGTGAATCGCCTGCATTATCTACTGAAGAAATTCTACCGCCTGATAATGCAAAATTAATATCGTCGGGCTTGCCGATTAATCGTAATTCCCCTTTTGCATTATCAAAAAAGAATTTAACTGCTGGAAAAGAAGCACGCATTGGCGTATCCACTCCCGGTCGCATAAAAATAATCACCGTTGATTCATCTGCAGTGGATTGGATCTGCACTTTTCCAGAAGAAGCAGTCATAATTTTAATGGCATCTGGCGCAATGGTAGCGCCGGGCGCTAACGTATTCACGTTTTGCGGAAACGTTTGTGCGGGTGCTGATGTTGGATTAGCTGTTGTAGCAACCATGGTTATTGCTGGTCGCGCTGTTGCTGGTTGCGCTGTTGCTGGTTGTTGTGTGCTAGGCTGTGATGTTGCTACTGGTTGTGTTAATGGTTGTGCCGTTGTTGCTGGTATCACACTTTTCGATGCGGTATGCGTTTCAACTGATTGCGGATCAGGCACAACATGAAAATCAACATCACTTGTCCCATTCACAGAAGTAAAACGCAACGTAATGGTTTGTCCAATTTTATTTTTAGGCGGGTGAATCAAAAAAGAATTATCCGCATTGAGCGTAACCCAACCGCTTGCATCAGACAGTGTTGCGCCGTCGACCAATTGAACTGATGACACCGTTGTTTTAATTTGTTGCGGACCAGTTGAAGCTGCAGGATTAGCAAAAAATACCAGTTTTCCTGCATTATTTTGACCTGCCATCAACTCTGCATTGTCATTTTGATTCAGAAAAACAGGGTGTGCAACGACGGTATCTACGGATACATTTAATAAATCGTCCATCAATAATATTTTTAATTGATCTGCATTGGTTTGCGCATAAACAAATCGGCCGTCCGGTGATAATTGAAGCGATTTCACACCGCCTGGCATTTTCCAAGTTGAGATAATAGCCGGCGGATCAGTTGGGATCAGTTGATCAAAGCTGTAAACAGATATGCCATCTTTTGTTGCTAATAATCCCAATTTATTATCATTCATTAATATCAACGAAGAACCGCCATACGCAAAACTCGCACTACGCATTGGCTGGAAATTGCTGCTATCGCGTGTCATCAAGCCGGTTGGTGGACATGATGGTACATAGCTTGCTGGAGAAGAAGCCGTGAAAGTAACTTGCGTTCCATCTTCACTGAAACCAATCGTAATTGCATCAATTCTCAAAGCAGCAGTACAGCGATTCCATGTTTGGCAATTTATTTTAACGGGTACACTTGAATTCGTTGTGTCAAACAAACACCAACCACTCACATCCGAATCTCCCAACGGGTCTGCCGTAATTTTTTTAGCGTGAAACCTTGCAACTAATCGGTTGTTTTTCGAGCGCACTTGATATGCATACTCATAACCAGCGGGCCCCGGCATCCCTCCACTGTATGGCACATCAATTGGTGTTGGATCAGGTAATGTTGGTGATACTGGATTAGAAACATCAATACGCATAATGCGATTGTATGGCGTAGTCGATCCTTGATACATCACGTATGCTATTTTTTCATCATTACTTAATGCAACGCTTTGTGGTTTAGTCACACCCGACAGACTGCCAATCAAGCTATTCGTAGTGGCATTAAAAATTCTCAATGCGCCAGAGCCAGCTTGATCTGCTACAAAAATTAATGTGCCATTTTTATTAACCGTTAAATCAACGCAATTATTTACTGTGATTGTTGTTTTAGCATACTGCGCAACAGTCGACGAAAAATCAGAGTTAAGTGACGCTACGTTATAACAATAATCTCCAGCACCAACGAGAATCGCTTTTTTTTCAACAACAGCAGCTAATTTTCCTGTAACATTGACAGTTGCAATTTCTTCAAGTGGATATTGGGCTTGCATTGGTGTTGATTGCGCTTCTGCAAAAACGATTGGTCCAAAAGAAGTTATTTTTTTATCCCGTTTAGCAGAACCTAATAATGACAACGCACTTATTTGAAGTGGCGTTTCATATCCAGAAGAAACACAAAGTAATTCAAACAAAACAATGCCGAATAAAGTAACGCGAGAAGCGGACGCAATCGTTTCAGGGAAAGTTGCTTTAGGTACGCTTGATGATTGCTGCCGACCATCTTTCCAATCTTGACGACGAACTGGATTATGTGGGATGACGGGTTGTTTCGACTCAAACTCACCCTGATCACGTCGCGCACGATACTGTACGCTACACAACGTGTCACGCGACGATGCAAAGTGCTTATTATTGTGTTTTTTTCGACCCACAATGCAACCTCTTGAGCTTTAAGATAAAATATTATCCTTTATAAATTGATAATGTATAAGAAATTATTTATTACCAATATTTCAACGAAGGCGTGGTAGTTATAGCACGAAACAAGCACAAAAAAAAGAAAGTAACTTCTCAATAACCCGGGGCAACACCCAATTTCTAACTTGTTGATTTTGCATTTGATGTGATATCGTTCTGTCCATGAAAACA
>PFPT01000053.1 GCA_002793195.1 Gammaproteobacteria bacterium CG_4_10_14_0_2_um_filter_38_22
TGCCTCAGTTCATTAATTCTGAAATTTTAAGCTGATAAGGCTATGTGGCGGGGTGGGATTTGTGGGGGCTTACGTTCGATATTATGGCTCACTGGCAGAACAGTATACCGCATCAAGATTACGAAAATTAAAAAAACCGCAGCAACCATTTCATATGCTCTGTTTTATTTTTCATCGTTATCAAGAATTCATGGATAACCTGATCACGAGTTTCATGTTTCACCGGCGTGCATTTGTTGGTGAAGCAAAAGAGCATGCGGACGCAAAAGAACAGGAATTTATAAAAGGATTAATGCTGGAATTTCCAAACCTTGGACAATTTTTAATGTGGTTTTCAACTCAGGAAACAAAGCCTGATTTAACCAAAGAAGAGTTTATAAAACTTGGATTTGATATTTTACCCAAAGAAAAACAAATGGCTATTGCTGATTTAATCTGGGGAAACAGATTTGATAAGGAAGCTGAAAAATGGAAGTATTATGAGTCGCAAGCCAGACGCATTGCGATGTATTTTCGCCCCATTTTATTAGCAGTTGATTTAGAGTTTTATAAAGATGATGCCTTCATCGTAACATTAATTAAAACATTGCGTGATCATTTTATATCTGAAGAACCAAATCCTGATCTGTCAAAATCATTGCCTGATTCTTTGATTAAAAAAATCCCTAAGGGTGCTGCTGAATTATTAAAATCTACTGATAATTCAGAAGAAATAAACACGACACGATTTGAATTTTATGTTTACGATAAAATGTATCACCAGCTAGATAGAGGTCGTTTATTTTGTAACGACAGCGTTTCGTATTGCGATTTAGATTATGATTTAGTGCCGGATGCATTGGTTGATGATGCAGTAGAAATTTGTGAAGAATACGGCTATAAAAAAATTCCTGTGTATTGTGATGAGCGATTGGATCAAGCATTAGCGGATTTAGAAAACACATGGATTCAGACCAATAAAAATATTGAAGATGGAACCAATAAAAGTATCGAGCTTGAAACTGATGATAAAGGCAATGTCACATGGAAATTAACATACGATACCAATGAAGCTGAAAAATCCACATTTTTTGATGAGCTACCAAAAAGAGATATTGCCGATGTCTTTAAATTTATGGGTGATTTTCTGTGTATTTGGATGTTATTTGAAGGTCAAAAAGATCGCTATGTAAAGCACAAACACCCGAGTCCACTAGCATTGATTGCATGCATATTAGCCGATGCATTTGGTTTTAGCACAGAAAAAATGTCACAGATGTCAAATATCGGATACAACCATCTTGTCACCATTGATGAAAATTTTATGTACGTTGAAAATCTAAAATTAATTAACGATGCTTTCAGTAATTATATTCACGGCTTACCAGTTTCACGTGCGTGGGATTTAATAGAAAATACCAATGTTTCAGATGCTGATGGTCAAAAATATGCAACAAGTTACCACACCATTCAATCGCGTTTTTCTTCCAAGTACTTCGGATCGTGTAAGGGCATATCCATTTATTCGCTCACCACAAATCATATTTCTGTAAATGCAAAAGTTATTGGTCCGAATGAGCATGAAAGTCACCACTTATATGATCTGCTCTACAATAATAAAACAAATATTCCTATTCATATGGTGACGGGTGATGGGCACTCCATTAATCAAACAAGTTTTGTAACACTTGATTCAATTGATGTTGAATTTATTCCAAGCATTAATAATATTCGCATAGAAGCTGAAAAACTTTTATCTGCTAATAATCCAGATCAATATCATGGGCTGATCAAGTCGTCAGGAAAAATAAATAAGACACTCATAAAATCAGAAAAGCGCGGTATTATACGCATTTTATTATCGCTTTTACTCCAACAAAATACGCAAGCGGTCATCATTAGAAAATTGGCATCGCATAAACGTTACAGTCGACTGCAGGCAGCGTTCTGGGAGTACAATAAAATTTTTAAAAGCACACATGTGCTGAATTTAATTGATGATGAAGGCAAGCGAAAAGTCATAAAAACGGCGCGCAATCGCACAGAATCCTATCATCAATTTCATCGCATGATTCGAAAAATATTACATGGTGCTTTCAAAGGCAGGAAAATTATTTCAAATGCCACCAGTGTTCAAGCGTCAAGATTGGTATCAAACTGCGTCATTGCGTATAATGCAATGATCCTCGATAAGTTGTATCAGCGGTTGTGCGCAACCCTTGGCGAGAAAAAAGCCAAAGCAATCCTGAGCAAGATATCGCCAGTAGCGTGGCAACACATTATTTTTACTGGTCGGTACCACTTCAAAGATCGGAAAAATGAGATTGATTTTGGTAAGCTCATTAAGCTGTTGGAGAAAAAACTAGGTAAAACCATTTGATATTTTATCGCTATACTGCTTGCAAATATATACAAAATATTGTATATTTATTTCATGGATAATAAGAAAGAAATTGATTTTCGTGGGGACTCGCTTGATGCTTTGCGCGCATTCCCTGTTTCGGTAAAAAAAGAAGCCGGTTTTCAATTGGATAAAGTACAATCGGGACAAGATCCGGATGACTGGAAGCCAATGAGCACTGTTGGCTCAGGTGTGCGAGAAATTCGAATTCAAGATGCTGCAGGCATATTTCGAGTCATTTACGTGGCAAAACTTGCCGATGCTGTATACGTGCTTCACTGTTTTCAAAAAAAGACAGAAAAAACAAGCAAAACAGACATTGATCTAGCAACAAAACGCTATAAAGAGTTAATGCGAGGGTTAAAAAAATGAGTAAAAAGAGATTTAAAAGTGTATGGGATGCTATTGAGGACACCCCAGAACAAGCTGAGAACATGAAGTTGCGTTCTGATTTAATGATGGCGTTACAAAAGCGCCTTACGCAATTGAAATTAACGCAAGAGCAAGCTGCGGAATTACTTGGTGTTACTCAACCAAGAGTATCGGATTTAATGCGCGGAAAAATTAGTTTATTTGCGCTTGATATCCTTGTGAATATGACAACCGCAGCAGGCTTGCACGTTGAAATGCGTATAACAAAAATGAAAAAAGCGGCTTAAAATCTAAAACCGGCCACTTTTGGAGATTGCTCCAGGGAACCCCTTCCCAAGAACCTGTGCCCAGAGATGATGGAGCCACAGCCCCGAGAAGAATGTAGGTTTCACTGATAAGCTTTATTTCGTGCACGTTCGGTGATCACAGCATCCAGTCAATTGGTGTTCTACCTGCCTAATCTGGTTCTGTCGCAAATTTTTCCTTTATGCATTAAAAATTGCAGGCGAGTTTCCTTGGTCGCAACTATGCCGCTAATAAATTAAATTGCTCAAAAATATTCATGTTGTCAGCATTCCTATGCTGACCTTTACGCAACATGTGATGTAATTCAATTTCAATTAATGTCGCATGTGCAGAATGGAATGATTTGAAACCCATCATTGGGTTCGTTAATTTTTTAATAAATCGGTGATCTTGCTCAACGATATTATTAAGATATTTTATTTGTCGAATTCCAATTTTATTTTTCTTAATCAGGTTTTTATTAATCGATTTTAGTGCTGAATTATTCGAACCACTTTTATCAATCGTAACGAACTTTGGTTTTCCAGCGTAACCAATGGCTTTTGAAAAGAAGCGTTTTGCAGCAGATTTATCACGATTTTTTGTAAGCAAGAAATCAATAGTATCGCCAGATTTATCTACCGCTCGATATAAATAATGCCATACACCTTTAATTAAAATATAAGTTTCATCCATTCTCCAGCTACTGCCAACTTTTTTCTTGTGACGATTACAGAACTGTCGTTCTAGCTTTGGCGAATATTTAACAACCCAACGATTAACAGTTGAGTGATCAACTTTAACGCCGCGCTCCAGCATTAATTCTTCAACGTCGCGATAGCTTAATGCATAAGCCAAGTACCAGCGGATAACCATTAAAATGATCGTTTTCTCGAAGTGTCTTCCTTTAAAACTGATCATTTTCTAACTCCCATATCCATTTTGATCGGGAAATCATATCAAATTGACTGCGAATTGCGACACAACCCGAATTAAGCCTGAATTTCTCGATGAAAATTGAGTTTTTTAGAAAGAAGATTTTTCATTTTAGGCACTTTCGGTGCACTTCTCATAGCCAACCTTATAAATCAATAGAATAATAAATTTTCTGAAAATGCTGAATTATATACTATAATTTGTTAGTCAAAATTTAAATTAATTAACGGAGGTTACCATGACCGTTTCAATTTCATTTCATGAATCTACACATCAAACTCAGTTTCGTCCAGGAGACAGGATTGCCTTTGGGTTTAATAGTAATGATTCACCAGAAAGGGGCCCAGGACTACCGAAGCTGCGACCAGGTGCCACTTCGGCATTGAGCGCGCTAAACCCTATAAAGTCCGGCTGGTAAAAAGTTATCAAATCTCTTCCGTGACCTTAGTTTCGGTAAAATTATACTCAATGTCATCCTTATTTTTAAAGGTTGCGTTTTTTAATATATGCAAACGCCATAACGCAACTGATAAAAAATAATAATCCACCTAAGATTAACGTGTTTTGCATATTATGAACAAAATTACCAATATTTGCTACCATCGTTCCAAAAATAGCAATTCCTAATAACGCACCAACCTGACGGCTTGCATTAAATGTACCTGAAGCAATACCTGTTTTATTTTTAGGTGCGGAATGAATAGCAGCTGTTGTTACTGCTGGTTGAGTAAAGGAAATACCAAACCCCATCGCAGCTAATGGTAATATCAGCATCCAATAAGGTGTTACCTGATTTGCGATTAAAAGCGAAAGAAAACCAAGTGTACCAACACCTAAACCAATTACCATTGGCCATCGTGGCCCAGAGATACTCGTTACTTTTCCACCATAATAGGAAGAAACTGCAATCACTCCAACATAAGGCATAAATGCAAATCCAGTCATCATTGGTGAGTAGTCTCTTATCTTCTGAAAATAAAGTGTTAATACAAATTGCTCACCATAGCAGCTTAATGTCATTAACATTCCAACCATAATTGCCACAGAGAATGTTTTAGAATGAAACAAATTAAGCGGAAACATTGGCGCACGCGTACGATGCTCTACTACTAAAAACAGGATAAACGTAATAAGAAAAAATCCCAGTGCACATAAAACAATTTCCGATAGCCATCCCGCTCTTCCAGCTTCAATTAATCCAAATGCCAAAGAGGCTATACTGAATATTCCCAGCAACTGACCTACAAGATCAAAATGGCTATCTTTATGTTCAGTCATCGGGTTTAAAACATATTTTGCTGTTAGGATAGCACCTATTAATCCAAACGGTACATTCACAAAAAAGACTGCACGCCATCCAAACCAAGAGGTTAGTATTCCTCCTAACAAAGGCCCCGCAGCTGCTGCAATACCACCGATGCTTGCCCAAATACCAATGGCTTTTGCACGTTCTTCATTAGTTTCATAGGATGCGTTAATCAAGGTTAAAGAAGTTGGTACCAACAATGCGGCGGCAACACCTTGAAATAATCTAAAAATTGTCAGCATTAAAAATGACGATGAAAATCCACAAGCAATTGACGTTAATACAAACAATATTAATCCGCATTGAAAAGCGATTTTAGCACCAAATCGATCAGAAAAATGCCCGACTGATAATAAAAGACATGCAAACGTTAATGTGTAGCCATCAACCACCCACTGTAGCCACGAGACACTTCCACTTAAATTTTTTGCCATATTGGGTAAAGCAACGTTTACAATCGTTAAATCAATCACGACCATAAAAAACCCTAAGCAAAGCGCAATGAGAGGCATGTTTTTATTTTTGGTATGCATAGTTTATTTACCCTCATATTTTATGAATTCGATAGATGACAACAATACAATGATGGCTTTTCTTATCATTTCGATTTCTGAACCTACATTTCAGTAAGTATTAGCCAGTAACAAAAACGACGGTTTATATTACCCCATCTCTAAATTCAAATCTGCAACAAACACAGGGCAATTAATGGTAACTAAAACGGTTAAAAATTCAGAGTTATACAACTTGCTACCATGAGATGGGTTACGTTACCATTGCCGCCTTATTTAATCAATTGGAATGGAATTTATGCTAATTGGATATGCTCGTGTATCAACTGCTGATCAATATTTAGGTATGCAAGAAGACGCACTAAAAGGCGCTGGCTGCGAAGACATTTTTAAAGACATTGTCAGCGGCGCTAAAACCGCTCGACCTGGTCTACATTCTGCGATATCACATTTACGCAAAGGCGACACGCTGGTTGTATGGAGACTGGATCGCTTGGGTCGATCCCTGGCGCACCTCATTGAAACCGTAAAAGAATTAAATGATCAAGGCATCGGATTTAAAAGTTTGCAAGAAAGTATCGATACGACCACCAGTGGCGGACAATTAATTTTTCATATCTTTGGGGCGCTTGCACAATTTGAACGTGAATTAATTCGTGAACGCACACAAGCAGGCTTAAAAGCAGCGCGTGTACGTGGTCGCATGGGTGGGCGACCCGTGCAATTAAACACGCAAGAAATTAGAAAACTCAAAAAACACTATGATAAAGGCGATTTATCGGTAATGGAAATTTGCAAATTATTTAATATTACAAAGCCAACATTGTATCGGTATTTGAAAAATGAAAAACAGAAAAAATTAAAACAACCCAGCGATAAAAAATCATATGAGTCATGACAATATTTTTAACCTGAACGACGATGAACTGACCCTCGCTCAAGCAAAAAATTCAGATAAAAACAGGCTGGGTTTTGCCATACTTTTGAAATATTTTCAATTAGAAAGTCATTATCCAAAGGATTTAAAGTATATCGACACCTTGATGCTAACTTGCATCGCTAATCAATTAAATGTTTCAACATCGTGCATTGATGATTTTGACTGGGAAGGTCGAAGCACAAAGCGATTTCGCACAGAAATTCGAAATCTGTTGGGATATAAAAAAGCAACTCTTGATGATGTTGATAAATTAAAAGAATGGCTAATTAAAAACGTGTTTCCAAATAATGTCAGGAAGTCACAGAGAATTGAACATGCATATGAATATTTCCAAGCTCAGAGAATAGAACCGTTTACGTCAAAAGAACTTATGAAGTATATTCAATCAGCTCATCAGCTATTTGAGCAACAATTGTTTGACTCAATTCACACGAAATTGTTAGGCAATACAAAACAGATGATGGACTTATTATTAATTTATGACTCTGAAATAGAAGAAAACGATCAAGATAATAATGAATTTGAAATTAGATTTAGACACTTAAAACAAGACATTCCAGGTGCGAAATTAAAAAATGTGGCGCTTGCTATACAAAAAGTAAATTACTTAAAAAAATTGCGATTACCGAAAGAGTTGCTATCTAATTTGTCATCAAAATTAATAAATAAATACTACACGCGTGTTCTTACTGAGCATCCGCTCAATATTAGAAGACATGAACCACCTATTCGATACGGTATATTTTCATTATTTTGTTATTTACGATCACAGCTACTAACCGATGGCTTGGCTGATTTATTGATTCAACTAATACATAAAATTCGCACATCTGCCGAGAATTCCGTCGATAAAAAAATTCTTTCTGAAGTAAAACGTGTCAATGGGAAATTTGATATATTGTGCTCACTGTCAATGATTTCAATAGAAAATCCGACGGGTATTATTCAAGAAGAGATTTACCCAACAGTTCCAAAAGAAACACTATGCGATATTGTTAAAGAACATAATTCAAAGGGAAGATGGTACGAGCATCAAGTGCATAAAAAAATGCATTCAGTGTACTCACACGCCCATAGAAAAATATTATTAACACTGCTTGAAGCATTTGTATTTGAAACCAATGTAAATGACAGTAAGCCATTATTAGAAGCGATTAAAATAATAATTGAAAATCGTGATTCATCCGACCGTTATTATCCGAAAAATGTTTTGGCGCCAATTAAAAATGTGATTTCGAGTGAATGGGATGGTTTAGTCGTTTTTAACGAGAAAAGTGGCAAAAAAATACATCGTGTAAATTATGAGATTGCCGTTTTACAAGAACTTCGAAGACAGTTAAGTTGTAAAATGATTTGGATTGAGGGTGCTTTTCGCTATCGAAATCCACACGATGATTTGCCCAAGGATTTTGAAGAGAAACGCGAGCATTATTACAATTTATTGGGGCTGCCGATTAATGCACGCGATTTTACTGAGCCGCGTAAAAAACAATTGCACGAGGGCTTGAAGGCATTAAACGACACCATCTTAGAAAATGACAAAGTTGAGATCCTTGATAAAAATGGTGGTCACATAAAAATATCACCTTATGATCCACAAGCGGAACCGCCGAATATAAAAAAATTACATGAGGCGATTAAAAAAGAATATGGAACAATCAGTTTAATTGATGTGTTAAAAGAATCTGAACTTGATATCGGATTTACAAAAAAATTTCATTCATCTGCAACCAGAGAAAGTTTATCGCGTGAAATATTACAGTTTCGTTTGCTTCTGTGTTTTTACGGAATTGGCACAAATACAGGATTAAAATGCATTAGTGCCTCAAATGATGATGTGAAATACGCTGATCTAAAATATGTTAAACGTCGATACATTACTGTTGAAGATGTCAGACAAGCAATCGTCGAAGTGGTTAATAAGAATTTAGAAATCCGTGATCCGCGGATCTGGGGAACAGCAACAACCGGTGTTGCATGTGATTCAAAAAAAATTAGTGTGTGGGATCAAAATTTGATGGTTGAATATCACGCGCGATATAAAGGTCGCGGTGTAATGGTATATTGGCATGTTGAGAAAAAAGCATTGTGCATTTATTCACAATTAAAAACGTGCTCATCATCTGAAGTTGGATCTATGATTAAAGGGATATTGGACCATTGTACCAAAATGGAAGTCAATAAAGCGTACATGGATACGCACGGACAAAGTACACTTGGATTTGGCATTGGTGAATTATTAAGTTTTGATTTACTGCCAAGGCTGAAAAATATCCATGAGCAAAAATTATATTATCCGTCTGTAAGCAAAAAGGATGAGTATAAAAATTTAGAAACAATTTTAAGGGACTCGATTGATTGGAAATTAATAGAAGATAATTACGACGAAGCCGTTAAATATGCCGTTGCATTAAAAACAGGAACAATGGAACCTGATGTTTTCGTGAAACGATTCAGCAGTGATAATTATCAACATCCAATATACAAAACCATTGTTGAAATTGGAAAAATAGGTAAAACAAATTTCTTGTGTCGATATTTAATGATCGAGGAATTACGCATTGAAGTACACGAAGCGCAAAATGTGGTTGAACGTCTCAACAGCATCATGGGATTTATTTTTTATGGTAAACTGGGTGAAATATCCACGAATATTAGACGAGATCAGGAATTAGCAATCGTATGTCTGCATTTATTGCAAGCATGTATGGCATACGTCAACACGGTTATTTTTCAGAATATTTTGTCGAGACCCGAATGGAAAAATGTTTTAACGCCGGAAGATAAGCGTGCTTTGAACGTACTGTTTCATTCTCATCTCAATCCATATGGGTTATTTCCGTTGGATTTGAGTACTCGACTTGGGATTACGGATGGTAATTCTGCAGTTTTAGGTGAGGATCAGGCGATTGAAGCTATCGAAGAGGAAGAGTTTGTGTAGTTTATTGCGCGGTCAATACCGAAGTGGCACCTGGTCGAAGCTTCGGTAGTCCTGGGCCGTTCAGGGGCCTTTTTGACACGGCTGGCTTAGTCTCAGTCGATTTTTGAAACAACATGTCAGTAGGTTGAGGAGTCTCCATAACCTTTGATTTTAAATATTGCTTGTGATCTTGTTCCTCTGCGTTGAGCCAAACTATACCTACTATTTCATCAGGCGTTGATGAATCGGGATCGGCCTTCGCGGCAAAGATAAGCTTTATACCAGCTCTAAACGCCCTCTCAAAAACTGTGCCGATAGATTGTTCCAAATCACCAAAGTAGCTATCGCTTAGTTCAAAACCATCGCGCTTAATCACAACCTTTTCTTCAGCTTCAGATATGTCCGATCGCAACGCCTTTAACAGTGCCATATACTCTATATCCCCTGACTCACCTGACTTATGTGTATAATTTATGGCTAATGGCATTTTTCTTCGAGCTACCGCGATATTGAAGAAATGATGCTGGAGCGCGGAATTAATGTTGATCATTCTACAATTAATCGCTGGGTAATTTTCTACGCGCCATTACTTGAAGCAGAATTTCGAAAAAATAATAAGCGTAAAACTGGAGGCAGCTGGAGAATGGATGAAACCTATATTAAAGTAAAAGGTGTGTGGCATGTAAGCCCCCACAAATCCCACCCCGCCACATAGCCTTATCAGCTTAAAATTTCAGAATTAATGAACTGAGGCAACAGTGTTGTTGGGTGAATCTCGCCGCGGCGCATGGCGTGCGCTTGGTTGAGAACATACGTGAGATATGCTCTGACATTGATTTTGTTGATCTTGCACGTCTGTATCAA
>PFPT01000042.1 GCA_002793195.1 Gammaproteobacteria bacterium CG_4_10_14_0_2_um_filter_38_22
AAACGAATTATATGGATTTTTTATAAATCAGCGAGTTATCTGTTCATTTCATCTGAAAGTTAATTTTTGTCCTGCGCAAAGCCATTTATTCATTCTAGATGACGATTTAAGATACCCTTAATTTCTGACAAGTATGATGTACTTTATCGAAAATTAGTTTGAGAACAATCTAATGAGTAGAACAGCTGCAACAACGCGATCACGACATATTTTTGTTACCCTGATCAAACAAGCAGATGGCAGAAGACTACCCGTGATGAGCTCAACTCATTGTAGTGATGAATCGGTTTGTGTGAATCGAAATGAAATCATTGGTGCATTCACCTTGCTAAGACAGCTTTATATGCACGACTCTCTAAAATTGAAGGGGAAGCAAGGTGCTCAATTTCTAAATCCCGATGTATTTTTTGAAATCGCATCATGGACGATAGGTGTGAGTATACGTGATCTGCCACTAATTGCAGCCTACCCAAGAGCAAATATATTAAGTCATAGCTCTTCGATTTTTTCCAAACTTTCTATGGACCCATATGTTGTCATTGATGCGGCTATACGCGGTCAAGAAGACATACTGATGAATATCCTGCGCGCTGATCCATCGTACCTACTCAGAAAAGCAATAGTTAAAAATTCAGTGGGCGTTGAGTTTGAACTCACACCTTTAGAAGCAGCTATCATGAGTACTGATGTGCAGATGGTTGAAAAAATGCGGGAACACTTTGAGCATCTCACTATCGATTTAGACGGTCATTCGATTGACGGCCCTGCTGAAATGCATCAACAAATCAAAACAATTTATATACAAAGCTTAAATCGTTATCGAGATAATCAATTAGCAATTTTAAAAGAGCAAGAAACAAAACTACTGCAATTATTGCGATTGCCAACTGATTTAACTGCAGCGCAAACAAAACAGTATAAAGAAATTGAAGAAAAAATTAAGCAAGCAACGAAAAGAATAATCGCTTATTCGGATGCACTAAAACCAGAATGCAATGATATTCAAAAAATAATTGAAGCACACAATCAAGCACAAGAAGATAATGCATTTGATTTTCAACCTTACGTTAACGCTATTCTGAGTGCATCACCAGCAGAATTAGATGTTGTGATGGAATTAATTAATGCGACAACACCTGAAGAAACTGCAGCTGTGGTTGCTCGCAGCGGTGTTGCTGAAAAACAATCAGATGCGGCACGTTTAAAATCATTTGATGAGCTCACATTGGTTGAAAAATTAAATCGATTCAGAGAAGAATTGGTTAAGCACATGCAAAATGAGATTATTTTTAATCCCAATCACATTTTGGCCGGATTAAAAAGTAATGACACAGCGCGGGATACACTTACCATCGCAACAGATCCAGGTTATAAAAAACGCAGCATCATTTTCTCTCAATTGGCTGGATGGGCACAGCGTAATGCAAATGAGCCCGTTCGACAAGATATGCGCCAGGGCACTTGGTATTTGACTGAAAAAAATAGGCACCGCGCTCGTCAATCTCGCTTTAATGAATATCTTAATGGCAATATTGTTCGAAATTTCGTGGTTGATGTGGCGCTCGTTAATTCGTTGCTCGTTGATAAATTTGGCACGGTGTGCATGGCCGGACGCGATTCTGAGGCGGCTGGGCAATGCCATCTCCGGCGCGCCGCGGTCCGTTTTCAAAACTTATGTCGAGCAAAAACAGCATGCTTTCAGAACTTGTTACGCAGCCAATCGAGCGATCTCACAAATCGGGGTGCGTAGTAGTCGCTGTCGCGAAATTGAAAACAAATAGTCCAAAAACTTGATCAAAATGTACGTTTTGATCGCTAAATATCAATTAGTTAAACAAATAATTTTTCCTTAACTGGACATAGATTGATTATTTGGTTAATAAGACTGTAAATTTACAAAAACATAGATGTAATTGATATGCCTTCTCATCACCAACCAAGTACAAAAGAGCTAACCCAGCAATTAACCATGGCTGGAAAGCATCACAATACTCACGAAATCGAAAGAATTTATTGGCAACTAGTAAATTCAGGCCAAGCTAATGTGGTGACGTTCAATAGCATGATCACCGCCGCCGGGAATAATGGCCGCATGGATTTAGCCATTGATGCTTATAATCGCGC
>PFPT01000068.1 GCA_002793195.1 Gammaproteobacteria bacterium CG_4_10_14_0_2_um_filter_38_22
AGCCATTGATGCTTATAATCGCGCAACTGATCAAAACAATTACCAAGCTAATGTGGTGACGCTCAATAGCATGATCACCGCCGCCGGGAATAATGGCCGCATGGATTTAGCCATTGATGCTTATAATCGCGTAACTGATCAAAGCAACTACCAAGCAGATGAGGTGACACACTCAGCTATGCAACAAGCCAGGCAAAAAAATACTTTTGGTGAAGGGCCTCATGTTCCCTGCCGACAAAATCGGCCGTATTCTTACGATGGAACTGCTGTATTTTTTGCACCTAGGGCACGCTTCCAACAAATTAATCGACCTACTAATGCAGCAACACCTCAAGTATAGTGCGTAGTTTCAATAAACAAACACAGCAATATAAAAATGAGTATCTGCGCATCAGGGATAGATGAAGTTATTACATCTAATATTTCGATATTTATAAAAGTTAAAGCGACACACCCTTTAATTAAATTATCCAACAGTATTGATTGGAATGCATTACACAATTTGGTGCTGCCTGACCTTAAAAAATCAACGAGCAAACTAAAATGGTGGTTAGGTCGTAAATTAAAAATCAGAATTCATCTCGCTGTTTTTCTGCTACAACAATTGCTCAATGAAACTGATCGCGGGATTGAAAAGGCAGTTACTTATAATGCGCTGTATCAAGTCTTTTGTGGTAAAACGATTGTTAAAAATTGGGTTTGTCCTGACCACACAAAAATAGAAGAGTTTCGCTCACGATTATCGCCTGAAACACAATGCGCACTATCAAATGCCATTGCAAAAATCGCTGTGAAATATCAGTTTGCAAAACCAGAGCATATTGATATTGATTCCACTGTTCAAGAACCGGATATGCAATATCCAGCAACAGCATATTTGCTGGTAAAAACTGCAATCATTGCAAAACGCATTCATAAACTGTGTTTTCAGTTTTTGCCAGAGCAAGCTAAAAAAATCACAGAAATTAATTTAAAAAAAATGAAAGGTATCGCGAAGGAATATTATTTTATCAAACGAAAGCAAATGAAACAGATTTCAGTAAATGATGATATGAAAATACCTGCACTCAAAAAATTATGGTCACATGTTTTTGAAACGGTGATGCCAATTGTGCATTTAGCACAATTACTCACGGAGCCTTTTATTTTAAAATCATTACCTGTCAGGCCTAAAAATTTAATTGATCATTTTACTCGAAAAGCGCCGATGCTTTTGGATGGATTGTTTGACCGTTGTTTTGAAAATCTTCCGCGTAAAATAAAAGTGTATTCGTATTTTCGAGATGATGTGCATTGCTTTAATAAAATGAAACATCATAAGGTGTGTGAATTTGGACGGCAATTTCAGATTGGACGATTGCAAGGTAATTTTATTTGGTCAATTCCCAATACTTCTGTTTTAATGCCAGATGCTGCATCAGTCAAACCCATGTTGCGTGAACATCTGCAGTTATTTCAAACGATGCCGCAATCCATTGCAACTGACAAAGCATATTACTCAAAAAATAACGAAGGGTTTTTGTTGAGCTTGGGTGTTGAATCTGTAGGGCTCATGCGATCAAACAGAAAATACAATGATGCGCCGGATAATCCGATCAGCATTGAAAGACAACAAGCACTGGCTGATAGACGATCAGGGATTGAACCGCTCATTGGTCATTTGAAACGCTATTGGCAAATGGGTCGCTCGCGGATGAAAAGCGATCAGACAACAGAGGCATCTGGGTTTTGCGCCATGCTTGGATTTAATATGCGACAGATGATGCGGTATTTGAATGGTGAGGTAGCAACGCTTGCTACGTGACTGCTACATCACATAAACAACGATCTGGTATGCCATTCTGGGATTGATAACTTTTTCCACAGAAAAATTGGGTTGTAAGACGCGAGGAATATAGTCTCTACAAATATCGTCCACAGATGAACCACCAATTTCGCGACACCGACTCTTTATGCACAAAAACTGTGTATAACTTTGTGGGTATTTTGTCGAAAAACATCACAAATTACTGTAGTAGCGAAAATCTTGTTAACCTGCCCTTTTTTTAAGCATCTTTAATTTTTCAAAAAATCAATGAGTTAGAGAATTTGCTTTAAAAAAATGCGATTAGAGGTGAGAAAAAACCATTTTGACCACTTCGTCATAAAAATTGTGGGTAACTTAATCTATTTTGACCATTTTAAAATGATTTCACTGATCAGTTTTTTTCAATACAGAGATTCTGTTTATATTTAAAACAATAAAAATAGAAATCATTTTGTATTTTTGGTTGAGATGATTCGCATATGCCATCATGAATGGTATAGTCTTTTTCTTTCAGGCAGGCGTTTCCTGTTTTGAAAACGCTTGTCGCAGACAAACTGGCAACGGACTCCGCAATGTCACATGTGCTTTTTGAAAAATTATCGTCGCATCACCTTATTCTCACCGTCAATAGTCGCTTAACACGTTACTTACAAACTGCATGGGACGAATACCACCTTGATCAAAAAAAGAAAACCTGGGAAACACTCACAGTCTTACCATTGAGCAGTTGGCTGGAACACACTTTTCACCTGAACAATAAAACAGATCTTATTTTGCTCAATGCTTTTCAAGAAAATTGCGTATGGGAAAATATAGTCACGCAATCGCCGCTCGCACCAGATATCATACACCCCACCCAACTTGCAGTACGCGTTAAGGAAGCGTGGGAACTACTCAACTACTGGCAAATACCACTTGATACGCTCAATGCATACTCAGCACAACGCGAAGTGGCTTGTTTGATTGAATGGATCAACCAATTTAAAAAAATAGCGCATGAAAAAAACTGGATAACAACAGCTGAAATACCAAATAAACTATTAGCAGAATCGATAAACATAAACAAAAAGATCATATTGATGGGTTTTGATGATCTTAACCCCAGCTTAAAAAAATTATTTACGCACTTAGCAAAACAAACTGCCGTTGAAACAGAAACACTCAGCATACAATCTCAAGCAGAACAAGTTGTTTTGGAAGACACGGAGTCTGAGTTAATTACCATGGCGCAATGGATTAAAACCGAATGGAAAAAAAATCCCACTGCAAAATTAGGCTGTGTTGTCCCCGAATTGGAAAAAATTCGACCGCAAGTAGCACGTATCTTTACTCATATTTTTTGCATTGAAAACATAATACCTAATGCGGATGCAAAAAAACCGCCATTCAATATTTCTGCTGGCACACCATTTTCATGCAATAAATTAATTCATACCGGGCTTTCTTTACTGCAACTTTGCATCACGCCATTACCCATACAACAGCTCGCTGCACTATTACAGTCACCTTATTTATGTCCCACAGAAGAAGATGCCTGTATTGGCGCGCAACTGGATGCCTTATTAAGAGAAAAAAATCAATTACAAGTGGGGTTATTAGATTTATATAACACCATCCCACTGCTATCATCGCGCTACAAAAATAATACCCACTTATTACGTTGGCGTACTTTACTTCAATTTTCTCGTGAAAAAAAAGCCATACCGCTGAAACCATCAATGTGGGCACACGAATTTATTCATTTATTAAAATCAATGCAATGGCCAGGTGAGCGCACACAAACAACTGAGGAATTTCAAGCATTAGAAAAATTTAAAAAAATATTATTTGAATTTTCAAAGTTAGATTTTATTTTTGATGAAATCAAATTAGCGAAAGCATTTCAATTACTACAATCACAAGTACAACAAACTATTTTTCAAGCTAAAAGCCATGATGAACCCATCCAAATTATGGGCACGCTCGAAGCCAGCAGCATTCTATTTGATGCAGTTTGGATCATGGGATTGCATGATGCCATTTGGCCAGCCGCTACCCAACCACACCCACTGATTCCCTATGCCATTCAACAACAATACCAAATGCCACATGCCACAGCTGAACGTGAATTACAATTTTGTGAACGCATGACAAAACGGTTAATGCAGAGTGCCAAACAAGTAATTTTCAGCTCTCCTGCAAAAACAGGTGATCAGTTACTATTTCCATCACGATTAATTCAATCCGTTCCATTCACATCATCTGACGCATTTATCAATAAAAATGAAAACACATTGGCTGAACAGATACTGGCAAAAAAACAATTAGAAACCGTATCAGACGACAACACCATACCCATTCATGATTTCAGCATGATTCGAGGGGGCAGCCACATTTTAAAACTACAAGCGCTCTGTCCTTATCAAGCGTTTGCTAAAATTCGATTACAAGCAAAACCTTTAAATGAACCCACATTAGGTATTGCTGCTATGATAAAAGGCGTCATTATTCATCAAGTGTTATTTGAAATATGGGATAATATTAAAGATCAAATGACATTAAAAAAAATGGATCAAAATGCACTAAATAAACTGATTGTTGATAAAATTGATAAAGCCATTACAGAAAATATAGCCCCATCCAATGCAAAGCATCAGCACGCACTGATTGCCGTTGAAAAAAAACGATTGCAGCTTCTCATCCAGGATTGGCTCAAGATTGAAAAATCACGCCCTGATTTCCGTGTTCATTCATTAGAAACAGCATGTCAAATTTCAATTAATGCATTACCACTTAAACTTCGTTTAGATCGCGTGGATGAATTGGCAGATGGATCCTTATTATTGATTGATTACAAATCAGGCAAAAATGAAATAAAAAACCTATTACAGGAGCGACTGACTGATCCTCAATTGCCATTATATGCCGCCTATCAAAATAAAAACGAACCAGCGTATCAAGGTGTTGCTTTTGCGGAAATTCGAAATGCCAAAATGAGTTATCAAGGCATTACGCATGAAAATCGCAAAGAACAAAAAACAAATACATTTCAATTAATACCCATTCAAGATACTAAAAATGATCTGCGCATCACACAATGGGAAACTGCAATTGAAAGCTGGAAAAAATCACTTGAAGCAACAGCTGATGATTTTTGTCGTGGTAAAATCACAATTGACCCCATTCAAAAAGTCACTTGTGATCATTGCGGCTTACAGTCAGTCTGTCGATACAATATTGCAGAAAGCATAACGGAAAAACAATGACACTGATCCAAGATGAACCCATTAGAAAACGCGCGCTTGATCCCACTCAATCTTTTATTGTTCAAGCACCTGCTGGTTCTGGAAAAACAGAATTATTAACGCAACGCTATTTAACTTTGTTGTCTCACGCTCAAAAAGCACCAGAAGAAATTATTGCCATTACTTTTACGCGAAAAGCAGCGGCTGAAATGCGAGCACGCATCCTGGATGCATTAACATTAGGATTAACAACAGCACCCGATAAAAATAATTATCGATATACAACTTGGTCACTTGCTCAAGGTGTTTTAAAAAAAGATCATGCGCTCCAATGGCACTTAATTCAGAATCCCAATCGATTGCGTATTTTAACTATTGATGCCCTGTCTGCTTTTTTATGTCGGCAAACGCCGATGCTCACGCAATTTGGCAGCATGCCCACCGTATCTGATCATGCAAAATCATTTTATGATCTGGCAGCAGAACGTTTATTATCTGATGCTTTATCAAACAAACAATATCATGCTGATATTGCTTATTTATTATTGCATCTCGACAATCAAGTTGAAAAATTACATGCTTTATTTTCAAACTTACTAGCGCATCGCGATCAATGGTTATCGCATATTATGTATGCATACTCACATCATCAGGCCTTGCGTGATTTACTCGAAACCAGTTTGAAAAATATGGCGCTTGAGAAATTAGAAGCGGCGCATCAAAATATGCCAGCTCATTTGCGACAAACTTTACTTTTACTGGCGCGCCATGCTGGAAATTATTTTGCTGAAAATAACATCGACAATACGGTTAGCACATGCGTCAATTTTAACATCGACACGCTAGATTTAAGCGCATTACCGCAATGGATTGGTTTGGCCAATTTATTGCTCACACAAAAAGGAGAACTGCGAAAAACAGTCGATATTCGAAATGGTTTTGCACCTAAAGATGAAAATAAATCACTGATGTTAGCAACGCTCACAGCATTAACAGATTATCCTAAATTTATTCAAGCGCTAAATGAAATTCAATTATTACCACCCACGCATTATTCCGACACACAATGGGAAGTCGTTACTGCATTAACCAAACTACTGCCTTTATTAGCAGCGCAATTATCCTTAGTTTTTCAAGAAAAAAATCAAATTGATTTTACGGAATTAAATATTGCTGCCATTCGAGCGCTGGGTGATGATGAAGCGCCTACTGATTTGGCATTGTATCTTGATTATCAGATACAACACTTATTAATTGATGAGTTTCAAGATACATCTGTAATGCATCTGCATTTATTAGAAAAAATAATTCGAGAATGGCAACCTCAAGATGGGCGCACTTTATTTTTAGTTGGCGACCCCATGCAATCTGTTTATCGCTTTCGAAATGCTGAAGTGGGCTTATTTTTACGAGCACAAAAAGAAGGCATCGGAAACATTCAACTTGAAACCTTAACACTCACCATGAATTTTCGATCACAAGCGGGATTGGTTAACTGGTTCAACCACACTTTCCAATCTGTTTTTCCGACTATTTCAGATATTGCCACAGGACGTGTACCTTATACACAAGCCATTGCTGCACGCGATTGTTTACCCGATCATAATGCAAAATTTTACCCGATCATCAGCGAATCAAATGAAGATGAATCTAAAAAAATTGCAGACACCCTTCACACGTTACGCAAAACATATCCAACAGATTCTATTGCATTACTCGTGCAATCTCGACCGCAATTGATTCCGATTATTAAAGCGTTACAAGAAAAAAAACTAGCCTTTCAAGCTATTGAAATTGAACCGTTATCACAACGCAGTGAGATTCGTGATTTATTATCGCTGACACGTGCTTTATTACACCGCGCTGATCGCATTGCCTGGCTTGCAATATTACGCGCGCCTTTTTGTGGTTTATTATCAACCGACTTAGAACGCGTTGCTTTATTTGGCGAAAAAATTACCTTGTGGGAAGCATTATTACAAGCTGAACAAATCCCAGATTTATCTGTGGATGGATTCCAACGCATTCAAGCATTGCGTTATTATTTATTGCGTGCATTTCAACAGCAAGGACAACTGCCTTTATCTGCTTGGATAGAAGGTGTTTGGTTAGCGCTTGGGGGGCCTGCGATTTTATCGCACGCTACTGAGTTACATTATACAAAAGCCTATTTTGAATTATTAGAAAAATTAGAAAATAACGCCGATGCCTTATCCATTGAGCTAATTACTGAGCAATGTGAAAAATTATTTGCAAATACATCTCCTGCTACAAATAATGCAATACAAATTCTCACGATGCATAAATCAAAAGGCTTGGAATTTGATCATGTTTTTTTACCAGGTTTGCATCGCCCACCACGCAACGATGATGAGAAATTATTACGCTGGTTAGAACGCATCAATTCAAAAAATGGATATGATTTAATAATGGCACCCATTAAATCAGTAACTCAAGAATCCGACTCTATTTATGATTACTTAAAACAAATTGAAAATGAAAAACAGAATCATGAAATCACACGCTTACTCTATGTTGCTGCAACACGCGCAAAAAAAAGCTTACACTTATTTGCTCAGATCAAATGGGATGTTGAAAAAAACAGATTGAAACCGCCAAAAAAAGGCTCTTTTTTAGAAAAGCTATGGCCTATTTATGAAACAGACGCTTTAAACTGGACACCCATTCAGACTGAGACAACAACCACAAACACAACACAGCATGCCACCTATCTCACACGACATAGTGCTGATTGGTTTACATCCATAGCGCAATCAGACATCTACTCACCAAAACCCATTAAAATTGATATAACACTACATTCACAACAGTCACGCATCATCGGCACTGTTATTCATGAGCAGTTACAACACCTTACTGAAACAGGTAACACCAAGCCATTTCGCAGTCAATTAATAACACTGGGTATTTTACCCCATGAAATTGAACCAGCCGTTGAGATAGTTAATACAGCCATTCGTAATACGATCTCAGATAAACAAGGGCAATGGATATTGCAAAAACATCACGATGCACATTGCGAGTGGCCATTCACTTTCACGGATAACAACGAATTAAAACATCTCATCATTGATCGCAGTTTTGTGGATGACAATAAAGTACGTTGGATTATTGATTATAAAACAGCATCTCCTAAAGAAAATGAGTCGCTTGATTTATTTTTAAAACAACAGAAAAAAGAATACAGTGAAAAACTACAGGAATATGCAAACGCATTATTTGCAATGGAAAACAAACCCATCTCGATTGGATTGTATTTCCCATTGTCTCAGGCTTGGATTGAGTGGACATATCAGCAAAGCGTCTCTGATTAAATTGCAGCGCTGACGAAATTAAAATTACACACAACTAACTATGAGAACCACAATTCACACTGGTATAAGTCGAATAATTTTCTGACTTTCCAGCATATTCAAAAGATACCGTCTCATTATTAACCACTTCTCTTATACCCGTATTACAGAGACCGACTCTTGCGCATACCCTTCTTGTGCGCTCAAGCATGTGTTCAGCCGTTTGGTTTATATTAAAAAGATTACCTAAAAACTGATATGCACTGCGGAGCAAAGATTCATCATCACAAGGAATGTTAGACTGATATAGCGGAACCATAGAAGCACCATTCGCACTAAACATCACGTCGACGGTTGCATTGGTAGGCGTCAACGATGCTGTCTGTTCATTCGAAACTGAAGCATCATTTCTGCTCTTAGATAAAGAAAATGTTTTCTTAGAGCGAGAATGTCTTTTGGTCTCAGAAAAAAGAGCAGATTTTGTGCCCGAATTTTTTGTTTTTGTAGCACTATCTTCTTGTCGCGTAAAAGTCGGCAAAGAAATGGTTTTACTTTCTGAAAAAGGGCTCGGCGTGTGAGAGGAATCATCAGCACTTGGACAAACATCATCTCTCTTCATTACACAAAAATAGACTGTTAACACAGCAGTTAGCGCAACAACAGATACTGCACTTGCACCTATAGCGATTTTTCTATGTCTCACCGCAGCATTGGGTACCAATAAATCTTTTTCACCATCTTCTTGAGCATTAATCATTTTTATTTTCTCGGCATTTTATAAATAAAGCTTAATCCGGACAATATTAACACAATAAAAAAAACAAACACCTTGAGAAAAAATGAATTTAAGCATTAAATGCGCTTGCCTAATCAAAGCATTGCATACGATAGTTTTCCGCCCTGAAAAACATCAAAGCGTACAACTCAAGCCACCCAATACATTTAATTCACCACTGGAGGCGGAATTATAGGTATTAAACGCATATAAACCACTAAGACGGAAAGCAACTCGTTTGTTAAATTGAAAAATCAACTCCAAACCAGCTTGAGGATTAATGCGAACCGGACTATTTGCAGGTGAATAATCGACACTACCCACTGTGATTGATTCATTAAATTCATAAATCAAGGCGCCTGCTATTGGCATTACCTGGAATTGATCATCAGGATTAATCACATAACCCACCAATGCCTGCACCCCATTCATTTTGCCACTGATTTTAGAAGCGGCACCACCAATTGTAGCATTACGTGTCTGCCTCAAATTTTGCAAATAACCCATTTGCATATCAATATGACGCGTTAATTCTTTACCAAACCCAATTTCAAATCCATGGTAGCTGTCTGGTATGGTGTTTTTAGCAGAATAGGAGATGGTTGAACCACCCGTTTTAGCGTTGGCGGTTTGTTGCTTATTATTCAGGAAACGATGCGTATAAAGATAACCAGTATAAAAATAAAAGGAGGTGCCGTTACGGCTGTAATCTGAGTCCCCATTGACATGAAAATTGGGCTGTAAATTATATCCGCTCATGTCTTCTTTGGTGTAATCATATCCATTGCAGCACGCCAGCGCTGTAGAAGCACAGGCCAATAATGCGATCGATGAGCAAAATTGAATAAATAAACGCATGGCGATCTCCCTTTCTGACCATTTTTTCAACCATTTATTATACCCATTTTGGACTAAAATGCTAACGCAGATACTGATCTTTTCACACTCACCCACTTTTGCAGTATGATGGACTCTGCTTCAACAATAGACAAAATTGAGATCTCTCTATGTCAACCGACATTTCACATAAACTGGTCGTCGCCATTTCATCACGCGCGCTATTTAATCTAGATGAAAGCAACGCCATTTACGAAAAAGAAGGCGTTGAAAAATATGCTGAATATCAAATCCAACATGAAAATGAAATGTTAAAACCCGGCATCGCCTTTTCACTCGTGCAAAAATTATTACATCTTAATACGCATGGTGATTTGGTTGAAATGATTTTATTGTCACGCAACAGCGCAGATACAGGATTACGCATTTTTAACAGCATTAAGCATTATGGATTAAATATTACCCGCGCTGCATTTACCAGTGGCGAAAGTCCCTATCAATATGTACAAGCATTTGGTTCACATTTATTTTTATCTGCCAATCCTGACGATGTAAAACAAGCCTTAAATGCTGGTTGTGCAGCAGCTACTATTTTAGCATCCAGCACAAGCGCTCACGAAACACCTGAATTACGCATTGCTTTTGATGGTGATGCTGTTTTATTTTCCAATGAATCTGAAAAAATTTTTCAACGCGATGGCATTGACGCCTTCACCAAACACGAAGTCAATGATGCCAAAAATCCATTGCCAGGCGGTCCATTTAAAGGTTTTTTAAAAGCATTACAACAATTACAAAAGCAATTTAAGAATCACGATTGTCCTGTTAGAACAGCGCTGGTCACGGCACGTCAAGCACCCACTCATGAGCGTGTGATTCGCACATTACGCGAATGGGATATTCGTATTGATGAAGCTTTATTTTTAGGCGGATTAGCAAAAGGGACTTTTCTCAAAGCATTTCAAGCAGACATTTTTTTTGATGACCAACAAACACATTGTGATTCAGCATCACGACATGTCACAACAGCGCATGTGCCGAATAATTAATTCGGCACCGCATAAAGAAAAAACTATCTTGTCTTCCCAATCATATTCGCCAATACACTGCTTGTTAATGCACCTGAACCATTGTTAACTTTGGCCCAAATAATAATACCTTTACTATGAATATGATTCATCGCTGAACTGGTGCCAGGCTGATAATAACAAAATTGCCCAGCTGCATTGCTTGTCCATGGCGCAGTCGCTGTATTTAAATAAGCGCGCGCATCAGCACGAGTTGGGTAAGGATTTTTATCATAAGGATAAACAACCACAGCCATTTGATGAGGATGTTGTGGAATTTGATAAAAGAAGGCACTAACCAACAGTCCTGGAATATTGGTAATTGAAGCGGCATAAGTCCCTGTTTGCAATAAAGACGCATTAGGACAAACCGTTGTAGCAGCGTAAGCGGATCCAAAAAAATTGACTACTGCCAAAGTGGTTATTAAAAGAGATCGGAATTTCATATGATTACCTCATTTTTAATTTTATTATTAGGGTCTGACCCTAAACAAAATAATAAACAAAACAAGGTTTCATTTCGTTTCAAAACATAACGAAGAAACAGCAAAAATAGATAAAGACCCCCCTTTGTTCGCTTTCTAAAAAGCCAAACGTACTGTCTCAGCAATTGATTCTGCCAACGAATGCGCTTGATGTGCATCATCACATTCCACCATCACGCGAACACAAGACTCCGTTCCTGATGCGCGTAATAAAACACGCCCTGATCCATTTATTTTTTTTTCTGCAGCTGTAACTGCATTTGCAATTGTTGTCATAGATGAAAAGCGCTCAGGATTTTTCACTGGCACATTGATTAAAACTTGTGGATGTTTTTGCATTACTTGTTTTGCTTCATGCAAAGATTGATTGGTTTTTTGTAAAATTTGCAATACCTGCAACGCGGTTAATACACCATCACCCGTTGAGGCATAATCTAAATTAATCAGATGACCTGACCCTTCGCCACCCAAACGCCAATTATTTTTTTTTAATTTTTCTAACACATAACGATCACCAACTGAGGCACGTTCAAATTGCATACCACGTGATCGAATCGTCATTTCCAACCCCAAATTACTCATCAAGGTACCAATGATACCCGAATATTTTTTTGATACATCGGTTGCCAATATTGCTAAAATTTCATCGCCATCAACCACTTCACCCAAGTGATCAACCATGATCAATCGATCACCATCACCATCAAATGCAATACCACAATCGGCTTTTTCAGCAATTACCCGTTCTTGTAATTTTTTTACATCTGTTGCACCGCAATGATCATTGATATTTTTTCCATTGGGCTGCGCATGAATTAAAATAATCTCTGCAGATAATACAGAAAATATTTTAGGCGCTGCGTTAAAAGTCGCCCCATTTGCGCAATCTAAAATTATTTTTTTATTTTTTAAATTCAATGATTGGAATAATTGCAAGCAATGCGAGCAATATTTTTCAGCAGCATCAGGAATGATTGAAATAGGGTTGTTATTGTTATTTTTTTCTGTGAGCGCAACAGGATTCATCATTTTTTTTTCAATACACATTTCCCATTCATCAGAAAATTTTTCACCCTGCTTGCCAATGATTTTTACGCCGTTATCATAATAAGGATTATGAGATGCGCTAATCACAATACCCGCATCCGCTGATAACGTTTCTGTAAAATACGCAACCGCCGGTGTAGATAACACACCCAACAACGACACTGAAACACCTGATGATAATAATCCAGCTTGTAACGCATCTTGCAAACGCAATCCGGATTCACGTGTATCGCGACCAATCAAAACAGTGGGGGTGGCTATTGTTTCTGTCAATACAGAACCAATTGCAAAACCCAGTTGCGCCATTGTTTCTGCATTAATGACATCACCGTCTACACGACCACGCACGCCATCAGTTCCAAAGTATTTTTTTTGCATGATTATTTTTTTACCTACAGGATGGCTAGATTTATTTTTTTTACAACACGCATCGCATCCACTGTTGCCTTGACATCATGCGTGCGAACAATAGCAGCGCCACACATCGCTGCAATCGTAGCAGCAGAAATACTTGCAGGCAAGCGATCTTCAACTGCAATTTGAATATCAGCAAACATCGATTTGCGTGACAAACCAATCAGTATTGGAAATTCCAATTGCGTTATTTCACTTAAATGCGCCAGCAAATAGAAATTTTCATCTGCATTCATACCAAAATGTCCGCCACCAAAGCCTGGGTCAATTATTATATTTTCTTGACGCATACCCGCTTGCAAACAGCGCGTGATATTTTCTTGTAACTCATTTTTAATTTGCGCTACCAATTCAGAATGTGATGTGCTATTTGGCAGTCGCATGGGATTAAAATAATGCATCAAGCAAACAGGTACGTTTAACTTTATTGCTGTTATTAATGCACGCTCTTCAGATAAGCCATGTTGATCATTGATGATATGCGCACCCGCGCGCACCGCCTCTGCCATGACATCTGCACGATAGGTATCAACAGAAATAATTACTTCAACTTGATTTGATAATTTTTCAATAAACGGAATCAGCAAATCTAATTCAGCTTGAAGCGATGGAATATCTGAATCAATATTTATTTTTGGATTAGTCGCAACAGCACCCACATCAATTATTGCAGCACCCTCTACAACCATTTGCCGTGCTTTTTTTAACGCATCAGCATAATTGGGTAAAGATTGATAAAAAGAATGGCGTGATAGATTAATCACGCCCATTACACAAGGTGGCTGTAGTGCAAACTTACCGATCATTCCATCCTGCTGGCGCGCTCGGTACTTTTCCTTGCATGATTTCTTTAATTTGCACATCATCAATTGTTTCATATTTCATGAGTGTATCGGCCATGATATGCAATTGATCGTTATGCTCAGTTAACACAGCTTTTGCAGTATGATAAGCATTATCAATTATTTTTCTAACTTCAATATCGATTTGTTTGTTTGTCTCATCAGATACTTCATGGCGTTGTGTCATAGAACGACCTAAAAATACTTCGCCCTGCTCTTCACCATAAGTCAATGGACCCATTGCATCAGATAATCCCCATTTCGTCACCATATTACGCGCAATTTCAGTGGCGCGTTCAATATCATTAGAAGCGCCTGTTGTTACCGCATCAGCACCAAAAATCAATTCTTCAGCACAACGTCCACCAAATAAAGCAGCCAACTGACACTCTAAGCGACGCTTAGAATAACTATAACGATCCGCTTCTGGCAAAAACATCGTGACACCCAACGCACGTCCGCGCGGAATAATAGTCACTTTATAAACAGGGTCATGTTCAGGCATATACAAACCAACAATTGCGTGACCTGACTCATGAAACGCAGTTAATTTTTTCTCCGCATCACTCATGACCATTGAACGACGCTCAGCGCCCATCATGATTTTGTCTTTTGCTTGCTCAAAATCAACCATCTCAACACTTTTTTTATTTTCCCGCGCTGCAAATAAAGCGGCCTCATTCACCAGATTCGCTAAATCCGCACCAGAAAATCCTGGCGTACCACGTGCAATAATAGATGGATTGGTATCAGCTGATACAGGGACTTTTTGCATATGCACTTTTAAAATTTGTTCGCGGCCTTTTACATCCGGCAATGACACAACAACTTGTCGATCAAAACGACCGGGGCGCAACAAAGCTGGATCCAAAACATCGGGGCGATTCGTTGCCGCAACAACAATAATGCCCTCTTTTCCTTCGAAGCCATCCATTTCAACTAACAATTGATTAAGCGTTTGCTCACGTTCATCATGACCACCGCCTAAACCTGCGCCACGATGGCGACCCACCGCATCAATTTCGTCGATAAAAATAATACAAGGCGCTTGTTTTTTCGCTTGATCAAACATATCACGCACACGTGATGCACCCACACCGACAAACATTTCCACAAAGTCTGAGCCAGAAATAGTGAAAAAAGGCACCTTCGCTTCACCCGCAACTGCCTTTGCTAATAATGTCTTACCTGTTCCAGGCGGCCCAACTAGCAAAACGCCACAAGGCATTTTACCGCCCAATTTTTGAAACTTGTCAGGATCTTTTAGAAACTCAACCATTTCTTCAAGATCTTGCTTGGCTTCATCCACACCTGCAACATCTTTAAAGGTTACGCGCACTTGATCCATGCCTAATAAGCGAGCTTTACTGCGACCAAAGGACATAGGACCACCTTTGCCACCACCCTGCATTTGACGCATGAAAAAAATCCACACTCCAATTAACAATAAAAATGGCGCCCAACTAATTAAAATTTGAGCCAACAAGCCTCGCTGCTTAGGCGGTTCACCACGCACATCTATTTTTTGCTTGATCAAATCAGTTAATAAATTTTGATCTGCCATCGGCATGTAGGTTGTAAAATCTTTACCCTCTTTCGTTTTACCTGTAATGATATCGTTTTGAATAACAACGCTACCGATATTACCGCTATGAACAGAATGCAAAAATTCGGAGTAAGTATATTGCGCTACATTTTCTTGTTGTGGGCCAAAGTTACTAAAAATAGTAATCAACACAACTGCAATAACGATCCATAAAAATAGATTCTTTAACATGTTATTCAAAATAAATTCCTCATATCGCTTATCTACTGTCAGTTTCTGACTAACAGCTCATACTGACTCAAGTATAACGTCCCCGAAAACCAATGGCTAATACATATATCTCTTTTGACTCCGAACGTGATGCATCAGGCTTTCGATATTTTACCGCCGTAAAGTGTGACTTCACAATTTGGATAAAGGCTTCTAAACCCGGACCTTGAAACGCCTTAAATAAAAATGTGCCGCCTGGCTTTAAAATTTTTTCCGCACAGTCTAGCGCTAATTCCAATAAATGAATACTACGCGGCAAGTCTATGCTTTTTTGACCACTCAAATTAGGCGCCATATCTGAAATCATCACATCCACTAATTTTCCGTCCAAGGTTAACAATAACTGATCTAATACAGCTATGTCATTAAAATCACCTTGAATAAAAGTCACATCAGGAATCGTCGTCATCGGCAAAATATCAATCGCAATCACACGTCCACGATCTCCCGCACACTCGGTTGCGACTTGAGACCATCCCCCTGGCGCCGCACCCAAATCAACAACGGTCATACCGGGTTTGAAAATCTTATCTTTTTTTTGTATTCCCAGTAATTTAAATGCGGCACGCGAAGCATAACCTAATCGTTGCGCTTCTTTTACAAACGGATCCGTTAAATGGCGACGAAGCCAAGCTTTATTACTACTTTTTTTCATGCTTTTTCCATTAACGGCTTACCATCACAACATTCCCAACTCTAATTTCGCGATATCGCTCATCTTGCTCTGATCCCAAGGTGGGTCAAATACAATTTCAATTTCAGCTGATTTTACTGAAGGAATGGCCAATATTTTTTGTTTTGCATCATGCGCAATCACCGGGCCCATGCCACAACCCGGCGCTGTCAATGTCATTTCAATTTTGACGATGAATCCCGTGTTATCTTCAATATCTGGCTCAATATGACAAGTGTAGACTAAACCCAAATCAACAATATTTACAGGGATTTCAGGGTCATAAACCGACTTTAATTGTAGCCAAACCTGATCTTCAATCGTCGCGTCTTCCGATAATTCAGCCAATGGATTCGTTGGTATTTTTCCTAAAGCATCACCGTCTTTCCCATCGATACGCGCCAAGTTACCGTAGACCGCAACCGTGTAACTATTACCCAATGATTGCGTAATCGTGACCTCTGTTCCTTCATGCAACATAATGCGTGCACCGGATGGCACCAGTAATGCCATACAGTCGCGCGATAAAACAATGATTTCTTTTTCCGGCATAATGATTACCGCTTATGGTTTTTTACGAATCTGAAAACTTTCACCACATCCACACAAACCTGCTGCATTAGGATTGTTAAATTCTAATTGTGACTGTCCTAAACTTTTTTTGACATAATCAATCACGGTCCCTTTAATCATCGTCACCGCATTTTCATCAATGTAAATTAAAATGGGGTCGGCATGCACCACCACATCGCTTTCTTTTTTTTCAAAAACAATTTCAGGTATATACATATAACCTGAACAACCTGTTTGCTTAATTGATAAACGAAAAGTGGCATTTTCACCCTTTTTTTCAAGCATTTTTTGAATATGCTCTGTTGCAGCTGCTGTTAATGTAATCATATTTATTATCTCTCTAAGAGCCTGTTTATTCTGTAGACACACTACCAGATTGATGCTCGATTGCTGCCATCATCGTATGCCATGCCAATGTCGCACATTTGACACGTGACGGATAAGCATAAACCCCTTTTAAAACAGCTAATTTTCCAAGCGAAACACTATCCTTTTCATCTCCAGTCGTCACCAACCAATGGAACGCTTCAAATATTGTTTTAGCTTCCGCAATCGATTTTCCTTTTAGCGCCTCTGTCATCAATGAACTCGATGCCATTGAAATGGCACAACCTGATCCTTGAAAACTCACGTCTACCATTTTCTCTTGCGCTACTTTTAAAAACAAAATTAATTTGTCCCCGCATAAGGGATTAAAACCCGTTTTCATTGCAGTCGCATCATCCATGGCATGACAATTACGCGGATGTCGACCATGATCAATAATTAATTCTTGATATAATGCTTGCAACTCACTCATGAAAAATATCACTCACTTTTTTCAACCCATCCACTAACTGATCAATGTCATCTATACTGTTATAAATACCCAACGATACGCGTGTTAATGCAGGCACATTCAAATAATCCATCAACGGCATAGCACAATGATGCCCTGCACGCACAGCAACATGATGTTGATCTAAAATAGTCGCTATATCGTGTGGATGCGCACAATTTAGTGCAAACGATATCACAGCAGATTTATGATGCGTTGTCCCATAAATAGTTAACCCATCCAACATAGATAATTTTTGAGTGGCATCAATTAATAATTTTTTTTCATGACTCGCAATAAAATCAAATCCTATTTTTTTAACATAATCTATTGCGGCACCTAAGCCAATGACACCTGCTATATTAGGTGTGCCTGCTTCAAATTTGTAAGGCAATATATTAAATTCTGTTTTTTCAAATGTCACACGACGAATCATATTCCCACCCGTTTGATACGGTGGCATTTTTTCTAGCCATTTTGTTTTCCCATACAGCACACCCACACCAGTTGGACCATATAACTTATGTGCTGAAAAAACATAAAAATCACAATCCAATGCTTGCATATCAACAGACATATGCGGGATTGCTTGAGCGCCATCCAATAAAACCGGCGTATTATTGGCATGCGCATAATCAATGATTTTTTTTACGGGATTAATTGTACCCAATACATTCGAGACATGAATGAGTGATACCAGTTTTGTTTTTTTATTTAATGCGCGTTGATAAAAATCAAAATCCAACTCACCATTTTCTAAAAGCGGAACGACAATCAATGTTGCACCAACGCGCTCACAAACTTGTTGCCACGGTACAATATTGGAATGGTGATCCATCACAGAAATAATCACTTCATCGCCTGATTGTATGTGAGACAATCCAAAGCTATGCGCAATTAAATTGATCGATTCTGTTGTCCCTTTCGTAAAAATAATTTCATGTGCGTGCTTGGCATGAATGAAGTCACGTATATTTTCACGGACATTTTCATAAGCCGTTGTTGCACGCTCGCTTAAAGCATAAATACCACGATGCACATTCGCATAATTTTTTTCGTAAAATTGCATCTCAGCATCAATCACACACTGTGGTTTTTGTGTGGATGAAGCACTATCAAGGAAAACAAGCCCCGGATTATTTTTAAAAATAGAAAAATCAGTTTTGTAATTCATAAAAATAATTGTCTGCTTTTAAAGGTCTGAATTAAATAATCACAAATCGCCAATGTCATATAACTCTTCAATAAATGCTTTTACCAATATTGCGCGTGCTTCGTTTTCTTCAATACCGCGTGAACGCAAATAAAACAAAGCATTGTCATCCAAGCAACCAATCGTCGCACCATGCGAACAGGTCACATCATCTGCATAAATTTCTAATTCAGGCTTGGTATTAATCTCTGCTTGTTGAGATAGCAATAGATTTTTATTAGCCAGTTGCGCGTGGGTTTTCTGCGCTTGTGGGTGCACGATAATCTTGCCTTCAAAGGCAGCTTTTGATGCATCATGCATTACCCCTTTCCACAATTGTTTGCTTGTACAGTGCGGCACAAAATGATTCATGGTTGTTTTGATTTTTATATGCTTCTTATCATGCAGCTCATATAATCCAAAAATATGCACCGTTGCCGCTTCATACCGAAAATTTACTTCAATGGAGCAATGCTTATTAGCATGAAAATCAGATGACAAAAAATAAAAAGTGGTTTCTGAATTTTTTACGGGATCAATAATCAAATCAATCGTATTTTCTGTTTCACGCACAATCACACCTTCTAATCCAGAAGATAAAATGCCGGGAGTGACTCTATGTAAATGATTAAAGCGCGCCATATCCATTTTTTTCAATCTCTTGTGCTAACTGTTTATCACCTGATTTAACGATTTTTCCACCTAACAATACGTGAACAAAATCCGGCTCAACATAAGTTAATAAACGTTGGTAATGCGTAATTAATAAAATACCGCGCGATGCATCACGCAATGTGTTAACCCCTTTGGCAACCATTTGCAATGCATCCACATCTAAACCTGAATCAGTTTCATCTAATACAGCCATTTTTGGCTGCAATAACATCATTTGCAAAATTTCATTTCGTTTTTTCTCACCACCTGAAAATCCCGCATTCACTGAACGTTTTAAAAATTTCTCATCCATGCCCACTGCAGCTAAATGAGTTTTGACCAGCTGCATGAAATCAAATGCATCCAATTCAGATTCACCGCGCGCCTTTCGAATGCTATTCAGCGCTGTTTTTAAAAAATAAGAATTATTCACACCTGGAATTTCAACAGGATATTGCATCCCCAGAAAAAACCCCATTACCGCTCGTTCCTCCGGTGTTAATGCAATAATATTTTTTCCAAAAAACAAAATGTCGCCTTGCGTTACAACATAACCATCGCGACCTGCTAATACATTGGATAAAGTTGTTTTACCAGAACCATTTGGCCCCATGATGGCATGCACTTCACCAGCATGAATTGAAAGATTAATTCCTTTAAGAATTTGCGTATCATGCACAGTTGCATGCAAATTTTTTATTTGTAACATCATTCACTCGCTTCGTTTTTTGCGCTCACATTAGTGCATGCGCTTCTGAAAAAATCTTTTAGTAAGCTATCCAACAGAACCCTCAAGACTCACTGCTAATAACTTCTGTGCTTCTACTGCAAACTCCATCGGCAACTCTTGAAACACCGTTTTGCAAAATCCATTCACAATCATAGAAACCGCATCTTCTTGCGAAATACCGCGCTGCCGGCAATAAAACAATTGGTCATCGCTGATTTTAGAAGTCGTTGCCTCATGTTCAATTTGTGCTGATGGATTTTTTACATCCAATGTTGGATAGGTATGTGCGCCACATTGATCTCCAATTAACAATGAATCACATTGACTATAATTTCTCGCGTTTTCAGCCATAGGCGATACACGTACCAAACCACGATAACTGTTTTGCGCCCGTCCCGCAGAAATGCCTTTAGAAATAATGGTGCTTTTGGTGTTTTTTCCTAAATGAATCATTTTCGTTCCTGTATCAGCCTGTTGAAAATGATTGGTTAATGCCACAGAATAAAACTCACCTACCGCATAATCACCACGTAAAACCACACTCGGATATTTCCACGTAATCGCCGAACCTGTTTCAATTTGCGTCCATGAAATTTTTGAATGATCCCCTAAGCAAGTGCCGCGTTTTGTTACAAAGTTATAAATACCCCCCTTTCCATTTTCATCACCAGGGTACCAATTTTGCACTGTGGCATATTTTATCGTTGCGTTTTTATGCGCAACCAATTCAACGACAGCAGCATGCAATTGATTTTCATCACGCATTGGTGCTGTACAACCTTCTAAATAACTGACATGCGCATCGTCATCAGCAATAATTAATGTGCGCTCAAATTGTCCTGTATTTGCTGTATTAATACGAAAGTAAGTTGACAATTCCATTGGGCAGCGTACCCCTTTGGGGATATAGACAAATGACCCATCAGTAAATACCGCTGAATTTAATGTTGCAAAAAAATTATCGCGATAAGGCACCACACTGCCTAAGTATTTTTCAATTAAATCAGGATGAGATTGGACAGCTTCTGAAAAAGAACAGAAAATAACACCGGCTTCTTTTAATTTTTCTTTAAATGTAGTTGCAACAGAAACGCTGTCAAAGACAGCATCTACTGCAACACCGGCTAATTTGGCACGTTCGTGCAAAGGCACACCCAGTTTTTCATACATCTCCAGTAACTTCGGATCCACTTCATCCAAACTTTTTAATAATTTTTTTGCTTTGGGTGCTGAATAATAACTGATCGCCTGATAATCAATAGGCTCTATTTTTAAATGTGCCCAATTGGGTGCTGATAAAGTTAGCCAATGTCGGTAAGCTTGTAATCTAAAATTCAATAAAAAAAGCGGTTCATTTTTTTTAGCGGAAATAAAACGAATCACCCCTTCATTTAAACCAGGGGGAACAGTCTCCATTTCAATATCTGTTGTAAACCCGTATTGATAGGATTGCTTAATGGATTCATGAATCATTTTATTTGTCATTATTTACCTATTCATTCAAATACACGACTCAAAAAAATAATTGGGGCATCATAGTGAAGGCTTATTTTTCATCTCGCTCACTGGCATTGCTTCCAGCACAGCCAATATTTTTTTATTAATTTTCTGCCAATTACTTTGCTGCCCACATATCGCGTCACGCGCGCAATCATACGCTGTTTTACAGCATTCTGTCATCGCTGGTTTCCCATCAATTGCAGTAATCAATTCAGCTAAACTGATCTTTTCAGCATTTTTCGCTAATTGATAACCCCCTTTAGGGCCTTGCGATGAAACCAACAAATCTGACTCTGCCAATTTTTTTAAAATTTTACTGACAGTGGGCTCTGGAATCAGAGTTTTTTTGGCTATTTTTGCAGCACTTGCACACGTTGTCTCAGACATTAACGCATGTACAATATGAATGGCGTAATCCGCTAATTTTGAAATCTTAATCATGCGCGTATAGTACCATAACAGTACTATATGACAAGCCTATAAAATCAGATAAAATAGCAAGCTATGCAAAATAACATCAAAGAAAAAACCATTCTCATTGTTTCGCTGATAAACGCTGGCATTAATGCGTTATTAGCCATTATGAAAATTGTTATTGGAAAAATAGGTTATTCTCAAGCCTTAATTGCTGACGGCATTCATTCACTATCTGATTTGGTTAGCGACGCATTGGTATTTATTGCTGCACGCGCCAGCATCCAACATCCTGACAAAGAACATCCTTATGGTCATCAACGCATTGAAACCATTACCACCATTATTATTGGTCTCATTTTATTTTTTGTTGCTGCCGCTATTTTTGACGAAGCCATCATGCGGCTGTTACACCATGATTTTTTAAAACCAACCTTTTCCGTTGTCGTTGTTGCAGTTATTTCTATCATTGCGAATGAATGGTTATTTCATTACTCAAAAAAACAAGGCGACAAAATAAAATCTAATTTATTAATCAGCAATGCATGGCACAAACGCAGTGATGTTTTAGTCTCTGTTATCGTTTTACTCAGTGTCATTGGCAGCATGATTGGTTGGTCTTGGTTAGATGCCATTGGCGCAATGATTATTGCGATACTCATTATTAAAATGGCTGTTCAAATGATTTGGCACTCCACACAAGAATTAATTGATCATGGTGTTGATGAAGCCACACTGGAAAGAATCAAAAAAACCATTAAGCAAGTTCCAGGAGTACGCTCTATTCATCAGCTGCGCACGCGCATGCATGGACAATCTATTTTAATTGATTTGCATATTATTGTAGATCCTTTTATCAGCGTATCCGAAGGACATCATATCGGTGAAGAAGTGCATTTAAAATTATTGCAAAATATCAAAAATTTAAACGATGTTACAGTCCACATTGACCCAGAAGATGATGAAGTGGCACGTCCATCACTGCATCTACCCAATCGCGAAGCGGTTAAAAAAATATTAGCCAAACGCTGGGAAAACTTGCCAGGTTATGCGTCTATAAAAAAAATGACATTGCATTATCTTGAAGGTTATTTATATATTGAAATTTATTTATCACAAAATGAAGCGACACAAATATCAGCTGATACTTTGCTCGCACAATACCAATCCAGCATCAAAGACATCACGTATATTGCAAGCGTTGTAATACATTTTATGCCAAAATGAACGCAGACCAATAACGGATAATGCATTATGCAAAATCAAACTTATCTTTTTTATGACATTGAAACCACTGGTTTAAATAAATGCTTTGATCAAGTGCTGCAATTTGCAGCCATTCGCACAGACAAACAACTTGTGGAATTGGAACGACATGACATTCAAATCCGCTTAAATCCAGATGTTGTGCCATCGCCTTTTGCTGCTATAACCCATCGCATTCCCATTTCAGATTATGCACAAGGCTTGCTTGAAGTCGAGGCGATGCAAAAAATTCACACTCTGCTAAACACACCCAACACAATTAGCGTTGGTTATAATTCGCTTGGATTTGATGACGAATTTTTACGATTTTCTTTTTATCGCAATCTACTCTCACCTTACACACATCAATATGCCAATGGATGTGGACGCATGGATATTTATCCCATTGTGATACTTTATTATTTATTTAAAAATGATACGTTGCTCTGGCCAAATGGGAATTTAAAATTAGAAAACATCAATCATTGCAATCAACTATTTAATGGGCAAGCACACAACGCAATGGTCGATGTGGAAGTCACGTTAGCGCTTGCGAAAAAATTATCTCAAGACCCAGCAATGTGGTGCTTTTCTGTTGATTGTTTTTACAAACCCAGCGATGAAGCACGCATTGCCTCATCTGACAAAATAGGATTGATGGTTTATGGAAAGATAGGATCCGCTGCGAATTACATTGTGCCTGTGCTGCATGTAGGACAACACCAACATTATAAAAATCAATCTCTTTGGTTGCGATTAGACGAACCTAATTTAATGAACACCACTGAAAAAAATATTTTAAAAACAACCAAGCTATTTCGAAAACGCTTTGGCGAACCTCCTATTTTCTTACCCATTAAAGAACGCTACTTAAATTTATTATCCGATGACAGAAAAAAAATATTTGAAAGCAATAAAGCATGGGCTGAAAATAATCCCCTTGTCATAAAATCAATCAGTGCTTTTTATCAAAATGAAAAATACCCTGAAGTACCCGAGCGTGATATTGATGCTGCACTCTACGATATTGGATTTTCAAAACCCTATGAAGAAAAACTATTCCATCAATTTCTTAGCGCATCACCAGAAAAAAAATATACGATTGCTGCACAATTTCCCAGCCCCATTCGAAAAATGCAAGCTATGCGCATTTTGGGACGCTATTTTCAAAATCAATTGCCTGATCCTGAAAAAATAATATTCCAGCATTATCTACAATCTAACCCAATTGATTTTCGCGGACAAAAAAAATTAACCCGGGCAGCTGCGTTACTCGAAATCAATGAAATAGAAGCTAAAAATACATTGGATGACGAACAAAAAAAATTGCTCGCTGGATTAAAAAAATTAATTAATGAAAAGCAGACATAGCGTTAAGCTTGAGCATGAAAATATCAACCTAAATCAATAAATCCATACTCACACTCCCGCTATTTCTTTGGAGCATCCGCTGTAGCAGTTGCAGCTGTATCTGCAGTAGGTCCGGGTGTTGCAGAAACCACTGGCGCACCTGATTTTTGCACTTCAGCTTGCACTTGCTTGATTTCCGCCGTCAGTTGCATTTGTATCTGATTCATTTCTGTTTGCATATGCGCAAACTGTTGCTGCACTTGTGTTTGTAGATTGCTGATCGCCGTCTGCGTAGTCACCTGTTGTTGCGCCAATGCAGTATGCATTTCGGTTTGCACGCTTTCAATTTGTTTTTGCAAAGTATCAATAGCTGCTTGGCTTGAATCAGCCGCCAACGTAGATACACAAAAAGCGAAACCCATCACAGCAATGACATATTTAAATTTCATAAGCACTCCGTTATCCATTATTTCTTATCCGCTTTTCAGTATATCTTGTCATAACAATAAATAAAAATGGCACCAAACATCCCGCCACGACACCCGCTGAAAGAATCACTTCATAGGTTGCAAAACTACCCACTCTAATTTGCGCTGGAGGAAAAAAACCAATGACCACACCGACCAACGATGTAAACAAACCCAGCAAACACGTCACCCACAAACCCGTTTTACCGCCAGGAATAGAAAAAGCCCGTTTTTTAGCAGGGAATTTATAACGCAACACTATCGCTGCTGGAAACATAACCACATAAACTAATAAAGCCAAAATCGCCGTAATATCAGATAACACCCAAAAGGCACTGCTCACTGATGGCATTAAAATAAACGCAGCACACATTACGGTAAAAATAACCCCTTGCAGCAATAAAATACGCACGGGCGTATTATTATGGGATATTTTTCCAAGTGATGGCGGCAGCGAACCATCCTGACAAGCAGCCAACATCCCTTTGCTGGGCCCCAACATCCAAGCAGCAGCACCACCCATCGCGCCCAGAATCAACATAATTGCCAAAACAGGCATAAACCACATCATATGAAACTTTTGAAAAAACAATTCAAACGCTTCTAATAAACCCGATACAATATTTAATTGGTGCGCAGGTAATACAATTGAAATCGCAAGCGACCCCAAGACCAATGTTGTCATAATAATTAAAATAGAATAATAAACAGCACGCGGATAATCACGCTGTGGATTTTGAACTTCTCTGGCATGCGATGCTGACATTTCCATTCCAACCAAACTGAATAAAATAGTAATAAACAAAACCAAATTATCAATATGTTTTAAATTTGGGAAAAAAGCCTTTTCTGAAAAAATAATATGAATGGGTTTTCCCAATCCAATCCAAAAAATACCCAACACCACAATGAATAACATGGGGATAATGGTACCCAAGACTGCAGAAAAACTACTCACCCAACTGGCAATTCGCATACCCATGCAATTTACCCACGTACAACCCCAAAAGATAATCATGACCACGCTCAACATATAATACTTATCATGCGACAAAGCCGGATTGATCATGTATGAAATAGAAACAGCAATAAAAGACATAATGGTGGGATACCAAGCAATATTATAAAACCATTGCAGCCAAATGGTGAGCAATCCAATTTCTTTTCCAAATGCTTCTCGCACCCACACATACAAACCTCCTGTTTCTGGCCAAGCGGTTGCTAATTCTGCAGATACCAATGACACCGGGATAAAAAAAGTAATTGCGGCTAATAAGTAATAGAACACAGCGGAAAAACCATATTCAGCACTGAATGGCAGACCACGCAAACTATCGATGGCGATTACGTTAATGGCGACAAGACTTAAAATAGTTAAAGGTTTTTTGACATTGTTCATGCTGTTCTCACTCTACGTAAATAATTTGCTTTGCAAATTGCGCTCACACTATCAGATGAGCTGATAAGGGATAATATAACAAAAATGGAGGTGATCATTATTTGTGGTTGTACACCACATGACGCACATAGTGTGGATGGGCATTTTCTGGAGAAATAAGCTCATTATCACGATATTTTTGATTGGCGATGGTTAACATGGCTTTCGCTTCCGGATAAGTATCATCTGAAAAAATATTTCCAGCGAAGGCGAATCCTAACTTAGCCAACGAATCCTTGTCAATTTCTTCCAGTGTACATAATGCATCGGCTTGTTGTGGCTGCATCACGCCAGTTTCATCACAGACATAGGAACCCCAATATACTTCGTTCATACGCGCATCCCAACCAGCGATAATTTTTGAGACAGGCTTTTTTTCATGCGCTGTTTGTGCAATAACTTGTAGTGTTGAAATAGGAATAACTGGTAATTGCAAACCAAATGCCAAACCTTGCGCCATGCCAGTTGCCAAACGCACCCCCATAAAACTACCTGGACCTGATCCAAACGCAATCGCATGTATTGCTGACAACGCTATATTGGCTTCATCTAGCAACGCCTGAATCATCGGCAACATTTTTTTTGCATGCATCTGCGGCGCAATCACATGCTGCGAAAATAGTTTTTCACCCACTTGCAATGCCACTGTGCATGCCTGTGTTGCGGTATCAAATGCCAAGATATTTTTTTTCATGGAAATTATGCTACCTTACGCATCATGCAGACACAAACACTACCGTATCAAAAAAATTCAGTTGCACTTTTTGAACAGGTCGCACATCTCCCTTTTGCGGTTTTTCTTGATGGCGGTGGATCAACACAAACAGCCAGCCGATACGATATTATTTCTGCTGATCCGTTAAGCATACTAGAGAATACAGACGACATTTTTTCACGCATCCAACAAGCAGTCAGCCAACTGAAAAAAAAAGACCATCCACATCAACCGAGTCCATTGCCTTTTACCGTTGGCGCAATTGGCTATATTGGTTACGATTTAGCGCGAACACAAGAAAAAATACCTGCTGTTGCAATTGACGATATTGCAATACCCACGACAATTGTAGGTATTTATAATTGGAGCATTGTCGTTGATCATGTTGCACAAAAAACTTTTTTAACCACACTGAATTTATCAGTGCAAAAAAAAATACAAACGTTATTGAAAAAAAAACCAGCACTGCAAAAACCATTTTCGATCATCCAAAAATTTAAATCTAATATGTCAAAAAGCGATTATAAAAAGGCTTTTGATACTATCAAAAAAAATATTATGGCGGGTAATTGTTATCAAGTGAATTTAGCACAGCGATTTTCAGCTACATTTAGCGGATCACCTTGGAATGCCTACAAAATGGCACGTGAAAAAAATCCAGCGCCTTACTCTGCTTTTTTTTCACTGATGCATGGCGCTATTTTAAGTTTTTCACCAGAGCGCTTTTTAAAAGTCAAAAATGGCATTGTTGAAACCAAACCAATTAAAGGCACCGCCAAACGGTTTTCAAATACTAAGCAAGATAAAAAAGCCGCAGACAATCTATTAAAAAGCGAAAAAGATCGCGCAGAAAACGTAATGATTGTCGATTTATTACGAAATGATTTATCACGTACGTGCGCAGATGTCACAGTACAACACTTATGCGCATTAGAAAGTTTTTCAAATGTGCATCACTTAGTCAGCACCATCACAGGAAAACTATCACCTAATAAATCACCCTTGGATTTATTGCAATCCTGTTTTCCTGGCGGATCTATTACTGGCGCACCCAAAATTGCTGCGATGAAAATCATTGAATCTATCGAACCACATCGACGATCAGCTTATTGTGGCACAATTTTTTATGCTGATATTTTAAATCAATTCGATAGCAATATTTTAATTCGTACCGCTATATGCGATCAAAACAAAATACATTGCTATGCAGGTGGTGGCATTGTATTTGATTCAGATTGTGAATCAGAATATAGCGAAACACTTTTCAAAATAGAAAAAATAATTAGCGCGCTACAAAATTAAAAATCTTTCCAACTGCCAGAAACAACACTGTAACGTGGCCCTAACATCGAGCCATAATAACCACCGTAGGTGTTGATAATATTGCCTGGCGTATAAGTAATGGTCGTGTTATTTGTTTGCATATCCACTTGACCACCCACCACCACACCATTCACAAATGTGCCACCACTAACTTCCAGTGGACCACTGGAGAAGAAAATACCATTTAACACAGTTGATGCTGAACTACCTCCCCGATCCAGCCGAATAAAAGCAGTTGAATTGGTATAGATATTTCCATAAATTGTTACCGTACCTTTAGAACCCGAAACAATATCCACATTTCCCGTTGTATTAATCACTAAAATCACTGGCGCTACTGCAGTGCCTAATGAAAAAACAGGATCGGGTTTGATTGTAGTGATTGTAAGGTTGCGATTACCCATATTGATATAAATAATCGCTCCCGCAATACTCGCTGTTGCGTTAACAAAAACAGCCGAGCTACCTGTACCCGTACATCCTTGAGAAGCAAACGTATCTCCAGGAGTAAAAGTTTTATTACCTGAGCTACAATCAATATTGTAAACAGTAGCTAATGACGAAAAACTACTGATTGAACGCCCAATAAAATTGGTTTCAAAATCAGATGTGCTCATGCTGCTTAAATTGGTGTTGTCATGAACAATGTCTTGGCATGTAGTTGGCGCGGGCGGCGAACCATTATTCAATGTTTTATTGCCAGCACAAGTATAAGGTGAACCCAGCGTTGTAACGGTCGCACTACCGCGGTTTCTCAGACGCACCGTGCCACCTGCATTAATAGAAGTCTTTGCTTGAGCGGTGTTATTAATCACATCCATGCTATTAGCCATATCAACACTAAAAGTAGAACCGACATCTGTACTACGTGCAATGACGGCATAGTCAGGCACTCTTTTTAGTAAAGCTGACACGGTATTTGTGCTTGTACCATCTGAATTAACACCGGTTGCGCTTAATGAAATAGTATCCGTATTGGTTGCAACACAACCATACCGCATACTAAATGTAGCACCATTGGGTAAAGGTGAATTTGTACCTGCTGATAATGTGTATGTGTTTGTTGCAGATGCACAGGATGTTAAACCCGTCACTGTGACTGCTGTTACGTTACTCGCCAAATATCCATAAGCATAATCAAATCCTGCCTGCGCTGCATTTTGCGCGGCTGCTCGATCATAAATATTTTTATATGTTTTCTGATCTATCACGATCACGCGAGCAGTAAATAGCGTCACCACGGTAACGATCGCCAACACGATCATTGTGACCATCAACGCTACCATTCCTTTTTGGCGAAGTGCATGCAACACAGTATTTCCTCTTTACAATGCAAGCAGTCCTACTTAATAATCATAACCTGATTTTATAATAGATACCTTGCGAAATAATATGAAAATCACTCCTGAACTACCTATTTTGAGCGTCTCAGAATTAAATCACTCAGTCAACACACTGCTTTCACAACAATATCAAACTGTTTTAATTACAGGGGAAGTCTCTAATTTATCACGACCCGCATCAGGACACCTCTATTTTTCGCTAAAAGATCATCAAGCGCAAATTCGCTGTGCTTTATTTCGTTTTCAGCACGCTCAAATCCATTTTGAGCTAGAGAATGGTCAAGCCATTATTGTGCGCGCACAGGTGAGCTTGTATGAACCACGCGGTGATTTTCAATTAATTGTATCGGATGTGCAATTAGCTGGCGCGGGCGAACTGCAAATTAAATTCGAAAAATTAAAAAATGAATTGGAAAAACGCGGATTATTCGATGAGCAACATAAAAAACCATTACCTACCTTTCCCAAAAAAATTGGGGTCATCACCTCCCCTTCTGCTGCGGCATTACAAGATATTATAAAAGTACTAAAAAAAAGATTTGTCAGTATTCCCATTGCCGTTTATCCAACCCTTGTGCAAGGTAATCAAGCAGCGATACAAATTGTGACCGCGATTAAAAAAGCGAATCAAGACAAAACTTGTGATGTATTAATACTGGCACGCGGCGGTGGATCAATTGAAGACTTATGGCCTTTTAATGAAGCAAACGTAGCACAAGCCATTTTTGATTCTCAAATTTCTATTATCACAGGTATTGGACACCAAACTGATTTTACCATTGCTGATTTTGTTGCCGATGTTCGTGCACCCACGCCATCGGCTGCTGCAGCAATCGCATCACCGGACTCCATGGAATTATTGGATTCATTATCGCATTGTTATCAACGTTTACTGCAATGCCTGCGCTCACAATTAAAATCCAATCAAATGCAGTTATTACATTTACAAAAACGATTACAACATCCTGGTGAAAAACTGCGACTACAAGCACAGCAGCTTGATCAGCTTGAAAATCAACTCCAGCGTACAATGCAACACAATCTTACTTTTTATCGTGACAAACTCGCTCATGTTGCACAACTACTTGAAAACTTAAGCCCTTTAAAAGTCTTGCAACGCGGGTTTAGCCTTACACGCAATAAAAAATCGGGGGAACTCATCAAATCAAGTAGCGCTGTATCTGTTGGTGATGAAATTACGACATACTTAAATGAAGGAGAAATTCATTCTGTTGTGACAAGTTAATATTTCTTTAATTTATATTATGTATTATTCACCGATATAATGTAATTAAAAGCACGGGAATGGCTAAAAAAACACGAGAAGATATTATGCGAAAAAACAACACCCCCTCAGAACAAACAAAAACTAGAAAAGCAAAAAAAAGCTCGCCCCAAGCAAGAGAGGGTGCTGAAAAAACAGCTAAAAATATACTACCAAGAAAGGAAGCAATAACTGAGCTAAAAAGAACGCTCTCAGAGACAGGTTTTTTCCGAACAGGTCAAGCACCAAAGCGACCAATGAGCAAACAGGCTTGCGGTGATGGACATTACACATCAAGAGTAACATCACAAAATGTATCTCAAGCTCAGTCGAGGATGGCATCACAAAATGCCTCTCAAGCTCAATCAAGAACAACAACACCACAGCCAGAACAAAGCAGTTTTTCAAAAACCTCATCTTAAGTGATCAAAACAAGGAATTTATGACAACGCATGCTGAGCAAAACTATCAAGAACGCATTCTAAAAGTACTGGTTTATATCCAGAATAATTTAGATCAAACATTGTCATTAGAAGCATTAGCTGAAACGGCGCATTTTTCGCCGTTTCATTTTCACCGCATTTTTACCGCACACACAGGTGAATCCATAAAAAGCTATATTCGCAGGTTAAGATTAGAGCGTGCAACACGAGATTTATCACTGACTGATTTGCCAATCATACAAATTTCAGAACGCGCAGGTTATGAAACACAACAATCTTTTCATCGCGCTTTCAAAGAAGCGTTCAACATAACACCCAAAGAATTTCGTGACAAAGCAGGCAATGAAATCACCGCATTCCAGCATGAAGAAAAGTTAGCAAAGCGACATCAACCTATCGTGGAAGTCAAAATAATTGAACCCATCAAGGTTGCTTTTGCACGACACACTGGCTCTTATAAAGATGTATTTCAATCGTGGTTTAAATTGGTTGGCGAGGTGGGCATGAATCACCTTTTGTCAGAAAAAACGCTCAAAATCAGCATCCCACATGACGCACCAGAAACCACACCTGAAGATAAAATTCGCTATGATGCTTGCGTCACTATCGATGAATTAAAAAGTTTTAAACCAAAAGGTCAGGTTGGCATTCAAACATTGCGAGGCGGAAAATATGCCGTGATCACACATCACGGACCGCTAGATACCATTGAATCTACTTATCAAATTTTATTTGCAATATGGTTACCACAAAGTGGATATGAACCAGCAGACTTTCCAAACTTTATGCTGCATCGCAAAATGCCATTTGTCACACCCGACAAAATAGTTGAAACTGATATTTACTTACCTTTGAAATAACATCACCAATTAAACAACGTCTCAATCTATAAAATTATTGTTTGATGTCGCTCTGGACCTGTAGAAATAATTTCAACAGGAACAGCGCATAATGCTTCTAATCGTGCAATATAATTTTTTGCTGCTTCAGGTAATTGTGAAAAATCAGTCATACCAAATGTGGATGTTTGCCAACCTGGCATGGACTCATAAACAGGCTCACACTCAGATAAATCACACAAATCCATCGGTAATTCATTGACCAATTCGCCACGATAACGATACGCATTACAAATTTTAATTTCTGCGAGCGTATCCAACACATCTAATTTCATCATTGCCAAACTAGATACACTATTCACTATCACAGCACGACGCATTAACACGGCATCAAACCAACCGCATCGACGTGCTCGCCCTGTTACCGAGCCAAACTCGTTGCCCTGCTTTGCAATGTGCTTTCCAATATCATCATGTAATTCTGTAGGAAACGGACCCGCACCTACGCGCGTAACATAAGCTTTTGCAACACCCAATACTTTATTCACATAACGCGGACCCAAACCTGTTCCTGTGCTCACAGCACCTGCGGTTGTGTTAGATGAAGTGACAAATGGATAAGTACCCAAATCAATATCTAGCAACGTACCTTGTGCACCTTCAAATAAAATGGGTTTGTTTTCTTTTAAAAGTTTTCCTAATTCTGCAGTCACATCAGTAATCATCGGCAGAATTTTTTCCATAGATAACATTAACTGTGCATATACTGTTTCATAAGATAAAGCCGCTTCGTGAAAATACTGCGTTAACTGAAAATTATGGTACTCAGCAAGCGACTTGAGTTTTTCCGTCAATTTTTCCGGATGAAAAAAATCCATCATGCGGATGCCGCGACGCGCCACTTTATCTTCATAACAAGGACCAATACCACGACCTGTTGTGCCAATTGCATTTTTACCCTTTGCTTTTTCACGCGCTTGATCAATGCGGATATGATAAGGCAATAAAACACTACAGGCAGCGCTAATATGCAATCGCTCTGAAACAGCCACGCCACGTTTCTCTAATTCATTCATTTCTTGCAAAAAAGCATCAGGCGACAAAACAACGCCATTGCCAATAAAACATTTCACATTCTCATGCAAAATACCGGACGGCATTAAACGCAAAACTGTTTTTTCACCTTTGATTACTAAAGTGTGACCGGCATTATGACCACCTTGATAACGCACTACTGCTGCAACGTTCTCACACAACAAATCAACTAACTTACCTTTTCCTTCGTCGCCCCATTGGGTTCCTAAAATGACGATATTCTCTGACATGCAATTTCTCTCTATCATTTTCGTGTTTCAGCAGTTGCTTCACCTGGATTAAAATATTTAAAAAATGCGCCACTTGGCCTCAAGACCATCACTGTGCCTTTTTTTTCAACTATTTTTTTATATGCTTCTAAACTGCGATAAAATGCATAAAATCCAGGGTCTTTTTCATAAGCTGCTGCATAAATGGTTGATGCTTTCGCATCACCTTCTGAACGAATTTTTTGGGCTGTTGCTTCTGCTTGTGCAATTTTCACAGCCACTGCTGCATCCGCATGTGCACGCATACCTTCTGCGGTAGCCTTACCTTGCGCTCGATGTTGCGTTGCCACCTGCTCACGTTGTGCTCGCATTCTAGCAAATACCGACTCTTGCACTTCTTTAGGTAAATTAATGCCCTGTATACGCACATCCACAACAGCAACACCCAAATCTTTTGCAGTCTCATTTGCTTTTTGCAACAAAATTTGCGTAATGTTTGAGCGCTCACCTGAAATAATTTCTTTAATTTGTCGCACACCAAATGCTTGACGTAAGGCATCATTGATTTTCTGCTTCAACAACATTTCCGCACGATCCACATCACCACCTGTACGCGTATAATATAAAGCAGGATCTGCAATACGCCATTTGGTATAGTAATCTACGATCACATATTTTTGTTCGGCTGTTAAAATACGCGATGAATCAACAGTAAATGACTGTAAGCGAACATCAAAATCATACGCTGATTCAATAATAGGCATTTTAAAATGCAAACCTGGATTTAATAATATCGGCTTGCCTGCACGGTTATGCATAATCTCACCCAATCGCAACAGCATCGCTTGATGACCTTGCGTTACCGTAAATATGCTGGCATAAACCAACACCAAAACAATAAATCCAATAATTGATCCTAACATTACTTTTGGTGACATTATGATTGCCCTCCATTGTGATCGGCAGAGCCAGTGCTATTTTTTTCTATTTTTTCAGGCTTCTCTTGCTGTTTTAAAAACGCATTCAATGGTAAATACATCATGTTATTTTGATTGCCATCAACAATCACGTTATGTGTTTTTGATAACATATCTTGCATTGCCTCTAAATATAAACGCTCGCGTGTCACGGTCGGGGCATTTTTATAGGCATGATACAATGCCAAAAAGCGTTCTGTTTGCCCTGTTGCACGTAACACCACTTCTTGTCTATAAGCGTTCGCTGATTGCGTTAAACGCGCCACTTTTCCCGTTGCCGTTGACGTCACTTGATTCACATAAGCCGATGCTTGGTTAATATAGCGCTGCTCATCTTCACGCGCCTTGATCGCATCATCAAAAGCACCCGTGACTGCTTCAGGTGGTTTTGCAGGCTGTAATGTCACATCAGTCACAACCAAGCCTGTTTTATAACGAGATAAAACATGGTTAAGCTGCGTTGCTATATTTTCACGCAATGCTGCGCGTCCTTTTGTGAGCACATCGTTTAAACTCATCTCACCCACCACTTGTCGCAACGCACTCGATGCTGCTTGTTCTAATGCATGCACAGGACGCACAACATCAAACAAATACTGTTTCGGATCTGCAATGCGATATTGCACAGCTACTGCAACCGACACAATATTTTCATCATTCGTTAACATGTCCGCGCGAAAAGGAAAATTCTGCACTTGCTGTGTATTGACGATATATCGTGTTTCAATCATCGGCGGGATCCAATGTGGACCTGCATTTTCAACGCCAATGTATTTCCCAAAACGTAAAATAACTGCCTGTTCTGCTGGTTTTACAATGTAAATGCCTGCCACAATCCAAATAAAAAGAAAAATAGCGACCACCGCACTTATTATTGTACGAAACGACCATGGCAGCGGATTACCTGAAGCAGAAGAAGATGGCGATCCTGATGCCGGTTTTTTCACATTGGAAAAAAACTTTTTGATCAACTCAATTAAATCTGGCGGACCTTGTTCGGGACGTTTCCCCCAAGGATTTTGATTATTCGACCCATCACGTGACATGTACATAGTCTCCTGTTTTCAGAACGGGTCATGATACACGAAACAACCTTTCGAAATCCATCTGTTGAATCTCTAAATCCAACAACCAATGGCCTTCGTCATCAATGGCTTCTGATTTCACAACACCCATTTCAAATAATTTCGCGCGCAATTTTCCCTGATCCGACTGTAATGACACACGACAACGCACAACACGTTTTGTCATTAATTCTAAAATAGCTTGTTGCAATAAATCCAAGCCCCATTTTTTTTGAGCAGAAACCCAAACGCGTTTTGGATTTTTATTTTTATCATAATCAATACGCGGCTGAAATTGCGAAGACAGATCAATTTTATTCATTACCTGCAATTGCGGCATGTCATTTGCACCAATTTCATCTAACACAACATTCACATCTTGTATGACTTGTGCGCTATTTTCTGCTTGTGCATCGATCACATGCAATAATAAATCTGCTTTACGCGTTTCTTCCAGCGTTGCTTTAAATGCAGCAATCAACTCATGCGGTAATTCCTGAATAAAACCAACCGTATCTGCTAAGACCACCTTACCTAGCATCGGCAATGCAATATGACGCATTGTAGGATCTAACGTCGCAAACAGTTGATCAGCAACATACACATCTGATTCTGTTAATGCATTAAATAAAGTGGATTTACCTGCATTTGTATAACCCACCAAAGCAATAGACGGTATAGCAGACCGTTCGCGCGCACGTCTACTTTGCGTGCGCTGTTGAGATACTTTCTCTAATTTTTTTTTAATGGCCTTAATACGATTAGCAACCAATCGACGATCTGTTTCTAATTGTGTTTCACCCGGACCACGCAGACCAATGCCGCCTTTTTGTCTTTCTAAATGCGTCCATCCACGCACCAAACGTGTACTAATATGCTGAAGCTGCGCCAACTCAACTTGTAATTTCCCTTCAAAGGTTCGTGCACGTTGTGAAAAAATATCTAAAATTAATTCCGCGCGATCCACCACACGACAAGCAAACAACGCTTCACAATTTCTTGCCTGACCAGGCGATAATGCATGATTAAATAAAACGGTTTCTATTTTCTCTGCTTTCACGATGCCAGCAATTTCGCTTGCCTTGCCTTCACCAATAAAATATTTCGAATGCGGTGTGTTCATTTTTCCTGTAATTATAGATACTATTTCCGCCCCAGCAGAATGCGCAAGCAATTTAAATTCAGATAACATGGATTCAAACTGCGTATCATGATCTGATTGATAAATACGCATTTGCACAAGCAACGCACGCTCACCGCCTTTTTCACGCGTAATAAAAAATTCTGTCATGATTCAATTATCTGTTATTGATTATCTGAGGTTTCAAATTGCCATTCTCTAATAGCATCACACGATCACATCGTTTTGCTAACGCTTCATTATGCGTAACAATGACAAAACTTGTTTGATGTTCCTGATTGAGTTGCAGCATCAAATCAAACACAACATCAGATGTTTGATGATCTAAATTACCCGTTGGCTCATCCGCTAAAACACAAGAGGGTTGATGCACTAACGCACGCGCAATGGCAATGCGTTGACGCTCACCGCCCGACAATTCTCCGACACGATGTGTCATACGATGCTTTAATCCCACTTTCTCTAAAATGATCGCTGCTTTTTCAAAAGCCATTTTTTTTGATAGCCCAGCAATCCACAAAGGCATACATACATTTTCAACGGCATTAAATTCGGGTAACAAATGATGGAACTGATAAATAAATCCTAAATATTGATTACGTAATTCACATTTTTCACGTTCCGATAAGTGAGCAATGGTTTTATTTGCGATAATCACATCACCTTGCGTTGGCGTATCTAACCCGCCCATCAATTGCAATAACGTTGATTTTCCAGCACCCGATGCACCTACAATAGCAACCGTTTCGCCAGGCATGATCGTACAATTCAATTGTTCAAACACCGTCACACACAGCGCAGCATCATGAAATGTTTTACCCAGCTGCTGGCATTGAATAATGGGATTACTCATATCGCAACGCCTCAGCTGGTTGTGTGCGATAAGCAATAATTGCCGGGTAAATCGTCGCAATGAAACTAAACCCGATCGTTGCTAAGCATACAGACAGTACATCTTTAAGTTCAATTTTAGAAGGTACAAAATTTATAAAATACACATCGGAACGAACGAATTGAACATGAAATACTTGCTGGAGCCAATTTGCAATGGACGTCACATGAGACGCCAAAGCCAAACCACCCAATAATCCCAGCACCGTTCCCATTAACCCAATCACAATACCTTGCACAATGAAGGTCATCATAATGGTTTTTGGTCTGGCACCCAATGTGCGCAAAATCGCAATATCTGCACGCTTGTCATTCACCACCATGACCAGCGTTGACACTAAATTAAAGGCAGCCACTGCAACGATCAACAATAAAATTACAAACAGCATGGTTTTTTCCATTGCAAGGGCCTGAAAAAAAGCGCCGAACTGTATTGTCCAGTTTGTGATAGCGTAATTCGGCGATAACATGGATTGAAGTTGTTGCGTCACAGTTGAGGCTTGATACAAGTTATGCAAACGAATATGAATACCGCTATTACGCTGCCCTGATAAAAATAATTTTTCAGCATCATGCATGTTAATAAATAATTCTCCGGCATCATACAAACCCCCTGTCGTATGATAAATACCCGTAACACGAAATGTTTTATAACGTGGAAAAACACCAACCAACGTAACATTCGTTTGTGGTGTCAGGACATTGATCTTATCTCCTACTGTCAATCCTAAGGACAACGCAAGAGAGCGCCCAATCACAACATGAAAGCGTCCGCTTTGCAGCGAATTTAAATTACCACGCACCATATGTTTTGCTAATTGCGATACACGCGCTTCACGGGAGGGCAAAACACCCATCAGCGTCACGCCCGCAAATTGGGTACCCTGCATAATCATCCCATTGCCACTGACATAAGGCGCGGCTTCAGCCACATCAGGCAGTGTGTTAGCAACATTGATTATATTTCCCCATGTTTTCTCTATGTTTTGCTGCGTTACAACCGTCACAGCAGGTGTAATTGCAAAAAATTTATCGCGGATCTGTTGATCAAAGCCATTCATCACGGACAACACGGTAATCAGCACCATCACACCCAATGCAATACCTAACAATGAAGCCAGTGAAATAAACGAAATAAAGTGATTACGCCGCTTAGCACGCGTGTAACGCAACCCGATGATGAGCGAAAGTGGTTTTTTCATATTGGAACATCATACAGCAAGCGCCAGAGAGTGGAAGTGGAAAGTAGCGCCTCGAAACAAAACCTGAAGCCAAAAAATATCACTTTATCCCTATTTTCGTAGTATTTTATAAGATATTTCATCTCAAAATCTGTGCTGCCAAAACACCCGCAAAGCGCCTCAAAAAAAACAACTGAAATTAATACTTAAATTCTGTGTCTAACACAGTTAAAATGTCTCGAGAAAAAGCTGGAGTCGTTGGGCAATAAGTTATATAGTGGCGACTTTTTTGAGCCCGAACTTTTTTGGTGTGTATTGGTTTAACTGTTAACTGTAAAAACATGCGAGGACGCAAAGATGAAGCTTGCTGAATTTTTGAAAAGCCCCGCGGCGAGTCGTGAGCCTTTCTTTGCGTTTCGCCCGCACATACTGCAAAAATCTGCGCGCTATTTTATGCAGCATTTTAGCGGAAAAATATTGTATGCGATAAAAACGAATCCTGAACTACATGTGCTCAAGCAACTGTATGCGGAAGGTATTCGCTCGTTTGAGCTCGCATCAATAACAGAAATTGCACTTGTATATAAGCACTTTCCTGATGCCGAGCGTTATTTTATGAATCCGGTAAAATCACGCGCAGCTATTCGCGAAGCTTATTTCAAATACGGCGTTCGTCATTTTTCGTTAGACGCAAGAGCAGAACTGGATAAAATTTTGGAAGAAACTGATTTTGCCAAAGATTTGCATTTGCATGTGCGCTTAAGTATTCCCAACACTTATGCAGAACACAGTCTGGCTGAAAAGTTCGGTGTGAACTTGCTCAACGCACCAAAACTAATCAAAGCAACACGCCAAGTGGCACACAAAGTCGGGGTCTGCTTTCACGTGGGCTCACAGTGCATGCATCCCGATGCGTATCGCATTGCCATTCGCATGACACGCGATATTATCAACCAACTGGATTTTGACGTGGACTCAATTAATGTCGGCGGTGGATTTCCATCCATTTACCCTGGATTAATTCCGCCCCCGCTCAATCAGTATTTCGAAGCCATTCACGAAGAATTTGAAATACTAAAAGCCAATCGACCTGACATTCAATTGCTGTCAGAACCGGGTCGCGCATTAGTAGCAGAATCCAGTTCATTGGTTGTGCAAGTATTACTACGCAAAGGTGATGTACTTTATATCAATGACGGCATTTACGGCGCTATGTTTGATGCTGGATTTCCAGAATTAATTTATCCCGTACAGCTTATTCGACCTAAACGCGCAACAAGCAACTTAACAGCTTATCGTCTTTACGGTCCAACATGCGACGCGCTGGATCAAATGAAAGGTCCTTTTTACTTACCCAATGATGTACAAGAAGGTGATTTCATTGAAGTAGGTCAGCTTGGCGCATATGGTCGCACCTTGGCAACTTCATTTAATGGCTTTTCACATCGCAAAGAAGTTTGTGTGATTGATGACGATCCACTAATGACGCTGTATGATACATCCGCAATTTCAAAAGAACCGCTGGAAGTCATCGCAGCGTAAATTTTTTTATTTTTATAAGAGACGCGGTTTTTTCCTCGCGTCTCTTTTTTTTATGAGGTAATACAAAAAAATGAATAAGAACGCGTTATTAAATAAAACAGTCGAACACATCGATATCACGCAATTTGATGCACGCCCAATCGTAGATGCAATGGACAAAATGTCTTTCAGCTCACGCGATCTTGCACGCGCAACACAAATATTTAACCGCATGCTCGCTGATAAAACTTGCTCTGTCATTTTAACTATCGCAGGCTCTACTTCAGCTGGTGGCTGCATGCAATTGTATGCTGATCTGGTGAAGCACAACATGGTTGATGCCATTGTTGCAACGGGTGCTGCCATTGTTGATATGGATTTTTTCGAAGCACTTGGTCATAAACATTATCAAGCTGCTTCACAGCAAGTAGACGATAATGTATTGCGTGAATTAATGATCGATCGTATCTACGATACTTACATTGATGAAGATGCCTTACAAGATTGCGATAAAACCATTTTAAAAATCGCAAACAGTTTAGCGCCACGCGCTTATTCTTCTCGTGAATTTATTCATGAGATGGGGAAATATTTATCCGAAGGCAATGCTAAAAAGAAAAACTCACTGGTGCAATTGGCCTACGAAAAAAACGTACCTATTTTCTGCCCCGCTTTCACTGATTCGTCTGCTGGATTTGGTTTGGTCATGCATCAAATTCAAAACCCAGAAAAACATATCGCGATCGATTCCATTAAAGATTTTCGCGAATTAACGCAAGTAAAAATTGAAGCGGGTACCACTGGTTTATTAATGATTGGTGGCGGCGTTCCCAAAAATTTTGCACAAGATACTGTTGTGTGCGCAGAGATGATCGGCGTGGGCGCAGAGATGCATAAATATGCTATTCAAATTACCGTAGCAGATGTACGTGATGGCGCGTGCTCAAGCTCTACTTTAAAAGAAGCTTGCTCATGGGGTAAAGTTGAAACAACAGATGAACAAATGGTTTATGCAGAAGCCACAACCGTATTGCCTTTGTTAGCAAGCGATGCTTATCATCGCGGCCATTGGAAAACACGTAGCGCAAAAGCCTATGCAAAATTGTTTTCAACCGTGACAGCTTAATTTTAAAAATAACATGATTTAATTAACCTTAGCGGCGCGATTTATCGCGTCGCTTTTTTTAACAGAGCACTAACCATGAAAATTTTACCCTCTGACAAAGCTTTTCTCGGACTCGAACCCGATCATGCTGTTGACTATGCAAACGCAAAGGCCGTCATCATTCCGTTTGGTTTAGAAGCCTCTGTGAGTTATGGCGGCGGCACATCAAAAGGCCCACAAGCCATGATTGATGCATCGCATCAAGTTGAATTATTTGACGAACATTTTTGGTGTGAGCCGTACAAACAAATCGGCGTTGTCACACTACCTGAACCTGAAATTAATCCTGTTTTAGAAAAAGCGATTGATCAACTTGAATCTATCGTACAAACCGTATTAGATGATGGCAAATTTCCATTTACCTTTGGCGGTGAACATTCAATTACACCTGGCACGATTCGCCCTTTCGTAAAAAAATACCCTAATTTAGTCATGTTGCATTTTGATGCGCACGCGGATTTACGTGATGGTTATGACGGTGAACATTATTCACACGCATCCGCATTACGTCGTTGCTTAGACCACCAAAATGTCGAACTGGTTTCACTGGGCATTCGCAATATTTCAGAAAGTGAAATTCCATTTTTAGAAGCCAATCGTCATCGCATTCATATTTTCTGGGGAAAAGATAAAGCACGTTGGAATTTAGAAGACATTTTAAAACCCCTTCATGGTCGCCCAATTTATTTAACTTTTGACGTAGATGGTTTAGACGGCAGCGTCATGTCTGCAACAGGCACGCCTGAACCCGGTGGTTTATTTTGGCAAGAAACCATTGATATTATCGAAGCCGCTTCAAAAGTAGGCACAATTGTTGGTGCTGATGTGAATGAGCTTGCACCCAAACCCAATTTGCATGCGTGCGATTTCTTGGCAGCAAAATTAGCATATAAAATTTTGGCGTTTTCATTCTTAAAAAAATAATGGCGCTGTAATAACTCCAGTTTTGAGTTATTAATAGCTCTGCTCCAGTTACTTATATCTCAACGGGTAACTCATTTAACCCATTTACTGATAATGATCAAAATAAGATATACGCATCATCATAATTTTCAAAATAATTATGGTGCGCGATTAATAGTGAACAATGAAGAATAGTTAGCCAACGATATATTCGCTGGCGCCATAACAAAATCAATGTTGAAAAAATTTTTTAACAGAATCAAACCAGCCCGATGCTTTTGGGCTATGATTTTTTCCTACTTTTAATAATGCATCAAACTCATGCAATTTATTTTTTTGCTCTTCTGTTAAATTAATGGGTGTTTCTACAATCACGCGACACAATAAATCACCAACGCCACTTGAACGTAATGCTTTCACTCCTTTGCCACGCAAACGAAATTGTCTTCCGCTTTGTGTTTCCGCTGGAATTTTTAAATTCACATTACCCGATAAAGTAGGCACTTCAATTTCACCCCCCAATGCAACCGTCACCAAAGTCACTGGGATTTCACAATGTAAATTATTTTGCTCGCGATGAAAAATAGGATGTGCTTTTACATGAATTTGCACATACAAATCACCAGCGGGTGCACCATGCAAACCAGCTTCACCTTCACCAGACAATCGAATGCGATCACCTGTGTCTACGCCCGCTGGAATTTTGACTGATAATGTTTTTGTTTCACGTATACGGCCTTGCCCATGACAAGCATTGCAAGGATCTTTAATAACTTGCCCTGAACCAGCGCACGCACCACACGGTTGCGCTATCGACAAAAATCCATGCTGCATAGCCACTTGACCACTACCATGACATTTTGCACAAGTGGTTTTGCTTGTGCCTTTTTTAGCACCTTGTCCATCACAAGACTGACATGAAACTAACGTTGGAATTTTAATTTCTTTATTAACACCATGCACTGCTTCTTCAAGCGTAATACCAAATTCATAGGCTAAATCTGAACCGCGCTGCGCTTGTGATCGACCACCCCGTCCGCGTGCGCCGCCAAAAATATCACCAAAAATATCACCAAAAATATCACCCACGTTATCAAAACCGAATCCACCGGAACCCGCGCCAGAACCATTATGCACACCAGCATGACCAAACTGATCATATGCAGAACGCTTTTGCGCATCTGATAACACTTCGTAAGCTTCTTTTGCTTCTTTGAATTTATGCTCAGCATCTTGATCACTCGAATTACGATCAGGATGATACTTCATTGCTAAACGACGATAGGATTTTTTAATTTCTACTTCACTGGCATTTTTAGCAACACCAAGAATGTCATAGTAATCACGCTGGGTAGACATGGAGAAAGTCCAAATTGGTTGTATCTTAAGATATATCTGAGACCAGTCAAACTGATCTCAGATAACGCATCCTGAAATTTTATTTATCTTTATCTTTCACTTCTTCAAATTCAGCATCAACAACACCATCCTCTTTTTTAGATTGGTCTTGATTTGCTTGTTGCGAAGCATCTGCTGAAGCATTCGCATCACCGGCTTGTTGTGCGTATGCTTTTTCAGCTATTTTTCCAGACAATTCAGTTAACTCTTTTGTTTTTGCTTCCAGCAGCTCTTTATTATCACCTTTAATTAACGTTTTTAATTCGCTGATAACAGGTTCAATTTTTGCTCTTTCTTCGCTAGTCACTTTTTCACCCAAATCTTTCATGGATTTTTCCGTTGCATGCACCAACGAATCTGCCTGATTACGTGCAGTCACTAACTCATGAAACTGCTTGTCTTTTTCTTTATTTTCTTCTGCATCTTTCACCATGTTTTCTACTTCTGCATCAGATAAACCACTTGATGCTTTGATCACAATGGATTGCTCTTTATTCGTTGCTTTATCTTTTGCTGAAACATGCAAAATACCATTCGCATCAATATCAAATGTCACTTCAATTTGTGGCACGCCACGTGGTGCTGGCGGAATATCAGACAAATCAAAACGGCCTAGTGATTTATTGCCTGACGCCACTTCGCGCTCACCTTGCAATACATGCACAGTGACCGCTGTTTGACTATCATCTGCCGTTGAAAATACTTGTGATGTTTTAGTTGGAATGGTTGTATTTTTTTGAATGAGTTTCGTCATCACACCACCCATCGTTTCAATACCCAATGACAATGGCGTTACGTCTAACAATAAAACATCTTTCACATCACCAGACAACACAGCACCTTGAATAGCCGCGCCCACTGCAACTGCTTCATCTGGATTCACATCATGACGCGCATCTTTGCCAAAATATTTTTTCACCGCTTCTTGCACTTTAGGCATACGGGTTTGACCACCGACCAAAATCACGTCAGAAATATCAGATAACTGCAAACCAGAGTCTTTCATTGCAATTTTGCAAGGTTCAATAGAGCGCTCAATCAAAGCATCAACCAGAGATTCTAGTTTTGCACGTGTTAAACGAATATTTAAATGTTTTGGACCAGATGCATCTGCTGTAATGTAAGGCAAATTCACATCGGTTTGTTGCGAAGCAGATAATTCAATTTTTGCTTTTTCTGCTGCTTCTTTTAAACGTTGCAATGCGAGCGGATCTTTATGTAAATCCATTCCTGATTCTTTTTTAAATTCTTCTACTAAATACTCAATAATGCGAGCATCAAAATCTTCACCACCTAAAAAGGTATCACCATTTGTAGCCAATACTTCAAATTGGTGTTCACCGTCCACATCTGCAATTTCGATGATAGAAATATCAAATGTACCACCACCTAAATCATATACTGCAATTTTACGATCACCTGTTTGTTTATCCAAACCAAATGCCAATGCAGCAGCGGTTGGTTCATTGATAATCCGTTTTACTTCCAAACCAGCAATTTTTCCAGCATCTTTTGTTGCTTGGCGCTGAGAATCATTAAAATAAGCTGGAACAGTGATCACCGCTTCAGTGACAGGATGACCCAAATAATCTTCAGCCGTTTTTTTCATTTTCATTAATACTTGCGCAGAAATTTGTGGTGGTGCTTTTTTATCGCCGGCTGCTTCAACCCAAGCATCACCATTGTCTGCTGCCAAAATTTTATAAGGCACCATTTTAATATCTTTTTGCACCATCTCATCTTTAAATTTGCGACCGATCAGTCGTTTAATACCATAAAATGTTTCTAATGGATTAGTCACTGCTTGACGTTTTGCAGATGCGCCAACCAACACTTGGCCGTCTTTTGTGTAAGCAATAATGGAGGGCGTTGTGCGCGCACCTTCTGCATTCTCAATAACGCGTGGTTTACCGCCTTCCATGACAGCCACACAAGAATTTGTTGTGCCTAAATCAATACCGATAATTTTACTAGTGCTCATTAAAGTATTCCTCTTTGATAAAAAATTTGTTAGTGCTTAATTGGGGACGATGCTTTCATTTTTCAAGCCGCAACAATGACCATTGCCGCGCGAATGACGCGACCGTGCAACGCATATCCTTTTTGCAGCACTTGCAATACTGTATTTTGGGTTGCCTTTGGTTCAGAACGCATCGACATTGCTTCTTGCTGTGTCGGATCAAACACGTCGCCGATTTTGGGATCAATCACTAAAACACCATTTTTTTCAAGCATTTTATTCAATAGATCCAACGTTAATTCCATGCCTTCACGCATTGATTTTGCTTGAGAATCACCTGATGATGTATTCTCCAAACCATGCACCAAGCTATCAACAATAGGCAATAATTCTGAAATCACACGCTCAGAGCCAAATTTACGCGCTTTAGCAACTTCTTGCTCTAATCGACGCAAGCTATTGGCTAATTCTGCCTGCGCACGCGCCGCTTGATCTCTATAAGTCTCAATTTGTTTTTCTAATAAATTAATCTTGTCTTTTGATACACTTGAGGATGATTCATCATCTAACAAATTATCATTTTCAACGGAATCTTGAGGTCGCGTCTCCTCATCTTGTGATGTATTTTCTGCCATCTCGCGCCATTTGTCTTTGACGCTAGCTTCTTCTTTTTTGTCATTTTTTTGACTCATGTGCACTCTCCCCCTATCATGATGCAATCAATATATGAGGGTATCTTGCAAAAATTCAAGGACATTCGATGACATTCTTTTTGAAAAAACTAATATCTGCTTTTTTATTGCCTCTTCCTTTTGGATTATTCTGGATTGCACTGGGCATTGCCTTGCTAATAGGTCATCGCGCCGCACGTTTTCGCACTGCCAGTTTTATCATTGGTTTTTTTACTATTATGTTATTTGCATTCAATCCCATCTCTAACTGCTTGCTCAACTCATTACAATCTCGTTATACACCACTCATGACAATACCCAATGGCGTAACACAAGTGGTGGTTCTTGGTGGTGGCGTAAGCGGTGGAAAAAATTACCCACCCAACTTAACACTAAATTCTGCATCACTTTCACGTTTGGTTGAGGGTATACGTTTATTAAAAGTATTAGAAACAACCCACCCTAAAGCACAGCTTATTTTATCAGGTGGGCGCGTATTTCGCTCACCTGCTGTTGCAGGAACAATGAGAAACACGGCCGTAATGTTAGGCGTTAACCGAAAAAACACCGTATTGGAAGATGGCTCACAAGATACACGCCAAGAAGCCTTGTTTTTACAAAAAACACTGGGGGGAAATCCATTCCTGTTAGTGACATCTGCTTATCATATGCCACGCGCAATGGATTTATTTCAAGATCTCGGCATGCATCCTATCGCCGCACCAACACAATATATCCGCTCTCAGCATGACTCCCTATTGTGGTACATTCCAAATGCCAATAGCGTGGTGGTCAGCGATATCGCCATACATGAATACTTAGGGTTGCTATGGGCGCGCATACGCGGATATATCAAAAAATAAAATAATGCTAAAGTGATGTCATCATTAACCGTAAAACGTTAAATAAAAAGGTTGATCTTAACGATGCGAGCCCCTCATTTTTTTCAGTTAACTGACAATGGACAATCATGACAAATAAATCATTCAAACACATTGCACTCATCAGCCGCCAAGGAAAAAACACAGCAGACACCGTTAATGCAGTAAAAAATTACTTACTCAAAAAAAAATTAACCGTCTACATTGAAGAAAAAACAGCAGGCATGCTATCAAAAAATACACTACCTACTTTTTCTGAAACCCATTTACCCAAAAAAGTGGATTTAATGATCGTGATTGGTGGCGATGGCAGCTTACTTAATGCCGCGCACTGTGCACTACCTTATCATTTGCCTGTGCTAGGCATTAATCGCGGACGTCTCGGATTTTTAACCGATATCCACCCCAATGAATTATCCAAAATCGGCGCCGTACTGTCTGGCAAATACTTAACTGAAAAACGATTTTTACTCACAGCAAAAAATGGAAAAAAACCATTAGGTATTGCATTAAATGATGTTGTTTTATTACCTGGCGATGCACAATTAATTGAATTTGAAATTCGCATCAATGACCAATTTGTTTGTCATCAACGCGCCGATGGATTAATTGTATCAACACCAACTGGTTCCACTGCGTATGCTTTATCGGGTGGCGGTCCAATTTTACATCCTAAATTAAATGCCATCGTGTTAGTGCCTATGTTTCCACACACGTTAAGCAGTCGCCCTATTGTTGTCCAAGACACTGCAAAAATTGAAATACGTGTTCGGAATCACAATGCATCACATGCCGATATCAGTTGTGACGGTCAACATCGCATCAGTATCGACCCCAATGATTGCATCACCATCACCAAACACAAAAAACAATTGCAACTCATTCACCCTGAAAATTACGAGTATTTTGCAACATTACGCGAAAAATTAGGTTGGCAATCACGCATACCCAAATGAGGTTGCACTACCCAAGTTAAGGAAAAGTAAATGCTCACCCATATTCACATTCGAAATTTTATTATTGTTAAATCCTTATCACTCGATTTTCAAGATGGTTTGCATGTACTAACCGGTGAAACGGGTGCTGGCAAATCCATTTGGATTGATGCCATTGAAATTGGATTGGGCGGCAGAGCAGATGCCAATCTCATTTATCCAGGTGAAAAAAATGCGGATATCACGTTATGTTTTGATCTCGCCAATCAACCTGCTGCAAAACAATTTTTAATATCACATGACTTACCCAGTGAGGACGAATGCATTATTCGTCGCGTAATCGATCAAAACAAACCTTCTCGCACCACACTCAATGGGATTCCTATTCCGCAGCAATTGGTTCGTCAGTTTTCAGAAATAATTTTATGCATTCACGGACAACACCAACATCAACGCTTATTAAAATCTGATGAACAACGTGACTTGCTCGATCATTACGCTGAAAATGCATCGCTTTTATTAGACATCCAAACACACTACGCAGAATGGAAAGCACGAGATCGCGACATACAAACACTGAAAAATAACTTACAAAATAAATCATCTGATTTAACTTTATGGCAATATCAACATGATGAGCTGCAAACATTGCAGCTGCAAGAAAATGAATACGAACAGTTATTTTCACAATATCAACAATTACATCATGGAAAACAATTTGCGGTTACATTAAATGAAGCTTTATCCCTCATTGATCATGATGAAAACCCTTCTGCCAATGCGCTGGCACAAAACGCACTACAACATTTAAACGCCATTGGCCTTGACGACCCTAAACTAGAAAACATCCGTTCTTTACTCCAAACCGCTGCAATTCACTTAGAAGAAGCATCTGATGCCTTGCAACAATATTGTTATGATCTGGATTTTGGTGGTGATCGATTACTAGAAATTGAACAACGGCTTGCCACATTACAAGATGCTGCACGCAAACACCATGTTGATCCCAGCGAACTACACACCATTGCTAATTCTTTACAACAAAAAATAGAACAGCTTGAACAAGCAGATCAAACAATCTCACAACTGGAAACCGCACAAAATAAAACAGCCGCGCAATATCAAGTAATCGCAAAAACGCTATCATCGCGACGGGTAAAAGCAGCAAAAAAATTAAGCGCTGAAATTACAGCACAAATGCAAACACTGGGTATGCAAGGTGGATTTTTTGATATTCAATTACCAAAAAAAGCAATCGAAGTGGACATGAATGGCAATGAAAATGTGCATTTTGTCATTGCAACCAATCCAGGACAATCACCACATAATTTATCAGACATTGTATCTGGTGGTGAATTATCACGTCTCAGTCTGATCATTCAAATGCTAACAGCAGAGAAAAAAAACACCCCTACGCTCATTTTTGATGAAGTGGATGTGGGCATTGGTGGAAAAACAGCAGAATGGGTTGGCAAATTATTACGTGAACTCAGTAAAAAAGCGCAAGTATTATGCGTAACTCACTTGCCACAAGTGGCTGCAAACGGGCATCATCACTTCAAGGCAGAAAAAGTATCTGAAGGAAGCCATACCACAACCCGGATTAGTTTGTTGAGCAAAGCAGCACAAACGAATGAGTTAGCACGCATGCTCAGCGGCGCAACGATTACCGAAAAAAGCATTTCACACGCCAAGGAATTGCTGACTTTATTACAATAAATAACCATGAGGATTTTTTATGTCGAGTTTTCAAGATGGTCGTGATATTGCAGCAGCGCGTAGAAAATTCCAGCAACAGTTATTAAGCCAACCTGAGCTAAAACGCGCGCTGGCTGTTCATATTTATAATCTCAATTTGCAAGCACAAATTAATAAAAACCCTGAACAAATGAATGAGCAACGTGCTTTTGAAATTATTCAAAGAGAAATGCGAAGATGCGAACGTGAGCTGCAAACAAAAACCCAAGAATCCTTTCCACCTGACACACTCAATCAAGAAGATTTACAAACACCGCTGAACATGGAAAACGCACTAAACAACGATCCAAAATCTTATGCCAGTTTACAAATGAATGCTATTGCTGGCGCCCTACAAGACAGCTTAAATCTTGAGGAAACGAATAGACAGCAAGCTGCACAAACTGAATCAGAAAACATGGAACAACAAACCCAGCAACAAGAACAAATGCAAATGCAAATGCAAATGCAACCCACACCCGGTTACGAAAGTAATGACGACGAAGAAGCAGAGAAAGTAGCCTCTTTAGCTGTCGTGGGCGAAGCAGCCAAAGAAGCAATTGAAGCGATTGCCAGAAATGACACAGCAGGTGAGGTAAAAGCAATTACTGACATCACCGAAAAAGTCACTGGCGGAAAAGTGGATGTTGCTACCTTTTCAAAAGAAGCAGAAGAAAAAGAAGCCTCACAGCCATTTTCAAAAACACCAACACCATCCAGCGACACCAACACATAGCGAGTAAAACATGATGACTCGCCATAAAATAATAACTACTGCGTGGGTTATTCTTTTAGTGATCTCATGCTCTGCTTTTAGTAATCATGCAAATTGGATGTCTGCGATTCCCAGCGATCGTATTTTGAATCAATTAATTATTCCTGGCACGCATGATTCTGGAACAGCGACAATAAAGCCGCAATCTCCCTTTTCACTCAGCGCTGATGCACCGATGCCATTGTGGTTTCAAATAATCAGCAATATATTGCCACGATCGATTGTACGGCCGATTGTTGCCGGTTGGTCAAAAACACAATCTCTCTCGATTCAATCGCAATTAAAAGAAGGGGTTCGTTATTTAGATTTCCGCATCTGTCTTTATCCAGACCAACAGTTTTATTTCTGCCATGCGTTAATCGGTTCCACGTTTGGTGCAGGATTAGCCAGCATTCAGCATTTTATAAAAAATCACCCCAGCGAAATTATTTTGCTCGATATTAATCATATTTATAATGTAAAAAATGCAGCACAAGAAACACATCTCATTCAAATGTTGCAACTATTTTTGGGGGATATTGCCATTCCCAACACGTATCGTCCAAACGATACTATTGGAAAAATTCATCAATCACTGCGCAATGTTATTATTTTAATGGATGTCAATCAACCGATTACAGATCCTATCGCTGCCCAATTTGCAGCACGGTATCTTTGGCACGAAAGCAAAATCAATTCACCTTGGCCCAATGTATCCAACATGAATGCCCTGAAAAATAAACTGGATGCAGAAATTGCTTTTCGTGCTCAAACTGTTTCATCAGCAACGAATTTTTTTGTACTCCAAGCTATTCAAACAGAAAATACGAATCAGGTGATTAATGGCATCTTAGATCCCAAACAATTCCCCACTACCATTCAATGGTACGCATACCCTGTGAACATTGGATTAACCCGTTTTTTAAATGCTGAAATTGCGATCTACAAACAATCTGCAATTAATATTGTTATAGCAGATTGGTTGACGAAACAAAGTGACCTAATTAATTTTGCGATTCAATATGACACACAAGCCCAAATACATCGGCAGCATAGCACTTCAAGAGAAAAATGGGCTGCATTGAAAAATTGGTATACAAAAAAAGAATAAGCTTCACTATATTTTAAAAAGAAAAGGAAATCAAAACGACACTCAAAGTAATGCATCCATTAAGATTGCATCCTCACCATTAGAATAATATTTTTTACGTAAACCCACCTGATGGAAATGCAAATGTTGGTATAATGAAATAGCCGAATCGTTTGAAACACGCACTTCCAACTCTAATTTCTTTACCCCCTCTTTTTTTGCTTGAGAAAACACAAATTGCATTAATTGTTTTGCCAGGCCTTGCCGTTGATATTCACGATCAATCACCAAATGCATGACTTCCCAAATAGCTTGCACACCATGAATAACGACAAATCCCAGCATGGTATCTTGGATAAAAATTCCCCAGTGTTGATATCCCACATGAAAACATGCCGCTAAAACTGACGTATTCCAATCTGATGTCGTGTTTTGCAATATCCGACTCATGTTAGGAAGATCATCTATGTCTAACTGTTTAATATTAAAATTTTCTATCATGAGAAAAATAATTTAAGTGACTTCATTTGAGACCACAATGTTTTTTTATAATCTGAATGGGCAAGTAATTCGGTCAAAGCATAAGAATAAATACGCCGATCAGGTTTTACCTCTTTTTTTTTGCTATTTTCACCAAGCAAAATAACAAAACTGCCATCAGATAAAGTTGAGGTAATCTCACCTGTTTCAATAATCTCAATATGGCTTGTTAAAGCTTCAGCCATCTTTTGTAATAATTTTTTTTGCTCATCGATAGGAACGGACTCATCGACATCCGCTATGATCAAACCCACAATTTTTTGAGCAGCGTCCCGCAAAATTGCTTGAAAAAAAACAGGAGCATGCACCTTATCGCGTAAATGCCAAGTAGTAATACCCATTCGATGCAGGTAGGAATTGCTCATTTTATAAAGACCCTCTAAAAGACCATGGTATCGAATCAAGCAAGCCTATGCAAAAGACTGTGGTCTATGCAACGATTCATTAGGACGAAGCGACACCCCATTTGACAGCCGAGCTGAAAATAAAGTCGGATCTAACTGAGCAATAGGCTCAGCAGGACTCACTGATGGATAAGCAGTTTCATTTCTTGTATTCACTGGGCTTTCTTCTTCAAACTCCTCGGAATGCGCATGCGTCACATCTATTCCCGGCAAAAGATCATGAACAAGACCCCGACCTGAAGCAGAAGGCAAAAATCCAGGACCTGGATAGGGTCGTAGAGAATCAGCAACGATCACCGGTATCTCTGATGAATTTTCACTGCCAGGGATGATTGACCCTAACATTTCATTTAAGGCATGCAGCGGATCTTCTAACTCAGTTGGATTAGAAAACCATTTTCCGACTTTGGCTGGTAACTTATCTGCTTGCGCACCCATTAAATAACCCGACAAAGCAGAAGCAATTAAACTCATCACATCCCAACCAATGTAAAATGCTATTCCAGAGCATATACTCACCGCAAAACACAACAGCAATTGTAACGGTCTACCATGAAACAACAGTTTGAGCGTTTTTTTCTTTCCAATATCTTTTGATAACTGTGAAAAAGAAATATAAAAAACAGCAAGTATAGCCAACGCGATACCAATAGAACCAAATAACAAATCGGTTGTTGCGTTATTTTCAACTAATTCTTTTTGAGTCGTTAAATCTCTATTTGCGGGCTGGATCACAGATGATGTGCCCGATACAAAAAAACTTTTTCGAAAAGCCACTAATTTCTCGAAAAAAGCACGTGTCACCAAAATACCTGATAATTTTGATGGATTTAATGCGCGCGCAAATGAACAATTTTCCAATGGCGTATCCATTGTATGTGCATCATGTAAGTTTCCCCTAAATGAAATGTGTCGCATTGTTTTAATACGCTCAATGACTTTTTTTCTTTCGATTTCAAAATTTTTATGGTGACGATGGACATCAAAACCCGTGAAATAAACAGACAAACCTAAAATAAATTGGACGGCAACAAATAAATTATTATTTCCACGCGCATCTTCATGAGAAAGCATATACTGCACCATTGATCCACCAAACAAGCTGAACCAAAAAGAAAAAAAGAAATAGAGATTTTTTCCAGCCAACTGCTTTTCTAATGTTTTTTTTACATTACTTGTACTACACTCGCCACTCACATTCCAAATAAAGCTTATTAAAAAAATAACATTACCCAATGCACCATAAATCAAATGCAAATAAGCAGTACGATTGGCCAAATCATCTTTAGATCTAACATCTGATGCAGAAGATTGACCAGCAACGCCCAACAGCGCAAAAAGAATGGTGTTTCGAAAACCGACTAGTTGCTCAAACAAAACATCCAGTGCTTTTTTTGACATGACCGCACTAGAGGCTACATTATTATTCGAATCTGCTTGTATTCGCATCACGAATCCCCTTCCTTGGAAACTTATGACATAATCACCCTTGTGTTAACATAAACTAATTTGCACAGAATGATCAAGGCTCTTTTATGTTTCAGAAACTATTCCATTACGGCACGCTCATTATCATCACTGCCGCACTCATCATTGGCGGCTATTTTTATTGGTTACATCAAAAAATGCACCCCAGTACAGATGATGCTTATATTCAAGCACATGTCGTTAATGTTGCTGCTCAAATCAATGGACGCGTACAAAAAGTATGGGTACGAAATCAAGAGCCAGTGAAAAAAAATCAACTGCTTTTCACAATCAATCCAAAGCCCTTCCATATTGCATTAGAAAAAGCAAAAGCAGATTTGCAAAATACAATGCAAGTTATTCAAGCGCAACAACACGCCGTCAGCGCAGCAAATGCGGTATTGATACAACGTGAAGCACAACTTACAGACACACAAAAAAATTATGATCGTATTATCACGCTGGTTAAAAAGGGATTTTATGCTAAATCGGGTGGTGATAATGCGACGCGGCAACTCACTGTTGCCAAACAAGCGGTTATTGCTGCACAAAATCAATTGGCTGAAGCCAAAGCCAAACTGGGAAAAACAGGTGATCAGAATGCACAAATTCAAGCAGCGAGTGCGGCCGTAGCTCAAGCAGAACTCAATTTACATTACACAAAAATATATGCGCCACAAGCTGGTCAGTTAGCACAATTTACACTACAACCAGGACAAACTGTTACCGCATATGAATCCTTATTTTCACTGGTTGAAACACACACTTGGTGGGCAATGGCCAACCTAAAAGAAACTGATCTAGAACGTGTGCGTATCGGACAATCTGCAATCATAGCAGTTGATATGTATCCCTCTCATCCCTTTATCGGTGTTGTCAAAAGCATCAGCCCAAGCAGTGGATCTAGTTTTTCATTACTCCCTTCTGAAAATGCGAGCGGCAATTGGGTGAAAGTCACGCAACGTTTTCCCGTACGCATTGAAATTAAACAACCAGACCCAAAATTTCCATTGCGTATTGGCGCAAGTTGCAGTGTTGTCATCAACACAACGGAATTAAAAAAATAAATGTCAAATCCGTATTTACATCTCAGTCGCCAACAAAAATCCTTGATTATTATCACCATCATGTTGGTTGCGATTCTTGAAGTATTGGATTCAACCATCGTCAATGTTGCTTTGCCCAACATGATGCCATCACTTGGTGCAAACCAAAATCAAATCACTTGGGTACTCACTTCTTATGTTGTTGCTGCTGCAATGATGTTACCACTCACCGGATTTTTAAGCGCCCGCTTTGGAACAAGAAATTTACTGATTATTGATATCACTGGCTTTTTAGTCAGCTCATTACTATGCGGCACAGCCAATGCGTTAAACGTAATGGTTTTTTACCGATTATTACAAGGTGGATTTGGCGCTGCATTAATTCCATTATCACAATCCATCTTACGCGAAAGCTTTCCGCTTGAAGAACAAGGCAAAGCAATGGCGATTTGGGGACTGGGCATTATGGCAGCGCCCGTATTTGGCCCAACCATTGGTGGATTTATTTTAGCCCACGCGTCATGGCGTTGGATTTTTTATTTAAACACCCCTATCTGTTTTTTAGGATTAATCATGACGATAATTGTCATACCTGCATCACAGAAAACGAAACTAAAAATTGATTTTCTGGGTATCGCGTTGATGTTTGCAGGTATTGGTTGCTTGCAAATTTTATTAGATCAAGGTAATTCGAACAACTGGTTTCAATCTGATTTTATTTTATTGCTTGCTGTCATCAGCGTGTTCTCAATTATTTTATTTTTAATTCGATCTGCCACACACAAAACGCCCGTCATCACGCTCGCTATTTTTAAAAATAGAAATTTTAGTCTATGCACTTTATTATTAACTGTTTATTGCGGTTGTTTGTTTGGATTTGTCACGCTTGAACCCATCATGCTTGAAAATTTATTTCATTATACGCCAATGATAGCGGGTGAGACGATGATAGCCATTGGTGTGGGCAGTGCTGTTTCAATGGGGTTATCATCCGTAGTGATGACGCGAATCAATATCAAATATATTTTAATTTTTAGTTTGTTGTTAACTGCCTCTGCTGCATTTTATTTTTCAACACTTGCACTATCAGCAACCCAATTTAATTTTATTGTTGGTAATGCCCTGTTTGGTATTGGCTTAGGATTTTTCATGGTACCACTCACCACTTATTCACTCGCCACTTTGCCTGCCAAACATATTACAGAAGGCGCTGGATTATTTTCCTACGGGAGAATGTTGGGTACATCTGTTGGCGTTTCATTGCTGAGCACTGTTGTTGCGCGTGAAACACAAATAAATTGGAATCAATTAGGTGCGCACATTAATCCATTTAGCACTCATTTTCGTAGTTGGTTGCAACAACAACATCTGGGCATGCGAAATCCTAAAGCCATCATTGAATTAAAAATAAATTTATTGGCGCAATCGAACATGGTTGCTTTTATTGACGCATACTACTTGATTGCTGTTATATTAATCCTGTTTATTCCCTTGGTTTTATTTATGCGGCATGTTGATTTAAAATCAGGAGTAAATATAAATAAAAATCGGCATTAATTTTTTTACTTTTTCAAACGACACGACAAGGTTCAATTTCACCCCCAACTGATTGGATAATAAACATGTGTTTCTCTGCACCCGTCAGCTTCACTGCAACTGCCGCACTTTCAATCAGTGGCGTTGCTGGATCCTATTTCGCCATTAAAAAAAATAAACGTTTTCTCGTATTAAATATGATGGCGTTTTTTTATGCCCTACAACAATTTTCTGAAGGCATGATTTGGATCGGGTCGCCTATTCTATCTGCGCGATTTTGGGGAACACTCTTTTTATTTTTTGCTTTTTTTGTTTACCCTTGGTTTTCAGGATTAAGTTGCTATATCATTTCACGACAACCGCATATCAAGAAAAAAATTGCTTGGATTATATTAGCTGGTTTGTTTTTTGGGACATGGTGTTTTAGCAATGTATTGCTGACACCCAATTTGGGTTTGGATTTGTGTCGTCTCCATATTTTTTACAATATCCATATCATGGGTGGTTACCATATCACTGGCTCAGTCATGAAATTTATTTTAATTCCGATTTATGTGTTTTTAACCGCAGCGCCTTTTTTTATTTGCGATAAACATTACTCATCCATTATTGGCTGGGCCATTGTCTTAAGCTCAATGGTATGTTGGTTTGTGTATTTTGATTATTATATTTCAGTTTGGTGTTTTTATGCTGCGATTATTTCATGTTGTATTACATTAATGACTTTTTTGATCTGAAAAAGCAACGTAACGATCAGGACGAATAATAAATCGTACTGAATCAACAATTGAAAAGGCACGATGCAAAATAAAATCAGTATCATCAATTGTCTTTGCATGCATTGCTGGCATATCAAATTCACAGGAATCTAAATAACCGATTTGCACAATTGGTTTTTTTTGCTGGCCTGAAAAAGACAACACAATCATCCGACCACGCTCGAGCAAATCAAACAAAAAATGATTATACAATGGCAACCAAGGATCTGGTGATTGAAAACCAACAAGCGATCGCTCTTGAAGCAATGAACTTGTACGATAGTTCAAATCTTTTTGCATTAATCTAGCCACTTCTTTTTGCTGCGCTGCTTCATGCGTTAATGATTGCGACAACATAAATTCACGCAAACTTTTTGAATGCGCTTGCTTCATCGTATAGACGGTTTCCAAAATATTTGAAAAGCTGATAAGTTTACGCGATACCCAACTTCGCTCTGATTGATAGGATTGCAATAAATCCACTGATGCTTTTTTCTGCACGATCAATAATAATTTCCACGCCAAATTTTCTGCATCTTGAATACCGGCGTTCATACCCAATCCTGTTAATGGGCTGACAATCTGCGCAGCATCACCCATGAGTATCACTCGATTGATGACACGTTCTTTTACACCCCGCGAATGCGTTCGATAATAAGACAACCATTTTAAATCACGCAGCTTACCTGAATAACCACAGCGATCCTGAAATAATTTTTTTAATTCATCAAAGTGGGGTTTAGCTAAATGATTGGGTGCGATAATATTGCCACCGATTTGCATGTAATGGTCTGGCAACGGATACACAGATAGAAAACCAAAGTCGCCAAAAAATAATCGTGCTTTATCGTAAGACAAATCAGCATCTAATTTGACATTACCCAACAGAAAATGACTGGGGTAAGTTTCGCCTTTAAAATCCAATTGAGAGAATTTACGAACAAGGCTAGTAGCACCATCTGCGCCAATTAAAAATTCAGCCTGTATTGTCACTGCTGTATTTTCAACCATAACAGTTGCCGTTACTGCTTTTTCATTTTGAACAAACTCATGCAGCGCATGTCGCCACAACACATTTATTCTTTGTGAAGCGAGTTTCTCATATAATACTTTTTCTGTATTAGGCTGACCCAGATGCAAATTAAAAGGAAATCGCGTTTGAATACGCTGATAATCCAGTGAGACTGCTAACGCATTATTACGATACACCTCAAATGCTTGGACCACTTGTCCCAATTGCATTGCTTGATCCATCAAACCCAAATCTGAAAAAATTTCGAGTGATCGCGATGACAACATACAAGCTTTAATATCCGATGAAATGCCTGATTTTTTATCGATGATGATAAATGGCACTTGAAATTGCGCCAATAAACACGCCAACGTCAAACCAGCAGGACCTGCACCAACGATCAAAATTTGTGTATCATATTTCATAATTCAATTCTAACATGGGGAAAAAAAGATGGATTGCCTTTTTTGTAAAATTGCTGCTGGCACACTCAAAACTGATTTTGTTTATCATGATGAGCAAGTGGTTGCCTTTAACGATATCGCACCACAGGCACCACATCATATTTTAATTATTCCTAAAAAACACATTGCCACCATTAATGATATTGCTGAAAAAGACAATGCGTTAATTGGCCACATGATGCAAACCGCCAAAAAAATTGCGGTGGAATTAAAAATACAAGACGCGGGTTATCGCGTGATCATGAATTGCAATCAAAATGGCGGACAAGCTGTTTATCATATTCATTTTCATTTATTAGGTGGCAGACAAATGAGTTGGCCGCCCGGTTAATTCTCGTTATACTGCGTTCTTTTTAACCATGAGAATGCCATGCTAGAAACTGACATTTGCGCTGAAAAGGCGATTAATAAAACAGCATCACCCGATGACATCATGGAAGCGCAGCTTGCACACCTCATTCGTGAATTGGGCGATGACCCCACGCGCGAAGGTATGGCAAAAACACCCAAACGCGCGCGTCAAGCATTGCAATTTTTAACGAAAGGATACCGTGAAAATTTAACTGACATAATCAATGGCGCCATTTTTCAAAGCGCCATGGATGAAATGGTGATTGTCAAAGATATCGAGCTATATTCTTTATGCGAGCATCACTTACTGCCTTTTATTGGTAAATGTCATGTTGCTTATTTACCCAATGGCAAAGTACTGGGGTTATCCAAAATAGCGCGTATCATTGATCATTTTGCAAGACGCTTTCAAATTCAAGAAAACCTCACACGTGAAATTGCGCATTGTATTCAAACAGTCACTGAAGCCAATGGCGTTGGCGTTATCATTGAAGCCAAACACATGTGCATGATGATGCGTGGCGTTGAAAAACAAAACTCCAATATGATCACATCCATGATGCTCGGTTGTTTTCGAAATGATGACCGCACCCGAACGGAATTTTTAAGCTTGGTTAGGTGACTTTAAAATCGTTATTGACAGATAACGCTTTCTGATTGAAATTAAAAAAAACGTTCGTTATACTGCATTCACTTTCTAGCCGAGGTGGCGGAATTGGTAGACGCGCCGGACTCAAAATCCGGTGATGGTGACATTGTGAGGGTTCGAGTCCCTCCCTCGGTAAAAAATTCACTTAATTTTAGTCATAAAACCGACTTAAAAGTGCACTCAACCTTAAGCTTATTTTAATTTTTCTCCTTAAGAGTTTCTTAAGGATTTTGATGTAATTTAAAAATATCGGTTCACCTATTAATTAACAAAATAAGGAGCTCAATCTCATGGCAAAACCCCAAGAAAAAGCAACAGAAATGCAACAACAAGAAGCAGATAAAACAAACAATGCCTCAAAAAAAGCCAATTCATCTGTTGGACTTTTTGCTAAGGTAAAAAGAATCAAAAAGGGAGAAAATCTGGAAGGAGCAGCTGAGTTTGCTCTTAACGTTCTTTTAAACCCAGGTAAAAGTTGTTCCAGATAAAAGTTTTTAAGTTAACAGTAGCATTAAATTACTATTAAAAAAATAAATTCTATTTTTATAGCTCTTCCAAAATCCCCGCCTCGCGGGGTTATTTTAACTTAGATTCAGCAGTCAAACCCGTAGCAAGAGCGTTTAAGCTATAGAAGATGCATTGGATTTTTGAAAAATTTTTTTGAAATCGTATTCACCCATACGGTGAAAAAAATGTTCAAAAATCCAGTGCAGATTCAGACGATTAAGCACTCGCAATAGAGTTTGACTGCCGAATCTAGGTTTAATAGCCTACTTTCACAAATGCCTCGCCACACAACTGCTTTAATTGTGCGAGCAGCGCATTTTTAGGATGCACAGACAAATTTTTACCTAACTCAATTTTTACTTTTGCATCATTCGACTGATAAAAAACTTGCACAGGACAATGCCCGCCTTGAAAAGGTTGCATAATGGGTGGTAAATCAGCAACAAGTTTTTCAACGTGCGCTTCCGACTCCACAAAAATCACCAAACGCTTTGCTAACTGTGCGCGTTTCACATCAAGTAACTCAATGGACTCAGCCAGCATACGTATATTCTGATTAAAACTGTCTTCTTCTACTTTACCATGCACAATATACACTTGATTTTTTTCAAGATAGGGCAACACTTCATCGCACAGCTTACTAAACAAGGTCACTTCAACCACACCCTTTCTATCTTCAAGCGTCAAAATGGCCATACGCTTGCCTTGCTTGGTAATAATTTTTTTAATAGCAATAAGCAATCCCGCAATACAAACTGATTTTCCCATTTGTTTTGACAACGCATCAATTGCGCAAGTGGTTAATCGCGTGATTTCATTTTCATAAATTTTAATGGGGTGACCACTTAAATACAGGCCCAATACATTTTTTTCAGCACTTAATTTTTCAAGGGTGTCTTCATGCGAAACAATCACATAATCAGGCGCAATATATTTTTTTTCCTCGTCTGACAAAGAACCAAATAAATCTGTTTGACCCACCGATTGCATTTTATTTTTTTGTTCTGCATTTTTAATGGCTTTATCAATCGAGGCAATTAAAGTAGCACGATTCACACCCAAAAAATCCATCGCACCCGCATAAATTAATGGCTCAATCGTACGACGAGAAACGGTATGTAAATTCAATCGTTCACAAAAATCAAATAAATCTCGATAATTTCCATTCTTTTCACGCTCTTCGGCAATATGTTTTGCAGCAGCTTCGCCCACCCCTTTAATCGCGCCTAATCCATAAGTGATTTCATTTTTTTCATTCACACGAAACGAGAAAAAATCCTCATTAATGTTGGGCGGTAATACTTTTAACGCCATCGACTGACATTCATGATAAAAGGAAACCACTTTGTCTGTGTTATCCATATCAGATGACAAAACAGCAGCCATAAACTCAGCAGGATAATGCGCTTTCAAATAAGCCGTTTGATAGGCCAGCAAAGCATAAGCCGCGGAGTGCGATTTATTAAAACCATATCCGGCAAATTTCTCGATAACATCAAAAATATGTGCCGACACTGTTTCATCTACACCACGATTTTTAGCACCTGAAATAAATGTCTTGCGCAGCTTGGCCATTTCCTCTGGTTTTTTCTTACCCATGGCACGACGTAATAAATCAGCGCTACCCAATGAATAACCCGATAAGACCTGTGCGATTTGCATCACTTGTTCTTGATATAAAATCACGCCATAAGTGGGTTTTAAAATGGGTTCAATATCAGGATGAAAATAATGTACTTTTTCACGACCATGTTTGCGATTAATAAAATCATCGACCATGCCAGATTGCAATGGACCCGGCCGAAATAACGCAACGAGCGCTGTGATTTCATCAAAACAATCTGGCTGTAGTCGACGTACCAAATCTTTCATGCCACGTGATTCTAGTTGAAATACTGCTGTGGTTGCGCATGACTTCAAAAGAGAAAATGTTTTTTCGTCATCTAATGGAATTTTTTCGATGTCTAAAATCCCTCGCGAACGTCGTTCGCCAGCCTCTTTTTCAAAGCTCGATGAGTGTGGCGAATCAGGGGGGAGTTGATTAATCGCATCGACTGCCCACTGAATAATGGTCAGCGTGCGTAAACCCAAAAAGTCAAACTTCACCAAACCCACTGCTTCAACATCATCTTTATCAAACTGGGTAACAACATGGGTTGATCCCGATTCACAATACAGCGGTGCAAAATCAGTTAACTTGGTTGGTGCAATAATCACACCGCCGGCATGCTTACCTGCATTGCGCGCCAAACCTTCTAGTTTTTTTGCCAAATCAATTAACGTTTTGACTTCAACATCGATGTTATACAATTTGGCTAACTCGACTTCTTGCTGCAATGCTTTTTCTAATGTGATGCCAATTTCAAATGGAATGAGTTTTGCAATTTTATCAACAAATCCATAAGGAAAACCCAGCACACGACCCACATCACGCACCACCGCTTTGGCTGCCATCGTGCCATACGTAATAATTTGTGATACCGAATCACGTCCATATTTTTCTGCAACATAATCAATCACGCGGTCGCGATTATCCATACAAAAATCAATATCAAAGTCAGGCATGGAAACCCGCTCAGGATTTAAAAAACGCTCAAACAATAGTTCATGCTTAATGGGGTCTAACCCTGTAATGCCTAACGCGTACGCCACCAATGAACCCGCACCCGATCCACGTCCCGGGCCTACTGGAATATTATTTTCTTTTGCCCATCGAATAAAATCCGCCACAATTAAAAAGTAACCTGCAAATCCCATTTTTTGAATCACATCCAATTCAAAGCGTAGCCGATCAAGATAATGACCCGGCATTTGAGATTCAGTATTTGGAAAATGTTTTTGCAATCCACTCATGCATTTTTTTTCAAAATAGGTTTTTAAATGGGTGCCGGCGGGCAGCGGGTATTGCGGCAAAAACACTTCACCCAATTTTAATTCAACGGTGCATCGCTTCGCGATTTCAACTGTATTTTGTAAGCTTTCAGGGATATCAGAAAATAAATCCTGCATTTCGGCAGCAGTTTTAAAATATTGTTGATTGCTGTAATTTTTAGGCCGTTTGGGATCATTTAATACACGACTAGACTGAATGCACACGCGCGCTTCATGCGCTTCAAAATCAGTTTGATGTATAAAACGCACATCATTAGTTGCAACCACAGGCGCACCAAACTGCTCTGCTAGCACTACAGCCGATTCAATATAGGCAGCCTCATCGCGACGTTGAGTACGCTGCAATTCCAAATAAAAATCATGAGGAAAATAATGCATCCAGTTTTTTAAACGTTGCTTTGCTAAAGATTGATCATTAACTAAAATGGCCTTGCCAATATCACCATGACGCCCACCCGATAAAATAATGAGCCCATCACGATATTGAATTAAATCATCCCACTGCGTGGTGGGAATTCCATTAACCTGACCCTGCAAATATGCTTTTGAAATCAGTTCACGTAAATGATCATAGCCTGTTTTATTTTTACAAAGCGCTGTGAATAAAAAAAATTCTTTATCCCCTTTTAAAATAAGATCAGCACCCACAATGGGTTTAATTCCCGAGTCCATCGCTTTTTTAAAAAACTTAACCAAACCAAATAAATTAACGCGATCTGTCATCGCCACTGCAGGCATTTTATTTTCAACCGTTTGCTTTATCAGCGAGTCGATATCCATAATACTGTCGATTAATGAATAGGCGGAATGCGTTTTTAAGTGAATAAAATTTTGCGTCATTTTATTTTACTCATGGCATTGGTATTCATGCTTGCACCGGCTGAAAAACGCGAATCAAGGATTTTTTAAACTTAAATCGCTGCATCGCCAGTGCGATTAATTGATCCAGCAAAGCAGCATGACTTAAACCACTGGCTTCCCAATTTTTTGGGTACATACTGATATTGGTAAAACCAGGAATGGTGTTTACTTCATTAATATAAATTTTTTCTTCCGGTGTTAAAAAGAAATCCACGCGCGCCATGCCCAAACAACGTAAAACTTGAAATGCTTGTACTGCTAACGCTTGAATTTTTAAAACCAACGCGGGTGATAAATCAGCTGGTGTTTTTACAGTTGCTGAATCAGCATCAACATATTTTGCATCAAACGAATAAAACTCGGTGTGATTAATAATTTCTCCAGGCAATGATGCTGCTGGTTTTTCATTTCCTAAAACAGAGCATTCAATTTCTCGACCCACAATTAATTTCTCAACCAATACGTATTCATCATAACGAAACGCATCTTGTATAGCCGCATGAAATGACATTTCATTCATCGCTTTTTTAACGCCTACGGACGAACCCAAACTATTTGGTTTTATAAAAACAGCATCACCCAATTGCTTTTTAATATCAGAATAAGCCATTAACGCGTCCGTTTTTCGAATTAATTTCCAATCGACAACGGGTATTTTTGCATCGCGCAATAACTGTTTTGCAATATCTTTATCCATGGTAATAGCAGATCCCAAACAATCTGCTCCAACGTAAGGTATTTGCAACAATTCCAACAAACCCTGCATCGTACCATCTTCACCGTGCGTGCCATGCAGCACCGGAAAAACACAATCAATTGGTACCGCATTACCTTCAACAAAAAACGGATTTTTTTGCCCAGGAATCAGATGCATTAAATGCGAACGGGCTTCTGAGAAATAGTCAGCGGCATTGTCAAAATAATACCACTCGCCATCATGCGTTATTTTTGCAACATGAACATGGTATTGCTTAGCATCTAACTGCTTGATCACATTTTTGGCAGATAATAATGAGATATCATGTTCTGTTGATTGACCGCCGCACAAAACAAGTATGGAAAGTGCATTTGACATGGTAATTTCCTATTAAAACGACACTCTTGAGCATGTTACCAGTGCATGCACTAGGTTGCTAGCATCACTTCTCGCACAGGCGCAAAGGATCGACGATGATGAATCGTTGCTCCTAGTTTTTGCAACGCAATACGATGCGCCTTTGTTCCATAACCTTTGTGTTTCGCAAAACCATAACCCGGAAATTGCACATCCAATGCTTTCATTAAACGGTCGCGCGTGACTTTTGCCAAAATAGAGGCGGCTGAAATTGCCGATATTAAAAAATCACCCTGTACAATGAGCTTGGTTGGATAATCGCATTTCGGATCTTGATTACCATCTACCCACACTTCATGTGGCTCAATGGCTAATTGCGCAACGGCGCGACGCATCGCTAACAGAGTTGCTTGTAAAATATTCATTTCATCGATTTCACTAACGGATGCTTGCGCTATGCCGTACGAAATTGCTTTTTCAGTGATTTCAACAAATAATTGCTCCCGCTTTTTTTCAGAGAGTAATTTTGAATCTGTTAATCCATCAATTTGACATAACGGATTTAAAATCACCGCTGCTGCAACTACAGCACCCGCTAACGGACCACGCCCTGCTTCATCCACACCAGCAATCAATGTGATTTTATGATTCTCAATATGCGCCATGATCGTTCCCTACTTTGTACAGACAGCACATCTTAACTGACTGACTCCATTGATCTCATTGTAAAAAAGTGACACACTACGCCGAAATAATAAGTCAAGCAAATGAATCGATGAAAACAATCAACACAGCTGTTATTGGTACGGGTTACCTCGGCAAGTATCACGTCGATAAATTAGCGACGCTACCTAACTCTAATCTAGTTGCTATTTGTGATATCGACTCAAGTCATACTCATGAATTATCTGAAAAATATCATATTACAGCAACTCATGATTTTCGCAGCTTAATAGGCAAAGTAGACGCAGTCAGTATTGCAGCACCCACTCCACTGCATTTTGAGATTGCACATTTTTTTTTAGAAAATCAAGTTCACGTCTTAATCGAAAAACCCATCACAAACACGGTTGAACAAGCCGACATTTTAATTGCACTGGCCAAAAAAAATAATTTAGTTTTGCAAGTTGGGCATATTGAGCGTTTTAATCCCACCTTTCAATTTATTTCTCCTCAACTGGCTAGCCCACTTTTTATTGAAGCACAACGACTCACCTCGTTTAAACTACGTGGCAGTGATGTCTCCGTCATTTTAGATATGATGATTCATGATATCGATATTATTTTATCGCTTGTTAAGGCACCCATGACAGATGTTCGTGCAACGGGCGCTAGCGTACTAACCCCTTTCATTGACATCGCCAATGCACGCATTGAATTCAGCAACGGCTGTGTTGCTTCCATTACAGCAAGCCGCATTAACGCTACGAGTGAGCGTCGCTTACGGGTTTTTCAACATGATGCGTATTTCAATTTAGACCTACATCGCTCTATTTGTCGTATACGACGAAAAGCAAAAACAGAAATGTTTCCCGGCGTACCCAATATTGACTCAGAAGAAAAGTATTTAGAAAAAGGCGATGCGCTAAAGGATGAAATTCATTCATTCTTACAAGCCATCATTCATCAACAAACGCCCTTGGTCACTGGCGGCGCTGCGCGTGACGCCCTTGCACTCGCAACGCATATTACACAGATCATCACTCAACACAATGAAAAATATGTGTAAAATTTTTATCAGCGCTGGCGAAGCATCTGGCGATTTATTGGGTGCGAATTTGGCACGCGCTTTATTGCAAAAAAATCCAGCTTTGCACTTAACCGGGATGGGCGGAAAGAAAATGCGCGATGCCGGTGTTGGCATTCAATTTGATTCTAATCAATTGGCTGTCGTGGGATTTTTTGAAATTTTAAAAAAATTATTTCCTATTTTACATACGCTACATACAATTAAAAAATATTTACAACACACCAAACCTGATTTGATCATCTTAATTGATTTTCCTGACACCCATTTTCGCGTGATGAAATACGCAAAAAAACTCGGCATTCCTGTTTTATATTACGTCAGTCCACAAATTTGGGCATGGCGCTCTGGCCGCATCAAACAAATTAAAAAATACGTCGATCACATGGCCGTTTTATTTTCTTTTGAAGAAAAAATATATCGTGATGCACAAGTACCAGTAACTTTTGTCGGTCATGCGCTCAGCACACTGGCCAAACCTACTATGTCAAAAGAAGCCGCTTATGATTTTTTTAATTTAACGCCTGATAAAAAAATTGTAGCTTTATTTCCAGGCAGTCGTGATTCCGAGTTAAAAAATCACTTACCGCTTATTTTGGAAGCTACTAAAAAAATTCAGGAATGTATCACAGACGTACAACTGGTGTTGGTGCTCGCTAATCATTTTAATCAAAATCACATTAATGTGCCGATTCCTAATCATATTCGCATTATCCAAAATAATTTATATGATTTATTGCAAATTACCGATGCAGCAATCGCTGCATCGGGAACAGTGACACTTGAAATTGGATTAATGCAAACACCGCTTTGCATTATCTATCGTTTCAGTGCGTTCACATTTTGGCTGGCAAAAAAATTGGTTCGCATAAAATATATTGGTTTATGCAATATTGTTGCTGAGAAATTAATTGCAAAAGAATTAATTCAAGATCAAGCTACCCCTGAAAATATAGCGCGCGAGACAATCAAACTGTTGTCTGATAAAAATAATCATGACGCCATGAAAAAAGAATTCAGCCAGTTAAAAAACAAAATCACTGCTGAAAATAGCGATGCTTCTGAAAACGTTTCAGAAATCGCGTTTCAGCTTATCAAAGATAAAAAAAATTGTCGCCCTACATTTCCGAATCGGTAGCAGAAGGTTTACTTGCCAATTTTCTGACTATGCCGCGTTTCGAATTTTTCATCAAATCAATAATTAATTGTACTTCAGGTGTGGTCTTTGCCAATTCTGCCAAAGCCAATTCTAATTCTTTCATCGACATTCTTTGACGATACATTAAACGATAGGCTTTTTTCAAACCACTAATCGTTTCAGGTGAAAATCCACGACGACGCAGTGCCACTAAATTTAATGCAAATGGCACACCTGGCGTTCCTTTTACCAACATAAACGGCGGAATATCATGTGATACTTGTGTTGCATGCACTAAAAAGCTATAAGAACCTATCTGCGTAAATTGATGCACAGCGGCATAAGCACCTACAATTGCAAAATCATCAATCGTGACATGACCCGCAATAGAAGCATTATTTACAAACAATACTTCGTTACCAATATGCGCATCGTGTGCAACATGCGAATAACTCAAAAAACAATTTTTATTGCCCAGCAAAGTGGTGCCACTTTTTGCTGACCCACGATTAATGGTCACAAACTCACGCACAATATTACCATCACCCATCTTCAACCACGTTGTTTCACCACGATAGCTTAAATCTTGTGGATCACCACCAACAACAGCGTGCGAATGAATGTGATTATTTTTTCCCATGATGGTATGTTGTTTCACAACCGCATGGGCTTCAATGCGCGTACCAGAACCGATTTCAACGTATTCGCCAATACAAACCCACGGACCAATCACCACATCCGCTGCTATTTTAGCAGTAGGGTGAATTCTTGCAGTTGGATCGATAAATTGCTTTGTCTCAATCATGTTTGTTTTTCCAATACGAGCTATCATGCTCTAATATTCATAAATTCAGCAGAACAAGCCAATTCACCATCGACTGTTGCCGTGCCTTTAAATTTCCATAAATTTTCACGTTGACGCAACACTTCAACACGCAGCTGCAATTGATCGCCTGGCACCACTTTACGTTTAAAACGCGTATTATCAATTCCTGCTAAAAAAAATAAATCTTCCGGCCCAGGATAACGACCAAAAGAACGATACATTAAAATACCAGATGCTTGCGCCAATGCTTCCACCATCAACACACCAGGCATAACAGGTAATTCTGGGAAATGCCCAGAAAAATAAGGCTCATTATTTGTGACGTTTTTAATTGCCACTAACCATTCATTCAGCGCGTAAGATTCCACTGTATCAACCAACAAAAATGGGTAACGATGCGGCAAATATTTTCGCACCTCAAGATAATCAATTTTATCACTCATAAAACACCTCGCGTTATTATACCCAACAAAATTGTGCGTTACGCCCTATTTATTTTTCTTAAATACACAACCATTTTTCGCCAAACTTTATTTGGAAATAACCCCGTACCTGAAGAGTAAACGCCAGGTTCTTTTACAGAGTTGGTTACCATTGCGCAACCCGTAAACATGGCGCCACTACAAATCGTGATATGTCCGCCAATATTAGATGCACCACCAACGATACAGTGCGAACCAATGACTGTGCTACCAGCAATAGAACAAGAGCCTGCAATCACAGTATGCGCACCTACCACAACATTATGCGCAATCATGACTAAATTATCGATCTTCACACCTTTCTCAATCACTGTGTGTTGTAATGCGCCGCGATCGATACAACTGTTCGCACCAATCTCCACATCATCTGCAATCATCACGGAACCCAGTTGCGGTATTTTTTCAAAACGACCCTGTTCTTGCGCCAAACCAAATCCATCACTACCAATTACTACACCGCTATGCAGAACAACGCGATTTCCAATACTAACCTGATGATACAAAGTCACATGCGCATACAACCAACAATCAGAACCAATCACAACATCATCACCAATGACTGTGCCCGGAAAAATAATGGTATTTGCGCCAATAACTGCATTTTCTCCAACCACAGCATGCGCACCGATTGATGCAGATGAATCGATCACAGCACTACGTGCGACTACGGCCGTCTCATGAATACCAGCAGCAGGTCGCTTTAGTGGATTCCAACATTGTGCAATACGTGCAAAAGCCAGCTCAGGATTAGTGACAATTAAGGCAGTAACAGGACAATGCATTGCATCTGCTTCGGTTAAGATAACAGCAGAGGCATTGGTATGAGATAAATATCGTTTGTAGGCACCACCAGTTAAAAAGGTTAAATCCCCTTTTTGAGCTGTCATGATGGGCGCTACACGAGAAATAACCAATTGATCATCACCAATAACTTTGGCAGAAATCTGTTTGGCCAATTCAGCAATTGAAAAAGAAATAGATGGTTTCATAAAAAAAGAACCCACCTTGTTTGGGTGGGTTTCTGAAAAAATAACAGGTTAAAATTATTTCATATCTTTCATAACAGCTTTTGTGATGTCTTTATCACCTTTTGTATATAACACATCATTGCTTGGGATAACTAAATCCAGCTTATTTTTTTCAGCAACGATTTTTACAGATGCTTTTACACTGTTCATGAATTTTTCTAAACTTTTATTTTGCGCATTAAATACATCTTGTTGAAATTGTGTTTGCGCATCACGGAATGCAGTTTCCTGCTTAGTAATGCTTGTTTCTAATGCAGTTAACTCTTTTTTATTCATGACTTCTTTGTTTTTTTGATATTTTGCAACATCTGCTTGTAAAGCCGTGCTCATTTTTTGTAATTTTTCTTTTTGTGGCTCAAATTGCTTTGTTAATGATGCTTTGATTTCTTTCACTTGTGAAGACTGACTAAAAATCGCTTTCATATCCACAACGCCAACACCACTCGCTAACGCACCAACTGAAAATACCGCACAGGAAATCGCCAAACCTAATACCAACTTCTTCATTACCTTCTCCTTAAATTAAAAACAGATTAAATCGTTGCGCCAAAAGAAAACCCAAAAGGTGATAATTGATCGCCTGGTTTCTTATTCAGTGGGAAAGCCAAGCTAAAATCGAGCGGCGCCCCCAATGGCGACCACCATGATAACATAATTCCCGCAGTAAAACGCAAATTCTTAGGGCGAACGCCTTCATAAGAAATACCTGAAACACGATCAGTTTGAAAAATATTACCCCCATCCAACACAATCGCTGTACGCACTTTATTGCTAATAAAATCAGGCAAAATAAAATTCACACCACCTAACGCCTCAAAATTACCACCTAAAGCTTGTGTTAGATTTTGTGGATTTTTAGGCCCTAATGTATTTCCAGTATATCCTGGCAAGGTACGTAAACCACCCGCATAAAAATTGGTATAAAACGGCATTTGCGGCGTACCGTCATAACCACCACCATAACCTAGCGTCAGATGCGGATTAACAATAAATCCATGACCAATCGGCAAATAGTACAGATTGTCATACACTGCTTGATAATATCCCAAGCTAGATTTAATCGCGGGCACACCCACTGTTAAATTTAAATCCTGCTCATTACCTTTGGTTGGAAAAATGGCGCGATCCAACGTCACATGCGAAATACCTGAAATGATTTTGAATTGATTATATGGCGGTTTTTTCTGCCCAATAAATTGCGTTACCGAGGGAGAAACCAGCGATGGATTCACATTGCTAATCACAATGTGATCATAACCACCACCTAAGCTAACTTGGTCGTATTCACTGATTGGAATACCATACGTCATACTCGCGCCGTAATCGTCCATTGTGTAAGGCTCTAAGTTCACATTGGCTGGCGTGGTATGACTGTAATAAACGCTAAATCCACGACTAATACCGCTTGCCGTGTAAAATGGATTGTTATAGGTGAATCCATAATTAGAAGAATATTCACTGCGCGTAAAACCCACAGATACATATTTTCCAGATCCCATAAAATTGGGTTCAGATACGTTGGCACCATATAAAAAACCATCTACATCTGAATATCCTGCCTGCAATGATGCGCGTCCCGCACTCACTTCATGCACATGATAATCCAAATCGACTTGATTATTTTTATTCCGCACCGGTTTTGTTGTCACACGAACATGGTCAAGATAACCCAAATTATTAATACGGCGTTTTGATTCTTTAATATTTTTTAAAGAATACAAACTGCCTTCCATTTGACGTAACTGTGTTCGAACAACCAAACCATTGGTGCGTGTATTTCCTAAAACATGGATATGACGCACATAAACGCGATGCCCACTGGCAACATGGTACGTCACAAAAACACGATGCGCTGCGCGATTCAATGTTGGTGTCGGTGTGATTTGCGGAAAGGCATAACCTTGATCGGCCAAGTAATCCCCTATTTTTTGATTCACATCGATAATTGATTTTCTCGAAAAAGGCACACCTTTTTTTAATTCCATTAAAATAGTGTTTATTTTTGGATGCAAATTTGCAGGCAATTGTTCAGCTGCCAATTGATATCCGCTTAGATAATAAACGGATCCTTCATGCACACGCACATGAATAACCACACCGCGACCGTTTGCTAATTGCGTCACATGATGCGACACCACTTGAAAATCCAAATAACCATGATCCAAATAAAAGTTTTGTAAATTTTGTAAATCACCATCCAAACGCATGCTGGAATAACGATCATTATGATTAAACCAAGTAAAAATACTCGGCGTTGTTAATTTAAATTGGGATAATAAAGTGTGTTCGGAAAAGGCGTGATTGCCGGTAATTTGGATGCTGCGAACAATAGACGCTTTTCCTTCTTGAATCACAATATGAATAGCAACACGGTTACGCGATAACGTTTTCACATGCGGCGTTACCACAGCGCCCACATGACCTAACATCGCATACTGTTGCTGTAATCCCAATACAATGGCATGTAACTCAGATGGATTAAATGTGTATCCAACAACGATGCCCAGTTTTTTTAAAACAGGTTTTAATTCTCTTGCTTTAATCGATTTATTACCCGTAATTAAAACAGAGTCAATAGTGGGACGTTCAACAACATGCACAATTAATGTCGTGCCCGTACGCGATAAAGCAACATTACTGAAAAATCCCGTTTTAAATAATGCAGCGATAATCTGATTACCTTCAGCATCTGTGTAAGTCTGTCCAACATGCAGTGGCATAGCATGCATCACGGTTGACGCATGAATACGCTGTAAACCTTGAACCTGAATATGCTGAATCACAAATGAAGAAGCAAAAATAGATACGGGAATAAACAGCAATACTGCTGTAATAATTGCGATACGAAGTTGACGAAACATTATTATTCCTTATGAATTTATTTTCGCACAGAGTATACAGCGTCTTTCACCATTTGCGTAGTCTGTTGACGTGCAATTTTGTCCGCTTCGATCACAACATCCAAATCCGACCCTACTTGAATGTTACTTTTTTGCATCACCGCATCAATCACAGTTGCAATTTGCGTAAATCGAATATGCTGATGACAAAACGCATCCACAGCGACTTCATTTGCAGCATTTAAAATCGCCGTGGCTGTGCCGCCCGCCTTCAATGCTTGATAGGCTAAACGCACACAAGGAAAGCGTTGTATATCCACTTGATGAAAATCCAAGCGCCCCACCTCAACTAAATTCAATCGCTTTGCACCTGAGGTGATGCGCTCTGGATAACTCAACGCATGTGTAATGGGAATACGCATATCAGGACAACCCAATTGCGCCAATACAGAGGCATCATGAAATGACACCATGGAATGAATCACGCTTTGCGGATGAATCACCACTTGAATTTGCTCAATCGACAATCCAAATAACCAAAATGCTTCTATGACTTCTAATCCTTTATTCATCATCGTGGCAGAATCAATTGAAATTTTAGGCCCCATTTTCCAATTGGGATGTGCCATGGCTTCTGCTGGACTTACGTCTGCCAACGCCTGCAACGGCATCGTACGAAAAGGACCACCTGATGCTGTTAATACAATAGAATGCACACCCTGCAGCGGGGCACGACCCGGTAAAAAATGATCGGGTAAACATTGGAAAATAGCATTATGCTCACTATCAATAGGCAATAACGTCGCTTTATATTTTCTAACAGATTGCATGAAGATATCAGCAGCCATCACCAGCGCTTCTTTATTGGCAAGCAACACACGCTTACCTGCTTTTACTGCAGACAACGTAGGCAATAATCCAGCTGCACCCACAATACCAGCAACCACAATATCAGCTTGTGCATCACCCGCTAATTGTGCGATCGCATCTGCACCGAACACTACTTCTGTTTTAACCGCAGCCGCTTGTAATTTTATTTTTAACTGTAATGCCAATTCTGCATCACGCAGCGCTGCAAATGTTGGTTTAAATTGCAGGCACTGACGAAACAAGGTTGCGATATTACGATGCGCTGTTAATGCATGAATATGAAAACGATCAGGATGCTGCGCAATCACATCCAGTGTGCTTTGACCAATAGAGCCAGTGGATCCAAGAACCGTCACTGATTGCATTTAAAATCTCATCCAATATGAACAAATAACAAAAACCACTGTTGCTGCAGCAACGCTATCTAAACGATCCAACATGCCGCCATGTCCTGGAAAAAAAACACCTGAATCTTTAACATGCGCCATGCGCTTCAACAAGCTTAAAAATAAATCGCCTCCCGCTGAAAACAAGGCAACAATCACGGCCAATCCCAATAAAACAAAATACTTTTCTTGCGAGATTGGTAAAAACAATCCGTAAATAGCCGCAACCACGACCGTTAAAATCAAACCACCAAAAAAACCAGCCCACGTTTTTTTAGGGCTGACTCGCGAACACAGTGTTTTTTTTCCGAGAAAACGGCCTGCAAAATAACCGCCGACATCAGCACTCCAAATCAACAGCAACACTAAAATCAACCAAGCTGATCCAAATTGTGTTTGCATACGCAGCGTCACAATGCTAACCCATGCTGCGATTAAAACAATCCATCCCACCAAGGATCGCACAACAGCAAATTGAAATCCGGCGCCCGCACCTTGTCGCTGATAGTGAACAACAGCAACAAAAGCCCATAACCAAACTAACAACGCAACCAACAAAATAGGCACAACTTGCACTAAAGCAGAAAAAAACAATCCCAACGCAACAAAAAGCACATAAAAAATTCGGGGGGATAATCGGGTGACGCCAATAAACTGAGACCATTCCCACGCGCCAATCAAAACCAAAACAGCAACAACACAAGCAAAATAAAGCGGGGGTAAAAAAATAATCGAAATCAATACAACAGGAAGCGCAACTAGTGCTGTTAAAATTCGTTTAATCAACATGTTTCATCCTTTGTTGCAATTTGCTCACCCGTTAAACCAAATCGGCGTTCGCGTTTTTGAAAAGTAGCAATAGCCTCAGCAAAAATAGCATCATTAAAATCAGGCCAAAAAACATCAACAAAAAATAATTCAGCATAAGCAATTTGCCACAACATAAAATTACTGATGCGTTGTTCACCACTCGTACGAATAAATAAATCTGGCTCAGGTAAATCAGTCGAGCATAAAAATGATGAGAAATCAGCTTCATTCAGTTGAGCCAAGTCCATATTATTTTCTTTCACGTGTTGCGCAAATTTTTTTGCTGCTTGAAAAATATCCCATCGTCCACTGTAATGAATGGCAACAACCAACGTAAGCCCTTTGTTGTGTTGTGTGAGTAGCTGCGCTTCTTCAATCTGCGTGCGCACCGCGGGCGTGAACACAGAAAAATCTCCCATAATCCGAATACGAATATGATTACGATGCAATCGCTCTAAATTTTTGACCAAGGTATCTGACAACAAAGAAATTAAAAATTTCACTTCGGATTCGGGGCGAGATTGGAAATTTTCAACACTCAGTGCGAATAACGATAATACTTCAATGCCTTTGTCTTGGCAAAAATCGATGGCTCTTTGCACGGCTTTGACACCAGCACGATGACCAAAAATGCGAGGCATTAATCTTTGTTTTGCCCAACGTCCATTTCCATCCATCACAATGGCAACATGCCGCGGCATGTTGGGAGATTGATTCATCATTGTTTGTATGTCTTAAATTATATTTCCATTAAATCTTTTTCTTTTGCAGATGAAACAGCATCCACTTGCGCAATAAATTCATCTGTCGTTTTTTGTGTGGCCGTTTGCGCACGACGTTCTTCATCTTCGCTAATAACTTTATCTTTCAATAGTGTTTTTAATTCTTGATTCGCATCTCGACGAATATTACGAACAGCAACGCGCGCTTTTTCTGCTTCTTCGCGCACAATTTTGCCTAAACTTTTTCGACGCTCTTCTGTTAATGGCGGCATTGGAATACGAATCACTGTTCCAGTCGTATTGGGATTTAATCCTAAATTCGCGATCATAATGGCTTTTTCAATATCAGGAATAATATTTTTTTCCCATGGCGTCACCATGAGTGTTCTGGCATTTTCAATAGATACATTGGCTATTTGTGATAGCTGCGTTGGCACACCATAGTAACTCACCATAATATGTTCCAACAAACCAGGATGCGCACGACCCGTGCGTAATTTCATTAATTCTTGTTTTAGCGCATCGACAGATTTTTCCATGCGTTGTTTTGCATTACGCATAATGTCGTTAATCATGTTTGTCTCCTGAAAATCACTTTATTCTCTACGTGTCCCATCAATAAATTCACATTATTGATTCACGCAAGACGCTAAATGAGGTTAGTTACCGCTATCAACCAATGTACCAATGTCCTCACCTAAAACGGATTTTAACAAGGCACCTGGCTTTCCAATATTAAAAACACGCAATGGCATTTGATAATCGCGACATTGGCAAAACGCAGCCAAATCCATCACAGCAAACTCTTTTTGCAAAGCTGCTTCGTAAGTTAAATGTTTATAGAGCGTGGCATTGGGATTTTTACGTGGATCTTCTGAATAAACACCATCCACGTTTGTGGCTTTCATTACCACGTTGGCATCAATTTCAATACCGCGTAAACTCGCCGCTGAATCAGTTGTAAATAAAGGATTACCCGTTCCTGCTGCAAAAATAACAATACGACCCTGCTCTAAATGATGAATCGCTTTGCGTCGATGAAATAAATCAACCATGCCGCTAACAGCCACAGCAGAAAGAATACGCACAGACATATTGGAGCGTTCAAATGCATCACGTAGGGCCAATGCATTCATAATCGTTGCAACCATGCCCATGTGATCGCCTGTAATACGATTGATTCCTACTTCAGATAATGCAACGCCACGACAAAAATTACCGCCGCCAATAACGATAGCAATTTGTACGCCTAATTCACGCACTTCATCAATTTCTTTTGCAAGGCGATTCAAAACCACAGGGGAGATTGCACTTGTACCATCACCCATCAAAGCTTCACCACTCATCTTGAGCAGTATTCGTTTGTATTTTGGTTTCATCCTTTTCTCCAATGCATTGTCCGTTCAAATTTCACGCGCGTTTTTTATTATATCCCTTTTAGGGTTTCGCTCACTTCAGCTGCAAAATCTGTTACTGGTTTTTCAACACCTTCACCTACTTCAAAACGAACAAAAGACAATACCGTTGCACCGGCTGCTTTTAATAAGTCCTGCACTTTTTGATCTGGATTTTTAACAAATGGCTGATAAACCAAACACACTTCTTGCACGAATTTCTGCAAACGTCCTTCAACCATTTTTTCGATAATGTTAGCTGGTTTTCCAGATGTTTCTGCTTGTGCAGCAACAATAGAACGCTCTTTGGCAATCACATCTGGAGACAATGAATTAGAATCAATTGCAGCCGGATTAGTTGCTGCAACATGCATAGCAATATCTTTTGCTAATTCAGGATTGTTTTTATCAATCGCTACTAACACACCAATGCGATCACCATGCAAATAAAACCCTACACAACCACTTGCAGACAATGTCACCATGCGACGTGCCTGAACATTTTCGCCGATTTTAGCAACCAATGTTTCTCTTACTGCTTCAACCGTTTTACCTTCCACAGTATGCGACATGAGCGTTGCAACATCATCCGTATTGATAGACAACCCAACTTGCGCCAATTGATCTGCAAACGATTTGAAGTTTTCATCACGCGCAACAAAATCGGTTTCACAATTTACTTCAACCATGCATGCACGCATTTTATCTGCACTGACAGCAACAACAATAGCGCCTTCTGCTGCAATTTTCCCAGCCCGTTTTGCTGCTTTGGCTTGTCCATTTTTACGCAAATAATCAACCGCTAATTCCATGTCACCTTTTGTTTCTACTAATGCTTTTTTACATTCCATCATGCCTGCGTCAGTCATTTCACGCAGTGTTTTTACCATGGAAGCTGTTACTTCTGACATCTTATTAAACCCCTCGATTATTCTGCTTTTTTCTTAGTTGATTTTTTTGCAGCTGATTTTTTTGCAGCTGGCTTTTTTTCAGCTGATTTTTTTTCTGTCACTGATGCTACGGTTTCTTCAACCAACACAGCAGCTACCTCAACCACTTCTGCCGAATCATCCAATTTTTTCGCTACTTTTTTAGCAGCTTTTACTTCTGGAACTGGTTTGGCTTTTGCTTTCGCCTTTTCAGCACGTTCTCTTTCTTTTTCAGCTTCTTCTTCTAAAATAACGCGACGAGATTCGATGATGACATCCGCGATGGTTTTACAATAAAAACGAATAGCACGCATTGCATCATCATTACCAGGCACCACATAATCAATTTCTTCTGGGCTGGCATTGGTGTCTACAATCGCAGCAACTTCAATACCCAAACGTTTTGCTTCTTGAATCGCTGTTTTTTCCTGCTTTACATCAATAACAAATAACATGTCAGGCAAGCCACCCATGTTTTTGATGCCTTCTAAATTGGCACTTAACTTATCTTTTTCACGTTGAATGGTCAGCACTTCTTTTTTCGTTTTACCCACCAACGCTTTTGGATTCACTAACACAGCTTCCAACTCTTTCAACCGTTTAATAGATTGGCGAATGGTTTTGTAGTTAGTTAACATGCCGCCCAACCAACGAATATCAACGTAGGGCATACCACAACGCACCGCTTCTTCTTTAATAATTTCACGCGCCGCATGCTTTGTACCCACAAACAATACTTTTCCGCGTTTTGATGTCACGTGGCTGATTTTTTCTAATAACTCACGAAACTTAGGTAAGGTTTTTTCAAGATTAATGATATGTAATTTTTCGCGTTCGCCAAAAATATAAGGCGCCATTTTTGGATTCCAGAAACGTTTTTGATGTCCGAAATGAACACCCGCTTCCAACATTTGTTGCATAGAAATTGAGATAGCCATTTTTTTCTCCAGGGTTATCCGCTCGCTTATCCATCACTATTTTATTCACTCAAGTGAACACCCAAAACAGTGTGACGATAAACGTGAGTAGTTTTGTTAATATTATAAAAATAAAGTGGTAATTACATTTGCATATTACCGCCCAGCTTTATACCATAGTTCGAAATCATCAACAACCAATTATAAAAAATTATGTCTATCACCATCAAAACACCCGAAGAATTTGCCAAAATGCGCATCGCCGGAAAACTAGCTGCCGACGTCCTGGATATGATTGAACCGCACGTGCAACCTGGCGTAACCACCAATGAATTAAATGCACTGTGTCACCAATATATTACGGAAGTGCAGCAAGCCATTCCGGCGCCGCTCAATTATGAAGGCTTTCCAAAATCAGTCTGTACATCAGTGAATCATGTGGTTTGTCACGGCATCCCCAATGATAAAAAATTAGAAAACGGTGACATTGTTAATATTGATGTGACCGTTATCAAAGATGAATATCATGGCGATACCAGCAAAATGTATTGTGTCGGTGAAGCCAAACCCTTTGCCAAAAAATTAATTCAGATTACGCAAGAATGTTTGTATCTTGCGATTCAGATGGTCAAACCTGGCGTCCGATTAGGCGACATTGGTCATGCCATTCAACAGCACGCAGAAAAAAATCGTTATTCCGTGGTGCGTGAATATTGCGGACACGGTATTGGAAAAATTTTTCATGAAGATCCGCAAATTTTGCATTATGGAAAACCAGGCACAGGCATTACCATTCAAAAAGGCATGACCTTCACCATTGAACCGATGATCAATATGGGAAAACGCGATATCAAACTCAATAAAGTCGACGGATGGACTGTCGTTACTGCTGACCACAGTTTATCTGCGCAATGGGAACACACAATGGGCGTCACAGAAAATGGCGTCGAAGTGTTTACACTGCGCAAAGGTGAGCAAATCATTTAGTGTTGCGCATCGACTAAGCTCATTGCATCACAGCTTGACGCGTAACCAAGTATTGCCACTCTTTAATTAATTGCTTCAACTTAAATTGCAATGCTTTTAACTCATGATGCTGCTTTTTCAACAGCAACTTATATTCATCTGCTTTTATTTGTAGATCAGCCAATTTACAACGCTTTAATTTTTGATAACTTGTTTCTACATGATCTGCTTTCGACAAAACAGTAATAATAGATTCATACAAGGCTTCTATTTTTGTTTTAGGCTCTTCACCCAACTGTTTTTTATCCATAGTAATTTTATATTTCAGGATTTTTTGTTTGCTGATTTTTTTCAAATCGGTCGCTAAACCAAAAAAAGCCAACGTGCGAATTAACCATTTTGTAGGGTCATACTGATAGAAACGAATGGCATTGCGATACTCAAGGGGAAATTGATGATGAAAATTATGATAACCTTCACCAAAAGTAAAAATAGCGGTTAACCAATTATCTCGCGCTGTGTGTTTGTCTGAATAAGTGGATTTGCCAAACATGTGACAAACGGAATTGATAAAAAAAGTGGTGTGTTGTGAAAAAGTAATACGCAGTGCACCTGCAATAACCAATCCACCAATCCAATCACCCCAACATAATGCAATTAACACTGGAAGAACATATCCAATCATAATGGCGATGGGAATATAAAATTTATCTTGAAAACGCACCAAAGGATCTTTTTGTAAATCAGCCACATTCGAATAATCACGCTTACTGGGATCTAAAGTAAATAACCAACCAATATGCGCATACCAAAATCCACCTTTAATGCTATAAGGATCTTTCGGTGTGTCTGTGTAGAGATGATGATTACGATGATCCGTGCACCACTCTAGCACGCTGCCCTCAAACGTCGCCCCACCAAATAACAAAAAAACCAAACGAACCGGCCACGCCGCTTTATAAGATTGATGTGAAAAAAGTCGATGATAACCCGCCGTAATACCCATGCCGCCGAATGCAGCCAAAATCACCGTTAATAAAATAGTCTGCCAATATATCATATGCAAACAACCCAATACGATCGTGCCAATAAGCGCAACAGCCGGGTTAATCGTTAAAAACAATGTATTGAGCCAATTGATTTTTTTCTGTGGCGCTATCATCTTATTATCCCAAAGTAATCAAAACAGTTGCATTGTAACAGGAGTTTCACAGTACGCGAAACTTCTGTGTCATACACTTGGGTATATTCTATTTTTAAGTACATTTGCGCTGTTTATACATTGACCCTCATTCACACATCAGTTTATTCTGACTGTGATTATATTTTAGTGAGACAGCAGGATGCATACAGTAAGTCAGTGGTGGATGTGGATTATTTTTATCGGCTTTGTTGCTGTCATGCTGTGGGCTGATTTTTTTTTACTGGGCGGCAAAAAAGCCCATCGCGTCACAACCAAAGAAGCACTAATTTGGACGCTGGTTTGGGTAGCACTCTCTTTTTTGTTTAATTTTTTATTTTGGCTCTATCTCATTCATCATCATGATATTGCGGTTGCTAATCAAAAATCCATCGCTTTTTTAACAGGCTATTTAATTGAAAAATCGCTTTCAACTGATAATATTTTTATTATTCTGATGATTTTTAATTACTTTGCTATTCCAGCAGAATATCAACGTCGCGTACTGATGCTCGGTGTCATCGGCGCGATTGTGATGCGACTGATTTTAATTGTATTTGGCATTTATCTGGTGAATCAATTTGAATGGATTTTATATCTCTTTGGGTTATTTTTGTTGGTCACGGGTATTAAAATGTTTATTTTTGCTGATCACAAACCCAATCTCGCACAAAATCCAATATTAAACTGGATGCGAAAACATCTGCGCATCACGTCCGAATTACACAACGAACGCTTTTATATTTTTCAAAAAGGATTGTTATATTTCACACCGCTTTTTGCTGTACTCGTGCTCATTGAAATAACAGACTTGATTTTTGCCGTTGACAGTATTCCCGCTATTTTTGCGATAACCAACGATCCCTTTATTATTTTTACATCGAATATTTTTGCGGTGCTGGGATTGCGCGCATTGTATTTTTTATTGGCGCACATGCACAATCGTTTTCATCTACTCAAATATGGCCTGGCTTTTATTTTGGTTTTTATTGGGATCAAGATGTTGATTGTAGATTGGGTTCATATTCCCCCACTCGCTGGATTTGCCGTTATCATCACAACACTCCTCATTTCAATTGTGAGCAGTATTTTTATTAGCAAAACCTAGGTCCTGCCCTTAATGTATCGGCAAAACCGTAACTTCTCAATAACCCGGGGCAACACCCAATTTCTAACTTGTTGATTTTGCATTTGATGTGATATCGTTCTGTCCATGAAAACATGGACGCAA
>PFPT01000056.1:0-33064 GCA_002793195.1 Gammaproteobacteria bacterium CG_4_10_14_0_2_um_filter_38_22
AGGATCACTCAAAAAACACAAATTCCATGGCTTCCAGATTTGATCGTTCAAGCGGCTTCAGCTGCTACGTAAGCGCCCCGGGTTTTTGAGAAGTTACGCAAAACCATGCTATCTCATTGATATTATAAAAATTAAGACGCACTGTATTGACGAAAAAAAATTCACTTCCTTGATTTAAGGTTTTCATCAGGTTGGTCATCTATAATGATGATAGTAGTAAAAAAAGTGCGTTAGAGAGGGTATGAGAATGGCAGAGCCAAAAACAGCTAAAGAAACAACAACAACCGCTTCTAAACTTCCAATCAGACAGATCAGAGATCTTAAGCAGTTGCTTGAGGCTGAAAAACAGTTGCTTGAGGCTGAAAAACAGTTGCTTGAGGCTGAAAAACAGTTGCTTGAGGCTAAAAAACCTCATCAGAAATTACAGTTACAGTTACAGTTACAGTTGATACAAAGAGATATAAATACTCTAACAGGCTCGATAGCGCACTTACGAGAAAATTTAAAATTAAAAAAAATAAGCCCCGACTCCGAAAAAACTCCGGAGGAATTATCGAAAGCAGATAAAGCATTATTAACACATTATGATGGAAAATTGAGCCTTCTTCATGAGTATGAAGACAAAGAGAAAACAGAATTCGAGCTCAAGGGTATAATGGCATTAAGAAACAGAATCAAAAAAGATATTGCAAAATATAAAGCTAATAAAGACAAGATGGCAACTGAAAGTGTTGTAACAATTGGAAAAAAACACACACTCCCCGATGATAAGAAGGTATTGCTCAAAAAAAATGCCTTAGACGAAGTAGATAACCTTATAAAACAATTTAAAGAGCAGCAAAGAAAAATAGAAGAAGCGGCAGAAGCAGTGACACCGGAATGGTTGGCGTATAAAGAAGCAAACTCAATGGAAGTAACACTCTCCGATGGAAAAACCTATCGCTTACTCACCAAACCCAAAGACCAAGTCACAGCAGAATGCAAAAAACAATTTGGCGCGACAGACGAATTTTTAAGCTTCTTGTTTCAAGCGCAAGATGAAATCTATAAACAAATAAGAGTCGCTGAAGCCGCTGAAAAATCGTCAGGAACTGCTAACATAACAAGCAGCAGCACAAGATCAGAAGCAGCAGCAACACCAGCAAGCAAAGAAAAAGATGAAGAATCACAAGAAGGATCAACATTGACAAGCCCGTCATCAAACACACCAAACAGCGACGCAAGAACCGAACCACAAACAACCCGCGCGGCAAACCCAACAGCCGACAAAACAAAAGAAACAGTGGCTTTAGTTAAAGTGCAATTGGCTGTTAATGCTTACAAGTATCGTACATTTAAAACAGGCACGAGCGCTGACGCTTCTTTAGCCCCAACATTTTTCATGCGACACGCATCTTATGGTTCAAGACATTTAATAAAATCCCTAGCGTTAGAACTAGCTAAAGGTAAGCCGGATTTATCCGCTGTACGCACTTTGATTAGCGACAAAATTAATTCGAAGTCTATTGGTGATACGTTACTCAAAATCCTCTACGACACCGGCTTAGTGAAAAAAGACGGTAAAAAATATATAGTTAATGAAGACGCTTTTCCAAAAGCACCAGAAAAATCGGCTTCATTTTCTGCAGCCGCTCCCAAAGCTTAAAAAAAGCGCGATCATGACGCATCGCGCTTTGTTCGTACTACGGTGCTGGCTATGATGGATTAGGCATTTTCAATTCAGAAAAGAACGGCGATAAAAGCCTCGATCTCTGGTGAGTAAACGATCACATTGCGTTAACGCATGCGCACCAATTAAAAAATCAGCGACCACGCGCTTCTAATAAAAATTGCATAAAGCGCACCATGCGTTACCGTATTTTTCAAGCTTATTTCTTGAGAATTTCAGCAACCCCCTTGCCAATATCAGCAGGTGATTTCACCGTGTGAACGCCTGCGGCTTCCAGTGCTTTGAATTTTTCTGCCGCTGTTCCTTTGCCGCCAGAAATAATCGCACCTGCATGACCCATACGACGTCCCGGCGGCGCAGTCACACCCGCAATATAAGACACCACTGGTTTTTTCACATGCTGTTTAATGTATTCTGCTGCTTCTTCTTCGCCTGACCCACCAATTTCACCGACCATCACAATCACTTCGGTTTGTGGATCTTTTTCAAACATCGCTAACACATCAATAAAATTGGTACCTGGAATCGGATCACCACCAATACCCACGCACGTGCTTTGACCAAAGCCCAATTCGGTTGTTTGATTCACCGCTTCATACGTCAATGTACCGGAACGAGAAACAATACCCACTTTACCAGGTTGATGAATATGACCTGGCATAATACCGATTTTGCATTCGCCTGGTGTAATCACACCAGGGCAATTTGGCCCAATCAAGCGTACATCTTTACCTTTCATATATGCTTTTACAGCCATCATATCTAATACAGGCACACCTTCGGTAATACAAACGATTAATTTAATACCCGCATCAATGGCTTCAATAATCGAATCTTTACAAAAGGGCGCTGGCACAAAAATCATCGTTGCATCGGCTTTTGTTTTTTCGAATGCTTGTTTAACACTATCAAAAACAGGCAAACCCAAATGCGTCTCACCACCTTTTCCCGGTGTGACACCACCCACCAGCTTCGTACCATAATTCAAACATTGCTCTGAATGAAATGTGCCGTGTTTTCCAGTGAACCCTTGTGTGATCACTTTCGTGTTTTTGTTAATTAAAATACTCATGTTATTTCTCTCAATTCGTTAAAACTATTTCACTAACGCCACAATTTTTTTCGCTGCTTCTGTGAATCCAACGGCAGGCGTGATATTCAAACCACTTTCTGCTAATTTTTTTGCGCCCAATTCTGCATTATTGCCTTCTAAGCGTGCCACAACGGGTACTTTGACACCCACGTCTGCAACCGCTGCAATAATGCCTTCTGCAATCATATCGCAACGCACAATGCCGCCAAAAATATTCACCAAAATACCTTTTACATTTTTATCAGAGGTAATAATTTTAAATGCTTCGGTTACGCGTTCGCGTGTTGCACCACCACCCACATCTAAAAAGTTTGCTGGATTACCGCCTTGCAGTTTGATCATATCCATCGTTGCCATTGCGAGACCAGCGCCATTCACCATACAACCAATATCACCATCCAATGCAACATAATTTAATTCCCATTTTTGCGCGCGTGTTTCGCGTTCTTCTTCTTGCGTGGTATCACGCATTTCACGCAAGGCAGGATGACGATACATGGCATTGTCATCTAAATTAATTTTGGCATCCAAACAAATTAATTCATTGGTTTTAGTAATGACCAATGGATTGATTTCGAGCAAGCCCATATCATTGTCAACAAACGCTTCATATAAACCCATTACCAATTGCGTGAATTGACGCATTAACTCAGGCTGTAGACCCAATCCAAAAAATAATTCGCGACACTGGAATGGTTGCATACCAACGATAGGATCCACCACGACTTTCAAAATTTTCTCTGGCGTGTTGTGCGCCACTTCTTCAATTTCTACACCACCTTCGGTTGAAGCCATAAATACGATTGATTGTGTTGTACGATCCACTACGGCACCCAGATACAACTCACGCGCAATATCAGAAGGTTTTTCAATCCACAATTGATTCACTGGCTGACCATGCTCATCTGTCTGAAACGTCACTAAACGCGTGCCCAATAATTTTTGCGCCACTTGTGTTGCTTCATCTATCGAGCTCACCAATTTCACACCGCCCGCTTTTCCACGACCACCGGCATGCACTTGTGCTTTCACTACCCAACGGTCACCACCCAAACGCATTGCCGCTTCTTTTACTTCATCTGGATTAAAAACAACGACACCATCAGGTACAGCAACCTGATATTGTCTCAATAAATTTTTTGCTTGATATTCATGTAAATTCATACTGAAATGTCCAATTGTAAAAAGTTAATGCTGCGCGCAGTGTAAATTATTTTAAAAAGATGGGCAATGCTTTGCGATATACCTATTTAGTTTCAACATACACAACAGCAAATTCAAGACAATCAGTTCGCATCTTGAAGTCAAACAGGTATAGTAAAAACAATTGAATAATGAAATAGACTCTAACGCAATTAAGGATAATGATGATTAAAAATTTCAGCGACCTTTCAGCCAACGAACGTACTTATTTATCCTGGATTCGCACCTCAATCGCGATGATGGCATTTGGTTTTATCATCGAAAAATTTGAGTTATTTTTAAATGTCATTAGCTCGGAAGTGCATTTCAAAGCAAATTTAAAATCATCTGGCGTGATTGAAGCAGTCGGTCTTGCCATGATGTTTGTATCTGTACTGATGATGATTGCGGCAACAGCACGTTATATGGCACAACACAAAAAAATTCAGTCTGAAAAAATGGAAGATGCTTCTACGCGTGGCGTTGGCTTTATGATTGCGCTGTTTCTCATCGTCATTTCATTGTTTTTAGTTATCTACATTTGGGCAAGGTTGCTTTATTGATAATGGCAAAGCAACGCGCAGTTTCATTCCAAAAGATACAGTTGGTGCTGCTATCATAATGATTAACGCTATCAAGAAAACAAATCAAGTGAGGCGCTTAAATGAGATCATCAACGCTATCTCCAGGACAAGCTGAAAATTTAAAATCCGCTCTCAGGTACTTCATTGAAACTGAACATCGTCAAAAAGACTGCTTGATAAACGGATAATCACCCTAAATCTGCAATAAAAATCTTGCAGGATCTTCGATGAATTTTTTAACACTCATCAAAAATAATACCGCTTCACGACCATCAATAATACGGTGATCATAAGACAATGCCACATACATCATTGGACGAGCAACAATTTGTCCATCTTCAACCACAGCACGTTCAACAATATTGTGCATGCCTAAAATCGCGCTTTGTGGTGGGTTAATAATAGGCGTTGACATCATTGAACCATAAGTGCCTGCGTTCGTAATGGTAAATGTGCCACCCATTAAATCTTCCATCGCAATTTTGCCATCACCTGCTTTTTTCGCATAATCACGAATTTGTTTTTCAATGCTGGCCATGGATGTTTGATCCGCATTACGAATCACTGGCACCACCAATCCACGCTCGCTACCAATTGCAATACCAATATCGTAATAATTGTGATACAACAAATCTGTGCCATCAATCGATGCGTTCACTGCAGGGAATTGTTTTAATGCTTCGATAGCTGCTTTTGTGAAGAAAGACATAAAACCCAAACGCGAACCAGTTTGTTTTTCAAATTCTGCTTTATAGCGATTACGCAAATCCATCACTGGCTTCATATTAATTTCATTGAACGTGGTCAAAATCGCTGCTGTATTTTGCACTTCTTTCAAACGTTGTGCCACTTTTTGACGAAGACGTGACATGGGCACGCGTTTTTCTTCACGGAAATGCGCGATCGGCGCATCGCCCACTGTTTGTGCAACTGAAGTTGGCAATCCGGATGATAATGCAGCACGACGAGCCGATGGGCTTAAATTCAATACGGCTGCATTGGCTGTTGCCGCTTGTACTGGTTCTGCAGTACTACTGCTTTTTTGTTCTGGTTTTTCAGGTGTTTTTGCAACAGGTGCTTCTGTTTTTACTTCTGTTTTTGCGGCTGCAACATCGCCCTCACGAATGATTGCCAACAACTCACCAGCCGTCACTACCGCACCTTCTTGCACAACTATTTTTTCAATCGTACCTGATTTTGGCGCTGGCACTTCTAACATGACTTTATCTGTTTCTAAATCAACCAAATTTTCATCGCGCGCAATCGTATCACCTACTTTTTTATACCACTTTGCAATCACAGCATCGGTAACAGACTCGGGCAATGCAGGTACTTTAATTTCGATTGTCATGTTGTATTTCCTCTGAATTCATATTTTACTAAAATCACTATCTGTTGGGATGATTATTCCCTGAAATCCGTCATCAACGTTACAGATAACCCACTCACCTCGACTCATCCGCTGAACTGATTCCCAATGCTTTATCAATTAATTCTGCTTGCTGTTTATTATGCAATGCAGGATAGCCTGCTGCTGGCGCCGCCATAGCTGACCGACCAGCATAATACAAACGCATTTTATCTGGCATGCATCGCACAATGCGATGACGTGATGCATAAAAGGCACCTTGATTTTTTGGTTCTTCCTGACACCAAACAATCTCTGTTAAGCCAGCATATTTTTTAATTTCTGATTTTAATGCTTCGTCAGGAAATGGATATAATTGTTCGACACGCACAATAACGGTATTCTCAATTTTTTCATCACGGCGTTTTGCCAACAATTCATAATAAATTTTTCCAGCGCATAGCACCATGCGCGTAATCTTTTTTACCTCTATTTCATCTATTTCAGGAATAACGCATTGAAATTCACCTTGCGATAATTCATCTAAGGTAGAGACTGCTAATTTATGTCGCAACAAACTTTTTGGTGACATCACAATTAATGGGCTACGATGCATACGCAATACTTGTCGACGTAATAAATGAAAAATTTGCGCTGGTGTTGATGGCACACACACTTGCATATTTTGTTGCGCACACAATTGCAAATACCGTTCCAATCGCGCAGAAGAATGTTCTGGGCCTTGTCCTTCAGAACCATGCGGCAATAACATCACCAAACCGGATAAACGACTCCATTTTTGCCATGCAGAACTGATAAATTGATCAATAATGACTTGTGCCACATTAGCAAAATCACCAAATTGTGCTTCCCACATAACCAATGATTTTGGGTCTGCTGCAGAATAACCATACTCGAATCCGAGCGCGCCGGTTTCTGATAATAATGAATCATAAATCTGACAATGCGCTTGATCATCTGAGATATGCAGCAACGGCATATAACACTCACCAGTTTTTTGATCAAACAACGCAGCATGACGATGGAAAAAAGTACCGCGTCGCACATCTTCACCCGTAAATCGCACAGGATGGCCTTCATACAATAATGCGGCATACGCCAATGTTTCTGCACAACCCCAATCCAGTGGTTGCTCCCCTGCCATCATTTTGATACGCGCTTGTATAATCATGTTTACATTGCGTTGCAATATAAACCCATCGGGCACAGTAGTGATTTTTTTACCCAACATTTGCAACACATCAGCTGATACAGTCGTGCTCGCTTTGTCTGTCCAATCATGATTTAAAAAAGGTGTCCAATTTGCCGTGTAATGTTCTGACAATCCATTTTTTACAAGCGTTAATGCTGATTTACCCGCATCCAATGTGTCGCGATAAACGTCCATCATTTTTTCAGCATCTTGCTCAGAAATGATTTTTTCAGAAATTAATTGTGCTGCATAAATCGCGCGCGGTGTTTTTTTTGCATGAATCACTTGATACATCAATGGTTGCGTACAAGTGGGATCATCCGCCTCATTATGCCCATGCACGCGATAACATACCAAATCAATCACCACGTCTTTGTGAAAACGCATACGATAATCAAGCGCCAATTTGATCACACGAATACAACTTTCTGCATCATCACCATTCACATGCAAAATGGGTGCATCAATCATTTTTGCTAAATCAGAACAGTATTTTGATGAACGCGTATCAGCTGGGTTACTCGTTGTAAAACCTACTTGGTTATTCGTAATAATATGCACCGTGCCGCCCACGCTATAAGCACGTGTTTGCGACATAGCCAATGTTTCCATCACGATGCCTTGACCAGCAAACGCAGCGTCGCCATGAATTAATACAGGAAAAGCATAATCTTTTTTAGGAATATCTGTTGAACGTTCTTGACGTGCACGTGTAGAGCCCATGACAACCGTATTGATAAACTCTAAATGCGAAGGATTAAATCCCAACGATAAATGAATCACACCATTTTCAGTTTGCACATCACTTGAAAATCCTTTGTGATATTTTACATCACCCGTTGTTGTGCCGTAATCTTTTTTGCCTTCAAATTCTTGAAATAATTCAGCTGATGGTTTTCCCATGATATTTAACAGCACATTCAAACGCCCACGATGCGCCATGCCGATAATCATTTCACGCACATTCTCTGCGCGCGCGTCTTCAGTGAGCATATCCATCATCGGAATTAACGCATCAGCACCTTCAATTGAAAAGCGTTTTTGCCCTGGATATCTTGTATCTAAATATTTCTCCAATCCTTCGGCTTGCGTTAATTTTTCTAAAATTCTCTTTTTAATATCCGTAGAAAATTGCATCGCGGGAATTTTATTTTCAATATAATCACGCAACCACTCACGCTCGTCTTCATTAATTAAGCGCGTATATTCAATACCAACTGAACCACAATAAAAATGTTGTAATTTTTCTACGATTTTTTGCAACGTTACTGTTTGGTTATTTAAAAATAATTTGCGTGCGTCAAACGCCGTATTTAAATCTGCATCAGATAATCCGTAATGCGATAATTGCAAACGCACATCCGGCACAATCGGCGCATTGAGTGGATCTACCATTGCATTTAAATGCCCATAACGACGATACGCAGCAATTAATGCATCAACAGCAGATTGTTTTTGTGGCGATAAAGAGGCAGAGGTAACAGATTGTGCAACATGAGGATGCGCTGCAAAATCACGAAAGTCATCCCGAATTTGAGCATGAGAAACGGGCGCTTGCCCCTCTTTAGGCAATGCAGAAAAATAACGCTGCCAAGGTTCATCTACTTGATTGGGATTTTTTAAATACGCTTCATACAATGCTTCAATATACTCAGCACTCTCGCCAGAAAGGTAAGCACTATTTTCGAATTGTTCTAACACGGACATGTATATAACCTCAAAATAGGGATGTGGAATTGGGGATGCGCATGAAATGTAACAACAATTGCCTCTCTAGCGCAGACTCCATCACTCCGCAATCATTTCTTGTCGTAATCTTGAAATCGCTTCCGTGGGATTTAATCCTTTTGGACAAACACTCGCGCAATTCATAATTGAGCGGCAACGAAACACACTAAATGGATCTTTCAATGCATCTAATCGTTCTGATTTTTGTGTATCACGACTATCTGCAACAAAACGATAGGCATTCAACAAACCAGCGGGACCTACAAATTTATCAGGGTTCCACCAATAAGATGGGCACGACGAGGTACAACACGCACACAAAATGCATTCATACAATCCATCTAGCTTCGCGCGTTCTTCAGGTGATTGTAGACGCTCTTTTTCAGGCATTTTTTCTGTATTTTGCAAAAAAGGTTTTACCCGCTTGTACTGTTCAAAAAACGGTTCCATATCCACAATCAAATCACGCACCACTGGAAAACCAGGCAAGGGCATCAACACCACACGATTAGGTAAATCATGCAAGCGAGTAACACAGGCTAATCCATTTTTACCATTGATGTTCATACCATCAGAACCACACACCCCTTCGCCACAAGAACGACGAAAACTTAACGATGGATTTTTTTCTTTAATGGCTTCCAATGCATTTAACAGCATTTTTCCTTTAATGGTTTCAATATCAAATTGATAATCTTGCATACGTGGTTTTTTATCGATAGCAGGATCAAAACGATAAATTGAAAAGGTCATTAGTCGAGATTGTTGTGTTGTCATAATTGAATTCCTAAAACTTTGGGTTCGCTTTGCTCACCGCACTCATGCTTTCATATTCACGTTTCGTGTTTCTATTATTCTCTTAACTTTAATGGAATCGGCGCCACATTTTTTGGTTTCATATTCACAGGACGGAAATCGGTTTCACCATCTGCAAAATAAACAGAATGTTTTAACCAATTTTTATCATTACGTTCCGTAAAATCGTATCTCGCATGAGCGCCACGACTTTCTGTACGTTGATCCGCAAGAACGGCTGTTGCCAATGCGGTTTCCATCATGTTGTCTAATTCAAACATTTCAATACGCGTTGTATTAAATGCAGCACTGTGATCAGACAGTTTTGCTTTTTTCAAACGCACATTTAATTCTTTTAATGCTTGCAATCCTTTTGCCATGTGCTCACCATCACGAAACACGCCAAAATTATTTTGCATGATTTTTTTCATATCATGGCGAATGGCATAAGGATCTTCTGTTTGCGATGCACTGCTCCAACGATGATAACGCGCCATCGCACGATCCATTTCAGCTGAATTTTCTGGACGATGATCCAAACCAGCTTGCAATTCTTTTTCTAAATACAATCCAATTGCACGACCAAACACAACCAAATCTAACAATGAGTTCGTTCCTAAACGATTAGCGCCATGCACAGAAACACAAGCACACTCACCAGCTGCAAATAAACCTTCAATGATTTTATCTTTGCCTTTTTCACGCGTAACCGCTTGACCATGAATGGTTGTAGGAATACCGCCCATTTGATAATGACAAGTAGGCACAACAGGAACGGGTTGTTTCACCGGATCCACATTTAAAAACTTACGTGACAATTCAAGAATACCGGGCAACCGCTCGTTTAACACTTTTTCGCCTAAATGATCGAGCTTTAGCAATACATAATCTTTTTCAGGACCAGCACCGCGACCTTCTAAAATTTCCATAATGGATGAACGCGAAACGATATCACGGCAGTCCAGATCTTTTAAATGCGGCGAATAACGTTCCATAAAACGCTCACCGTTTCCATTTAATAAATAACCACCTTCACCGCGACAACCTTCTGTCATCAGTGCGCCAACGCCCGCTAAACCCGTTGGATGAAATTGCCAAAACTCCATGTCTTGCACTGGAAAACCAGCACGTAAAACCAAACCAATGCCATCGCCTGTGTTGGTAAATGCGTTGGTTGTTGTTTCAAAAATACGACCTGCACCGCCAGTTGCTAATGCCACAGCGCGTGCTTTGAAATAAACCACCTCACCCGTTTCCATGCAAATAGCAACCACACCAGAAACACCGTCACCATTTTCAGATTTCACCAAGTCCATCGCATACCATTCGCTAAAAAAATGCGTGTTGGCCTCAATATTTTTTTGAAACAAGGTGTGTAACATTGCATGACCGGTGCGATCTGCTGCAGCACAAGTGCGTCTTGCTAACTCACCACCAAAATCACGTGTATGACCACCGAATGCACGTTGATAAATTTTCCCATCTTCTAAACGTGAAAATGGCAATCCCATGTGCTCCAATTCAATGACTGATGCAGGCGCTTGCTCGCACATATATTCCGCTGCATCTTGATCTGCTAAACAATCCGAACCCATGACCGTGTCATACATATGCCATTCCCATTTATCAGGAACCACATTGCCTAATGCGGCTGCAATACCACCTTGCGCAGAAACTGTATGTGAACGGGTTGGATATACTTTAGAAATAACGGCTACTTTTTTTCCGCTTTGCGCTAATTGCAATGCCGCGCGCATACCTGCACCACCTGCACCAACAATAACCGCATCAAATTCTTTTACTGGAATCGTATTATTCATATTTATTTCCAAAAATTAAACTGTTTAGCTATATAGTGCATCTAAACACCAAAACAAATAACCCAATAAGGTAATCGCAATAACCACTTCTAAGCACAGTCGCGCGTAACCACATTTCACGTAATCCGTTAAGACCGTCCATAACCCAATCCAGGCGTGCCATAAAATAGCAATAACCACAACGATCGTAGCAATTCGCATCCACACAAAAGAAAATAAGTTTTCCCATTCTGGATAATGCAAAGGCACATGCATCAGAAAAAAACTGAGTAAGAAAATAGTGTAAGCACCAATTAACAAAGCGCTGACACGTTGAACGATCCATTCAAATAAGCCGCGTGTATTATTTTTCAGACCCATAACCAACCTCCCGCAGCAACCATAACAACAACACCCAAAATAATGATTAGATAAGCGCTGATACGAGCAGATGTTAATTGTTCACCTAAACCACAATCCATCAACAAGTGTCGAATACCTGCAAGCAAATGAAAACCAACTGCGCTTAACATCATCCAAAGTAAAATTTTGATCAGCGGCATTCTCAAAAACGCATGCAGCTGCGCAAAGCTGATTTGTGACTGCAACGAACGATGCAGCAAATACAGCGCTAATGGTAATAACAAAAATAGCAGTACACCGGAGATACGATGCAGAATTGACACAATCGCCATCGGCGGAAACTGCATGCGTGTCAAATCCAAATGAACAGGTCTTGATTTTATTTTCACGATTTATTCCATAGGATTGATAAAATAATATCCAGTATGCCATTTATCCAAAAAGACTGCGATAAAAATAAGCGAACAAATTATAACGAGATTTTTTTGAAAAACAAATTGTTATTTCACCCGTTCGATCCTTGAGCGTATCGACGCGCTAGAATAACACCACAGCGTACGCTGATACTTTTTAAAGACAAAACCTATTCACTTTGAAATTACGAACACAATTCGTTATAGTTTTCCAACGTGATCACACGTCTCACAAACAGAAACACTATCAGAGAAACCATCATGACTAAAAAAACTGCTGTTTTATCTTTTGAAAATCAATCAATTGATCTTCCAATCTATTCCCCTACTTTAGGTTTTGATGTCATTGATGTAAAAGCGCTTGGGAAACAACAACACTTCACATTTGACCCAGGCTACTTCGCAACCGCTTCTTGCGAATCCAAAATAACTTACATTGATGGTGATGCAGGTATTTTGTTGTATCGCGGTTACCCCATTGATCAACTGGCTGCACGCTGTGATTACATTGACACCTGTTACTTATTAATTTACGGCGAATTACCAACTGCGTCAGAAAAAAAAGATTTCAACAGTAAACTACAAACAGCGGGCACGGCTTGCGATCTCACTCACAATTTATTTTCTGGATTTTCAAAAGAAGCACATCCAATGGGCATTTTGTTAAGCGTCATGGGCGCATTAAGTACTCGCCAAGGCAACGCATGCGATTTAAAAAAACCAGAAGATCGTGAAAATGCGGTGATTCGTTTGATTGCTAAAGTCCCTGTAATCGCTGCAATGGCTTATCGTCACAATCAAGGTTTACCTTTTATCGCCCCCGATAAAAATTTAGGTTATGTTGAAAATTTCTTACACATGTTATTTGGTGATGAAAATAAAACCCATAATAAAACATTGGTAACCGCACTGGATCGTATTTTTATATTGCACGCTGATCATGAACAAAACGCATCTACTTCAACCGTGCGCATGGCAGGATCTACTGGCACACACCCTTTTGCTGCAATCACTGCTGGCATTAGCGCATTATGGGGTGCGGCTCATGGCGGCGCAAACGAAGCCTGCTTGAAAATGTTAAATACCATTGGCGATGAATCACATATCGAAAAATATATTGAAAAAGCAAAAGACAAGAATGACCCGTTTCGTTTAATGGGCTTTGGTCATCGCGTTTATAAAAGCTATGATCCGCGCGCAAAAGTCATGCAAAAAACTTGCCATGATGTATTAGAAGCAATGCAAGCAAAAAATGCGCCGCTATTTAAACTTGCGGTCAAACTTGAAAAAATTGCGCTGGAAGATCCGTATTTCATTGAAAGAAAATTATACCCTAACGTCGATTTTTATTCCGGCATCACATTAAGCGCCATGCACATTCCATCCAATTTATTTACTGTGATTTTTGCATTAGCCAGAACAGTCGGCTGGGCGAGTCATTGGTTTGAAATGATGAATGATGCTGACCACCCTCTATATCGCCCACGACAACTCTATACGGGATCTGATCAACGGAATTTATCTTAATGCGCATTTTGCAAACCAAGCTTGCTTCCTATCAAAAAAAAGTAGCACGCCCGCCGCAATCGATTTGGACAAACCCCATTCACTTTATCGCTTGCGGATTCGGCTTTGGCACATTTCCTTATTTTCCTGGTACGATCGGGACACTCTTATCCATTCCACTTGTGCTTGTATTATCACCAACACCCATGTGGTTTTATATTGGGATTTGTGTCGTTTTATTTTTATGGGGTATCTACTGTTGCGATATTACCAATCGTGCTTTCGGCACAGACGATCATCCTGCTGCTATCTTTGATGAAATAGCTACTTTCCCAGTTGCCATGATTGCCATACCCATCACATGGTATTTTTTATTAATCGCATTTTTATTATTCCGATTTTTTGATATTGTTAAACCCTGGCCCATTGGCTGGGTTGATAAAAATATACACGGAGGATTCGGCGTCATGCTTGATGACTTGCTCGCTGCTTTTGCTACACTGATTGTGATGCAACTCATTTTGCAACTGACATACTTTTTTGTTTAATTCATTTTTGTTATTTTATTATGATCTGACGTCAACATCATTCACAAGGACAGCGACCGATGTTAATCGAAAAAAACCTCATTCATTCTGGCGAACGCCTCAAAAGAGCACGCATTTTAGCAGGCATCACAACACGTCGAGAATTTGAAAAAAAATATCATATCAGCGCAAATACGCTGCAAGGATGGGAACAAGGTAAAAATCCTTTATCAAAAAAAGGTGCAAAACGCATTATTGAAGCATTAAAATCAGAAGGATTAATGTGCTCACTTGAATGGCTAATGCAAGGCTCTGGTGTTCCGCCGCGTCCATTTGAAATTAATCAAGATATCTCATCCAATTCGGATTTAGAAAACTTACTGAATCATCTTAATTTGCAAGAAGAGCAAGCGATCTATCAAGAACTGCAAGCATTCAAAGCACACAACCCCAATCCCATTATCATTACCGTGTCTGACGACACAATGGAACCTCAGTTTCATATCGGTGATTATATAGGCGGCATTCGGATGTCAAAACCTGAAGATATTCAACAATACTTAGGTCAGGCTTGTATTATTGAACTAACGGATCACACTATTTTACCACGCCATATTCACTTCGACACGGAATCAGAAGCATATACACTTTCCTGCACCAACTTCCAATCTAAAAGCACACCATTAAATATTTTCAACGCCAGCATTATTAGTATTGCACCCATTTTATGGCATCGAAAAAAATTAAATCGTACTTGATGCAAAAAACGTTTATTTTTTCGGCTTGAGTTCTTTGAAATAGGCGTTTAGAACAGCATTCACAAACTTATAACCCTCTACAGCACCAAATTCTTTTGTTAGCTCAATGGCCTCATTGATCGCCACTTTATGCGGCACTTCAGGATGAAACTTGAGTTCATATAAGCCCAATCGCAATGCAGATAACTCTACAGGATTTAACTGTGATAATGGACGATCTAACAACGGCGTCATCATTTCATCAATCTCAACAACGTTTTTAAGCGTACCCAAAACCAACACACGAAAATAATTCAAATCAATATTTTTTTCTTCACTCAAATGATCCAATATAAATTCTTGCAATAAAAACGCAATGGATTCTTCCGAAAAGTGCCATTGAAAAATAGCTTGCAATGCATAAGCACGAGATTGATGACGGCGATTCGGTTGTTTGGGTTTCTGCTCAATTTCTATTTTTTTTACATTATTGTCTGAATTCATTTTTTATTTGCTCACTTCATTACTTATACACAGATTTCTAATTCTCAATTACTGCTCTACTTTCTGCAATTTCTGTATTTCTTCATGAAATGCATTAATGTCCTGAAAACTACGATAAACAGATGCAAATCTAACATAAGCAACTTGATCCATTGCACGCAATTCATCCATCACCCATTCGCCTAGTATTTGCGAACTGATTTCGCGCTCGCCTCGAGCACGCACATTTTTCAAGATGCGATTCATTGCCGCATCAACTTCCGCTGTTTTAACTGGTCTTTTTTCCAAAGCATGCAACATACCTGCACGTAACTTTTCCACATCAAAGATACAACGCTCACCATCACGCTTAATGACACGTGGCAAAGATAACTCTGCTGTTTCATAGGTAGTAATACGTTCTTGACAGGACAAACATTCACGTCGTCGTTTTACTTGCACGCCATCGTCCACTAATCGCGAGTCAATCACTTTGGTATCTGCTGTATTACAAAATGGGCAATGCATAGCACAGTTATCCGTTATCCGTTTTATAAACCGGGAATTGCTGACACAACTCCATTACTTCTTTTTTCACATGCGCCAATACACGGTCATTGTTTATATCATCTAAAATATCCGCAATCCAATTGGCTACTTTTTTTGCTTCATCTAATTTAAATCCACGTGTTGTCATCGCTGGACTACCAATACGCAATCCACTGGTAATAAAAGGTGAGCGCGTTTCTCCTGGTACCGTATTTTTATTTAAAGTCATGTGTGCTTGCCCCAAACGCATCTCACTCTCTTTGCCTGTAAAATCCTTGCGTAACAAGCTCACCAAAAACATATGATTATCCGTGCCGCCCGACACAATATCATAATTTCTTTTCTCCAACACAGTAGCCATGGCACGTGCATTGTCTAACACACCCTGCTGATACTGTTTAAATTCGGGTTGCAACGCTTCTTGAAAGGCAACGGCTTTAGCAGCAATCACATGCATTAAGGGACCGCCTTGTGTACCAGGAAATACAGCTGAATTCAATTTCTTTTCCAACTCAGGATTTTCTTTTGCCAAAATTAACCCGCCTCGTGGACCGCGCAATGTTTTATGTGTTGTAGATGTACATACATCTGCAATATTGATTGGAGACGGATATAACCCCACTGCAATTAATCCTGCCACATGCGCAATATCACACAGCAAGTACGCGCCGACTTTATCTGCAATGTCTCGCAAGCATTGCCAATCCACTATGCGAGAATAAGCAGAAAACCCGCCAACGATCACTTTGGGTTTGTGTTCAAGCGCCAATGACAATACCTGATCATAATCAATCAAACCTTGCTGATTTAAACCATAATGAAATGCTTGGTAAATTTTTCCAGAAAAATTTACTTTGGATCCATGTGTTAAATGGCCTCCATTGTTTAAGTCCATTGCTAATATTTTTTCGCCAGGTTGCAATAATGCCGCGTAAGCAGCTTGATTGGCTTGCGAACCCGAATGCGGTTGGACATTGGCGTAATGCGCACCAAATAATTCTTTTGCGCGCGCAATGGCAAGATTTTCAGCAACATCCACAAATTCACAGCCGCCATAATATCTTTTTGATGGATAACCTTCAGCGTACTTATTTGTCAGCACAGAACCTTGTGCTGACAACACAGCAGGGCTCACATAATTTTCTGATGCAATTAATTCAATGTGATCTTCTTGACGCTGCGCTTCATCAGCAATTGCTTTGTATAATTCAGGATCCGATTTTTGAAGTGATACAGAAAACATAAACAATACCCTCAACTTCTGTCATGAACTTGAATGCATTGTAACGAAGATGAATCATTCAGAACAGTTTATTAGCACAATCCACTAAATCTGCTCTAATGCGTCTTCCAATAAATCCACTGCAATAATTTCTATACCACCCACTTTTGTTTTTGGGGCATTAGCCTTAGGCACAATGGCTTTTTTAAAACCATGTTTTGCAGCTTCCCGAATACGCTCTTGTCCACTGGCGACAGGACGAATTTCACCAGATAAACCCACCTCACCAAATACAATTAAATCTGATGGAATACATTTGTTTTTTAAACTAGACATTACCGACAACACTTGCGCTAAATCAGCGCCCGTTTCCGTAACCCGCAAACCACCCACAACATTGACAAAAACATCTTGGTTATAAGTCGCAATACGCGCATGGCGATGCAGTACAGCCAACAACATAGACAAACGATTGTGATCCAGCCCAACTGTCACACGTCGCGGATTTGCCAAATGACTTTCATCTACCAACGCCTGCACTTCCACCAGTAATGGACGACTGCCTTCCCATGTCACAGTAATCACGCTGCCTGGCGTTGCTGTTTGATGCGCGGATAAAAAAATAGCAGAAGGATTGGCGACTTGCTTTAATCCATTTTCAGTCATCGCAAAAATACCCAGCTCATTCACCGCACCAAAACGATTCTTTACAGCGCGAATCACACGATAACGTGAGTCGTTTTGCCCTTCAAAATACAAAACTGCATCAACCATATGCTCTAATACACGCGGCCCCGCAATCGTGCCATCTTTTGTCACATGTCCTACAATAAATAACGCCACTCCTTTTTGTTTTGCATAGGCAACCAATTTTGCAGCACTTTCTCGCACTTGTGAAACACCGCCCGGTGCAGAGGGCAGCAAATCGGTATAAATAGTTTGGATCGAATCAATCACCATCATTTTAGGTTGGAAATTTTCTGCGGCATGAATAATTTTTTCGACATTCGTTTCGGCAAGCAATGACAAATTATCTTGCGGCAATCCCAATCGTTTTGCCCGCATAGTCAATTGCTGCAATGATTCTTCACCTGTGACATACAAGGGCTTATGTGTTTTAGAAATATGCGATAAAATTTGTAACAAAATAGTCGACTTTCCAACACCCGGATCACCACCAATTAACACCGCTGAATCAAAAACCAAACCACCACCCAACACATGATCAAACTCTAAAAGCCCCGTTGAAATACGCGACTGTGCTGCTATTTTCACATCCAACATTGCTGTGATTTCAGATAATCCTCCTGCAAAACCCGTATGACGTGCCGGCGTATTTTTGGGCGTCGTTAGCATAACCTCTTCAACAATGGTATTCCACTTTCCACATTCCGCGCACTGTCCTTGCCATTTGTTATATTGCGAATCGCACTGTTGGCAAGCATAAATGGTTTTGGTTTTAATCATCACAACCTCTTTTTTAGTCATTATCTTATACCGAAGCACATTCAGAATATACGTCATTTTCACAATACAATAATCAACAAAATCATGCCATTAAGGATTCAATGTTAAGAAAAATGATATCGACTATACTCAAGCTGAAAATACGCCAAGAAGGGTATCAACAAGATTCATCTTACCGCGATTTCATGGACACCTATTTCTCAATTTTAACAAGCATATTCAAATTCAAATAATGCCTTATTTATAACTTTATCCATGTATAAAAACTGCCGTAAGCATTTTTTTAATTTGCGATTTTCATCAATTAGATTTTTGACATTAACATTGTTGATTGCGCCATTACTATCAGCAACAGTTGTTATGCTCGATACTTTTGCTTTTTCAACCCATGCATACATTGTTCCAATGGGTACACAACTTACTCGACTAATTAAAATCGCGCCAACTGCCTGATACAATACCGTATTGCGTCCCGCCGCCTGCTGGTGCATATTGGATTGTTCCTGACGAATTAATGAGTAGCCCACCCTGCCCTGCAATTAAGCCACCTGTAATATTAAGTGCATTTTGATAAGCAATCGAAGGAGTGCTCGTTGAAGAACTAAAAATCGTGCCTTGATGAAAAACATTACCGTTAAGCGTAATTTGGCCATTATCTGTATAAATATTAGAGTAGAGTTCAATACCATTATTAAAATTAAGCGCACCTGGGTTCTGAAAGACTATTGTGCTTAATGCAGTAGCAGTACCTAACTTGAATGAGCCCTGAAATGTAACACCACTTCCATTTCCCGCGATAAAAATAGTGCTGCCACTTGTGCCTGAAATATGTGGAGTCGCTGGCGTACACCCTCCGTTGGAATTTTCGCTAATAACCGCATTAGAAGTACAAGTGAGATGAATTGCCGCACCCGTAGAAAAACCAGCGATAGTTTTTCCAAGATACATAGTTTGAAGCGCAGTAGCACTCAATGCAGCGAGCGCTGTGTCATTGTTCTTCACGCCAGAACCTCCAGTCCCACTTCCATCACATCGATTCATTCTATAAAGAGCAGAAGTACAAACAGAAACTCCATTCAATTTAAGAGTGCCATTATTATAGGGATTTATAGTAGCTCCCGTATCAACGACTATCGTAGCACCTGACAATGAATTATTAAGTATGCCATTATTCATAGTGATTTTTCCCTGAGAGATAAAGGGCGCACCAACTGCTCCGCCATACCTCATAACCGTTTCATGAATGCTTCTTGTAGCCGAACCATCGAATGATTCACCTGTGGAAGCAATTGTAAGAAATGTCATATTGTTAGCAATGCACCCATACTTCATTGTATATCTCGCATTATTGGCTAACATGCTCGTTTGTGCCGGCGTAGTACAAGCGAGAGGAGAACCTCCCGCTGTTAAACAGACGGTATTTGTCGTAGCAGCACAGTTAGATAATGCGGTGGTGACGGCGGCTATATTGGTAGTTGATGCATTCAAATATCCCAATGCATAATCCATGCCTGCTTGGGCTGCATTAAAAGCATCTAGGTTATTTTTCTGATTTTTATAAATTTTATTATCTGTAATAATAATACGCGAACTAAACATCGTGATGATTGTAATAACCGCTAAGATCATCATCATAAGAGCTAATGCAGCCATGCCTTTTTGTTTATTATATTTACTCTGTCTTAATGGTTGAAGCATAGTTGCATCCCTTCGCAATCATTGAACTTGATAACCCCTAAGACTTAGGCATTGACAGCCACGAATGATTTTGCCGTACCAGTAGTAATATAGTCCTTTATCATACTCACATACAAATCTCTTTTTACAGTTCTGTCATACATAAATCATCCCATTTTACGGGTTAATATTTAAATCACGCTATAGGTTTAACCTACATTCTTAACCTCTCCGCTTCACAACACAATAAGCAACAAAATCATGTCATTAAGGACTCAACGTCAAGAAAAATGATATCTACTATACTTAATGCTGAAAGTACGCCAAGGAGGGTATCAACGAGATAGGGTCTGTCTGAAAGAATGATAATAATGGGAGGTTCTTTTCATGGCAATCGACTTAAGCGCTATAGATCTAGATCCAGAAAAATTAAAACTGGATTTACAAGAGCACCGTCTAACCTACTATGAAGTACTAGGCGTTGAAGAAAAGGCAGGGGATACAGAAATCAAAAAAGCCTATAAAAAATTGGCATTACAATTTCACCCCGATAAAAATCCTGGTGATGCAGCAGCTGAAACCCTATTTAAAATTATAGGTCAAGGCTATGCCATTTTAATGGATCCAGAAAAAAGAAGTGACTATGACGGAGAAATTGCATCAAAGAAAATAATATCTTCTGCAGCCGAGCCAACAGACACTCCACAACCCGTATCATCATTAGTTGAAACAGAAGAAGACTTACGTGAACTCCTTGAGATTGTAGAAAAAAAATTAGCAACGCCAGAAATACAAGCCCATTATGAAAAAATATTACGACGCGCTGATCTCGGAAAGTTAAATTTAAATCATGATGATATAGAACGATTACAATCTTTTCGTAGAAGAAGCGCTAGAAAAACAGACACTGCACAACCCGCATCACCATTAATTGAAACAGAAAAAGACTTACGTGAACTTCTTGAGATTGTAGAAAAAAAATTAGCGACGCCAGAAATACAGGCTCATTATGAAACAGTATTACAACGGGTTGATCTTGGGAAGTTAAGTTTAAATCATGATGACATAGAACGATTAATGCCTTTTCGCAGAGGCGATTTTAAAAAAATGGATTTCACAAGTAGCAAAATTAACTTTAAAGAATACACTCCAGAAGGAAAAATAAATTTTAAACAAGCAAAATTAGCAGCGCATCAAATATGGGGTGTTTTGAAAAATTCTTATTTATCCCTCGAGGATAAAAAAGTCATCGTTAAGCAAATTGATTTAAGCGATATGACATTAAGCACAGGCATGTGCGAACAATTACGTACCTTAGGACGCACAGATTTTTCGGGTGTGCGCATTCAGGAAACAAGCGACACCGCTTCTCCAAAAACAGCTGGCGACCACTCAACAACCAAATCGAGCCATAGATCTTCTGTCTCCAAACCAACTTCGCCGGTGTCACCCAAATCGACAGCAGAACAAATCAAAAAAGGTGCGCCTGACTCACCTGTTTTTGGAAAACGAAAAACGAATCCAGCAGAAACTAAAAATGAGTCAAGTGGTCCAAAAAAAACAAAATAGAAGGCGATTTATATATTTTCTTGAATAAACTGCTGTAATTCGTGTTCTGGCAAATGCATCACATCTTTGTGGATTTCAGCCCAAATTAATTCCTTCACGTGTTTATCCATGTGTTTTGAGATCAATCCGTTCATGTAATCTGGTGTAATCAGAACCCATTTTTTATAAGCCTGCGTATTTCTGCCGTGATTTAATATTTCTGCAATTTCTCGAGAAAAGCGATCTACTTCAACTTCTTTTGGATCAGAATGAGGAGCATAAGCACCCCCTAATGAACTCATTGTATTATAGTGACCTGGCTTATCTGATGTCAGGTTATCACCCGTTTTTTCTCTATTTTCTGGATGATTCATTTCTTTTAGCAAGGCTATCTTTTGAGTATGCTGATCAAACTCATAAATGCGGCACAGGTTTGAATTGGTTGTTACGATCCATATCATAAAATCACCCTTTTATTTTATTTTTTTTGTAACTGCGCTACTTCTTTTGCAAAATACGTGATAATAAAATCAGCGCCAGCGCGTTTAATCGCCAACAAACTTTCCATCATCACCATATCATGATCAATCCATTTTTTTTCAGCAGCTGCCTTTATCATCGCAAATTCACCGCTCACTTGATACGCCCCTAACGGCAAATAAGCGTATTCTTTTTTTATGCGGTAAATAATATCTAAATAAGGTTGCGCAGGTTTAACCATCAGCATATCTGCGCCTTCAGCCACATCCAACATCGCCTCTTTAATTGCTTCATCTGAATTCGCGGGATTCATTTGATAAGTTTTACGATCACCAAATTGTGGCGCACCTTCAGCAGCATCACGAAATGGACCATAAAAACCTGAAGCATATTTCACGCTATAACTTAAAATGGGTATATCTTGAAAATGATTTTCATCCAACGCAGTACGAATTGCTTTAACCATACCATCCATCATACCGCTTGGCGCAATGACATCAGCGCCCGCTTTTGCCTGTGAAACTGCTTGTTTTGCAAGTAGTGCAAGTGTTGCATCATTATCCACATCATTGTTTTTCAGCACACCGCAATGCCCATGATCCGTATATTCACAAAAACACAAATCTGTTATAACCAATAATTCAGGTGCTATTTTTTTAATTAATTGGACAGCTTGCTGAATAACGCCATCATCATCACACGCAGCAGAACCCAGCGCATCTTTTTTTTCTGGGATGCCAAATAAAATTACAGCTGAAATTTTTAACAACTGAATTGTTTTTATTTCTGCAGACAATTGATCCACGCTCAACTGAAAATGTCCTGGCATAGATGCAATGGGATTACGAATCTGATTTCCTGCCTTGATGAACAATGGCAAAATTAAATCAGAAACAGAAACGCTATTTTCTTGTAATAAATGTCGTAGAGCTGGATTTTTTCGTAATCGACGCGGACGTAGCATAAGAAACCCATTGCGAGACGCGACGAATCACGTCTCTATTTATAATTATAGAAATTATGAAGCAATCTTCCATGAACCATCTGGTTGGCGACACGCTTTTCCATAAGCTTGTTGCGCTTTGCCACCCACTGTTACTGTAGTTTGATACTCACGACAATAACGGTGATGCGATGTATAAGCTTTAACAGGACGTACCGTATAAGTGACCGGCTGACCGTTTGGACCTTCTTTATTACTCGTCCAAGATGCTTGTTGATTCATTGGCGTATTAATAATTGCACTTTGCATATTGGCACGGTCTTGTGCATCCATATAATTACCAATGCGATTACCCACAATACCGCCAATTAATGCGCCTGCTAGCACGCCAGCAAAGGCATTCTTACCACTGAAAATTTGATTACCAATCAAACCACCTGCTAATGCACCTGCTGCTGTCGCACCGGGTGTATTATTTCCTGGTGTACATCCTGACATGTCAAATGCCATTACAGTCAATGCACCAACCAATAACCACTTTTTCATACCCTTCTCCCGAGATAAAAATCACAAATGATATTACCTAGTTATTTTTCCACGTGCAATAAATAGGATTTCAGAAAAAAAACAGCGTAAAATAGATTCAAAAGGATAGAAATAAGGAGCGCAACATGAAATCACTCAATGAGCAACTTTCTGTTTATCAACAACAACATACGAACCAGACTAACCTAATAACGCACTATATTGGCATTCCCGCGATTATTTTTTCATTGCTGATGCTTTTTAACTGGATCAGCATTGATGTTGCCACACAATTTCAAATTACATTTGCATGGATAGGATTGGCTGCTATTTTAGTTTATTATTTTTTACTCAATGCCCGCTTGGCATTATGTACTGCTGTCATTCTAATCCCTTTCACATTCATTGCAGCCTGGATTGCCAGACCCACACCAACAATCACAAGCGCTTCTATTTTTTTAATTTTATTTGTCGGGGGATGGGTTTTACAATTCACCGGTCATTTTTTTGAAAAACAAAAGCCCGCTTTTTTGATCAGTTTGTCACAAATATTAATCGGGCCTTTATTTATTTTAACAGAAGGATTAACAGCAGCAGGTATGATCAAATATTTTTTAACTTCAACGACAACGGATGAACCTTGATTTTATACCGCCACTAATCTTTTAGGTGCGATTTTTCCTGGTGAAATTACTTCACCCATGCCGAAAAATTGTTTTTGCTGATCCAATAATCGCACCAACCCCAAATCGGTTGCATCAGTATGCGCCACTGTTTTTCCTTGTTTTAAGTGCATTGAAGCTATTTCTGAAAAGCCTATCGTAGGAAAATGAGATAACACAGTATCCATTGGTAATAAAACAGCATCTAAAGAAAAATGCGCATCAGACAACAACAAGCCTAATTTTTCTAAACTCATCATCTGCATTTCTGAAAAAACACTCACTGATAACCGTCGCAAACGCGTCACATGTGCGCCACATCCTAATTGCTCACCAACATCATCGACTAAAGTACGAATATAAGTTCCTTTGCTACAACGAACGGTAAAGTGCACGTTATGATTTTCCATAGATAAAATGGTGATGTCATCAATCCGAATGGCACGGCTCGCTCGATCAACTGTGATCCCTTTGCGCGCATACTCATATAATGGAACACCTTTATATTTTAATGCAGAAAACATCGATGGAATTTGCTGAGTTTCGCCTCGAAATAAATCAAACACCGCATTCATTTGAGAAATAGAAAAATCAGGCACGTTGCGTTTAGCAATCACCTCACCTTCTGAATCACTCGTTGTCGTACGCACACCCAATTGCATAGTCACTGAATACGTTTTATCGGCATCTAATAAATAGCTTAAAAATTTGGTGGCTTCATTGAAGGCAATAGGCAGCATACCTGTTGCCAATGGATCAAGCGTGCCAGCATGCCCCGCTTTTTTAATCTGCAATAAACGTTTTACTTTTTGCAATGCAAGATTAGAAGAAACACCGCTGGGTTTGTCTAACAAAAAAATACCATTCACACACATTTACTCTGGAGACACATTTTTTAGTAATTGCGATACGCGCGTACCAATCATAATCGAAGCATCGTATTTAAAAATTAACTTGGGTGTATGGCGCAATTCAGTTGAACGAGAGAGTTGCACACGAAAAAATCCAGATGCTTTTCCAAAAGCACGCTCAGCAATTTTAATGCTCTCATTACTTGGCTCAAGCAAGGAAAAAAATACAATGGCATTTTTTAAATCAGGCGATAAATCCACGCCTGTAATGGAGATGCCTTGCAAACGAGGATCTGATATTTCTCTTTGCAATAAACGTGCCACAATCGTCTGAATTAAATCAGCCATGCGGGTTGTTCGTTTTGATTTTTCTAACAATGCTTCACACCTCAACTATAGACACGTGTATCTCATAACTTCCGTTCCACTTGAATCCTTTCATAACATTCAATTTGATCACCGGTTTTGACATCATTATAATTTTTCACACCGATACCACATTCCATTCCATTACGCACTTCACTGGCATCATCTTTGAATCGACGCAGTGATTCCAATTCACCTTCATAAATCACAACATGATTACGCAAAACTCGAATCGGCAAGCTACGGCGTACAATGCCTTCAATCACCATACAACCAGCAATCGATCCAAATTTTGATGAGCGAAATACTTCACGTACTTGCGCCAATCCCACAATTTTTTCATCGAACTTTGGTTTTAACAAACCCGTCATCGCCGATCTAATTTCATCCATTAAATCGTAAATAATGCTGTAATAACGCAAATCAACAGATTCTTTTTCTACTAAAGCACGTGCGCCGACATCGGCTCGAACATTAAACCCCAATACAACCGCGTTTGAAGCCATGGCTAAGTTAATATCGGATTCGGTGATACCGCCTACCGCTGCAGAAACAACGCTGACTTTTACTTCAGCAGTAGATAATTTATTTAATGAATCCGTAATAGCTTCCAACGAACCTTGCACATCTGCTTTTAACACCACATGAAGCACGGCTTGCTCTGAACCCAGATTAGAAAATAAATTTTCTAATCGCATCGCATGTTGTTTGCTTAAACGCACATCTCGGTATTTTCCATGACGGAAATTAGCAATTTCACGTGCTTTACGCTCAGTAGGCACCACAATAGCTTCATCACCAGCAGATGGTGTTGCCGACAATCCCAACACTTCAACTGGAATAGAAGGGCCTGCTGATTCCGTTGGCGCACCATTGTCACCAATCATTGCCCGAATACGTCCAAATTCACAGCCTGCTAATAAAATATCACCTTTTTTTAGAACACCGCTAGTTACCAAAATACTGGCAACAGGCCCACGACCTTTATCTAAACGTGATTCCAAAACAACACCATGTGCCATACCTGTGTTGGGTGCTTTCAATTCTAATACTTCTGCTTGTAACAAAATCCCTTCAAGCAATTTATCAACACCATCACCTGTTTTTGCAGAAATATAATGGAACATGGTATCACCACCCCATTCTTCTGAAATAATATTGTGTTGTGACAATTCTGTTTTCACACGATCTAAATCTTTATCATGTTTATCCATTTTATTAATAGCAACAACAACAGGCACATTTGCTGCACGCGCATGTTGAATTGCTTCAATTGTTTGTGGTTTCACACCATCATCAGCAGCAACAACCAACACAACAATATCCGTGCACTGCGCACCACGCGCTCGCATTGCTGTAAATGCTTCATGACCAGGTGTATCTAAAAATGTAATCGTGCCGCGGTCAGTATCAACATGATATGCGCCGATATGTTGTGTGATACCACCAGCTTCGCCCGCTGTTATTTTTGTACGACGAATATAATCTAACAACGATGTCTTACCATGATCCACGTGACCCATGATAGTCACAACAGGTGGGCGTGGAACCATTTCACGATCTGTTGTTTCGGTATAATCTAAAATGCCTTCTTCAATCGCATTTTCTTTCATTAAAGTTGCACGATGACCCATTTCCTCAACAACCAATACCGCTGTATCTTGGTCAATGATTTGATTAATTGTCACCAAGGCGCCCATTTTCATCATGGCTTTAATAACTTCAGCTGCTTTAACTGACATTTTTTGCGCTAACTCACCAACGGTAATCGTTTGCGGAATACTCACATCATGCGTAACAGGCGTCACTGGCTTTTCAAAACCATGCTCAATACTTTTTTTCTCTGCTTTTACCTTAAATTTTCTACGACGACGAAATGATTGAAACCCATCATCTTCTTCATCATCTGGAGAAGTGGCTATCATCAACGGATTGTAACGGCGCGGACGCTCTTCACGTTGCTTTATCGATTTTTTCCTGCTTGCCTCTTTTTCACTGTCTTCTTCAGAAAACGCGCCCTCTTCTCTACCGCGTTTTACTTTTTTACCTAACGCCTCTTTTTCTGTTTTTTCTTTTTGAGGAGCAGTAGCAGCAGACGTTGTTGAAGAATCTGATGTTGCTGTTTTCTTTTCAACACTTGTCTCAGTGTGTTTTTTTTCTACATTAATTTCTGTTTCTTTTTGAGTTGCTTCTGCTGCTTTAGCTTTAACCTTCTTCTCTACTGTTGGCACAGATACTTCTGTAATGATACTGGGCGCTTTATTCACAGAACGTTTTGTACGTACAGCGACCGCAACATTTTTCTTGCCTTGCATAACAACACTACTCAAATTGGTTTTTCTGTTTTGAGCAGACTGTAATTTGATGGTTGGACGTGCTGAAGTCGCTGTTGCAACCGGGTTTTTTTCAGCGGTATTACGATTTTTCAAATACAACAATAATTTTCGTTTTTCGGCATCAGAAATAGCTTGATCATCGCTTGTCACGATAACACCCGCTTCTTTTAGCTGTTCTTTCAAATGCTCTGGAGTAGAGCGCACTAACTCCGCTAATTTTTTAATCGTGACGTTTGCCATATTTCATTTCCGTTATCTGCTGTCTGACGTCTACCATTCCAACGTCAGATCACCTCTACACATACTGACTATTCAAACCAATGTGCTCGCGCACTCATAATTAACTTGCCGGCTGTTGCCGCATCCATATTTAACAAGTCATGCAATTCATCAACTGATAATTCTGCTAAATCATCTCTTGTAACCACACCATGACCCGCTAATTCCGTTGCCAATTCTGGTGTAACGCCTTCGACAGACAATAAATCTTCTGCTGGTGATTGCTGAGATGAAGCACTGCCCCCCAACAACTCTTGCGTTAATAATACATCACTAGCGCGACGCTGTAATTCTTCGGCAATCGCGGCATCAAAACCATCAATCGATTTTAATTCATCGATTGAAACATACGCGATTTCTTCCAAAGAAGTAAATCCTTCTGCCACTAAAATATCTGCGACAGATTCATCAACTTCTAATTTCTCAATAAAGACACTTTTTGTTTTGCTGGATTCAGTCGCTTCTTTTGCAACCGCATCTTTTTCTGTCATGATGTTCAACGTCCAACCTGTCAATTCGCTGGCTAAACGCACATTTTGACCTGAACGACCAATGGCTTGTGACAATTGTTCTTCGGTGACGACAATATCCATCGTACGCGTATCTTCATCAACTACAATAGAAGAAACTTCTGCTGGCGCCATTGCATTAATAACAAGCTGTGCTGGATTGTCATCCCACAAAACAATATCAATGCGTTCACCACTTAACTCATTCGACACCGCTTGCACACGTGCACCACGCATACCCACACAAGCGCCAATTGGATCAATACGTCCGTCATTCGTTTTCACAGCGATTTTTGCGCGCGAACCAGGATCACGTGCTGCACCCATAATCGTAATCACTTCTTCACCAATTTCTGGCACTTCAATTTTAAATAACTCCACTAAAAATTCAGGGGTAATTCGACTTAATGCCAATTGTGGTCCACGTTTCTCACGACGCACTTCTTTTAAATAAACACGCACACGATCACTCACACGAAATGCTTCGCGCGGAATCATATCTTCGCGCAACAATAAACCTTCTGCATTATCGCCCATATCTAAAATCAAATGGTCTCGCGTAACACGTTTAACCGTACCCACCATCAACGCACCAATTTTGGATTCATGCTGAGAAATAATCTTATCACGTTCTGCTTCACGTACTTTTTGTACCAGTACTTGCTTTGCTTGTTGCGCACCAATACGACCAAACTCTGGATTTTCAACAGGCTCTTCAACAAAATCACCCGCCGACAAACCATCATCAATCGCTTGTGCTTTTGATAATTCAATCACTTGTTCTGGAAATTCTTGCAACGCCACTTCTTCATCAGCAACCACAATCCAACGACGAAATGTATCGTAATCACCTGTTTTACGATCAATTGCAACACGCATTAATACTTCACCCGGATAACGTTTTGCTGCTGTTGATGCCAAGGCAGATTCAATCGCTTCAAAAATTACTTCTTCTTCAACACCACGTTCATTTGCAATGGATTGTGCAATTAATAATATGTCTTTGTTCATTGAAATCACCTTACGATTAAATTTGCTTTCTGAATTTCACCTAACGTAACACCTATTGTGTTTTGCTCAACACCAAAAAAAACTTTATCATCTGCCACTTTTATAATACGTCCGACAAATTGTTTTTTCCCCAAGTGCGCAACACGCAATTTCACTTTTACATCACTATCCAAATATCGTTCAAAATGCGATAAAGTTAATAAAATACGATCCATTCCGGGCGAGGAAACTTCCAAATTGTAATGACTTTTAATCACGTCTTCTACATCAAGAATGGCACTCACTTCATGGCTCACCGTCGTGCAATCATCCAGTGTCACGCCAGCTCCATCTGCGCTATCAATATAAATGCGCAATAAAGAATATTGTCCTTGCTGATGCAACTGACAGGCCCACAATTCAAAACCCAAACGTTGAATCACCGGTTCAATCAATGCTTGTATGCGATTCTCTTGCATAATCACCCCATTAAAAAAGGGGCACAAGGCCCCTTTTTCTCACACAAAAATGGTAGCGGGGGTAGGATTTGAACCTACGACCTTCGGGTTATGAGCCCGACGAGCTGCCAGACTGCTCCACCCCGCAATAAAACTAAGCCGACATACTAATCGCAAAAAACAGGAAATACAAGTCTTTTTTATATTTAAAAACCCTGTTTTTCATATAAATCAAGCAGATAAAAAATGGCGCTTTTGTACTATAATTACGTCATTCCAAACACATACATTTGGACTATAAGGAGACTGTTATGAACGGTAGCACTGAGCACTCGCATTGTCATGCACTGAAAGAAGCTTGGCATCGTGTAAAGGGTATAAAATCTGCTTTTTGGGGTGGCGCGTTTTTAGCGCTGTTAGTAACGGTGGGCGGAATCGCCATATCATGGTGTTTATTTATGGTAGCCGCTGCTCTGGTCATGCCTGAATTTTTAACGTTATGGAAACAGAATCATGAATTTTTTCTCAATCCGCACTTTGTTGTTCCAATGGGATTGGTCATCACGCTAATGGGGTATCATCTGCTTCAAGCTCTGCTTGAAATGTTTGTATTTTTACCCATGCGCATCGGATTTCAACTCATTCCATTGCGTCGCGCAGCAGACAAAAACGTAAGTGCATTATACGTTTTTAAATTTTTTCAATGGCGCTATATTTGGCGATTTGCATTTTTGATATTCTTTATTTCAATTATGGTCGGCGTTCCAATGGGATTGGGTGCATTTTTAATTTGCATAGGACACTTTATTTATCATCTCTCCATGCCACTATTAATTCTCAGTGACGTGGTCGGCGCATTATTGGTATTGTTAGCCATATATTTATCGGTTTGTTATCTTTTTTCAAGCCAACTTATTATTGATCGCAAAATGAATCCTTGGTGCGCAATGCAAACTTCACGCGCCGCAATCAGTAAAAGATGGTTTTGTGTTTTTGGCACCTTGGTTTGGTTGTTTGCCTTACTGTTTGTGAGTACTGCATTACTTTTAGTCGGATTGATTTGGACCATGCCTTACACATTTAACGTCATTGCGATTTTATATCGCGATATGCTGGGAATTGAAGGAAAAGATCCAGTAACACTATGCGAAAAACAAAACATATAAATGAGTTATCTTTGAATAACAGCCTATTTTTGAATAGGCTGTTACAAAAATAATATTTAATGTTACAACTTATACCAATCCAGACACTGGGACGTGTGACAGCAACGAGGTGTTGAAATGCGTAGTAATGAAGAACAAAAAAATTTGCTCGAACTGACAGACGAACTATATGCTGCGCTTCTCAATAATAAGCCAATTGATGACATCAATAAAATAATTCAACGCATTGAAAATCTTATTAAACAGCTCAATCTTTCCAACCTAACAAACGAAGAAAAAGAAAAAGTGCAAAAGACGCTTCACCCGTTGATTGGCGCCCTTAACTTGGCCGTTAAATATTCACCTGATCAAATTCCTGAGATTACAGCACTGATCGAAACTGCTTTTGCTACACTCACTCCAACCGACTTAGCAGCTGCGTTAACAGCACAAGCAATGACAGGTGAACTTGCTGGCACAGATGCACTTTATCGATTGATGAACGCACTCAATTGGGCTGCTGAAAAAACACCTGATCAAATTCCTAAGATTGCAGCACTGATCAAAACTGCTTTTGCTACACTCACTCCAGCCGACTTAGCAGCTGCGTTAACGGCAAAAATAACTGAAGGTGAACTTGCTGGTACAAGTGCACTTTATTGGTTGATGAACGCACTCAGCTTGGCTGCTGAAAAATCACCTGATCAAATTCCTGAGATTGCAGCACGAATCAAAACTGCTTTTGCTAAACTCACTCCAGCCGACTTAGCAGCTGCGTTAACAGCACAAAAAACGACAACCGAACTTGCCGGCATAAATGCACTTTGTTGGTTGATGAACGCACTTAGTTGGGCTGTTCAAAAATCACCTGATCAAATTCCTGAGATTACAGCACTGATCAAAACTGCTTTTGCTACACTCACTCCAACCGACTTAGCAGCTGCGTTAACAGCACAAGCAATGACAGGTGAACTTGCTGGCACAAATGCACTTTATCGATTGATGAACGCACTCAATTGGGCTGTTCAAAAATCACCTGATCAAATTCCTGAGATTATAGCACTGATCAAAATTGCTTTTGCTAAACTCACTCCAGCCAACTTAGCAGCTGCGTTAACAGCACAAAGAACAACAACCAAACTTGCTGGCATAAATGCGCTTTATTGGTTGATGAACGCACTCAGCTTGGCTGTTCAAAAATCACCTGATCAAATTCCTGAGATTACAGCACTCATCGAAACTGCTTTTGCTACACTCACTCCAGCCGACTTAGCAGCTGCGTTAACGGCACAAAGAACAACAACCAAACTTGCTGGCATAAATGCACTTTATTACTTGATTGACGTCCTTAACTTGGCTGCTCAAAAATCACCTGATCAAACTCCTGAGATTACAGCACTCATCGAAACTGCTTTTGCTAAACTCACTCCAGCCGACTTAGCAGCTGCGTTAACGGCACAAATAACTGAAGGTGAATTTGCTGGCGCAAATGCACTTTATCGATTGATAAACACACTCAATTGGGCTGCTGAAAAATCACCTGATCAAATTCCTAAGATTACAGCACTGATCAAAATTGCTTTTGCTACATTCACTCCAATCGACTTAGCAGCTGCG
>PFPT01000056.1:33074-33328 GCA_002793195.1 Gammaproteobacteria bacterium CG_4_10_14_0_2_um_filter_38_22
AAACGCACTCAACTGGGCTGCTCAAAAATCACCTGATCAAATTCCTGAAATTACAGCACTGATCGAAACTGCTTTTGCTACACTCACTCCAGCCGACTTAGCAGCTGCGTTAACGGCAAAAATAACTGAAGGTGAATTTGCTGGTACAAGTGCACTTTATTGGTTGATGAACGCACTCAGCTTGGCTGCTGAAAAATCACCTGATCAAATTCCTAAGATTACAGCACTGATCAAAATTGCTTTTGCTACATTCA
>PFPT01000001.1 GCA_002793195.1 Gammaproteobacteria bacterium CG_4_10_14_0_2_um_filter_38_22
CTGATTCCAACACTATGGGAGTTGAGCAGTGTACTTAGCAGCCTCATCACTCCTGACCAGTGCAAAGCTGTGTGCGAGGCGATGAAAGATCGCTTGCCAGAGCTGATTCCAAGCGGACTTAGCGGACTTAGCCCTAACCACTACGAGGTGATGCAAAATTGGTTATTCAACCAGATTCAAGCAACAAGGGATTTGAACAGCGTACTTAGCAGCCTCACTCCTGGCCAGTGCAAATTTGTGTGCGAGGCGATGAAAGATCGCTTGCCAAAGCTGATTCCAACATCATGGGAGTTGAGCAGTGTACTTAGCAGCCTCACTCCTGACCGGTGCAAAGCTGTGCGCGAGGCGATGCAAGATCGCTTGCCAGAGTTGATTCCAACAGTAGGAGATTTGAACAGCGTACTTTCCATCTTCAGTCCTGACCAGCGCAAAGCTGTGTGCGAGGCGATGAAAGATCGCTTGCCAGAGTTGATTCGAACAGTAGATGATTTGATCAGCGTACTTCGCAGACTCACTCCTGACCAGTGCAAATTTGTGTGCGAGGCGATGAAAGATCGCTTGCCAGAGTTGATTCTAACAGTAAATGGTTTGAGCAACTTGAGCAACTTGAGCAACTTGAGCAACTTGAGCAACTTGCTTCTCATCCTCATTCCTGACGCGTGCAAATTTGTGTGCGAGGTGATACAAGATTGCTTGCCAGAGTTGATTCGAACAGTAGATGATTTGAACAGCGTACTTTCCATCCTCAGTTCTGACCAGTGCAAAGCTCTGTGCGAGGCGATGCAAGATTACCTGCCAAAGCTGATGTCAATGGTAGGGGATTTTAGCAAGATGCTGGAGGCTGCTCCTTGTAAGGAAAAGCGCCGGGCTATATACGAAGGGATGAAAGATTGCTTGCCAAGGTTGATTCAAACAGCAAAGGATTATAAGCGTGTTCTTTCCGACATGCCGTCTGCATTTAAGGAAACTGAGATGAATATGATAGAGCGCTTACCAAAGCTGATTAAAACACAAGAGGATTTATGTCAAGCGCTTCTTTATGGCGATCCCAAAGCGGTGTGCAAGAAAATGAATCAGCATTATAAAGATGATAACCCTGGAAAGTTGCTGACTTTTGTAGATGTCGTGTTTGAAAATAGGCATCTTGATGGAAGTTTGGTGGGTACATTACTTGAAGATTGTTTTTTTATTAAGGATTCTGATTTAGATAAGGAAATATCCGCAAAAGTAGCGCAGAAGAAACCAAGTCTGCTTGAGGAGATATATCGTCGTGTAAAACAACCAGAGAAAACCACTTCATTTCCACTGAGTCAAGAACAAAAAGGGATTTTTGAGCAGTGGCTTAAAGCGCTGCAATTAGAGTATGGATATAGAGCAGATAGTGTCAGTAGCAAAAAAACTACTGGCCTCCGCTTTTTTCTCGGATTTTCTGCTGCTCAAAAACTAGAAGCTGTTAAGGCTGTTAAGGCTGTTTTAGTAGGTGATGATCAGCTAGTAGTAGGTAAAACTAAATTACCTAAAGCAGCTTTACAAGGTCGCTTGGGTATGTGTGCTCATACATTGATTTGCGATATGGAGCATAAGTACCCTAAAAGTGGTCATGTTACCACGCTGTGAACATTGTGAACGCTTAACTAGACTGGTTCAGATAATGAGAGTACTCGGAAATAACCTGCGTGCTGCAGTATTTTGAACACAGATTTCTTCTTATCCATGTGCCCACTTCCTTGCCCGCGACAAAAGTTTATTTTATTTTAACTTTTATCGCACTTCAGCTGGATTGTGCCGATTTACTGTGTGGGTTTTGGTACAAATACAATAGTTGATGGCTGCTGTTGTATTGGTGGTTGCTGCGGTAAAAAAAACTGTGGGCCATTAACCGGTAGCAAGATGACAACTGGCTGTTGTTGAGGATACAAAAAGATGGGCTGTTGAGGTGGTTGTTGTAGTGCAACACCCTCTGCTGCTATCGAAGGCAAGAAAAAGGCTGGTCCTGGAAATACGGGTTGAACGGAAAATACCCTCGTGGGTTGCTGGGGGTAATTTTCTTTTAAGCTTTTCAAAAAGACGCCAAATGCTCGACCTTGCTCTAAAGGCATAACGCTTGCCTTTGTTAGCGCGTAAACTAATTGATGCAAAGATACCTTAGAATAATCACGGTTTTGAAAAAAAGTCTTTAGTTTTTCGAGTCGAATACTTCGTTGTTCAGCGCTTTTTTCGTCTACATCAAACCCATTAAACAATTGTAACTTACGGGCAATCTCTCCATTAAAACCTGCGCTATTAAACAGTCTATTTTCAGCATACAGTGCTCTATGCGTTGTTCCGCATATTTCATCTTTAGATGCTTTAAACAAGCCTGGAATGACTGTTTCCCAAATGCTTTTTATATTTTCGTGATCACTCCATAAAGCAGTATGTATAACCAATAGTCCCAGCAAAAACTGCTCGTTACGCACAAAGAATATAGCTTGCAGTGCTACGAAAAAAAGCTGGAATGCAGATAAGGAAATCTGCTCTGAAAAATAAAAGCGCAATGCCTCATGCAACATCAAATTAACGGGAATAGCAATACCACAGTCTGCCCCTGCTATTGGATCAAAGGAAAGCAGTTCTTTTACGAGGAAACCAACATGATCTCCACTTAATTCTGATTGACTGAATTTCGCTAAGATTGCCAATAAGCGTTCCTCGGGATGCCTTACTTGTGGTGCTGATTTTCTTGTTTGATAACGCATAATTTATTATCCACGCAATTTATTTTTATGGATCATGCACAATGTTTGCGCTTCATGTAAAGTGACTCTTTGATTTTTTCAAAAAATAATTTTTTCTTAAGGCTTTTTTTAGTGAAAAGAAAAACAGGGAAAATAAAGTGTACGTAAGCGTATGATGCAGCAAACAGTGGTGCTACACCAATTCCACCCAATCTCTTGTTTGTATGGTGTGGTAATCACGAAAATTATGACAATCAAATAACAAAAAAATATTTTCTTGAAATCAATACGGTGGATTAAATTGCAATCCCAATACCAAAAGCATTTGTGCGATGATTGTATTCAATTAAACTTTGTCCGTAACCGCTAAAAAATTGCAAAAAGCCTTTAATTTTATGCACTAATGGAAATGAATAATTTACTATGAAGCTACCTCTTTTGAACCCGCTTTCTGCATTATTATAGCTTTCAAGAGAAATGATTTGTTGCTTGTAATAATAACTGAGTAATAAATTACCATAGCCCATGTAGTGTTGAATATCTGGATTATGCATTTCATATGCAGGATCATGAAAAATATACCACCCTTTTACTGCTACTGAAAAATGACCGCGTTTAAAAAGTACTTCTCCATATAAACGATTCCAACTGCGTTCGAAAATTCCACCGCGCCCATTGGATTGATGAATGGCGCCAAAGTCTAACCGTGTTATGGGAAATTTAGGAAGTAAGTGCCACTTTATTTTATTCTCCATAAAAATTTGTGGCTCATAATCATTTTCTCGGAAAAAAGGAGAGTTATTGTAAGCTTGCCAAAAAGAATCTTGGGTATAAGCAAGATAAATGGTATTTTTTTTCCTAAATAAGGCTTTTGCAATCGGCGCTCTAAAACTCAATTGAAATTTAAATTCGGTATTCTGAATTTTTTGATTATCTGGAGTTGTCCCAATATAAATTGGGCTGGGTGTTTCCGTATAATAAAATGGCAAAATATAAATGGGTTTGTATGTTGAAACAAGGGGTTTATCCGAAAGATCTTCGTGGTTAGCCAGTGTTGAAAATGAAGCACTTATCAGGCTGAAAAATAAAAAATAGATAATGTATCTTTTCATAATGCCTTCACAGCCGTTAATACTGCTTTTACATGCCCTACTACAGATACATTACGCCATGCTTGTTTTAAAATTCCGTTTTGATCAATTAAAAATGTACTGCGCACAATGCCTTTATATTTTTTTCCGAACATGCTTTTTTCTTTGAGCACATCAAATAATTGGCAAATGGATTCATCTTCATCACTGATTAGCACAAAATTCAAGGCATGATGATCAATGAATTTGCAATGTGATTGAATGCTGTCTCGCGAAACACCAATAATTTCCGTGTTGAATGATTGAAATGTATTGTAATGATCCCGAAATGCTTTGGACTCTATGGTGCAACCTGGCGTGCTGTCTTTGGGGTAAAAATAAATAACCACATTTTTTCCGCGCAAAGCATTAAAATTAAATTGACCATCCTTGGTCTGGCCGGAAAACGATGGGATAAGAGAATCAATGGTGACTGTCATGAGATTTTTTTCCAACAAAACTGTGCCGCAACAGCAGCAAGCAGTAACTTAACAGGTTCGATAATTAAAAAAGGTTGGACACCATAAAGATAAACGTGATGCCAATTAAAAAAAGCATGTAAGTGTAATGCGCCGAAAAAGAAAATAAGGCTGCTTGCAAGTAATGCGGTGGCAAAAATAGAAACCAATTGATTTGCAGCACCCTTTTCCATTAAAAAACCCGCTAAAAAAGCAGCCGGTAAAAACCCCCATAAAAAACCGCCGCTTGGCCCAATTAAGCACGCAAGCCCACTTAATCCACCAGCAAAAACAGGCAAACCGATCGCGCCTTCTAATAGATAGAGTGCTACTGCCGCTGCAGCGCGTTTTGAGCCCGTTGTTAAACCCAGCAAAACCACCATGGCACTTTGCAATGTAATGGGTACTGGCCACCATAAATGCAGTGCTACTTGTGAAATCAAGGCCAATACAATACTAGAAAAAAGTACAATCAGTAAGTTTTGTACAACAGTGCGATTAATGGCAATGGTGGGATAATATTTTGTTTGCGACAGCATGGTTTTCTCCGTGAAAAAAGATAGAGATTTATTCTAAACAAAAAGAGATTTAAAGCAATATCCAATTTGTGATATTCTTCTAAAAAAGAGGCTTCCGACATGTCTAAATTGATTCGTATTTTATGCGGTTTTTTAACAGCTATTTTTGTTACTACTGGTGTATACGCTGAGTCAACCATCATTTCAGTAAACAGTTTCACTCAAATCACTGCGCTAATTGAAAAAAACAAAGATCCACATCATTTATTACTGGCAGTCGACGATGATGATACGCTCACAATGATGCCATGCCCTACTCCATCGAATTGTCAATATTTAGGTGGTCCTTCTTGGTGGGCTTGGCAGTCTCGCTTACCCAAAAGCAGCAAAGAACGCATATGGAAAACATTTCCAGAGTTGTTGAACATAGCTGATTTTCTATATAATTCGAGCAAAATGGTTTTAGATGATCCTGCTATTCCCACTACATTAAAAACAGTGAGCGCGCGTGGCGCACATGTAATTGTCGTCACTGATCGTGGTTATCGCATGGCTGGCGCAACTGAAAATCAATTTACGCACGATCGTATTTTAAATGCCATTGAAAAAAGTGCCGTCAAAACAAAACAAAACCACATCAGTTATCCTGGATTTTATTTTCCAAAAAAATGGGGAAAAGATGCGCCCCGTCATATTGCTTATTTACACGGCGTTTTATATGTCTCTGGGCAAAATAAAGGCGATATGATTAAACAGTTGTTAACAAAAACAAATGAAACAAAAGAAATTAATGCTATTATTTTTGTGGATGATACCTTGCAAAATGTGAAAGATGTTGCGAATGCCTATAAAAACAATCCCGCTGTCGATGTGATTGCCGTGCATTTCACAAGATTAGCTGCACACAAAGCTGCTTTTTTAAAAGGGAAAAAAGCGAAAAAATTACAAAACACAGCTAACAAGCAATGGTATGCTATTCGCACTAGCATGAGAAAAAATTTACCGGGATTTATTTTTAATTAAACATGATGTCAACACACACATTTCAAAAACGGCGCACTTTTGCCATTGTCTCTCATCCTGACGCAGGAAAAACCACCATGACCGAACAGTTATTATTGTTCGGTGGTGCGATTCAAATGGCAGGCACTATCAAAGGCAAAAAGTCAGCGCGCCATGCAACGTCAGATTGGATGGAATTAGAAAAACAGCGTGGCATTTCTGTTACCACTTCTGTGATGCAATTTATTTATCAGGACTACACAGTCAATCTACTTGATACACCTGGTCATGCTGATTTCACAGAAGATACCTATCGCACATTAACTGCCGTAGATTCTGCATTAATGTTAATTGATGCGGCCAAAGGCGTTGAACCACGTACGATTAAACTGATGGAAGTCTGTCGCAGACAAAACACACCCATTATGGCATTCATTAATAAATTGGATCGCGAGTCGCGTGATCCTATGGAGCTGCTTGATGAGATTGAACGCATTTTAAAGATTCGTTGTGCACCGGTGACATGGCCAATCGGTTCAGGAAAATTATTTAAGGGTATTTACCATCTACGTAACGACAAAATCATTGTTTATGAGCAATCTAAAAAAGGGGATATTGAATCCATTAAAATAATTGATGGATTAGATAACCCTGAATTTGAATTGCTTGTTGGTGAACAAGATGCAAAATATTTTCGCGATGAAATTGAACTGGTTAAAGGTGCCAGTCATGAATTTGATTTAGAGGATTATTTAAAAGGTAAACTGGCGCCTGTTTTTTTTGGCTCTGCAATGAATGCATTTGGTGTGCGCGAAATGTTAGATGATTTTGTGCGTTATGCGCCTGCTCCACAACCTCGCATTTCAAATTCACGTATTGTTGATGCTGCTGAAGCCAAATTTTCAGGGTTTGTTTTTAAAATCCAAGCAAATATGGATCCTGCGCATCGTGATCGTATTGCTTTTTTGCGCATTGTTTCTGGAGAATATCAACCTGGTATTAAACTATTTCAGATGCGGCTCAATAAAACGGTGCAAATTAATCAAGCGCTCACTTTTATGGCAGGCAATCGTGAACATGCTGAGTTGGCTGTTGCTGGCGATATTATTGGTTTGCATAATCATGGCACGATTCAAATTGGTGATACTTTTACACAAGGTGAGTCTTTGCAATTCTTGGGTATTCCGAATTTTGCACCTGAGTTATTTCGTCTGGTCAGATTAGCTGATCCACTCAAACAAAAAGCTTTGCTGAAAGGACTGATACAATTGTCGGAAGAAGGTGCAACCCAGGTATTTCGCCCTATTCATAACAATGACATTATTTTAGGTGCCGTAGGCGTATTGCAATTTGACGTTGTGGCCTATCGTTTACAAGATGAATATAACGTGCAATGCAAATATGAAAATGCTGATACCGTTACTGCTCGATGGATTTCATGTAAAGATAAAAATAAATTAGAGGCATTTAAGCAAGAATGCGGCCGTTATTTGGCGCTCGATAATGCTGGATTATTGACCTATTTAACGCCATCGAGAGTCAACTTGGAGCTAACAATGGAGCGCTGGAAAGACATTGAATTCCACGACACAAGAGAACATGCAGCGTAAACTTGTTACGGAAAATGTTTTATGCAATAACGCCCTATGCATCCATTAAAATCTCTAATAACTCTTGTTTGCCAGAAACTGGTTTGGGTGCCAGTGACTTTTCATTGACATATTTTTCCAAGATCGCTAAATCTGTTTTTTGACTTAAAATCATTTTTCCTAACTCGCTTTCCCAATCATGATAGCGTGCCTGCTTCATCGCATCGATTTTTTTATCTGTGATTAATTTTGCAGCGGCTTCTAAACTTTTTGCTAAAGCATCAATACCTGAAATGGTGCCGTAAAATAAATCATCCAAATCTAAACTTTGACGTCTGAGCTTGGTGTCAAAATTAAATCCACCGGTCGTAAATCCACCATGCGATAATATTTGATACAAAACAGCGGTATTTGTGCGGTGATCAGTCGGAAATTGATCTGTATCCCAGCCCAATTGTGGATCGCCTTGATTTGCATCAATACTACCAAATAAATCATAAGCAAACGCAGTTGCAACTTCGTGCTCAAAACTATGTCCTGCTAGCGTGGCATGATTACCTTCAATATTCACTTTGAATTCTTTTTCTAAACCGTATTTTGATAAGAATGCATAAACCGTTGCTGTATCAAAATCATATTGATGTTTAGTGGGTTCGCAGGGTTTGGGTTCAATTAATAATGCACCCTTAAAACCAATTTTATGTTTGTATTCGGCAACCAAATGTAAAAAACGCGCATACTGATCTAATTCTTTTTTCAAATCGGTATTTAATAAAGTATCATATCCTTCTCGACCACCCCACAATACATAATTCTCACCATTTAGACTTTTTGTCATATCCATTGCGTATTTTACTTGCGATGCAGCAAAAGCAAATACCGCCGGATTAGGATTGGTTGCAGCTCCTGCTGCGTATCGTGGATGTGAAAATAAATTGGCGGTTCCCCACAATAATTTCACACCCGTTTTATCCATTTGCTGCGCCAGAAAATCCTGCATGTGCAGTAGATTATATTGGGTTTCCTTTAGGTTATCGCCTTCGGGTGATACATCGCGATCATGAAAAGTATAAAATGGGACACCCAGTTTTTGAAAAAATTCAAAGGCAGCAAGCGCACGATTTTCGGCGCGTTTTAAAGGGTTTTCAGCACGTAACCAATCACGATTAAAGGTGCCTTCGCCAAAAATATCTTGGCCTTGCCAGCAAAATGTGTGCCAGAAACAAATTGCGATGCGCAAATGTTGCGACATGGTTTTACCCCATATTTTTTTATCCGCATCGTAATAGCGGTAACTCAATGGGTTTTGTGATTGTCTATTTTCAAATTGTATTTTTTCAACGTTGTCAAAAAACATGTAAACCTCAGCTTGGCATTGATCCCAATTCTTTTAATTTTTTACCTTCCATTAAATTAGCCTCAACTGTTTCTAGGCTGCATTGCTTGGTTTCAGGCACGCAATAAAAAATAAAAATAATTGAGAGAACACAGGATATCAAATAAATTAAAAAAGTGTTGGATTTTCCAAAAAAATCAATACAAGTTAAAAATGACATGGCGACTAAGGCATTGGCTGCCCAATTAAAAAATGTAGCAATGCTCGCACCAAATCCACGCACATGCGTTGGAAAAACTTCCGAAATCATCAGCCAAGGAATGGGTCCTAAACTAATCGCGAATGCAAGTACATACGTTAAAATACTGCCAAGCAAAATAATTTTTGTACTAAGCAACACCACATTTAAATGAAAGGCAAATGCCGTTGTCCCTAATGATAAACCCATCAGAGTCACGCCAATATACAATAAAGGTTTGCGCCCTACGCTATCAACCAAAAATAATCCAACAATGGTAAAAACTAAAAATACAATACCGATACCCACACTTGCTAAAATAGCGCTGCTGGCTTCATTGAATCCACTGCTCTGAAAAATAGTAGGCGCGTAATATAAAATGGTATTAATGCCAGTGACTTGTTGTATCACCGCCAATCCAACACCGATCAATAATGTTTTCCTGATTTTATGGTGAAACAGTGCACGCCATGAATTTGTTTTGTGGCGCGTGCTATCAATAATGCTGCTTAATTCAATTTCTGCAGCATTGGAACTGAGTCGCAATTTATTTAATACAAAAAAAGCTTTTCCGTAGTTGCCTTTTTTAGCTAACCATCGCGGGCTACAAGGTAAAAAAAACATCCCTAGCATCAATGCAACAGCAGGAATAATGCCCGCTAAAAACATATTCAGCTCAAGCCAGGATACGTGTCTAGAATTGCACCCCTGGTCAATCCGTTACCGATCAGGGCCATTCATTTTGCAACAAACTACG
>PFPT01000017.1 GCA_002793195.1 Gammaproteobacteria bacterium CG_4_10_14_0_2_um_filter_38_22
ATCACTCAAAAAACACAAATTCCATGGCTTCCAGATTTGATCGTTCAAGCGGCTTCAGCTGCTACGTAAGCGCCCCGGGTTTTTGAGAAGTTACGATTTCAGGATTTTGGTTGCAAGCAATAAATGAAAATGTTCATGCCTGATACGGTTACAAGTCTGCCACTAGTGCATCATAAATTGAAATAAATAATCTTCAGTAAGCTCATCGCTCTTGAGTGAGTGCTGTGTTTCTGAGCCAGGTGAAAATACATCAATAAAAATCAACTTATTTCCAACCAATAAATTTTCGCAGTAATCACATTTAGCTAATAACGGTAATCCAACAAACCCATATCGCCTAATTTTCAAAGCCTGATTTCCAATAAGTAGCACAGAAACTTGCTTAGCAGGAGATTTAAATGTTTGCAGTTTAATAACTGCAAATAATTCACCTTTACTATCCATTCTTAAGTAAGGAATTTCTACCAACCTACCCACAACATACAATGGATAATTTATTTCATTACAAATCATCATTCACTTTTCTCCATCCCTAATTAATGATGACTATTCTATGCTGTGAATCAAAGAAAGAAACCCGCATCAAATACGATAATTTTAAAAATACAAAACGACTATAATGCACTTGTATTTCTGGATATTTTTAAAACGAAACAGATCAATGCGTTGTAAAATGCATGATTTATCGTATATTGTCAGCTCATTTTTATATAAAGAGATGGCTTACCGTATTCAATATTGATAACGGCATTAGCTTTGTTATTAAACGTGACAATATAACATTTCTCTATATTTTTGGCTCTACGCGTGATAATCCACTGATTAACAACTTCTATATTAAAAACTCAGACTTACTCAAAAGATTTATTTTATACTTTAATAACAAAGCATCTCAATTAATTGATGCCTGCGCAGAAAATCACATTTATCTTCCAAAAGTAGAAAAAACGATTACAAGCACAACCATCAATAATACACTTATAGATGAAATTGAAAGAAAACGCTTTTATGAGACTGTTAATGTTAATCGCTATTATTTACCTAGCATTTCGGATGAACTTTATCTTACAAAAAAACAAGCTGAGTGCGCTGCCTATTTAATAGAAGGTGCAACAGCAAAACAATGCGCAAAAGCTCTAAATATTTCTTATCGTACCGTTGAAAGTTACACAAATGATATCAAAGAAAAAATTCTGCAGACTACTGGAAAACGACTTAGTAAAGATAAACTTATCCACTTTTTAAAAGGCACAATGATTCATGATGCTGTTTTTCCGCATAAACTTATTATCGATAAATAAAACTCACACCAAGCATGAGCATTTTAATTTTTTTGAAGCTGAAATCGGTTTTATCTACTCTAAAAAAAATCAAGGTTACGTTCAATGGCTTTAATGACACTGTCGAAAATAAACTGCTAGTGACAGCCCCTCGAAATAAGGACGCTGTTATAATTTTAATTTAAAAAAATCCCGTGGTTGATAAAACCACGGAGTTTTATGATGACGTTTAATTATTTATGATCTTTATTGGGTGTTGGATTTCTTGGATCTTTAAATTCTGCTTGACCTCTGGGTTGCTGAGGACTATTCGGATTTTTTTTGCCCTGTTCTCCCGCGCCTTGTGGATTTCTGCCTTGTTGATGGTCTGGTCGTCCTTGTTGGTGGCCTGGTCGTCCTTGTTGCTTATTATCGTGTGACATAGCTCATCTCCTTATTAGTCGGTTAAAAAATGTACGCTATTCAGTGTAGCACTGATTACAGATTTGTTTATAAATTAAACAATCTGTTTTAAATACCCTATTGTTATTAATGAAGTAGCGCTGAATTTATTTTGAAGCTAGGAATCAACCTGTTATGCAACACAGGACAAGGCTGTACGCGCGCACTGACTTAACTTATTGATAGCACGTTCATAAAACACGCTATGATCGAAATTTATATTTATTTTGATGCGATTATCCAAAAGCTTACGGGTATTTCCATACAGGAAATGATACATAAAATAGGTATTTCTGAAATGGCCTTCTAGAACCGGGGAAAACGCTAGAGCAGATTAAACAGAAAAAAATAAACAGTTAAAAAATTCACAAATTCTTTTTTTATATCCTTTTTCAAAAAGTTACTTTTAGCGTGATTAGCCCTGATTTAATTGCTCGCTTTCATTTGAGCGTGACTGAATTGGCATGCCAGGCATTAACCTTTTTATAAAATAAATTTATTTCTTAAATATTATTGAAACGGCCAAGAGTAAAACTGAAAGCCTGACACGGTTACTGCTTTAATTCATCTATTACCCGAATATATAAACGCCCATCATCTCCTTTCTCTAGTCCATGTATTTCAGTTTCAAAACCAGGACATTGAGAACCAATGGCTTCAAGCAGTTTTAAATAATCCAGAATCACTTTGCTTTCTTGCGTAACCGACTCTCCAGGCATAATAAGCGGAATACCTGGCGGATAAGGTAACACCATAACAGCAGCAGTATGGCCTATTAAATCATCAACAGGTATGGCTTTAATTTGATTACGCACTAAACGTTGATACGCTTGATGTGGCGTCATAACAAACTTCGGAAGCTGATCAAATGCATGATCCAATACCTCTGGCAAATTAAATTGCTTCATCAAATCATGCTGTTTTTTTGCAAGCGCTTGGATACGCATGTTTTTATAAAAATTAGGGTATTCCTCATAAATAGATGGCAATACGTCTTTTACTTTTTTATTTTCATCAAACAATTGTTTAAATGTATTTAAAACAGCTAATAACCGCATAGATTTTGCACGAGTGATGCCCAGACTAAACAAAAATAATAAAGTATAAGGGCCCGTTTTTTCGACTACAATACCATGATCTTCTAAATACGCCGCAACAATGCTAGCAGGTATCCCCACATCATCAATCACATCACCTTTCATGCCTGGTAATAGCAATGTCACCTTAACAGGATCAAGATACAAATGATTTTTATCGATGTTTGGAAACCCATGCCAATCCGCTTTTGGTTCAAGCTCCCATACTTCTCCTTTGTCAATATACTTAGGCTGCCAAGCATGGTAATACCATGTGTGTTTATTTTCTTTAGCTAATTTTGTGATTTCTTTTCTAAAATCCATCGCGCACAAAATCGCTTCATTAATAACATGGTAACCTACTCGCCCTTTCATCATAGCGCCAGAAACTTCACAGCTGGCTACTAACGGATAAAAAGGTGATGTTGATGTATGCATCATAAAAGCTTCATTAAAGCGAGACTCATCGTAAGCGCCTTTGATATGAATCATAGAGCCTTGACTAAAAGCTGCAATTAATTTGTGTGTCGATTGTGTTTCATAAATTGTTTTGCCTTCAATAGAGCGACCACACATGCCATATTTACCTGCGTAAATTGGATGAAAATTGGTATAGGGAACCCACGCGCTATCAAAATGAATATGCTTTATATCAAGTTCTTTTTTGATCTTATCAACATTATAAAAAATACCGTCATAAGTTGAATTCGTAATCACAGCATAAACAGGCCATTGTGTCGCTGTTGGATGCATATCCAGTTTAGCTTGTATACTTTCTTTTGTGAATTCTGATGCTGGAATACCACCAATAATACCATATGCATTTCTTGTTGGTTTCAAATAAATCGGATGCACATCCACCATCATCATGAAATGTGTCAACGATTTATGACAATTTCTATCCATTAAAATAGTGTCACCATCTGACGCAGCATACATACCAACAATTTTATTAGAGGTAGAAGTCCCATTCGTCACGATAAAAGAACGATCTGCATTAAACGTTTCTGCGATAAACTCTTCAGCCTCTTTATGTGGACCAGAGTGTTCTAATAAACTACCCATCTCAGTCATTGAAATAGAAATATCTGATCGAAAGATATTAGGGCCATAAAAATCATAAAACAAAGTACCCACAGGTGTTTTTTGAAATCCCAATCCTGCTTGATGACCTGGTGTACAAAAAGCATAATCATTTTTACTGACAAATTTCATTAACTGTTTTGTAAAAGGCGGTAAGATATTTTTAATGTACTCATCAATGCCTTGTGTTATCCGACAAACTCCTTGATCGGGCAATCCAATATCAAACTGCAAAAAATCTAAATTGAGCTTAAAAGAATTTAAATCAAGATCAATATCTTCATGCTGACTGCTGATTGCAAAAACAGGTAAATTAGGCTTGTATTCAGCCAGGTCATCCAACATATCAATCGGTGAATTTTTCCAATCAAAAATGATGCTTACAATTCTGGTGTTAGAAACTGCGCACGCAACGATATCTTTATAACAATGATTAATTAATATTTCATAGCCTATTTTTTCAAGTTTTTTTTGTAGGCCATTAAAATAACTTAATTGATCAGCAGTAATTTTTTCTGGATAAGCAAAAATAATATGATGCATCTATTTTTCCCTTCTTATTTGTCTTTGCATATACATAGATTTTTCATATATTGATCGATCTTTTCTAACATAAAAAACAAAACTCATTAAAGAAATAATCAACACACTCACCAGTGCATAATCCTGGGAACCCATGTATGCTGAAAAACAAAAAATCATAGATACCAATGTACATATTAAAGCAAACCAATGCTTAACAGGATGTTCTGCAACATCTATTAAATTTAATGCCGAATAAAAATAAGGCAATATCGTCAGTAACACAGCAATCGTAATAAGCTCTTGGAATAATTGATTAGCTGTATCTGCTGTTGTCAGCATTAACAGCAATAATAATGACATTGCAGTTGAAATAATAATTAACCCTGCAGCTGGAATATCTCGCTTATTCTTTTTTGCAAAAACAGCGGGTAACGTGCCATCTTTTGCAGCCTTAACACCTGCCTCAGCCAACAACATCATCCATGAACTTAACGACACCAAACACGCAATCGCAATCACAGCAGCAGTTAGCTTACCAGCCCAAGATCCTACAAAATAATTTAAGACTAATGAGAATGGAGAGCTGGAATGCATCACTACCTTTGACGGAAATAGACCTGAAATTACTGTACAAGAAAGAAAATACACAATTGCAGCAACAGCAACACCAAGCATCGTTGCGCGCGGCACTGTTTTTTGAGGGTCATGAACAAGCGTTGCATCAACCGAGGCACTTTCCACTCCAATGAAACTCCATAAACAAAGTAACGTGCCACTAAAAACAGCATGGAAATCACCATGAGAGGAATGATTCCAGTTAGCAATAAAATAACTGACATGAAACCAATGCCATCCTGCAATGCCAGTAAAAACAACAGGAATCAACAACAGGCTTACAGTAATACTCACCAATCTGCCAACCCATTTTGCACCCACCAGATTAATCAACGTGAAAATCCAAATAACCGCAATTGTCGTAATTCCTGCTGGAATGGGTTGCTTTAAAACTGGAAAAAATAGCGCGCAGTATGCGACACCGGTAATAGCAACCGCTAAATTACCAATCCAATTTGCATTAAAATACAAAACGCCAGTTTGATATCCCAAAATAGGAGCGATTTCTCCAGCATAAGCGACTGGACCACCTTGCTCAGGATCAGTTGCTGCTAATTTTGCATATACAAACGCCAGCGCCAAAGCACCGAAAGAAGCCAACAACCAACTGATGAGAGTAATAGAGCCAATGGCCGCCAAACTAACGGGCAATAATGCAATACCAGAACCCATCATATTGCCCGCCACAACAGCAGTACACGAAACCAACCCCATTTTTTCCGTTTTCATCGTAAACATCCTTATACGAGTCATGCCGGGATATGCTAAAAATCTAAAATTGCTTTTATTTTTACAGTGTAAATCAACTGCAGCAAATAATCTTCTTCTAAAAAGCTATTTTTAGAGCGTTACAGATCATATTTAACAGAGCTCATGCTAGGCTTAACCTTTTTGTAAAATAAATTTATTTCTTAATTAAAGTCTTAAAATTATTTAAGCTGCCAAGAATAAAAGTTAAAGCCTGACATAGTTATAAAAAATATCCACTAAAAATTGGATTTTTAAAAACGCTTTTATTTAAGTGCAGCAAATCAAATTGGAACTCATACAATTCAAATTTATATTTCAGGTGCGCAAAAAAAGTTAAGCAGCTTACTCTTGCGTGCGCTTTAATTGAATAATGCGATCTTTTATTGTCAACATCAACACAGAATGCAACTTCATCTTTTCTACTGAGCAGCACGCCCGTAAATTTGAGGGGAAATCACTCATCATGATACCCAAGATATTGATCATTTTCACGTAATCATGTAGCCTAGCAATCATGTTTTTTTGGGTGCATATCAATATCGTTATACTATGAAAATTGCATCGCAATAAAGGTATTAAAATATCATTTTATTCTGATATATACGATTAAAAATAATTTAATACAAAGTTATCCCACACATGGTTATGCTCTTCAAAAAAGCACACTATAGTTTGCAATTGATGATGCATTAAATTTTTAAATAGGCTAAGGACTGCTAAAAATGAAAACAGCTTATAAAATACGTCAAACAAAAATTATCTATGAAATCCTACAAACTGATGTGGTGCTGATCGATTTTGATACTGGAGATTATTATAATCTTGTTCACGTTGCCAAACAAATTTGGCAGTTGATTGAAAAACAGGCTTCATTGGAACAAATGGTTGAGCTACTCGCACAGCATTATCAGCGCGAACAAGCCACTATATCAGATGACATTAAACATTTTATTCAACAGCTGCTTGAGAATCAGTTAATTGAACCTATTATAGAAGCCAAAAACACCCTGACATTATCTGATATCACTGAAATCACCTCACACGATCAACACTATATTCCCCCTCAACTACAAAAATATTCTGATGTCCAAGATTTACTGCTGATTGATCCTATTCATACCGTGTCGGAAGCAGGCTGGCCTGAGAAAGCAGTAGAATAAGCTATGCAGCATTCCGTTGATTTTTTTGAGTTGGCCCATCAAAATTTTTTAGGTGCGGTTTCCCGCGCACAAAAAACAAAACGATTTTATCAACTAGCCGGGCTTTCTTTTTGCGTGCAATTTGCAGGTGATGAAATGATGCATCGACTCACGCCTGCACTACAGCATTTAGCAATTAACCAGCGAGCATCATGTGATCTCACTATTTGCGTATGGGATAGTGTTTCAACACAAACACCAGTGATACCACTTCCTACTGCGCATCAAGACTATGCACTGCGAGGAGAAATACTAAAATACAACAATGATCGTATTTACGCGCTATTAGATATCCATACTAAAGTGTTACACCTATACGATAAAGAACGCAATATCGCATTATATTATATCCATGATGCAAGAAAGTTACCTTGGTGGATTGGTGGATCTCCTTTTCTACCTATTTTGCATTGGTGGATGCGAACACATACATATCAATTTGTTCATGCTGCCGTTGTTGGGTATCCGGAAAATGGTATTTTGTTTTCTGGAAAAAGCGGAACAGGAAAATCGACTACCGCACTTGCCTGCATGAAAGCCGGCATGAAATTGGTAAGCGAAGATTACTGTGTAGTCAGCGATCTTCCTAATGTTATTGCACATAGTATTTATAATTCAGCAAAAATAGAAGAAAAAACACTGAACTGGTTTCCAGAAATAAAAACTCATATTACCAATATCAACCGATCAATAAATGAAAAAGCATTCATTTATCATCATCAATTTCAGCCAGAAAAAATATTATTGCATTGCCCCATCAAAGCGATTGTTATTTTAAAAATAGAGAATTCAAAAAAAAGTTGGCTTGAACCAATCGACTCACATTCTGCACTCACATCCTTGTCAGTTAGCACCATGTGGCAATTAACGCACAGCGGACTCACGACCTTAACGCATTTAAAAAAATTAGTGAGTACATTACAATGCTATCAATTACACGTAGGAAGCAATGTCATGCAAGCACCTGCATTACTCGAGACGATATTATGAAAATTTTTTTTTGGACAGATGGATTTTGGCCGCGTTTGGGTGGCATTGAAACACAAGGCTTTCATTTCATTAACAATCTACAAAAAAAAGGTCATCAGTGCATGGTGATGGCACAAAAAGATGAACCAGACTGGAAAGCAGATGAAGTGCATGAAGGGATCGCTATCAAACGATTTGATTTTAATACGCTCATTACTTATAAAAACCTGGAAATAATGCATGACATTCACCAATATCTTGAATGGATTATAACCACCTTTCAGCCAGATATTATTCATTTAAATACAGTCGCTGGTGGCAGCGCATTTGCTTTTTTATTATGTCGGGAAAAATTTCAGGTCCCCATTGTACTCACAGCGCACGCACCTTATCTGCGTGATAATAAACTATCTCCTTTTATTACAAAAATAGCGCTATCTGTAGATAAAATTTGCTGTGTTTCACGCTGGGTTTTGCAAGAACTGGCAATGCATCTGCCGCAAATCAAACCTAAATTAAAATTAATTTATAATGGCTTGCCTATGCCAAATACCATACCCAAACCTCTTTCTTTTTCAGAACCCATTTTACTATTAGCTGGCAGGCTGTCATGGGAGAAAGGATTTGATACTGCCATTCACGCATTTTCATTGCTAAAAAAAAGCGGCTCAAATGCACAATTAATGATTGTTGGTATGGGACCTGAACGTTTAAATCTAGAAAAATTAGTCAACTCATTAGCGTTAACTCACGCTGTTACTTTTACAGGCGCTTTATCCAATGCCGAATTGCAAGTCATTTTCAATCAAGCAACCATGGTGATTGCACCTTCTATTTTAGAATCATTTGGATTGGTAATATTAGAATCCATGCAATTACAACGTCCAGTGATTGCGTCTCATGTGCAAGGCGTGCCAGAGCTAGTATGTGATGGCGAAACTGGTATTTTAGTACCCGAAAAGAATGCAGTTGCAATATATCAAGCCATTCGAGAGCTGCTTAATCAACCAGAACGCGCGATTAATATGGGTCTAGCAGGCCGCAAAAGAGCGGCGCAATTTACACTAGATCAAAATATCAGTCAGTATGAAATGCTATACGAAACATTACAGGTGCCTACATGATAAAACCATTAGTGAGCGTTATCATCGCGGTTTATAATGGAGAAAAATATCTTGCTGATGCGATTGAGAGTGTATTAGCGCAAACTTATTCACCAATAGAATTGATCATTGTTGATGATGGCTCAACAGATAATAGCGCAGCAATCGCACAACGTTATAGCACCGCAATTTATCGTTATCAAAAATCCAATCAAGGGCAACCTGCAGCAATCAATGTTGGCTTGCAAATAGCAATGGGTTCTTATCTCACATTTTTAGATGCAGATGATTTATACTTGCCAGATAAAATTGAACATCAAATTGCCTTTTTAATAGCCAATCCAGAAATTGATATGGTCTTTGGTTACATAAAACAATTTTTAAGTCCTGATTTGAATATGCTAGAACAAAAAAAGTTTACATGCTCAGAAAAAATCTTACCTGGCTATTTAGCTGCTTCTTGCTTGCTTAGCAAAAAGTGTGCTGAAAAAATAGGTGCGTTTAATGAAGCACAGAAAATGGGTTCATTTATTGAATGGTTTATGCGTGCCAAAGAAAAAAACCTCAAATACACACTACTTCAAAATGAAGTATTACATCGCCGTATCCACGCCAATAATATGTCTCATCTTTCAAAAAATGCTGCACATGATTATTTGCAACTCATTAAATCAACTTTACGCAGACGAACATTGCATGAATCATAACGCAAACTGTTGGCCAGATGAAAAACAAATGTTGCTATTAAAAGCAGCGTTATGTGAATATGACACAGCACAATCTGCATGGCATGCCTATTGTGCGCGCACAGATCTTCATAACATTAATCATGCTGAAACTACTTTATTGCCGCTCGTTTTTTACAATCTCAAACATGATCACCGCTATCCTGATCAATTTCAATTATGTAAAAGTGTGCATCAACATACATGGGCTAGCAATCATCTGGCGCTCTTTCAATTTAAAAAGCTATCTGATGCATTTGCAGATGCCAATATAGCAATTTGTTTTCTAAAAGGGGCTGCACTTATTTTAAATGATTATCCAAATGCTGGACTGCGTGTAATGGGTGACATTGACATCCTAGTTTCAAAAGAGGATGTAAAAAATGCCACAGCACTACTGAAAAAATTACGGCACGATCCAAAATCACTCATGCAACAAACAGATATTGATGAACTGCACGCGCAATTATTTTATTCAGAAAGCGTATTGCCTGTTGATCTTCATTGGAAAATATTCATTGGCAGTGGTTTTGATAATAAATTTTCAAATTTTACCTATCAAGAAAAAACACTTGGAACTAATAAATTTAATTTGAACGGCAAGACATTAAGCGCTGAAGATCAACTGTTACACGTATTAGTACACGGTCTTCAATACAATCAAACGCCACTTATTCGCTGGATTACCGACTCACATTTTATTTTAAAAAATAATGTTGATTTTGATTGGGTATATTTTTTGGCGCAGACAAAAAATATAGAAGTGATGTTGCTGGTTAAAAAGGCCATACTTTTTTTACAGGCACATCAATTTTCGAGTATTTCAAATAATGTATTAACCTTGCTTAATGAATACACCCCACGTCAAGATGAAATACGTTATCTTAAATTTATAACTACGTCACCAAGCACACACTTTATGTTCCCCTATAAATTCATATGGTCTTATCATGTGCGAAATTTAAAAACAAAAAATCGGCTAATTGCTTTTTTTATGCTCCCAGCATTCTTGAAAAATGCCTGGGGAATTAAAAATTGGTTTTTGTTTTTTATTTTTTTATTCAAAAAAATAAAAAACAACCTCAGGAAAGCCTGCACTACGAACGCACGTGAAGCATAATACGTTCTTCTTAATAAATAAGAAGTTTGACAGTAATTCGCATAATGTGATCGCCAATTATAGCGATTAAAAAGTATATCGCGATAAGAGAGCCTCGGCGCATAGGCTAAAATCAATTCTGGCCCTGCTGTTTCAATAAACGTATTTTTAGTCAATGATGCTCCGCTTTTAAAATAACGTTTTATTTTTTCTGCAGGATCTTCGAGGAAATATTTTGCATACTCAACCCATACGTTTGGCCGCATGTCCGCCTCAATAAAAAACAAGGTTGCATCATGGTCAGACTCAATCCAAGTTAAATTTACAAACCCATCAGCGCCCAGCGCTTCACCTAAAGCACACACCTTCTCAAATACAGGAAGATCCTTTTCTGTTGGTCTTCGATATTTTTTAATAACGCTCGGACCCAATGAGTATGATCGATATAGCAATGCTTCTGCAATTTCAAAAAAAATAAGTTTCTTATTAAGAAAAAGACCGCCTGAAGAAATTAACGTTCCTTCAATTTTTTTTTGAACCAGAACAGGGTAGCGCACATGAGTTAATGCCGCTAAATCAGCTTCAGCGTAACACTCAAAAACACCTGCACCGCCACTAGAAGCATCCATTTTTACAAAAACAGGAAATTTCAATGTACGCGCACAATGCATCATTTCTTTTTGATTTTGTGCAATTAAAAAATCAGGTGTGCTGATGCCGCTTTTTTTTAATAATTCAGACAAACCAATTTTTGTACCCAAATGTGAAAAATAGCGATCATTAACAACAGGTAGCAATAATATTTTTTCCGCTAACGTAAAAGAAGCTGACAAAATACGCAATAATAGCGCTTCATCACAACATGCCACAAAATCATATGAAAAATGAACATATTGACGCGCCATTTCTATCAAAGCTTCCGGTGAATCGACAGCAATAAAATTTTTTATATAACGATGCTTTCTGAGCGATGATACAGTGGATATCACATCCACTTCGAATCCCGCACGTGTCAACAATGCAGGAATAGAAAACAGCAGTGCATCATTCTCTCCATAAATTAATGCTTTCATAGAAAATAAAAACCTTTATCTTAAAAACTTAGATCCAGTTTAATTATTCATCCAAATGAAATAATTTAAATAGCCTGCAAAAACAACCCAAATAAAATAGGGCCATAATAAAAATGAAGATAACGGATGCTTAAAGAAAAGAGAAATAAGCAACCAACCAACTAAAAAAGAAAGCAACGCTATGACAAAAAAAGATAAAGCCAATGAATGGAAATAAAAGAAAATTGGCATCCAACAAAAATTGACCGCCAACTGCAAAAGATATAGTATTTTTTCTTTTCGAAAATTAGCATAAAAAGCATCTTTCCAAATCATCCAGCCAACAATAGCAACCATGATATAAAGCAATGTCCAAGCAATAGGAAAAGCAATACTCGGCGGCGTTAACGATGATTTATGCAAAGCAGCATACCATAAGTTAGACTGACTGCTTTTCATGTAAGCAGAAAGATTGCCTAAAAATAACAAAGCCACTATCCAAAAGAACAAACTCATATACTTTTTCATACTAATCCCTATTTTATTTTTTGATAATATAATAATGCGCGTTCTCTGGAAGTTTGCAAATCTAAAATGGGTTTTGGATAAGTCATACCCAACTTGATATTCGCACGCTCAAGAACCGACGCAGGCGCTTCCCATGGCGCGAATAAATACCGATTGGGCAGCGCAGCAATTTCCGGAATAAAACGACGTATGTATGCACCTTTTGAATCAAACTTTTTAGCCTGCAATATGGGATTAAAAATTCTAAAAAAAGGAGCCGCATCCACACCAGAACCAGCAACCCACTGCCAATTGACACTGTTACTTGCTAAATCCGCATCAACCAAACAATCAAAAAAATGAGCTGCTCCCAAGCGCCAATCAACAAGGCAATGCTTTACTAAAAAAGAAGCTGTGATCATTCGAACTCGATTATGCATAAAGCCAGTTTCCCACAGTTCACGCATGCCAGCATCAACAATTGGATATCCTGTTATTCCTTTTTTCCATGCATCAAGCAACTTTTTATTTTTCTGCCAAGGAAATTGATCAAACTGCTCACGCCAATTTTTAGATGGAAAACTGGGAAAATAATATAACAAGTGATAGGCAAATTCACGCCATATCAGTTGCCTTAAAAAAGCATTACCATTTTTTTTATCTTTTAACTGTTTTACCGCATACCAAACTTGATTAGGTGATAACTCTCCAAAATGTAAATAAGGAGATAGTCTAGAAATAGCTGGTTTTGCAGGATAATCTCGATCAATTGCATAGAAATGAATAGACGCTTCTAAAAATGTTTTTAATTGAGATAATGCTGCCATTTCACCAGGTTGCCAATATTGACTTAACTTATGACTCCAATTATTTTTTGTTAAAAAAGAAATGGCATCTACAGTGTCACCTCCTTTAATTTTTTTTGTCACCAAAGCGCTGGGTTTTGGCAAAACTCGACGCGGCTGTAATACATGACTTGTTAAATTTTTCATGAAAGGTGCGAAAATTTGATAGGGTGAACCATCTGCTTTTACACCCTGCCAAGGCTCTGAAAGCAACGCAGCATTAATGGTTTCTACCAAAATACCATTTTCGATTAAATCATTTTTTATGCTTTCATTACGAATCATGATGCTAGGCTCATAAACATGATTCCAAAACACACCCACTATATTTTCATTCACGACTATTTTTTTAATAATCGCAATCGGGTCACCAAAATAAACAGTAAGCTGGCCTTTCAACTCTGCATTTAACAATCGCAAAGATTGCGCTAACCACCATTGAGAAGCTGCGCCCATCTGATTATTTTCATCAAAAATATATATTGGCAAAACAACCCCTGCGGAAGCCGCTTTAAATAAAGCAGGATTATCCGCTAACCGCAAATCTTGTTGAAACCAAACAATGTATTTGTTCATAATAAGCTCAACATTATGATGAAAAAAGGTAATCAATTATACCCAATCTCTTACCATGAAAGGATATTTAATGGTTTAATAAACACGTTACAGCATACTTTTATAACTAAAGTTAATTATCAATAACACGGTATAGCAACAAAAAAAATCACCTGATATATTTTTGATCCTATTTTTAACCTAACAAGGATAACGTAATGCGGTCAAATGCAATTCCCGATTTTTCCAGCTACAACGGCGGCAATTTTTTTTTCTTTGGAAGAAAAGTGTTTTCTTGTGAAAAGGTATTGGGCAGCGGCGCCTATGGTAATGTTTTTCTTTTCACCTCGAGAGATGGAGAAAAATTAGCGGTAAAATGTGAACGTCGATATCACGATCGTTATGCTTTTGGCGCTTACTTTAAAGCAGAAGCAGAATGGTATCAAAAAATACACGGCTTGGGCGTTTTTTCTGGCGATCTCGCCAATTACACCAAACCACATTATATGTTGATACCTTATTTTGAGGGAAAACCGCTGTATGAGGTTATTTATTATTCCGTAAAACAAGTATTTTTTGATTGGATATGGACAGCCGCTGCTATTAATGAATTGCACGAAAAACATCATGTCATTCACGGAGATCTTAAAACAGACAATATCATTTCAGGTAAACGTGTTTATTTAATTGATTTTGGTTTTGTCACGCGAGTCAATACAAAAAGAGGCACAGTATTTCGCATCGATGAAAACAATTCACAATATCACCAAGCACCCGAATTATTTACCAATACAAATGAAAAGCAATTAGCCAAAACAACACAAGATATTTATAGCTTAGGCTTATTACTGCGAGATTTATTTTCAATTTATACTGAAAATGCTTTTTTAATTGACGACACACACAGTTCACAAACTCAAGAAGTGATAGAAAATTTATCTACCCGCGATCCCTCGCAACGCTGGACAATTGCCAAAGCCATTTACCTGCTTGCAACCAGTTTTTTATCTACAATACCGCGTAATATGTGGCAAACTTCAATAAAAATCGATGAGAAAGCTAAAAATCCCGCATTATTTATGCCATTTATTTGTGTAATGTTACTCAATAACGCACTACAAATTCGAATTGACGAATTAACACAAGAAAAAAAACGGCTCAATGAAAAAAGCAAAGGCGCACGCACTAAAGGAAAAAAAATAACGGGATTAAGTGATTTGCAAAAAGAACTAACACAGCTATCATCAAGCGCACTTGATGTGCTCCATAAAGCAAAACAAGATAGTGATATGACAGCCGGATTTTTTAGACATAAAACACGAGACCTACTCGAAAAACTCAGTGAAATCAGTGTTTGTTTTCAACAGACTCATTAAATACTGATCATTAAAATTTAAACATAGCGGGTAACATCTTTTAGATTTGCTTCTGCAAAACCTTTTTTTCGAAACGTGCAACTGTCACAATGACCACACGCCAAACCATCGCGCGTTGCACGATAGCAAGAAACGGTTAAGGCATAATCTACACCTAACTTATTACCCAGCGTTATGATATCGGACTTACTGAGCTGAATAAGCGGTGTTTCAATGTGAATCGGATGACCACTCAGCCCTCTCTTCGTAGCAAGATTGGCCATCTGTTGAAATGCGGCTATATATTCTGGTCGACAATCTGGATAACCCGAGTAATCCACAGCATTAGCACCAATAAAAATAACATCCGCCTCTGTAATTTCTGCCCAGCCTAGCGCAATAGATAAAAAAATGGTGTTTCTAGCAGGCACATACGTGATCGGAATAAATTGATCACCCACATAATCAGGCACATCGAGTGCCGCGTCGGTCAAAGCAGAGCCACCCAGTTCACCAATTGATAAAGTAATTATTTTATGTTCAACAACACCAAACTGCGCTGATAATTTTTTTGCTGAAAGCAATTCAGCCTTATTTTTCTGCCCATAATCAAAACTGAGGGCGTAGCAATCAAGACCCTGATCGCTTGCCACAGCCAAACAAGTGGCGGAATCTAGCCCACCCGATAATAAAACAATTGCTTTTTTCATGCTGAGTACTTTATATTTTTTAAAAGACAACCGCAACGGGGACGTTATGAGCAAATTGATCTTATTGATACTTTCAGTAGTATTAGCCATTTTTTCTGCAACAGGCTATTACATACTCAATGAAAAAATCACTGACGGTGAAAAAAAATTCATGGCCGGCCACAAGCAATATCTTTCTGGTGAAAAAAAATTAAAGGCGGGAAAAGCACAGTTGGCTGCCGGAAAACGAAAGTTATCAGCTGCAAAAGGTGTTTTTGGCATTATCAACAATACCCCACTCAAAAACGTCGTTACAAAATCATCCTTAGGCACTAACGTACTCACACATGCTGAAACAAAAATTAAATCAGGTGACCAACAAGTTGCTAGTGGCGAAAAACAAATCAAAGCGGGTGAAGCGCAACTCAAAGCCGGAAAAATACAATTGGCGCAAGGCACAAAAAAATTAAATTTTGCCAGAAAAATTCGCTTCTATAGCGGCATTAGCGCGCTTTGCTTCGCATTGTTATCACTGATTTTTTTAATCAGCTGGATCGTATCGCGCAAGCGCTTAACTTAATTATGTCACGCACATAGAATACGTCGATATTTTAAAAAAAGGATCAAGCCCGCTATGCTGAAAACGATAGCGGGAACGGATAATGGCAGCGTAGATGAAAGCGTGTTGTGAATCAGCAGTGCACCTATAGCAGCAGAAAACACAAATCGATAAGCGCCACCTAATGCCGAAGCAGCGCCTGCGTTATCTGAAAATGGCTCCATTGCCCCTCCACTGCCTGCACCCAAACAAAATGTACCCCCAACACCAATTAATAACATCGGCCAAATAAAATTATAAATGGTCAATCCTGTTATAAAATACCAGACAGTCATGACAATACCGCCGACCAATGTAATTAAAAATCCAAGCAACAACGTACGATAAATACCCAACTTAGCAACAATAGCACCAGACAAGAAACTGCCAATAAAAAATGAAACCCCCATAAAACAAAAATAAAAACCATAATCAATTTCAGGAATATGCAACAAACGAATAATAATGTAAGAAGAAATTGAACAAAACAAATAAAGATAAGACAACCCAATGCCGGTCGCGAAAGTATAAATCAAAAAAATGGGGTTTGATCCTATTTCTCGATAGGTTTTAAAAATAGAGGTATTGAATTTTGTTCGACGCGCTAAAGGCAGTGTTTCTTTTAATCCGAAAAAAACAGTAAGGAAAGCAATGACTGCAATAACCAACAAGGCTAAAAAAGTAGATGGCCAACCATAATACACATCGAGATATCCGCCAATAAATGGCGCAAACATAGGTGAAAACGCAATAATGCCATTTAAAAAGCTATACACTTTTGCACTTTCCACGCCAGAAAAAACATCACGCACAATAGCAAATCCAACCACCATCATGCCGCAAGCGCCAATGGCTTGTACAATGCGTGATAAAATCAAAGTTTCAATAGAAACTGCAAATGAACACAACACTGTACCCAAAGCAAAAACAAAAATCATCATCTGGCAGAGTAGTTTTCGACCATAGTGATCAGACAGCGGCCCCACAATCAATTGCATTAACCCGGCTGTTAACATAAAAACCGTTAGCGTCATTTGCATCTGTGATGCAGAAACATCAAACAACATGGAAATATGCGGCAATGCTGGAACATAAATATCCATAGCAAAAGCCAAACCCACTACAAGCGGTGATAATAACAATACCAATTTACGAACAGAATAATTCATACTTTCCTATTTTTTTCATGCGCTAATAACCACTTTTTTCGCTCAATTCCACCAGCATATCCTCCCAACGCACCATTGGCATGAATGACGCGATGACAAGGCACAACAATCGACAACGGATTCGAACCATTGGCATTAGCAACCGCACGAAAAGCAGTGGGTTTTTTAATAGCAGCAGCCACTTCCAAGTAAGATTGTGTTTTTCCTTCAGGGATTTTTTGCAAAGCTTCCCACACTTTTTTTTGAAATACAGAACCCACAAAATGTAATGGCGTTTTAAAAACGATATTTTTTCCTGAAAAATATTGCTTTATCTCAGCAGCAATGTTTTTTGTAATCAACGTAGCACCTGTTGTTATAATACAGTCATATTCTTTTTCTAGTAAGGCTACTTTTTTTTCTATATTTTTTTGATCATGAAATGCTAAAAAATATAATTTTTCTGTATCCGCAATGACAACCATCGCCCCAAGCAAAGTCTCAATTTGCGCTTTTTTTAAATTCAACTTCACTTAAACTCCACATGCTTAAATAGACATTTCAACTTTTCTAACAATAACAAAGAATCAGTAACGATAGCATTATAAAAAGCAATTTTAAATTTTCTCATTTCAGAAAAACCCGGTATTGCAGCAAAGAAACGCATCCCTTAACCTATCTCAATAAAAAGCAAAGCTAAAAAAGAGGGTGGTATGCAAAAACAGCTTAGAGCAAAAGGATTTACGCTTATCGAATTAATGATCGTCATTGCCATTATCGGTATTCTAGTAGCAATCGCCATTCCATCCTACCAAAACTACACGCGTCGCGCACATTATGCTGAAATCGTACAGGCAACCGAACCTTTTAAACTGGGTGTACAAACGTGTTTTCAAATGACGGGCTCGCTCGACAACTGTACTGCAGGAGCAAATGATGTGCCAGACCCCATCGCCTCAGGAAATGGCCCTGATTTAATCGATAGCATCGATGTTGCTGCAGAAGGCGTCATTACAGTCACGCCTAAAGAAAAATACGGTATTGAGCCCACAGATACTTACATCTTAACGCCAACAGAAAATAACGATACATTAACATGGGCAGCCAGCGGACAAGGTGTTACTCATGGTTATGCCAACGCTTAATAACGACGACAATATGTCGCGCGTCTTACTGCAAAATAAATTGCTCAATGAAACAGCATTTTTAAAAATACAACAGCACGCAAATATAACGCAACAAAACTTATTTCAATATTTATTACAGCATCATTTTTTAGATGCTGCTTTGTTTCTTGAAGCTTGCACAGAGACGTTTCAATTACCTGGCTTACAGTTAGAAAATATCAATCGATCTAATTTGGCGTTAGCGGCATTACCGCTAAACATAATGAAAAATAACTTTATACTTTGCGTTTCAAGAAAAAAAACTGGATTGGTCATTGCGATTAGCAACCCCAATGATATTAACATAGCTAACACGCTATCTTTTCAAATGAAAATAAATATTGAATTGGTGTTTGTGCGTTATGACACGCTTTGTCGCTTACATAATAGGCATATTAGCGAACAACAATATCAACAAAAAAATGATTTGAAGAATACACAGCTATCACAAAAAATGGCGCATCAATTATTATCTGATGCCATTCATCGAAACGCATCGGATGTGCATTTTGAGCCTTACCAAAAAAATTGTCGCGTACGGTTTCGAATTGATGGCCTGTTACATGAAATTATTCACTTTCCACCCCATCTCACTGATAGCATAATCAGCTGTTTAAAAGTGCTTGCCCATTTAGATATTGCGATTAAACGCATGCCACAAGATGGTCGGCTGACCTTTCGAAGCAATTTAGGATTCACAAAAGATTGTCGCGTGAGCACTTGCCCAACACTGCATGGTGAAAAAATTGTGATTCGCTTGCTGGACATGCATACACAAATTCGTCCTATTGAAGCATTAGGGTTGCAACCTAATAATCAAAAAATGATTTTAAACGCGATTAAAAAACCACAGGGATTAATTTTAGTAACCGGGCCAACAGGCAGTGGGAAAACCATGACGCTCTATACACTGCTACATTTGCTCAATGAGCATCATCGCAATATTGCCACCATTGAAGATCCAATTGAAATGCAATTAGCGGGCATTAATCAAACACCCATTCATACAAAAAGCGGGCTTACTTTTTCACATCTACTTCGCACATTATTACGACAAGATCCAGATGTCATGATGATTGGGGAAATTCGTGACCAAGAAACAGCTGAAATAGCAATACGTGCAGCGCAAACAGGCCATTTGGTTTTATCAACACTACACACCAACAATGCAGCCGAAGCAATCACACGATTATGTCACATGGGTATTGCACCATTTCACTTAAGCGCTGCGCTCAGTTTAATCATCGCCCAACGTCTCGTCCGAAAATTATGCTTACACTGTCGTGCACAACAACACTGCGTACAATGCACAGATGGTTTTCAAGGACGTATTGGTATTTTTGAATTGTTGCCCATGAATGCAGATATAAAAGCGATCATGGTTAAACCACACTTGCATCACCTACTTGCTAAAAAAAATAACGCACTGGGAAATGCTACATTATGGGAATCAGCATTAGAAATGGTAAAACAGGGTGTCACCACACTCAATGAAATTTATCGAGTTATTCCTTATGAGCAATAATACATACGCCTGGATTGGCATTGATCATACCGGAAAAAAAATAGCTGGAAAAATAGGAGCCAACCACAAAGCTGATGCGCAAAAATTATTATTAGAAAAAAATATTACACTCTTATCTATTCATAAAACCCATGCTGTGTTTTCACATTCAAAAAAATTCACGCAAAAGCATCGATTGGATTTTACGCAGCAATTACATTTATTATTACAAGCAGGCATTCCATTAAGTGATGCGCTATCTCTTATTGCAAGCACATCACCTTATCATACCATTCAAAAAATGGCCGCTTCTCTCAGAGAAAGCATTATTACTGGTATGAGCCTCTCTGCTGCTTTGCATTTTTTCCAGCATGATTTTGATTCTACTTATTGCCAATTGATTGCTGCGGGAGAAAAAAGCGATGAACTAGAAAAAGTATTGGCGCAACTCATTGAAAGCCAAGAACAGCAACTGCATTTCAAAAACAAAATAACAAAAGCGTTATTTTATCCAGCTGGTGTTTTAGGTGTCGCCATTTTAATCACAATGGGATTGCTTATTTTTGTTATCCCTCAATTTAGCAGTATTTATGCTAATTTTGGCGCACAATTACCAAGTATGACACGATTATTAATTTCTATCAGCGGCATGATCACACATCATGCAATTACCATTCTAATTGCACTTGCTGGTTTAATTTCCAGTATACGACTGGCTTCAAAAAAAATAACAACCCCTAAAAAAATACTGCAACACTATTTATTTTTAGTGCCATTCTATCGATCCTTAGTCATGACAAAACAAGTTTCACAATGGAGCCAACTGCTCAGCATCACCTTACAATCTGGTATTCCATTATCCGATGCCTTATCGATTGCGCACAAAGCCATTTTATATTTACCCTTAAAGAACCAAATGACCGCGGTCAATCAAGACGTAATTGCTGGAAAAACATTATATGCATCACTGGACCACTGCAAACATTTTCCCCTTCGGGCAAAGTACCTTATCTCTGCTGGTGAAAATGCAGACGCACTTGATATTATGATGAAAAAAATTGCGCATATCTATAAACAAAAACTCGATACGACACTTGATCACTTGAGCAAATTACTGGAGCCTGTCATGATGATTGGCGTGGCAAGTTTAATTTCAACACTCATCATTGCCATGTATTTACCAATATTTCGAATGGGAAGCGTCATATGATACTGGGGGTTTTGATTTTTATTTTTGGTGCCGTTGTTGGCAGTTTTCTCAACGTGGTGATTTATCGTTATCCCATCATGCTAGAGCATGAATGGACACAAGCCTCTTTAATGCATTTAAAACAATCATTGCCCGAAAAATCCAATATTTTTAATTTATGGGCACCTCGATCACATTGCCCTCATTGCAAAACACAGATTCCGTTTTGGCATAATATCCCCATCATCAGTTTTTTATTATTAAAACAAAAGTGCGCGCACTGTCACCAAAAAATATCAGCGCGTTATTTTTTTGTAGAAATACTAACCGCCATATTAAGTGTCATTGTCTATTTAAAGTTAGGCCTAACCTGGCAAACGGCAATGACCTTTATTTTAACATGGGGATTAATCGCACTTTCTTTTATCGATTTAAAACATCAATTTCTACCAGACCCCATCACTTATTTTTTATTATGGCTAGGATTGTTTATCTCAACACAACACTTATTTATTTCAATGGCGCATTCAATTTATGGTGCTTTAATTGGTTATTTGTTTTTATTTGTCATTGCTAAAAGTTATCTTTTATTCCGAAAAAAAGAAGGCATGGGATTGGGTGATTGTAAAATGCTGGCCATGATTGGCGCCTGGGTTGGTGCAATCTCATTACTGAATGTATTACTCATTTCAACTATATTGGCTTTAATTGTCAGTGTTATTTTTATCGCTGCAGGCAAAATGCAAAAAGGCAATACGATTCCATTTGGACCTTACATCGCAATTGGTGGCTGGATCACACTCTTATTTGGCGCTGACATCACACAATGGATAACACAATGGATTCAATAGCCCCATTACGTATTGGATTGACGGGCGGCATTGGTAGTGGCAAAACCACCGCTGCACACTATTTTAAAAAATTAGGCGCATCGATCATTGATGCCGATGCGATTTCACATCAACTCACTGAAAAAAAAACACCCGCTTATGAACAAATCGTGGCACATTTTGGAAAAATAATTTTATGTAGTGATGACACATTAGATCGTAAAAAATTACGCGACATTGTTTTCAATCACCCTTCTGAAAAAGTATGGTTAGAAAATTACTTACATCCTTTAATTCGTGAAGCCATGCAATCTGAAATTAAAAAATGCCACACTCCTTATTGCATTTGCGTTATTCCACTGCTAACTGAATCCAAGGGAATTGATTTTATTGACCGTGTTTTAGTCATCGATACACCAATCACGCAGCAATTGGCACGCGCAAAAAAGAGAGATGCGACCTCTGCTAAATCCATTGAAAAAATAATTGCTGTGCAAGCAAATCAATCTGCACGATTAAAAATCGCAGATGATATTATCACTAATGATGGCGATCTAAAATCGCTAGAAAAACAAGTATATAAACTACATCAACACTATCTTAAATTAGCATAAATAAGCAAAACGCATCGACACTTTGAAGGTGATGCTATAACGAAAATTTGTGCTACCATAAGTCAATTTTAAAAAGAGCAGCAGCACAATCATGACAATTGAGCATTCTCCACTCGGTAAAAAAACCGATTACTTGAATTCATACTCACCCGATTTATTATTTCCCATTGCGCGCAAACCAAAACGAGATGAACTGGGCATCACAATGCCGCTGCCTTTTTACGGTTATGATTTATGGCATCACTATGAAGTCTCTTGGTTAAACAAAAAAGGCAAACCTGTTGTTGCTATTGCACAAATCATCGTGCCTGCAGAAAGCCCTTATATTATCGAATCAAAATCACTGAAATTATATTTTTGCTCGTTTAATCAAACACAATTTACCGATGAAAAAGCAGTACTGGATCACATCATCACTGATTTATCAAAGGCTGCGAATGCGCCTGTTGCAGTCCATTTATTTGCGCTCAACAACAACACCATTAACCATTTCGATAACTTGGTTGGTAACTGCTTAGATGATCTAGACGTGCAAGTTGATGCTTATTTGCCAACACCTGAAATATTACGCACTGAAAATACAATCATCACTGAATCATTACATTCTCACTTGCTCAGATCCAATTGCCCCATCACCAACCAACCGGATTGGGGCAGCATTCAAATCAGCTACACAGGCCCGCAAATCAATCCAGAAAGTCTTTTGAAATATCTCATTTCTTTTCGAAATCATAATGAATTTCATGAACAGTGCGTTGAGCGTATCTTCACGACTATTTTAGTACGCTGCAGGCCCACCAAGTTAACCGTGTACGCACAATACACACGCCGCGGTGGATTAGACATTAACCCCTATCGCTCAACCAACTCTCACTTCGAAATCACCTATCCTCGGTTAATTCGCCAATGATTAGTTTTTTTACAGGCTTCAGCATGCTAGAATTTTATTTTGCAAGCAAGCGGGGCCCTAGCAATGCTACAAGCAGACATCACGAGCACTACCCAACATAATCTGGTCATTTATGAAATGCCTTTGAATGATGCTGTTCGTATTTGTTTACGCTTGGAAAATTTATTTCATCAATTTGAAAAAACAGTCAATGATCCTTCACCGCTCGCCACTCGCACTGCTATGAATGCACTATTGAAAGTATTAGAAGTCACTGATCGTCCAGACATCAAATCCAAACTCAGTCAAACATTAACACAATATGCCAATGCATTTAGACAACTGAATCGTTCGCCACAAGTCAATGCACAACGTTTACAAATCGCGCTTAAAAAAGTAGAAGAGCTCAACCATTATCTACATACACACAATGCACGTATTGGTGAATCATTGCGTCAAAATGATTTTTTATGGCAAATTCGCTCGAACCTCGCCAATCCTGGTGGCGTATGCGATTATCGTTTGCCTGCCTACATGCTATGGCAAAGCAAACCACACACAGAAAAAGCAAAAGATTTATTGGAATGGATGACTACGTTCCAACCACTACATGATATTGCTGAAACCATTTTACAACTCACACGCGAAAGCACACAATTACAAACCGTCACTGCAGAAAATGGCTTTTATCTACAACCATTAAATCCAATCACACCCTGTCATTTGGTGCGCGTTGCTATTGCACCACAAGCCAACAGCGTTTATCCTGAATTCGGTGCAGGAAAACATCGACTCACTATTCGCTTTTTAGAACCCAGTTATTTTGGTTCTGGAAAACCCACTCAAACACAAAAAGTCATTTCATTTCAGTTGGCTTGCTGCAAAATATAGGTTTCTCATGAGCACGAAAAAAAACGAATCCCAAAAAAATGGGCGCGCATCGGATGAAATGCCGTTTGATGAAAATGCTTATGAAGAATCTAATCTATTAATTGAAGATGAACTAGCATCATTTTCCGAGAGTAACCACGAAGAAAATACAGCTGCGATTGAAGAACTGCATTCCTTGCTTGAAAAATACAATGAAACTGTTTTGGAATTACGCCACCATTACGAATTACATAATCATGAAAGCGAAACACACTATCAACATTTAATGCATGAATTACGCGCTGAATTAAATCACGTACAAGAAATGCAAGCGCATGCAGCTGAATCAACCGAAGAACGCAAAGCTGAATTTTTTAATCATCACGCAGAAGCCTTACGTCATGCGAATGAACATTGGATGCATCTACAACATCATCTCGAAACCTTATTTGAAGAATTGCTAGACGAAGAAACAGAAGAATTAATAGAGATTGAACATCGCATCAAACATACACTTAAAGAAATCGCGCACGAAAAACAGGAAAAAAATGAGGCGTCGACTCATTAGTCAATACCCAGCTTTCTAAGCTTAAGGTGTCGACGTTATTTGCTTTTGCTTTTCATAAGCTGTTTTATGCTCTTTAAGAAAAGCCTGCATCATCACGCTTGGAACATCTGCCAACGGACCATCAGGACGCGCACCAAAAAAATGGAATGTATGGCTTGTTCTTGCACGCTCCATCAATTTGCGCAAATCATCGGGCGCCATGTTTGCTAACTTTTCGCGGTCTTGCACCGCAATCCATTTGCAAAGCTGGGTAAATTGTACCAACGGTTTAAGCGCTTTAACAGTTGAAGATTTTTTATCTTTTTTTAATGCCGCTATTTTGCTTTCTAGCACTGAAATTAAGTTAGACTGTGATTTTATTTCTGTATTAGCAGATGCAGCATATACAATAACGATCTCTTTTCCTGCTCCTAAAGCGGCACATAGATCTGTAGCTGTTTGTAGCTTGAAAGCAGCAGTATCTTTTTCAAAATCACAGCCAATCACCCTTTTCTCAGGCGCATGAGACCCCGATTCTGGGCTTGAAAAATCAAGCACAGTTACTTTTTCAGCATCGAATTTTTTAGATTCACTTTCAAACCAAGCTGCTGCACGCTTGTCTGCTCCTAAATTAGCGATTAGTGGCGCATCTTCTTCTGAACGAGCAAGTTGAATGGAATTGTATACAGTAACCGGCATACGCATCGTTGTTGCTTTTGCCTCAGCAGTTTCTTGTACCACTTCTTTTTCTGCAAACCAAAGCGCGCGCTTTGGTTCTTTATTTTCTTGCTCTGTATACTGTGTGACATCCGTTTTATCGAGCTTAGCATCTGCAACCCATTTTGCTTTTAATTTCAAACCACGCAAATTAATATCACTCAAATTTGCCTCTTTCAACAAATCCGCACGACCACCGGTAGGAATAACGGAACCATCTTTTTTTCGAGTCATGTGAACATCACCCGATGCAGCCAAACTTACCACGGTGCGACGATTGAGTTTTGCGTCCTTCATTGATTCGATAGCATAGAAGGTAGAGAAGTCTGTAAAGCGCGCTTCTGTTAAATCACAGCCATCCAGTTTAATTCTGTTCAGTGAAGTTGCTTTTAAAGCAACTTTTGGAATTTCACCAACAATGCTAAAACCACTAAAATCACGATAACCTTCTGCTACCAACATCGCGAATTGAGCGCCGGTGATAGACACTTGATCTGTCTTGTATTGATCTTCCCTTTTTGTAACTGATTTATTATGCGCTTTGATTATTCTAAATGTCTCATTACCAATACAAGCGCCTGTTGCTCTAGAAAGATCCAGCATACTGTCTATCAAAGACTTTTTATCTTGCTCAAAACTGGGTGACATACGGCATTGACGTACGTATAAATGGTAATACGCTTGATTAAGCAGTTGTTTGGCAACTCGATTTTCTGCAAGCGCTTGACTTCCTATTGCCATTGCGCAAGTGCGCGCTAATTTTTCAGAGGCATTGCGACGTGACAACGCACCACCTTGAATAGCTGCAACATGATCCGGCCTTCCAAATTCATGTGGAAACACCATCGCTTTTTGCGCTTTTTGTTCTTTTTCAATTTCAGCCCACAGCATATTTGGTTTTACCATCAGCACCGCAATTAATACACCTTGCGCATCGCGTTTTTGAAATTTGAGTGCTGTTTTTGTATCGCAAACAAAGTAAGGTTTGGCCGCATAGGCGGCTAACACACTATCATTAACAGTGGCGCCGGTGATGACAATATCTTTTTCTGCATCAGGAAGTGTTGCAGCGACCGCCCGTGCCTCCATCAACTCCAACACAGGATCAATATGTACTTTGTGCAAATGCGCACCTAATCTTCGTAATTTTTCGATATCGCTCTTAGGTAAGTTTGCTCGATGATGATTTTCTTGCGTCATGGGTATAACAGCAGGCGTATCTCTGACTGCTTCATTAGGCGCTTCACTTCTATCATCCATTACTGAAACGCTAACTTGATCCATCAACTGCTTTTTATATTGCGCGTAACACAACGCATTAAACGCGCTGGCTAAACGCGCTTCAGGATTTTTTTCTATGTGTTGCAGCAACATCCACAGCTTTTCACCAGCGGATTTTTTTTCATCAAAAATAGCTTTCACTTTATTGCGCTTACCTCGATTAGGCTGTCTTTTGCAAATAGCCAAGTAACGCTGTTTTAGCGCTTCTAATAACGCGTCGTCAGGCATGAATTTAATATCTGCCAGCTCAACGCCTGTGTCATCCATTATTTTGTAGTGAATGGGTTTGTTTTTATCGATTACAATATCGCTTACGCTTGCGCCAGATAATCGAGTACGATTACTAAGCGTCATGCCTGTCAAAGTTGCCTTAGTCAGATCAGCATCAGTCAGATCAGCATCAGTCAGATCAGCATCACGTAAATAAGGAACAAATAATGCACGTCCCAACGCGCGCAAGTCTATCTGTCCTGATAATGAAGACGGTATATTATCTTTTATATTTTTAAACAACATCAAACGACATTTGGCATCTGATGCAGGCGGATCACGAAATAATAAATTCTTTAATGGCCCATTTTCACATTGCAATTTAACCAGATGATATTTTCCATTTCGTACTTCATAATCAAATAAAATAGGCAAGTCAACAACAATGTCTCTTTCATCAAACCGCATTTTAATTTGAAAGTCAGATCTGCATTGCAGGCGCAATTTTTTATCTTCAACAACAAACTTTGATACCAAGCTTCCTGTATCCAAAAAGTAAACATGCGGCTCCCTCCCTGCTTCTCCAATAAAGTTTTCACCTTCACCTGATCGCAAACTTTCTGGCAATAAAAATTGGACCAATCCTATATTTGCTTGATTATGATTTTCTAAAAATTGGTCAAGATCAGGCATCTGAACGGGAGTTAATGCTAATTCTTTTTCAAGAACGGAAGTAATTAATCTTTTAAAAAATACCTCTGTGCTTTTTTTTGATTCTGCCTTGTCTTCAATTGAATAATATTCTGCTAACGATCTTTGTAACTGACCAATAAATGCTGCGTCATCCATTCCTTCAGATTTTTGCAAAGACAACAAAAAACTTAGATTTTTCCTTTTCTCTTCAGAAATATCTGGTTTTTCTAATTCATCGTTTAGTATATCTAACTTAACTTCCGCATCCGTCCTCAATTTTTTTGATCCAGTAACTACAAATCTCACCACCAACATCGCCACATCTGGGAACATTTGTCGTGCAAGATCGAGCAAGACCTGCGTCATGCCCATTCCACTATTTTTTGAGACAACACTATCTTGAATTGCTTCTAGTTCCTCTTTAGAAAAACTTGTTTCTCTAGCCATACCCAACACCCGGCCATTAAAAATGGCCTTAAAAAAATATTTTCTATACTTAGTAAGTATAGGCGATACCAGTGAGAAAAGTATTAAATATGAACATCCTATTTGTATTATGCGGCTTATTTATGAAGATCAATCACGCACGCCATATTAGCGCATTGACTTTAACATAAGCACAATCTCCGCATTCGCATCCGGAAATGTGTATTGATTCAATGTATTGACAGGAACCCAGCGAATGATTTGATTTTCACAACCACGCGGAACACCTTGAAATGTACAGATAAGATAGGTATGCAGAATCAACAAAATATTTTTTTTTAGGAAGGGTTTTTCGATCTTTAAAAGGAATTTAGCGCGCTGAACCTCAATGCCAATTTCTTCACGAAACTCACGAATCAAGGCATTTTCAAGCGTTTCATCTTCTTCTACTTTCCCGCCTGGAAATTCCCATAAACCGGGTTGCACAACGTGCGGCGGACGAAGTGCAATTAACACTTCTTTTTTTTCATTAAAAATGATACCGACAACGACATGTAAATTTTTCACTTTAATTCAAACTACCATGACACTGCTTAAATTTTTTACCCGAACCACAATGACAGGGATCATTGCGACCTATTTTTGGCGCTTGACGAACAAAAGGTTGTTGCGCTTCGTCTGATTCATCTGATTCAACCGCCGTTTCATCTAATGACAACGGCATGATTTCTTGATGCATAAAATGCAATTGCGGCGCTTGTAAATCCTGCGTTGCCATCATTTCCGGCGTTGCCACTTCAATTTTTGATAACGTTGAAATCAAGGCGTATTTAATATTGTCTAACAATTCAGTGAACATATTAAATGATTCACGCTTGAATTCCTGCGTTGGATTTTTTTGCGCATAACCACGCAGCTGTATGCCTTGTCGCAATTGATCCATTGCAGACAAATGATCTTTCCAATGCGAATCGAGTACTTGCAACATAATGCCTTTTTCCGCATGACGCAGCTCTTCTGATCCAATGTTATTTTCTTTTTCAGCATACGCATCCACAAACGTCTGCAAAATTTTCTCTTTCAGATTTTCTTCGTGCAGTTGACTATCCGCTTCCAACCAATCACGAATTGATAATTGCAAATGGAAATCTTGGTGAATTTGTTTTTCCAATCCGGGAATATCCCATTGTTCTTCCATGCTTTCTTTTGGAATAAATTGATGAAATAAACTATCCACCACTTCTTCACGAATTTCAGAAACGGATTTTGAAATATCGTCCGTTTGCAATAACTCAAAACGCTGCTGATAAATCACTTTGCGTTGATCATTAGCAACATCATCATATTCCAACAAATGTTTCCGAATATCAAAGTTATGACCTTCTACACGACGCTGTGCTTTTTCAATGGCACGTGAAATCATGGGGTGTTGAATCACCTCACCATGCTGCACACCTAATTTACGCATCATCAACAATAAACGTTCACCACCAAAAATACGCAATAGATTATCTTCCATTGATAAATAAAATTGAGATGTGCCTGGATCACCTTGACGACCTGAGCGTCCACGCAATTGATTGTCAATACGACGCGATTCATGACGCTCGCTACCCAACACATATAAACCACCTGCTTTTACAACAGTTTCATGCCTCATTTCCCAGTCTTTTTTCAATGCGTCAATTTCTGTTTGTGAAGGATTATCTAATTCTGAAATTTCTAATTTTACATTTCCACCCAATACAATATCCGTTCCACGACCCGCCATATTGGTTGCAATTGTGACCGCGCCAGGACGTCCTGCTTCTGCAATAATATTTGCTTCACGTTCATGTTGTTTTGCATTTAACACTTGATGCGGCACTTTTTCTTTTTGTAACCGTTTAGATAGTATTTCGGATGTTTCAATGGATGCTGTACCCACTAAAATTGGCTGACCTTTTTCACGCACCCGATTAATTTCAACCATGATCGCATCTAATTTTTCATCTTGTGTTAAATAGATTTTATCTGAAAAATCTTCACGAACCATCGGTCTGTTAGTTGGAATAACAACCACTTCTAATCCGTAAATTTTTTGAAATTCGAAAGCTTCGGTATCAGCTGTTCCCGTCATACCAGACAATTTTTCATACATGCGGAAATAATTTTGGAACGTAATGGTTGCCAATGTTTGATTTTCTAATTGAACTTTCACACCTTCTTTTGCTTCAACTGCTTGATGCAATCCATCTGACCAACGACGACCTTCCATTAATCGTCCAGTGTGCTCATCAACAATAATCACTTCATCATTTTTCACCACATACTCTACATCGCGATGATATAATGTGTTTGCCTTTAATGATGCGTGAAAATAATGCATCAATTGTATGTTGGAATAGTCATACAAACTCTCACCGGCTTTTAATAAATCCGCTTTTAACATGAGTTCTTCAATGCGTTGATGTCCACGCTCAGTTAAATGCGCTTGACGATTTTTTTCATCCAGCGTGTAATCACCGCGACGCTCTTCCGGCACGTCTTCTTCTTTTTCATCTTCCATCATTTTTTGTAATTTTAAATGTGGAATCAGCTTGTTCATTTTTACATAAAATTCAGATGACTCTTCTGCTTGCCCCGAAATAATTAAAGGGGTGCGCGCTTCATCAATTAAAATTGAATCGACTTCATCGATTACCGCAAAATTTAAAGGGCGTTGTACGCGTTCATTTAAATCGTAAACCATGTTATCGCGTAGATAATCGAATCCAAATTCATTGTTAGTGCCATACGTAATATCTTTGGCATAGGCGATTTGTTTTTCATCATGTGACATATTCGCCACATTCACGCCAACAGTGAAACCCAAAAATTCATAAATCGGGAGCATCCACTCTGCATCACGCTTCGCTAAATAATCATTAACTGTAATAACATGCACACCGTGACCACTCAGTGCATTCAAATAAATTGGCAATGTTGAAGTTAATGTTTTACCTTCACCTGTGCGCATTTCAGAAATTTTGCCATCATGTAAAACCATGCCGCCAATTAACTGCACATCAAAATGACGCATGCCTAATGTCCGTTTGGCTGCTTCACGCACAACAGCAAATGCTTCAGGTAAAATATCGTTGATGCTCTCGCCTTTTGACAAACGATCACGAAACGCTGGGGTTTTTGCTTGTAATTGCGCATCGGACAATGCTTGCAATGCAGGTTCAAATGCATTAATTTTGACGACCATTTTGCGATAACCGCGCAACAAACGATCGTTTCGTGTGCCGAAAATCTTTTTCAATAATCCCAACATGCTTGTGCTCTTTTGATAATATTTGAGAAAGCAAAGCTTACCTGAAAAACCGAATAATTTCACCCGATGATCACTTTATTTCACTTTCAAAAAAAGCACACTACCGTATTTTTTTGCTATGATGACAGCTATGCAAAACACAACAGACATACCCGCTGATTTAAAACCCGCCATGGACGCACTCTCACGTTCATCGCTAGGCAATATCATTCAAAAAGCAAAATGGTTGCTCGCGCTCGATCGTTATGTCAAAACGATTCTGCCCGCTTCATTTGCCTCTTTTTGTCATGTGATGAATGTGGATCAATCTAATTTGGTTTTAGGTGTGAGCAATGCCGCTGTTGCAACACGCATTCGGTTTATGTCAGACACGTTTTTACGAACATTACAGCAGAAAAAGGAATTTGCACACATTCGAACCGTGCATTGCCGTATATGCGCAAAGACAGTGCAGTATTAATGTTATTGCGGAATTGATTCAAACGCAGCATAACAAACTGGCGCTGTTGATGCATCAGCAAACGTGACCAGTTCCCACGCATCCGGCTGCGACAGCAACTCATGCATCACTTGATTATTCAATGCATGACCTGATTTATACCCAACAAATGAACCAATCATGCTGTAACCCAATAAATAGAGATCACCAACCACATCCAGAATTTTATGTTTTACAAACTCATCTGAATAACGCAATCCCTCTTCATTGATCACTTTATTATCATCCAAAACAATCGCATTATCTAAACTTGCACCACGTGCTAAGTTTTTTTCACGAATCATTTCATAGTCTTTCAAAAAGCCAAAAGTACGCGCACGCGATAAATCTCGCGTATAAGATGATGAGGAAAAATCGATGGTGATGGCTTGTCGGCTTTTTGCAATCACCGGGTGATTGAATGCGATTTCAAATGAAATGGAAAACCCCTCATAAGGTTCCAACCTTGCAAACTTATCACCTTGATGCACTTCAATTTGCTTTTTAATACGAATAAATTTTTTTGCGGCATTTTGCTCCTCAATCCCAGCAGATTCAATTAAAAAAACAAAAGGACTGGCGCTGCCATCTAAAATTGGCAGCTCCGCTAATGACAAATCAACATAACAATTATCTACACCTAAGCCTGCTAGCGCAGATAATAGATGTTCTACAGTTGAAATACGCACATTGTCTTTTACCAAACAAGTGCATAAATCTGTTTCACCGATATAAGAAACATGCGCAGGAATTTCAGTGACTTTATCAGACTCAACGCGTCGAAAAATAATGCCTGTATCCACTGGCGCGGGGCTCAGCGTAAGATAGACGTTATCACCAGAATGCACGCCGACACCGGTTGCATGAATTGCATTTTTCAAGGTACGTTGCTTGATCATTTTTGCTCGCAATGAAAAAGGGCTATTCTGTCAAAATTTCAAGAGGAACTCAAAGCATATATACCCGATCACCAATGCAACTCATTGGCAACACGCTAATCTTCTTGTTTACGCAAAAATGCCGGAATATCTAAAAATTCCAACTCTTTTTCACGATCATCTTCAACGGGTTTTACCGAAGCATGAGATACATCTTGATTCCGCAAATAAGCAGGGCGCTCCAGCTGATGGTAATCCAACGTCCCATCTGATCGCGCAGCACGAGTAGCACGAATAGGTGCTGTCGATGTCGAACCGGTAGCACCAGCAATACTGCCATCACGGCCACCCATTCCCAAACCAGTCACAACAACGGTGACATGTAATTCATCTGTTAATTCAGGATCAATTACTGTTCCAACCACTACGGTTGCAGATTCTGATGCAAATGCTTTTATTGCTTCACCCACTGCTTCAAATTCACCAATTGACATGTCCATGCCAGCAGTAATGTTAACCAAAACACCTTTTGCACCTTCAAAATTAATATCTTCGAGCAAAGGACTGGCAATTGCCGCTGCTGCTGCTTCACGCGCACGATTTTCACCTGATGATGTACCCGTTCCCATCATGGCCATACCCATCTCAGACATAACGGTACGCACATCAGCAAAATCCACATTGATCAAACCAGGGCGCGTAATTAAATCAGCAATGCCTTTTACGGCACCCGATAAAACGCTATTTGCTGTTTCAAATGCTTTGAGTAATGACACATTTTTTCCAAGCACGCTGAGTAATTTATTATTCGGGATGGTAATTAATGAATCGACATACTTAGATAATGCTTTAATACCCTGTTCAGCCACTTCCATACGTTTGCGACCTTCAAATGCAAATGGTTTTGTTACCACTGCTACAGTCAAAATACCCAATTCTTTCGCAATTTCTGCAAAAATCGGCGCAGCACCTGTTCCAGTTCCACCACCCATTCCTGCTGTTAAAAACACCATGTCAGTACCCGCCAATATTTCACGAATATGTTCACGGTTTTCTTCAGCTGCTTGACGACCCACATCAGGATTTGCACCCGCACCCAATCCCTTTGTCATTTCTTCGCCCAAATGAAGCTTGTTATTTGCACTTGATTTTTCGAGCACCTGCGCATCCGTATTCGCACAAATAAATTCAACGCCTTCAATATTTTCAGACATCATATGCTCAATCGCGTTACCGCCACCGCCACCAATACCAACTACCTTTATTTTTGCAGTGTGTGATGTATTATCACCTAGTTCGAACATGATCATCTCCTCATTTTTCACTGTGCAAAAGACACGTTAACACCAACACAACTTTCATTTTAAAAATTGCCTTGAAACCAATTTTTCATACGCGACCACAAACCAGGCATGTTCCGATTTAACATAAAAGGCATGGGGTTATTATGCTGTTGTAATCCATACAACAATAAACCAACCGCTGTAGAATAAGTAGGATCTTCGCGCACATCAATTAAGCCACTCACATTTTGCGGCAAGCCTAAACGCACAGGCATTTGAAAAACAGATTCTGCCAATTCAATGACACCTGCTGCTTTTGATGCACCACCCGTTAAAACAATACCAGCAGAAATCAACTCTTCAAATCCACTGCGACGTAATTCTGATAAAACAAGCAAAAATAATTCTTCATAACGCGCATGCACCACTTGCGCTAATGCACGACGTTGAATTTGTTGTGCGGGACGTTTTGAAATGCTTGGCACTTGTATCATGTCAGACGGATCAATTGAACCCGCTAATACCGATGCATTTTGTCGTTTGATTTGTTCTGCATTTTGCGTAGGAGTACGAAAAGCAACAGCAATATCATTGGTAACATGATCTCCGGCGATGGGAATCACTGCCGTGTGACGAATCGCACCATCCATAAAAATAGCGATATCAGTTGTACCACCACCAATATCAATCATGCATACACCCAGTTCTTTTTCATCATCTGTTAATACAGCATAACTCGATGCCAGTGGCTCCAAAATAATATCGTTGACTTGCAAACCACAACGTCGAACACATTTTGTGATGTTTTGTGCAGCAGCAACGGCGCCTGAAACAATGTGAACCTTTGCTTCAAGCCGAACGCCAGACATACCCACAGGTTCACGCACACCATCTTGTGTATCCACTACAAACTCTTGCGGTAAAATATGTAGAATTTTTTGATCGGCTGGAATAGCAACCGCTTTTGCTGCATCAATAACACGATCAATATCAGCTTGATTTACTTCACGATCACGAATGGCAACAATACCATGAGAATTCAAACTTGAAATATGACTACCTGCAATACCTGTATAGGCAGAATGAATATCACAACCCGCCATTAATTCTGCTTCTTCAATCGCACGCTGAATAGATTGCACTGTGGCTTCGATATTAACAACCACACCACGCTTTAATCCACGCGATGGATGTACGCCGAAACCCACGATCTCAATTTGATGATCTGCTGTAATTTCACCAACCAATGCGGCGATTTTATTTGTACCAATATCGAGCGCTACGATAAGATTTTTATCTGATTTTTTCGACATAATCGTCAGTGTCTCCCTGTACTTCTGCTGACAAAAATCAGCTACGCGCCTATGTATCGAAATAGTATATGACAACCAATCGCGTTGCACTATCAAAAAATGATAAAATGTAGCTATTTTTTAAGGGTATTTTGATTTTTTTGAAACTGAACCGCAACACCATTCGGATATCGCAAATCAACCAATGCCAGTGTTTTTACAGAAGAGGCTACAATTTTAGGGTAAATTGCAATAAAACGCTGAAATCTAATCAGCGCATCTTCATGGCCCAACACCACTTTCAACTGATTACTCAATTGTAAATTCCAGTTTCCTTCTGCATCCAGATGCAATGCAATCACGGATAATCCCAATTTATTCACCATAGCGCTAACGGTTTGATAAAAACCAAACAGTAATGGCGCTTGATCTACTGTGCCCTCTAAATCAGGCAAATTCATGGGAATGGAATTTACATCAGGATAAAAAACAACGCCGTTTTTATTCAGCAGACCCTTTTTCCCAAAACGCGCAACAGGATCTTGCTCCGTTATTTTAACCGTGAGCGTATCTGGCCATACCCGTCGAAACGAAACACCCGCCACCCAAGGCAATGCCAATAAGGTTTGTTTTGCTGTAGTCACATTCAATGAAAAAAACCCACCTGTCATTTGAGATTGCAAAACCCGAACAATTTGCGTTGGATTTTCATGTATCAACTGACCTTCAAACTGGATTGTTTTAATGGGAAATGAAGTTGGTTTTTGCATCCACGACCACGACCAAACGCCAGCGACTATAAATAGTCCTGTTAAAGACAGCATAAAAAACAACAAGATTAATGGTGATTTTTTTACACGACAAGTTTTAACGGACATGTTTGTAAGCACCTGAGTGTATAAGAAACACTACTTTTAAATGGTTTCTTGATACTGTTTTTTTAAACGCTCGACCATTGTCACAATATTACCGGCGCCTTGCAATATAACAACATCACCTGGATGTAATTGTGTTTGCAAAATTGATGGCAGTTGCGATAATTCAGGTACAAATATAGCGTGAGACATACCTGCTTTTTTAACTGCTGTAAATAAAGCAGCACCATCTGCTCCTGCGATTTTTTGCTCGTTAGCCGCATATACTTCAGTCAAAATCAACTGATCCGGAAGCTGTAATACTTCAACAAATTCCGCCATTAAGTCACGCGTACGTGAAAAACGATGCGGCTGAAAAACCAATACAATGCGTCTATCTGGAAAAGCCAATTTTGCAGCAGTCAGCGTTGCTTTCAATTCAACAGGATGATGTCCATAATCATCAAACAACAATGCTTTTCCACCCGGAATAGCAAATTCACCATGCGGATGAAATCGACGACCCATTCCTGGAAAAGTTGCTAACGCATTTTGCACCAACAAAAGAGGCAAGTGATAAATGTCTGCAATAACAAATGCAGCCAGTGCATTTAAGGCATTGTGTAATCCACCTAAATTCAAACGTATCGGCAAATCCGCGCCATTTGGCATGCCAACATTAAACTCACTTTGCAATGCATGCTGATGAAAATCTTTTAACTGATAATCTGCGCCTGTTTTAGTACCATAAGTCACCACACGACAAGTCATTTTAGGGATTAGCTCACACACAACGGGATCATCTATGCAAGCCAAAACAAATCCTTCTGGCGGAATTTTTTGAGTCACTTCTAAAAATGCATTTTTTAATTTTTCAAAATCATGTCCATACGTTTCCATATGATCAACATCAATATTGGTAATCACAGCAACGGTTGGCGATAACAATAAAAAAGAGGCATCGCTTTCATCAGACTCTGCAATAAAAAATTTTGATTTGCCCAATTGCATAGGCGAACGACGATCACGTAACACACCGCCAATCATAAACGTAGGGTCTTTTTTTGATTGCTCAAAAACCCATGCCAGTAATCCGGAGGTTGTTGTTTTGCCATGCGTCCCCGCAACGATAATGCCACAATAAGCGCGCATGACTTCTGCCAACAATTGACCTCGCGTTAACAGTGGAATATGTGCTGCAACAGCGGCAAGACGCTCTGGATTATCTTGTTTTATAGCGCTGGAATACACAATCAAATCTGCGCCTTCAATATTTTTTGCATTGTGTTGATCAAAAACAGTAATACCCAAAGACTGCAGTCGCTTACTTTGCACATTTCCCGAAGAATCAGACCCAAAAACCCGTACGCCATGCTGATGCAATAATTCTGCTAACCCACTTACTCCAATTCCACCAATACCAATACAAAAAACATTATTGGCTAAGAATTTTTTTTGCACAGCACACCCTCTCAATGATTTTTATTACCGCATCTGGTTGCGCGCAGATTCTCGCTTGAATTGCCATCTGTTGCAATTGGATTGGCGAAGATAGTAATTTTTCTAGGCAACCCATTAGCTTTTCCGGCGTTAATGTGTTTTCACGAAATAGTAAGGCAGCGCCTGCTTGCGACAAAAACAAAGCGTTCGCATATTGATGATCATCAGCTGCATGCGGATAAGGAATTAAAATGCTGGGCAAACCAACCGCCGCAATTTCTGAAACCGTTAATGCTCCCGCGCGACAAATAACCAAATCAGCCCAAGCGTACGCATCTTCTATTTTCTCTATAAATGGTGTGACACGATAAACCGCATCAGGAGACAACGCATATTGCTTTTTTACCAATTCAAAATCACGCTGCCCAGTTTGATGCCAAACCACAACAGCGTTGTGTGCTGCAAATGAAGGGAAAAAATCGGTAACTAATTTATTAATAGCCAATGCACCTTGACTGCCACCCAATATCAACAAGCGCAGTGGCTTGTGTTCAAATTTTTTATCTGCCTGTGAAACGGCATAAATTGATTCACGCACTGGATTACCCACTGTGATCGCTGGCACCTTTTTTCCAAATGCATTGGGAAATGCTTGCAATACAGTCGTTGCAAATTTAGACAATAATCGATTAGTTAACCCTGCTTTCGCATTTTGCTCGTGAATAACCAATGGCACACGTCTTAACCACGCAGCAACACCGCCGGGACCACTTGCGTATCCACCCATGCCCATAACCACATCAGGATTAATTTTTTTAATTAGGCTATAAGCTAATATAATCGACTTCAAAATACGAAAGGGTGCCGCTAATTTTTGAAATAGGCTTTTTCCACGCAACGCGCTCACGGGTAAAAAATGAATAGGGAAGCGATCACCCACCAATTTTTTTTCCATGCCAACGTTTGTGCCCATCCATTCAATGATGACACCTTGTTTTTGCAATTGCGCTGCAACCACCATAGCTGGAAAAATATGCCCACCCGTTCCTCCCGCAATCACTAATAATTTCATGATACTCTCTGCCGCATGCGTGATAATGAAGTAGGCGGCGTAATACGCGTTTGCGCTTCATGTGCAACACGCAACACAATGCCTAATGCAGCACAAGACATCCACAAGCTACTGCCACCGTAACTGATTAACGGTAGCGTCAATCCTTTTGTAGGTAACAATCCAATATTGACACCAATATTAATAATGGTTTGAAAAGCTAACCACAAAGCAATTCCCCATGAAGCAAAACCACCAAACCATTGCTCCTGTCGTAATGCAGTCTGCCCTAAATAAATAATGCGCGCGATTAATGCTACAAATAAACCAATCAATAATAACTCACCCGCCAATCCCAATTCTTCTCCAATCACTGCGAAAATAAAATCGGTATGCGCCTCAGGCAAATAAAATAATTTCTGCACACTGTTTCCCAAACCAACCCCAAATAATCCCCCTCGCCCAAAGGCAATCAAGGACTGCGTTAACTGATATCCGGTTCCATACGCATGCGTCCAAGGGTTTAAAAAACTGGTTAATCGTTCCATACGATAAGGTGTCGTCACTGCTAGCACAATCATCGCTAAAATCACGACAGATAAAATAATAATAAAGGGTAGTAATCGTGCGCCAGCAATAAATAGCATTGATAATACAGTCATCGCAATCACTGCTGTCGTACCAAAATCAGGTTCACACAATAACAACACTGCCATCACAACAAAAAAAGCGAGTGGCTTAATGAATCCTGATAAGCGCGTTTGCACTTCATGTAAATGGCGCTGTAAAAATCCAGCCAAATATAATATTGCCATCAACTTCACTGCTTCGGAAACCTGCAGTGAAATAAAACCCAAATGAATCCAGCGACGCGAACCATTCACGACCCGACCAATTCCTGGAATTAACACCGCAAGCAATACAAAAAAGCAAAGTAATAACAATAAAAAACTCATTTCTTCCCAAAACGACAATGGAATCCGTGAAACACCCCACGCAATGCCAAAACCCGTCAACAAAAAAATCAGTTGGCGAACCACATAATGAAATGGATCATGATAAATTTGATCTGAAATAACCATTGATGCGGATGAAACCATCAATAACCCAAAAAAAATCAAAACAAAACCAACCGCAATGATCCAAGGGTCATAGAAAAAAAAAGCCTGTTTGTTTTTCATATTATTTGTCGCTTCGCAAGTCACGCTCGCGTTGTTATTTTATTGCTTCTACTGCTGTTATAAAATCATTGCCTCGCGCAACATAATTTTCATATTGATCTAAGCTTGCGCAAGCTGGCGCCAATAAAACCAAGTCACCCGCCTGTGCAATTTGCTGCGCTGCAACCACAGCCTCACGCAAATGATTCACGCGAATAATGTGAGCACAATCATGCAAGGCCTCTGCCAACAAACTTGCATCTTTCCCAAACAAAATAACATGCGACACGTATTTTTTCACGGGCACCTGTAATGGTGTCAATGAAACACCTTTGCTGTCACCACCTGCAAATAAAATAAGACGACCCGCTAATGCGTGACCCATGCTTTCAATCGCGGCAATCGCAGCGCCGACATTTGTTGCTTTTGAATCATTATACCAAGCAACGCCGTGAATAATCTTGACCAACTGACAACGATGCGCCAATCCTAAAAAATTTTTTAATGTGCTCAACATAGATTGCATCGGTAATTGCAAAATTGAACCTATTGCCAATGCAGCCAAATAGTTTTGATTGTTGTGACGTTGTTGTAACTTTAATGCTGCAATTGCAATTAATTTTTCATCACCCTGCATCAGAAAACCATTTTGCAACCCAAATTGATTGTTAGTTGGTTTTTTAAGTGTAAATTCAACTGGCGGCTTTATAAAAAATAGTTTTTGCCAAATCTCTGGCTCATCCGCATTGACAACCGCATGCTCGCAATGCGTGTAAATACCCTGTTTTGATGCACGATAGTCATCAATCGTTGCATAACGATCCATATGATCTGGACTCACATTAATCACTACCGCCACTTTGGCTTTCAGTGAATAGGTTGTGTCTAATTGGAAACTCGATAATTCCACCACATAAAAATCAGGCATCGCTTGCATCATTGCATCTAATACGGGCAGCCCAACATTACCGCAAACTATCACTTTATGTCCGGCTGCTTGAATAAATTGACCCACCAGAACAGTCAACGTAGATTTGCCATTTGAGCCCGTGATCGCCACAATCGGCGCCTTCGCATCACGTGCAAAAATCTCAACATCACCAATCACGGGAATTTTTTTTGCGATACAGTTTTGAATACAAGGCGCTTCAAGTGACACACCTGGACTAACAACAATTATTTCTGCTTGTGAAAAAACAGCCTCTGAAAATTCGCCCAAATAAATACGCACATCAGGAAAAGCTTTTTTACATTCGGCTAATTGAGGTGGATGATCGCGCGTATCAGCAATCATCACAGGTATATTTTTTGACATCAGATAGCGTACACAAGAAAACCCTGTTGCGCCGAGACCAACAACCAAATGAAGCTTTTTTTTCATCAAGCGCATTCCTAAACAGCATAAAAAACTGCAGATCTCATCACCTCAACTTCAATGATGCCAAACCCAATAACACTAAAATCACTGTAATAATCCAAAATCGCACAATCACTTTAGGTTCTGGCCAACCTGATAATTCAAAATGATGATGCAACGGCGCCATCTTAAAAATACGTTTTTTGCGCAACTTAAAACTCGCCACCTGAAGAATAACAGAAACCGTTTCTGCAACAAAAATACCGCCCATCAAAAACAGCATAAATTCTTGACGAACCATAACTGCAACAACACCCAATGCGCCACCAATACTCAGCGAACCCACATCACCCATAAAAATTTCCGCAGGATAGGTGTTGTACCATAAAAATCCCAAACCACTACCTGCCAACGCACAGCAAAAAACCACTAATTCAGCCGCATTAGGCAAATAAGGTAATGATAAATATTGCGCAAAATGCACATTACCCAGCACATATGCAAATACACCCAATCCCAACACAACTAAAATAGATGGCATAATAGCCAAACCATCTAAGCCATCCGTTAAATTTACCGCATTACTTGTACCCACGATCACAAGATAAGAAAAAACAATATAAAAAAGACCCAAATGAATAACGAGATCTTTAAAAAATGGCACAACCAACTGCGTTTCGCCGCTCCCTTTTGCTGTAAAATACAGAAAAAAAACTGCCGCCAATGCAATCAAAGATTGAAATAATATTTTTTGTCGTGCTGACAATCCCTTTGTGTTTTTTTTCGTGATTTTGCGATAATCATCAATACAACCAATGGCACCAAAACCCATGGTTACCCACAATGCAATCCAAATATAGGGATCCGCCAAATCAGCCCACAATAAAACACTCACACCCAATGCCACTAAAATCAAACTACCACCCATGGTTGGTGTGCCTGATTTTTTAAGATGCGCCTGCGGACCATCCGTTCGCACCACTTGACCAAACTGTAATCCAACTAATTTTCGAATTAATTTCGGACAGAAAAACAAAACAATTAATAAAGCCGTTAACGCACTCACAATGGCACGAAAGGTAAGATACTGCACCACACGCAAGAAATGAACATAGTGCGTTAAATAATGTGCCAACCAAAATAACATGTTTTTTTCCTTTATTCTGAAACAGAAATCAATGCCTCAACCACTTTTTCCATTTGCATACTACGCGAACCTTTAACAAGAACCGTTGTATCTGATGTTAAACTTTTCTTTAACGCATCAATCAACGCTTGATGATTCTCAAAATGCTGTGCATTTTTTCCAAAAGCATGCGCTGTCTTGATACTATATTTTCCATAACAAAATATTTTCTCTAATCCCGCTGATTTTGCAAATCGCCCGATATCGCTATGAAAAAAATCCGCTTGATCACCCAATTCGCCCATATCACCCAAAACTAAAATTGAATGGGATGAACGATGCAACAACAACGTGATAGCTGCTTTTACCGACAAAGGGTTTGCATTGTAACTGTCATCAATAACCGTTGCACCAAACAATCCTTTTTTTTCAATCAATCGGCCATATTCTGGCTGCGCCGTTTCCAACCCTATTTTAATTTCTTCCAACGGCACATTCAGTGCCAAAGCCATCGCTGATGCACACAACGCATTCATCACATTGTGCTCACCTAACAGTGGCAAAGTAACTTTTACACTTTGATCTGAAAAAAGCAGATTAAAAGTTGCTTGGCCTGCTACATTAAATTCTACATCACGCGCCATTACATCTGATTTTTTGTTGCGACCAAATGTAATCACACGTCGATCACCTGCTAAGGTTTTCCATAAATCAGCATAGAGATCATCCGCATTCATGACCGCAATACCATCAGACGCCAAACCTTCAAATAAAGCTCCTTTTTCACGCGCAATTGCCTCAACTGTTTCAAAATGCGCAATATGCACCGGTGCTGCCAATGTTACTGCTGCCACAGTAGGTTTTGCGATTGCTGTTAAAGCCGCAATTTCACCTGGATGATTTGTACCAATTTCTAATACAATAACATCGTGTGATGGCTTTAATTGTAACAAAGTCAGCGGTAAGCCAATGTCATTATTAAAACTTTTTTGACTCGCCAACACAGCATGTTGTTGCTTTAATATATTTTCAAGTAAGGCGCGTACTGTTGTTTTACCACAACTCCCTGTAATCGCCGCAACTGGAATAGCCGTATTTTCTCGATAAAATTGCGCAAGCACTTTTAATGCCTGATGTGTATTCGCAACGCGAATCTGTGGAATACGTGTTTGTATTTCTCGATCCACAATCACAACGGCTGCATTTTTTTCTTCAACAGATGCAATAAAATCGTGACCATCAAAAAATTCACCTTTGATAGCAAAAAAACAATCTCCCGCTTGCACAATGCGACTGTCGATGACAACTCGAGTAAACTCAGCATCATCGCCAACCCACTCACCCCGCACAATATTTTTTAATTCTGATAACTTCATCTCAATTCCGCGTCAAGCAATGCCGTCACACAATCTGCATCATGATGATGCCATTTTTTATTACCTATAATTTGCTCTGTCTCATGACCTTTTCCAGCAACCAAAATCCAATCCGCTTTTTTCGCCAGTTGAATGGCTTTCTGAATCGCCATCACACGATCCAACTCCACTTCAAATTTATTTTTACTCTTCACTTCTTGCAAAATATCACGCGCAATGGCTTCCGGATTTTCGCTACGTGGATTATCATTGGTAATGATAACGTAATCAGCATACTGCTCTGCAATTTTACCCATAATCGAACGTTTTGTTTTATCACGATCGCCACCGCAACCAAAAATACAAATTAATTTTCCATCGCAATGTGTACGCAAACTCTGCAATGCTTTTTCTAATGCATCTGGCGTATGTGCAAAATCAACCACAACAGCCGGTTTGTTTTCCCTGCGTAATAATTGCATACGGCCATCTACTGTTTTTAATTGCGACAGCTGATGCAATATTTTTTCAAACGGCATTTTAAAAATTCCCAACACACCCAATACAGCTAGCACATTGTAAATATTAAATTCACCAATCAACGACAAATGAAATGCGCCACTTCCCCATGGAGATTTCACGACAACATCAAATCCAGCTTGCGTGGGTGTATATTTTTCTACAAAAAGATCGGCCTGTTTATCATGCAAAGAATAAGTCAGTAGATCAATGTGACTGCAATATCGTTCTACAAAAAATTTCCCCGCAGCATCGTCGATATTAATAACAGCATGCTTCAAATTGGGGCGCTGAAATAACAATGCTTTTGCATCACGATACGTATCCATTGAACCATGGAAATCCAAATGATCTTGTGTGAGATTGGTGAAAACACCTGTGTGAAATAAAACATCATTCACACGCTGCTGTGATAACGCATGTGACGACACTTCCATTGCAATCGTTTTTATTTTTTGATCAATCAATTCAGCCATTATTTTTTGAATTTTCAAACCATCAGGCGTTGTATTTTCTGTTTTAATTAAGCTTGATAAGGAACCATAACCAATAGTGCCAATCACACCACAATGCGCCAAACACTGCGCAATAAAGTGAGTGATGCTGGTTTTACCATTGGTGCCAGTTACGCCGATTACCGAAACTTTTGCACTGGGAAAATCATAAAAGCGTGCAGCAATAGTAGATTGTTTTGTTTTTAAATTTTTAATAGCAACACAGGGGATAACCGTTAAAGGCAATATAAAATCATCTGAAGGCTCATAACAAATAGCAACTGCACCTTGCGCAATGGCATCAGCAATATAGTGTCTACCATCTGATTTTTCACCATGATAAGCCAGAAACAAACTGCCCTTCACAATATCGCGACTATTATTTGCCACATGCAAAATTTCAACCACAGGAAGGATCGCTGATTTTTCACACAATTGATCAATCAAAAGCGCCAATGGTTTTTGATAAGCCGACATAAAAACAACCATGAAAATTAAAACAAGATTGCTTAATTCTCATGGTATTAACTCAGATCGTCAAGGAATACATGAGCTTAAGCTTTCGCTATTGCTGATAATGAAATAGATCTTGTTTTTCCAGATCTCAACACGCATTCACTTGGTCGAACACTGCGCATCAGATTAGACGTTGACTTCCAAAATGAAACAGATCGACGTTGTGCATTCAGCAATTCACCAAAAGTGTAAGTGTCATTGCTAATAGGGGCTTTCAAAATACCAGCAACGCTAGCGTCAGCCGATATCTTGCCTTCAACGATTTTTGCCGTTTCTTTCAAAATCAAGCTTGCTTTCTGCATCTTGCTTTGTTGCGACTCATAAAACCAACTGCCAAGACCGGCGTTATACATTTTATCAGCCTCAGTCACCACGGATACTAAAAATCTTTTTACCTCTCCCGCTTCCATTTGATTTATTTTTTTCATCAATTTATTTGTTAATGTGTTAATGGTTGCTGCTTGCATTTGACGCGCATCTTCCTCACGAACTGGATTGGTGATATGTAGTTTTCGCACAAGTGCTGCACCAAAAGGAATAGAAGCCACCTCACCTAATGTTGCCGGAACTGGCACGGATAACTTGAAAAATCCAACATGCGCTACTGTTGTTACCATTGCATGTAATTTGAGAAATGCAAAAATAGAAAAGAAAGTAGCTGGAATTCCAACTGCAGCAGCAGCAATATTTACACCGGGTGTCATAAGCAAACACACCAATCCCACGCAAGCTGCAGCAGCAACCAAACCACCCAACACAGTTGCCCCTCGACGTAACCAAGCACGTTTATAAGAAATAGAATGCGTTAATTTTGTAGCATCATCAATTAAAACGGACAGTTGATCTGATGACGCTGTTTGCCCTTCTTCTGGCACTGAAGTAACACGACTTTCGTTGTTTTCATCATTTTCAATCAGCTTACGCATGGCTTTTACAGATGCATGCTGTGATTTTAAAATAACAATATCTTGTGCAGACATTTTATTGATTTTAAAAATGAACGCACTTGATGATTGAACACCTTCAATATATTTTTTCAGCGTGCCAACATAAGTAACCATAGCTTGATAATCCGTTAGCATCTCACCTTGTTTTTCATCATGCGTGCTGCGATCCAATCCCGCTAGAATTGCTCTCAACGCATCCAGATTTTTTTCAAAAAAAGCCAAATCAAATAATAATTCATTATATATTTTAATGAGTGCTTCTGTATTTTCAGCGTTATTAGCAGCCAATATCTCTTTATCATATTTTCTCATAAATCACCTTACACATTAGATTAAGATGCAGTCCATTTCTTTTTTTCCATGATAAACAGTGTAGGTGATGCGATACGAAATAGATTTCCTAAGCTTGCGCGCTTAAAGCAAAAACGGATAAAGCCGAAAAGTACAGAAGAATGCTAATTTTTTATTTGTCTTGTGGATGCTTGAATATGGTCTGGCGGAATATTGAGAATACGCAATGCCGCCCCCATGACTTTAGAAAATACCGGCGCTGCAGTTTGTCCGCCAAAATGCAGCCTTTTTGAGTTTTGTGGATTACGAATAACAACAGCAATAACCAATTGCGGATCACTCGCTGGCGCGATACCCACAAAGTCACCTATATATTTTTTCTTATCATATCCATGTGGACCAGCTATATAAGCCGTTCCCGTTTTTCCTGCAATTAAATAGCCAGGCACTTTTGCCAAATGACCCGTTCCTCGCTTTCCATAGACAACCGATTTCAACATCTTAATAACTTCATTAGCAACTTGTTTTGAAATTACTTGTTTTCCAGCAGGGATAGCATCAAGTTTTAAAAAACTTACCGGATGTGAAATGCCGTCATCTGCCAAAATAGAATAGGCATGTGCCAATTGCAACGTGGTAACCGCAATACCATAACCATAAGCCAGCGTTGCAATATCACTTTTATACCAAACCGCATGCTCAACCAATCGACCACTGGACTCACCAGGAAATCCACTTGATGTACGACGACCAAAACCAACACGTCGCAATAAATTGTAAAATTCTTGTGGCGGTAAAGACAATAAAATTTTTGCCGCACCCACATTACTGGATACTTCTAAAATTTTACGTAAATCCACAATGCCATTATCAACCGCATCATCACGAATATCATACCCGCCGATATTCATATAACCTGGGTTTGTATTAACCAATGAAGTTAAATTGTATTGACCACTCTCTAATGCCATCGCAATGGTAAATGGTTTCATTGTTGAGCCTGGCTCAAATGAATCAGTCACTGCGCGATTTCGAAAATCACCATCTTGTTCTGCAATACGATTATTGGGATTATACGAAGGCTGATTAGCCATCGCCAAAATTTCACCTGTTTTTACGTTTAAAACAACAATTGAGCCAGAAGACGCATTTAATTTTTGCACTTGTTCCTTCAGTGCGCGATACGCAATATATTGAATACGATGATCTAAACTCAAAGTAAGATCATGACCCTGATGCGGTTTCTTTAATAGCGCGACGTTTTCAATAATGTGTCCCAACCGATCACGCAACACTTCTTTTTTTCCAGGCGTGCCACTCAACCAGTTGTTATAAGCCAGCTCCAATCCTTCCTGACCATGATCATCAATATTCGTAATCCCAACGACATGCGCTGTTACTTCGCCTTCAGGATAAAATCGCTGATACTGCATTTCAAAATGCAGCCCAGGAATTTTGAGTGCTTTTAATTCATTTCTGACATCAGGTGGGTTTTGTCGATTTAAATAAATAAATCCTTTTCCCTTGATATCACGCGACTGAATAAATGAAACAGGTAATTGCAAATCTGCCGACATCACTTTTAATTGCGAAGCGGTCACATTAAAAAATTTAGGATTAATCCAAGCAGAGTAAACCGGCGTGCTCATTGCAAGCACTGTTCCCAAGCGATCTGTAATGACACCTCGATGCGCTGGTAAAACATCGGCACGCAAAATACGCGCATCGCTTTGTTGCAATAAAAAATGACGTTCGATGACATTTAATTCAATAAGGCGCCAAAGCAAGCCACTCAGTCCGAGCGCCAAAAGAAAAAAAACGAGATACACTCGCCACGTATAATGTCGACCCATAACACTGTTATTCCGATGCAGAGACGGATTTTGGCATTTCAATCATCACAATATGCTTCATAGATGGTGTTTCCATCCCCAATTGCGAACTGGCAATTGCTTGAATACGTGATTGTGTCGACCAGGCACCTTTTTCCAATAATAATTTACTGGTTTCAATTTCACCCTGTTGCTGCACTTGTTGCAATTGCTGATACTGAATGAATAAACGACGCGACAAGTCTTTTAAATACACAACAGAAAATGCGGAAAAAATAAGTAAAACAATCAACGCACCAATTGCAAATTGATTTTTAACTGACATCGTTTCTTGCGCTTCGCGCCGACGAACGATCCAGCCAAATCCGTGAATGGCTCTTGTCATGTGAACTCCGTAAAAGTGTGCGTGTGAATTATTGATATGAGCAAGAAAATAAAAATAAAACATTCTTAAATTCTGATACGCACACCCACACTCACACTTAAATTACATTTTCTCAGCAACCCTCAATCGCGCACTGCGTGCTCGAGGATTACCTTTAATTTCTGTTTCCGATGCTTCAATCGATTTTCCAATTTTCCGCAATCGTGCTTGCTGCAACTGTTGTAACTGTTCCTGCGTGATTGGAAAATCAGGCGGATACAAATCCGTACTCGATTCTCTCTGAATAAATTGTTTTACCATTCTATCTTCCAACGAATGGAAACTAATCACGCACATCCGACCACCGACTGACATCACATTCACAATCTGCGGCAAACATTCCTGCAACGCCTTCAATTCCTCATTTATAAAAATGCGAATCGCTTGAAAAGCCCGCGTTGCGGGATGTTTATGCTTTTCCTTTTTCGGATTCGCCTTTTCAACAATACTCGCCAACTGTGTTGTCGTTGTAATACGTACTGATTCACGAGTACGCACAATTGCTGCCGCAATTCGGCGAGAAAATCGTTCTTCACCGTACTGATACAACACATTGGCAATGTCATGGACATCCGCTGTGTTAATCCATGTCGCTGCATCTAATCCAGCAGATGAATTCATCCGCATATCTAGCGGTCCATCACGCAAAAAACTAAACCCCCGCTGCGGGTCATCTAACTGCGGAGATGAAACGCCCAAATCAAGCAAGACACCATCCACTTGGCCGAGCCAACCCCGTTTTAAAATCTCTGCTTCTAAACTCGAAAAAGAAGCATGCACAATTTCAAAACGGGGATCAGAAAGAAAAGGCTCCGCCGTTGCAACTGCGATCGCTTCAGGATCTAAATCAATTGCAATCAACCGACCTTGCGGTCCTAATCTTTCCAATATGGCTCGACTGTGCCCCCCTCGACCAAACGTGGCATCGACGTAAATGCCACTTTTTTCGATTGCCAAATTGGCAACCGCTTCCGCTAACAAAACCGATTGATGCTTCATAATGCCACCGAAAAAAAACGTCAATGTTATAACGTCAACATCGCCAATTCCATCGGAACGTTATGATTTTCACCCATGCTTTCCGCTAACCATGTTATACGTGCATCTTCCCACGCTTGTTCATTCCAAATTTCAATCTTTTTGCCTTGCCCAACCAAAATCGCCGATTTTTCAAGATCAGCATATTCACGCAATAACGTAGGCAAAAGAATACGACCTTGTCGATCTAACTCGAGTTCGGTCGCATGCCCCATCAACAATCTTTGAATACGACGCGCTGCTGGCTGAAAACTGGGTAAGCTTTCTAATTTTTCTTCAATAATCTGCCACTGCGGAAAAGGATAGAGCAATAAACAACGTTGTTCGGTATCAATTGTCACAACCAGAGAACCACTGGATTCTTCCACCATCAGCGTACGATAGTTGGCCGGGATCGTAATGCGTCCCTTCGAATCAATTTGGCCAGCTGACAGTCCCCGAAACATCCGTTTAATCCTTCATCCGTCATATTCTGCTATTTATCCCACATTTCCCCACAATATACCACTTTTTTAACCAATGTGTACACTTTTTGTTCGAAATAGGGTTTACAGCAAAATAGTCTGTTCATAACGCCTCATGCCAACCCCATTCAATCCATGAAGACACATGGATATCACACACTGACATCATCCCCGCGCTCTGTTATGATTTCGCCATCTGACAAACACGGAGTTCAACCTCATGCCAACATTCGACATCGTTTCTGAATTAAATGAACATGAATTAACAAACGCCATTGATCAAGCCAATCGTGAAGTATCGACACGCTTTGATTTCAAAGGGACAAACAGTAAATACATGCTTGAAAAAGAAATGATTAAGCTGATGACAGAAAGTGATTTTCAATTAAAACAAATGCTGGATATCTTGCATAACAAACTCACCAAACGCAGCATTGATTTACGACACCTAGATCCAAAAGAGCCTATTATTCAGCTGAAATCAGCCATTCAAGAAATCAAACTAAAAAAAGGGGTTGAAACTGAAATCGCAAAAAAAATTGTGAAATTTATTAAAGACAGCAAATTAAAAGTGCAGGGTTCGATTCAAGGCGAGCAAGTTCGCGTGACAGGAAAAAAACGCGATGATTTACAAGAAGCGATTGCATTATTACGCGACGGTAATTTTGGACTGCCGATTCAGTTTACGAACTTTAGAGATTAACACCCTAAAATCGCCAAGGCGTTGATAGCGACCTAAGGAATGCAATGCAAACAAGGTTATTTTCATATCCATTGATCATCAAAGAAAATCACCTTGATGCATTTGGACACGTAAATAATGCAATATATCTCGCTTTATTTGAAGAAGCACGCTGGGATTTAATTACAAAAAATGGATATGGATTACAAAAAATTCAAGCAACCGGTTTAGGCCCAACCATTCTTGAAATCCAATTGCGATTTTTAAAAGAACTGCGTTTAAATGAAAAAATAATTATCCAAACACAGTTGGTTTTTTATAAAAATAAAATCGGAAAGCTAGCACAAAAAATGATTTGTAATGATGAGGTTTATTGCGAAGCCGAATTTACCATCGGTCTTTTTAGTTTAAGTGAGCGAAAATTAGTATTACCAACACAGGAATGGCTGATTGCTATTGGCGTGTTGAATTAAACTTAAATATAAATACAAATTAAATCGCCACCCCAACTCGGCCAAATACATCTTCAAAACGCTCAATATCATCTTCACCTAAATATTCACCACACTGCACTTCGATAATATGCAAAGGAACTTCAGATAAATTACTCAAGCGGTGTTTTGTTTTTGCTGGGATAAACGTAGATTCACCAGATTTCAAAATAAATTCACGTCCATCACAATGCACCAACGCTTCACCACTCACCACGACCCAATTTTCGGAACGATGCTGATGTCGCTGTAAAGATAATTTCGCACCTGAATTAACACAGATTTCCTTCACTTGAAAACCAGTAGATTGCGCAATGGATTCATACCAACCCCACGGACGAAATACTTTACGCCCTGTTTCCGCTTCCGATCGATTGGATAATTTTAATTGATTCACCACCGCTTTAATGTTTTGCGCATAATCTTTATGCGCCGCTAAAATTGCATCCGCCGTTTCAATGACAATACAATCTTTTAAACCCAACGCTGCAATCATACGTTTTTCTGAACGTAAATAGGAATTTGATGTATCCAATTGCACCACATCACCAATCACGCAATTCCCATTACTGTCTTTTTCTGATAATTCATGCAATGCACTCCATGAACCAATATCACTCCATCCCATTGAAACAGGAATCACTGCTGCCTGTTTTGTTTTTTCCATCACCGCATAATCCACAGAATCGCTGGGGCAACGCTGTAAAGCTTGCGCATCTAACCGTAAAAAATCTAAATCAGCACAACCTGATTTTAATGCCGCCTCACAACAATCGATTATGTCAGGATTAAACTGCATGAGTTCTGCCAAATATTGTTTGGCTGAGAAAACAAAAATACCGCTGTTCCATAAATAATTATTTTTTACGTATGTTTCAGCATTCATTGAGTTTGGTTTCTCAATAAATTGATCCACCAAAAAACCATCCGCTACATTTTTTCCGGGTTTGATATAACCATAACCGGTAACAGGTGAGTCAGGACAAATACCCAATGTTACCAAATAATTTTTTTCTACTAAGAAGCAAGCTGCTTTAATAGCACGCTCCCATTCAACTTGCTTTGTAATAACATGATCTGCCGGCATGACCAATAAAATGGGATCAGGATGAAATTGCAACGCACGCATGGCAGCAATAGCCACTGCAGGTGCTGTATTTCTACCAACAGACTCCAAAATAATATCTGCATCCACTTGAATATCACGCAATTGCTCCGCCACTAAAAAACGAAACGCTGCGTTAGTGATGACAATAGGTTTTGCAACATCAACCGGTTTGAAATTCACACGCAGCAACGTGTTTTGCAATAAACTGTGATTATCAAGCAATGATAATAGTTGCTTCGGATAAGCTTGGCGCGACAACGGCCACAATCGTGAACCTGAGCCGCCTGCTAATACAACAGGAAAAAGTGTGTTAGACATCGCCATCTCTTCAATGTACATTTTGATCATAAAAAGAATGATCAATGGTTGCGCATGATATCGCATTATCGAGAATGATGAAATACCTAATATTTTAAGATTCCCTTAATTTTAGGATGATATAACTATAATTAATGATCAATTTTAAATGGGGTTAGCATGAGCAAAGGCAAAGATAATGTTACATTTTTCTCTCCAAATCGCTTTGTTAAATTGGAAAATGCGACCAGCATGCGTAATCATGCTTTCGAGTTAATGGTAAAAGCAGCCGCGACTAAAGCAGAGCAACAGGACGCACAAAGATTTTTAACCCAAACACAAAGCATTACTCAAGCACAGCAAAATCATACAACATCACCAATGAAAAGAGAGCTGTTGACGTCTGTTTTTTCACAGGGCTCAGAACCCAGGCTATTTCGTCGCAACTTAAAATTCGTTGCCGCTACGCCTGAAGCCAAACCTGCAGCAAAACCAACCATGAGCAACTAATCCCAAGCTAAAACCACTTTACCGGCATGTCCCGACAGCATGTCGGTAAAGGCTTTTTCAAAATCCGTATAATGATATTCTGCAGTAATAATAGGCGAAACATCAACACCACTTTGCAACAATGCAATACCCTTATACCATGTTTCAAACATACGCCGACCATAAATACCTGCGATTTTTAAACTTTTAAAAATCACTTGCGTCCAATCAATTGCAAAGGGTTTCGCTGGAATACCCAACATCGCAATGCGTCCACCATGATTCATGGCCATCACCATATCTTGAAATGCACGCTCATTTCCTGACATTTCTAATCCCACATCAAACCCTTCCGTCATACCCAGTTTTTTCATGACTGTTTTTAAATCAGTCTGTGTAGTATCAACCGCAAGTGTTGCACCTAAGCTTGAAGCTAGCTTTAAACGGTATGGATTAATATCAGTAATGACGACATGCCGCGCGCCAATTTTATTTGCAATCGGAATGGCCATTAATCCAACAGGTCCTGCGCCCGTAATCAATACATCTTCACCCACCAAATCAAATTCAAGCGCCGTGTGAACTGCATTGCCATATGGATCTAGAATCGCACCGACACTATCAGAAATATCATCAGATAATTTCACCACATTATCAGCGCACATCGCAAAATACTCTGCGAAAGCACCATTAACATGATAGCCAATCCCCTTTGTTTCTCGACACAAATGTCGCGCACCAGCACGACAGTTGCGACAATGTCCGCAAGTCAAATGCCCTTCACCAGAAACCCGATCACCTACTTTAAATTGTTTGATATTTTTACCCAACTCAACAATTTCACCCATGAACTCGTGACCAATGATCAGCGGCACAGGAACCGTTTTTTGCGCCCACTCATCCCAATTATAAATATGCAAATCCGTACCACAAATGGCCGTTTTTTTAATTTTAATTAACACATCATTATCATTACACTGCGGCATCGACGCATCAGATAACCACAAGCCCTTTTCAGATTTTAATTTGGATAATGTTTTCATATCACACTCATTTCCTTTGCAATCTTCTCAAACGCTGCGATCGCTGTATCAAGTTGTTCTGTCGTATGTGCCGCTGACATTTGCACGCGAATACGCGCCTTATTCATTGGCACAACGGGATATGAGAATCCAACAACATAAACACTTTCTTCCAATAACTTATCTGCCATTTCTGCTGCAATTTTCGCGTCACCTAACATCACTGGAATAATAGGATGTTCACCCGGCACTAATTCAAAACCCAGTTGGCTCATTTTTTCTCTAAAATAAGTACTGTTTTCTTTAAGACGATTTCGTAATTTTTTTCCTGGCTCATGTTGCAACATTTCTAATACGGTAATAGAAGTTGCCACAATCATGGGCGCCAACGTATTTGAAAATAAATAAGGGCGAGAACGATTACGCAACCAATCAACAACAACACCACGCGCCGCAACATAACCCCCTGACGCACCGCCCAATGCCTTTCCTAATGTACCCGTAATAATATCAATACGATCTTCCACGCCACAAAATTCAGGTGTGCCTCGACCATTTTCACCCATAAATCCAACTGCATGTGAATCATCAACCATAACCAATGCATTGTATTTATCAGCTAAATCACAAATGGATTTTAAATCTGCAATAATACCATCCATTGAAAAAACGCCGTCTGTTGCAATTAATTTATAACGCGCCCCGGCTTCATCCGCAGCTACTAGCTGCGCTTCGAGATCTTTCATATCATTATTTTTATAACGAAATCGTTTTGCTTTACATAAACGAATACCATCAATAATACTTGCGTGATTGAGTTCATCAGAAATAACGGCATCTGCTTCTGATAACAACGTTTCAAACAATCCACCATTTGCGTCAAAACATGATGAATACAAAATAGCATCATCCATTTTCAAAAATTCGCTGATCGATTTTTCCAATTGCTTATGAATTGTTTGCGTACCGCAAATAAAGCGAACGGAAGCCATTCCAAAACCATATTCTTTCAATGCATTTTGCGCAGTTTCAATCAAGGTTGGATGATCTGCTAATCCTAAATAATTATTCGCACAAAAATTTAAAACATGATTGCGCGGTGACACTGTAATTTCTGCGTCTTGCGGGGATACAATAAAACGTTCTTTTTTATAAAGCCCTTGTTGTTTTAATTCTGAGATTTGTTTTTCGAGCTGAGAATAAAGAGGATGCATATAATTTCCTTGTGATAAAAGTTGAGTCAGCCGATAAGCCGGGTTTTGTCATGAGCAATCATCTGTCTAGGATGAATGTCGCCATTCACCTCAAGCAACCTACCCTGATTCGATGCGAACAGCATCATGGAATCTGTATTTGGTCTTGCTTCCAGCGGGGTTTACCCTGCCATGATTATTACTAATCACGCGGTGCGCTCTTACCGCACCTTTTCACCCTTACTGTTTTACAACAGCGGTATATTTTCTGTGGCACTTTCCGTCAACTCACGTTGCCCAGATGTTATCTGGCGCTGCGTTCTATGAAGCCCGGACTTTCCTCTGTACAGAAAACCGTACAGCGACTGCCTGGCTGACTCGTCCGGGATTATAAGCTACTTCAACAAAAACAAACAGACTATTGCTGTCAGTGTGATGCACTGGGTTGAGTCAGTTGGTCTAAAATAGAAGCAGGAATCACCAACGGCTCAGCATTTTTTTCCCCTGCCTCATCAATTTCACACATCGTTCCGGAATTCAAATCTAATGCATATAGCTTTTCTTCATAGACAATAATTTTATGAAAATCGGTTGAGACAATATCAGAAAAATCATAGTCGCTGCCTTCCACAAACACATCAAGCTCAGCAAGCGCATCATCAGGGGCAACGCATGAGCTCGCAAACAAAGCGTTTTGATTTAAAGCAGACGTTACACCATTAGACGCAACATCAGATTTAACTTCAGCATTAAGATTAACCTCAACCCAATCATCAATCACTTCTCTGCATTGCAATTGATTCATTTTAATTGCTTCAATACATGAGCGTGCTATTTTTAAGGGTTCATGCTCTTGAATCAAAAAATTTAACTGCTTTTTAAATTTTTCAGATACTGAAAAATCCGTTTTCATCTGCTCTATTATCAATTTTGCAGAAAGTTCCGTAACACATTGCTTAACCAAATTTTCAATATATTCTGATACCAAAGACACCAGACACATATCTTTAGATGAAAAAGACCAAGCCAGAATATTTAAAAAAGTATGCGCATCATCAACTAAATTTATTTTATCTAAAAATACATTTATTTCAGATTGCGGCACCAAAACTTGTGAAGAAAAAAAACCTGAAAAAAAACTTTGCGTTGATTTAATCGCTGTTGATGTTACTTCCATCAAACCCTCTCGTTTACTTTTCCACTGACGGTACGTTTGACTAAAAATAATTTTAGCGACTCTAATATTAGGAAAATAGTTGGGAACTGTCGCATCCTGCTGATCTAACCACAAAAAGAATAAATTGCTCGTTTTATCTACATTGCTTTGCATTGCACCTGGAGACACACAAACAAATGATGAAACATGACACTGATCCAGAGAAAAATCACGCTCGAATTGATAGGTCAACTTATGTAACCGGTCACAAAATCTATTAAATAACTCTGTTTGTGCTGCATTGCCAAAAAAAGGCAACGTTTCAACACCCCTTAAAATATTTTTTAACTGTAATGCAAACCATTTTATTTTTTCTTTCGGCAACGCCTCCGACTCAGAATAAACTTTACATAAATCCAACAAAACAGATTGCAGTGCAACACAGGGCGTATAAAAAGATATCGCTTGTGCTGAGTGGTCAGTTGATGGTATTTCCAAAACAGATTGATCAATTAACGCAGACAAACAAGCCAAACATGCTTTCATATTTTCTTCAGCTAAACCCAATGAAAACAACTCCAAATTAAACTGAACATGACTTTTTATCGCACTGTTTGTTAATTTTTCATACCAATCAACAAATTTTTTCGTATGAATCAATGCATGCGCTAATTCAGCTTTTCTTTTAATGATTTTTTCATAAACACACAGAAATATTTCAAATGGCAGTTCTTTTTTTAAAACAGTTGAAAATAACTCAGATGGCAGTGCCGCCAATTTTAAAAAAACAAAATACACTTTTTCCATAAAAAAATGATTTTGATCCAGGTCAATTATTTTTTTTATATCAGGATGAAGATGATTCAAATCAGTTTGACATGCTGTTGTCTGATGAGACTGAACCCATTCTCTTTTGACGCGCAGCTGCACTGGTCGTGCTGGCCAACAATCTGCCCCAGTTTGACCTGCTTCCGAATAAACAAGCAAGGGAAAATCAGCAAGATGTCGTGATGTAATTTTAAATGATTTGGATAAATCACGCTTCATTACTTCGCCATGATAACGCACATCATGTTGCCCAATTAAACTATACAAACACCAATCTATGTTCGCACACAAAACACGGTCGCGCGTAACAACAACTTGTCTTTTCCCGCAATCATTCACTTCAAAAAAATAAAATAAGGCCAACATTTCTGGGAACCCATTTTTAACCAAAAAATTTATTTTTTCAGAAGACAATTCGCCAGAAAAAAACTCATCTGTTAGACTAACATCAGACTCAGTAGCAATACATGATGGTGCAATTAGCTTAATCAATTCAAAAACGGCTGTGCGCACAGCTAAAACATGCGCTAATGAAACGGCACTTTCTTCAGAAAATGAATCAGCAGACCTAGACATTCCTCACCTCTTGAATGATTCAAGAATCAAAGAACTCCCTTCATACTTTCAGTTAATCCTATTTAAATACTTGCCGTCAATCTTCTTCGTAAAAAACCTTGCTTCTAAGAAGCGGGTTTTGAAAATGACCCCTCTAAAAAATTATTTGATGAGCAATGACTCACCTCTTCCCAACCATCATTTGATCTACTGTCTGGCTGCATAGCATCAATCAATGCGGCAACTAATTTAGACATATCCGTTTCTGCTATCTTTTTTCTCTCAAGCAACGGTATCAATTTTGCAATAAACACTTTGCTTATGTTCTTCTGCTCTTCTGATTCATGCGAAAATAATTGACTCATTACTTGAAGAAACGCATTGGTTGTTTTTGCTGCTGATAAATCACTTGCCGCTTTTTTCATTTGATCAGAAGCAATGCCAGACCCATAAGATAACCAGGATAAATAACCAGCTGATTGAGCAGTGTGAGCAGCCACAATTGACTCCAAAAGACGAACAGCAATGCTTCTATGTTCATCCTTGTTGAGCCACACAATTAAATCATGAGCCAACTCATCTACTTCAGAAACAGGCACGCCAAAAATTTTCTCCATATCTAAGCACAGCTCATCATAATTTTTTCTTATCAAATCCAAGTCAACTCTTAACTCGCTGTATTTGTCTTTGAGTGATGCATTATACTGAGCAATATCATGAATTATTTTTTCAAAAACCACTTTATGCGACGCTTGCCAAAAAGAGCGGAATTTAAGCGTTTTAATTAATTCTATTTTGAGTTTTTGTTTTCGCGCAATAAAATGATCTTGAAATGTTGCTTGATTATTACCTTGAGGTATAAAAGCCGCTATCGTTTTTTTAAATGATGCTTCTGGCATTAAAATAATTTTTAAAAACGTCTGATAACTTCGTTTAAAAAAATCAGCATGATGACTCAACGCTAAAAATACACTAACTTCATGAGATGAATAAGCATGAGGGCTAGTATTAACGCGATACTTTGTTGGAAAGTAATGTGGGTCAGCATCAACTAACTTTGGAAATTGGCTTAAGTCTCTTGCGGTAATGTCAAACGTTTTTTCTGGTGTTGCTGATCTGAAAGTATAACTGCGCGGACCACGCAAATCAGAGCGACTGACCATCACGTACGCACTCATATCAAAATCCACACGCACAAGTTTTTTACTATTTCCTGAAAATCCAATATTTTTTTTATGCAAATCATCTTCTTCAAAAAAATAAGACATGGCTAAAATTTCAGCGATACCCGCATCGACTAAGCTATCCAGCACATCTTCAGTAAATGTGGTTGTGTTCAAATAAGATTCGAGATCATAAAAACTGGGAAATAATTTAGAAACACTCGCAGACGACTCAAGTGATTCTGCTTTATAAATTGCTCTGACTTTAGGAATGCGATCTGGCTCAATCAAGGCATAAAGACCGGCCATCGCAGCTTCAATTTCAGCTATAGCAGGAGAAACAGATGAGCCGATCTCTTTGAGCAACCATTTACAGGCAACACCTTGATCTTCTTTGCGCAATTTAAAACAAAAAAATGTGCTATGTCCGGAAGATACTGTGCTCTCTTCTCTGTTAACGCTAAAGGATTCAAATCGCTTTGCAAACAAGGGACGCATATTAACACCCTCTCATACGTTTTCATTATCCAATCGAAAAGAATAAAGGGAACTCCCACTTCAGTTAATCGCACTTTAACTTCCATTGTCAATTGGTTTGAGCTGCAATGCTTTTGCATAGACCAACTTACGATGCTCGCCTGAAATTTTACATGCCAAACTAACTGCTTGTTTTACTGATAACTCTGATAACAAATGGACTAATAATGCATTCAACGCCTCTGTTGTGTTTTTTTCTTCCTGTACAGCAGCGCCAGAAACCACAATCACAAACTCACCTTTTTTTTGCTCTGCATTTTCTTCAATCCATTTACATAAATTTGCTATTGTATCTTGTTTTATCGTCTCAAAAGACTTAGTTAACTCACGCGCAATAGTTACAATACGATCAGCACCCCATGCTTTTTTCATCAGCGGCAGTGTTTTTGCCACACGATGCACAGATTCATAAAAAACAAGGGTGCGTGTTTCATTTTTTAATTTTTCTAATTGTGATTCGAGCGCACTAGATTTAGATGGCAAAAACCCTTCAAAAATAAATCGATCTGTAGGTGCGCCTGATGCAATTAATGCAGCAATAGCAGCACATGCACCTGGAATTGGAATCACTTTAAAATGATGTTGACGCACAGCGCGCACCAATCGAAACCCAGGATCGCTAATTAACGGCGTTCCCGCATCCGAAATTAACGCCACTGACTTACCACTTCCCAACAATATAAGAATTTTCTCTATACGCGCATCTTCATTGTGATCATGCAAAGAAAAACTAGGGGTATGAATATCATAATGCGACAACAATCGCTGACTATGACGCGTGTCTTCTGCTGCAATCACATTCACTGATTTTAAAATTTCAATTGCACGCATGGTCATATCAGATAAGTTGCCAATGGGTGTTGCGACGAGATACAAGCTAGATGAGGACAAAATAAAATCCTATATTGTTGTTAGTAAGCGGGTACGTTACACTCTTCAACTATGAAACGAATCATTATTATCACACAATTTTTAATTGTTTCCGCCATTTTTTTATTAAGCGGCTGCAGCCACTCACCTTCTATGCGGGAAGTGCCGCAATTTGGCTCAAACACAGCAGTATGGCAGCCAACAGATAATACATCACAACGACCACAACACATCGCATTATTATTACCCCTTTCAGGAACCTACGCCCCTTACGCTCATGCAATTCGCAATGGATTTTTTACAGCCTACTATGAAGCAAAAAACACCCTTGGTTACTCACCCACAATCACCGTTCTCAATACCAATGGAAAAAATATCAAGCAGGTTTATCAATCTGCAATAACACAAGGCGCTACTTTTATTGTTGGACCGTTGAATAAGTCAAATGTAGCCACATTAGCAACCGATACACAAGCTACGGTTCCTATTTTGGCACTCAACACAACGCCAACTAATATGACTATTAATAATAGCGCACTATATGAGTTTGGATTATCACCCACTGATGAGGCACAACAAGCAGCAGTCAAAGCACGACAAGATCATCATCGCCATGTCATTATTATCGCGCCGAATTCGGCATGGGGTCATCGCCTTGTCAATGCTTTTTCAACACAATGGCAACACGATGGCGGTAGCATTGTGGCAACACAATATTACGGCAACATAGCATCGCTCTCGAAAAATATCGCGAACGTATTACAAATTACAAATGATTACAAAAATGAACATAAGCTCAAAAAATTATTTCGCGAAAAAATGAGATATATTCCGCAACGCAGACAAGATTTTGACAGCATTTTTTTAGTGGCCAACCCGGCAATGGCACAACAAATACAGCCATTACTGCGTTTTTATTTTGTGTATGACATTCCGATTTATGCCACTTCTGCAGTATATGCAACACATGATCGTGATTTAGATGGCATTCAGTTTTGCGATATGCCCTGGATTTTAGCACCAAACCATCTGCCCAGCTCGCTCCAAACCATTCAGCAACGCATTCAAATGCTATGGCCAAATCGTTACGCCCATTACGCAAAATTTTATGCCATGGGTGTTGATGCCTTTCATCTTGCTTCACAACTCACTTACATGCAGTCACATCCGCAATCTGGCATGCCCGCTGCAACAGGTACTTTGTACTTAACACCCCAACATTATTTTTATCGTCAATTGGCTTGGGCAAAAATGACGAATGGTCAACCGCAGCTTATTCAATAAAAATTCGACCGCCATTGGCAAACTAGCGGAGAAAGATGCGCAGCATTTTTTAGAACAACACGGATTAACGTTGCTTGAAAAAAATTTTATTACCTATAACTCAAATGGCAAAAAAACAGGTGAAATTGATCTCATCATGCAAGATGGCCTGTGTTTGGTTTTTACCGAAGTCAAAGCACGGAGCAACACAGCATACGGAAACACATTAGAGACAATCTCAAAACAAAAACAAAATCGCCTGATTCAAGCAGCAACACAATATCTCATTCAAAAAAACATGTACAATTCAGCCTATTGTCGTTTTGATGTAATCGGCATTGCTTGGAATCAACAAAATATACAAACTGAGCAGATTATGTGGATAAAAAATGCGTTTGAAGTACAATACTGAGCTTTAATGACGAGCAATTTTATGAATATCACAGCACACATCAAACAAATGTTTAATGACAGCATTCAAACACAGATTACAGCAGCGGATACTTTAGCTGACGTCATTGCTAAAGCAGCACAAATGATGGTGGATGCGCTACTCAACAATCGCAAAATTTTATGTTGTGGTAACGGCGGCTCTGCAGCTGACGCACAACATTTTTCTGCAGAAATGCTTAATCGTTATGAAGCAGAAAGACCCAGCCTTCCTGCTATTGCATTAAGCACCGATACCTCAACCATCACTTCAATCGCCAACGATTATCACTTCAATGAAATATTTTCGAAACAAATTAAAGCACTGGGGCAATCAGGCGATGTATTATTGGCATTATCCACCAGTGGCCGCTCAAAAAATATTATTGAGGCAGTTGTTGCGGCACATCATCGCAATATGAATGTGATTGTTTTCACAGGTCGTGATGGCGGAGATATTCCACCGCTTTTAAACGATACCGATGTTGAAGTTCGTGTGCCATCTGAATCTACAGCACGCATTCAAGAAGTACATGGGATTGTGATACATTGCCTTTGTGATATTATCGATAAACAATTATTTCAATCGACCTAATCCGGGAGATTTTAGATGAAGCTGCATACTCTTTTTTCACGCCGCAGTCATAAACTAATCGGCATGCTATTTTTAATACTCGGTTTATCCAGTTGTGTGCCAGCCGCATTGGTACTAGGCGCAACTGCTGGCGGAGCAGTGGTATATGATAAACGCAGCATGAAAACGATGGTTCAAGATCGCGATTCTGCACAGGCCGCTTCTAATTTAATTAACGCATCATCTGATTTACAACAAGGCACGCACATTTCAGTTGCTACCTTCAATCACATCATGTTGCTTGTTGGACAAACCACAACGGAAGAACAGCGCACAACTGCTTACCAATTGGCATCTCAAGTAAAATACGTAAGTCGAGTTTATAACGAAATAACAATCCAAAAACCCATATCCATGTGGCAGCGCAGCAAAGATTCTTGGATCACCACTAAAGTCAAAACAGAAATGATGGCAACATCAGGATTACACTCCACTCAAGTCAAAGTTGTCACTGAAAATGGGGTTGTTTATTTAATGGGGATGTTAACGCCACAACAATCTGAACTGGCAACAAATGTTGCACGTCGTATTGACGGTGTTCGTGAAGTGGTAAAAGTATTCCAAAATCAACAATAAGCGGATCAATAGATGTCGGGACATATTGCCTCACTGATTCAAATCATCTGCATCGCAGCCATTCCACTCATTTTCGCGATTACGTTACATGAAGCAGCGCACGGATGGATGGCAAGCAAATTAGGCGATCAAACAGCTCGGATCATGGGTCGCGTCAGTTTAAATCCGCTTCGACATATCGACCCATTCGGCACAGTTATTTTACCGCTACTGATGTTATCATTTGGGGGGTTTATTTTTGGATGGGCAAAACCCGTACCTATTGCATGGCAACATTTGCGGCATCCACGGCGCGACATGGCATTAGTAGGCGCAGCAGGTCCAGCTGCTAATTTACTCATGGCGCTTTTCTGGGGAATCATTGCCAAAGCCAGCCATCTTGTTTTTATTAGTCCACACACACAGGACATGCTGCGTTCCACTGCACTCTTTATTCATCTCACTTCTCGTTTTGGCATCATGATTAATTGCGTGCTACTCGTCATCAATTTAATTCCCATTCCACCGCTCGACGGTAGTCGCATTGTTTCTAGCATATTATCGCCCCAACTAGCGCGAAAATATGATCGCTTTGAAGCTTATGGCTTATGGATTTTTTTAGGTTTATTGATACTACTTTACTTTACAAATTCAATGTGGATCATCTTGGGCCCCATCAATGACCTCATTCAATGGATTTATCAGCTTCTTGCGCTTCCCGCCTAAGGTGTTTTATGACAACCGAAAAACCAATTTCACGCGCGTCATTTTTTAAAATCATATTATTATGGCTGCCAATTGCATTATGGTATCTTGCCGGATTTTCTTTTTCACATTTTTATTTATTCTTTCATCAAGTTGATGCTTTTTATTACCACGCAGGAAATCATTGGCTACATCAAAAACCACTCTACAATGGCGAAGGCAATGGATTTGTCTACTTTCCAACAACCGCCGCACTATTATCGCCACTGACTTTATTGCCACTAAAACCATTCGAACTGATTTATCGGATTATTTCTGTTTCTATTTTAACGCTGGGAATTTACGCTTTTGCAACTCACATCGGAACAAAAAATATAAAACAGACTTTTTTTATCACCTTATTAGCAACCATGCTAACCTCTCAAGCCGCTATTTTTGTCGGCCAATTACATATCATGACAACTGGACTCATGTTACTTGCTTACACAAAAATTGCGCGCGAACAATATTGGGGAGCAGCAATACTATTAGCACTCAGCCTCGCACTTAAACCTACTTCTATTATTCTTTTTTTGCTGGCACTGGGTATATTCCCCAAACTCAGCTTACGATTATTGCTCATCACCGTCATTGTCTTTGGGTTATCTTTTATATTACAGTCACCCGATTATGTTTTAAGCCAATACGCTTCTTTTGCCAATAGTTTTCATGTTGCAATGCATCACGATGCGGATAATCCACAACAATGGGCAACTTTTTTTGGCATGCTGGCTTTTTACACCCATTGGCATATCGATGGAACACCCCAATTTATCACGCGTATTATTTTTGCAGGAATCGTGTTTGCATTATGTTGGATTGCAAAAAGAAGATTCACTATTCATGATGCTATTTATTTTATAGTTGCTTTGGGAATGTGTTATTTAATGCTGTTTAATTCTCGAACCGAAAGTAACGACTACATCATGGTAACACCATTGGTCGGTTATTCTTTAGCGCTTGCTTATCAGCAAAAAAATCGCATCGCTATTTATGGGTTAAGCACTGTAATTTTATTCATTGCAGCAAGTTGGAATCTCAGCAAATGGCTAACACCGCACAATAATATTTGGATTAACCCAACTGTGATCTCTTTTTATGTAATTTACTTATTAAAATCTATGTACTTAAATAGCAAACAACTACAAAATAAAAAATAATCGAGAGTATTGCCTTGCAAAAAGTTATTATTATCATTCCCACTTACAACGAATCAGAAAATATCAGATCCATCTTAGATGCACTGCAACGTGTTTTTTTAAAAATTCAAAATTATGAAATGGGTATTCTGGTTTATGACAGCAATTCGCCCGATAAAACGGCTCATATTGTACGTGATTATCAAACTCAACACCCCAACGTTTATTTAGTGATTGAAGAAAAAAAATCGGGGCTGGGAAATGCTTACATTCAGTCGATGCAGTATGCATACAAAAAACTCAATGCCGATATTATTTTTGAATTTGACGCGGATGGTTCACATCGCCCTGATTACTTACCTGCAATGATAAAGGAATTTGATCATGGCGCTGATGTTGTTGTGGGTAGTCGCTATGTGAAAGGCGGCAGCATTCCAAAAGATTGGGCACCGCACCGAAAGTTATTATCTGTTTTTGGCAATGTGGCATCACGTATTGTATTGCATCCAAAAATAAAAGATTACACATCCGGATTTCGCGGTACGCGCGCCACTTTCCTAAAAAAAATAGACTTGAATAACTTAAGATCAAAGGGCTATGCTTACAAAATTCAGCTGATGTGGGAACTGCATTTATTACGCGCTAATATCGTTGAATTTCCCATTCAATTTATTGATCGTGAAAAAGGCAACAGTAAATTACCGAAAAATAATGCAATAGAATCACTATGGTTAATTTTCTATTTGCGTTACCGACAATTAAAACGTTATCTTAAAGTCTGCCTCGTTGGCGGCATAGGCATCACAATACAATTAATGTTTTTCAATTTGCTTCGTCATTTCATACATCCCGCTTTTGCAAACATCATTAGCGTTGAAATTGCGATCATCTCAAATTTTATGATTAATAATTTTTTCACTTTTTCAGACAAAGCATTCAAAAAATCTCACCCTATAAAAACGCGTATTAAAAAATTTTTACAATTTAACTTTTTCTCACTGGGGTCAATTGCCATACAAACGAGCATGATTTTTTTGGGTGGCTATTTTTTTGGCCATGCTGCATTAAAAGATAATTTATACGTATTATTAGGAATTGGATTAGGCTCTATTTTAAACTATAAGATTTATCATCACGTTGTATGGAAAAAATAAATCCATTCAAACTAAAATCAATCCTCAAACACATCGGCACCCATTTTTAACATCTTCCGAAAATTCTCACCCGATGCTGTTTTTTGATGAAGATAATAAGCTGTGAGATAACTATTTGGGATATATTCCAATCCTTTTGTTTTAACAATTGAAACCAGTTTATTAATACGCTCACGATCCGCTGGATTCGCTGCCGAACAAGATTCAAATAAAATAGCGCATAAAATTTCAGCGATGGTAGCGCGATGTTTTTGATCTGCTGTTCTAAAATTCTGAATAAAATAATCCAGTGATCGCATTTGATCCCACTCTCGCCAATCCTGATATAATGACATGGCTTCATTTTTGTCTTTCAGTAACCGTTCACCCGATTTTTCAGGGTCATTCATACATAACATATAAAATAAAGTGGGAATACAGGCTTCAATATTCGCCCATGAACAATTTCCAGCAATTTGTGCGCGCAAAGGGATTGACCCAATTTCTTGCAAACCCAAATTCACGGGCAACATTTTATGAAATACAGGCATAATTTGTCGCACATAAATTAATTCCGCAACATATTCTGGCGTTAATTTCCACGGCTTATTCATGTAATAAATTTTTACTTTATTTTCTGTTTCCTCAACTGTTTCCGATTGATGTTCGTATGTAGCACGATCACAAACCGCTAACAAATTTCCAGCACGTACTAATGTTAAAGCATGACCTTCTTGCGCAACCGGAATGATTAATGGATCCTCTTCAATCCATGGTGTGATTTTATCCATATGTTTTTCATAATCGACATTATAATGCTGCAGACGAATTAGTTTTGACGCACGCGACAATGCACCCATAACCGTACGCAATTTTACAAATTCCTTTTCCCACTGACGTGCCGCAAAGTTATATCGGAAATCATGCAAAGACTTTCGCAATGCATCTAACGTGAATTCTAAAATAAACCCCTCAAGCGATACTTCGACAAACTCTGCTTTCGCATTAACAATATCAACAAAACCTTGTAACTCGAATCGATGTCCCAACATCTTTGCATTAATAAAATCATTTGCAAATTGTAATTTTGCGCCATGTTCTATTAGTAAATTTTTTAATTCTTTTTGATCACGCAGTAAAGGTTTTACTAATACAGCCATACCAGAAACCGTATACGCATTTGGATTAGCGCCTGCTTTTAGCAATAAAGCACAAAGTTCCAAATTGTGATTATCAATTGCCCAATGCAATGCAGTATGACCAATCAAGTCAGGGAAATTCACATCCGGCTTACAGGCTAAAATGGCTTTGGCTTTGTCAACATCATCCATAATGCACGTTTCAATAAGTGGCGTGTAACCATATTCATCAATAAAATTAAGATGCTCATTGGCATGCGCTTCACGAGTGACATCAGCTAACGTACCTTTAATAATGGCATCTGCAATTGTCATAAAAATCCTAACCACCTGGTTTTGGTGTTATATTCGGTGTTGCACGCGCTATCGCTTGTTGTTGTAATTTCGCGGATGGTGATGGCGTTAATTCAGGCGCATTTTCTGCGCGATTTTCCGCTTCAGGATTATTGGCTGTTTGTTGCGATAATCTTTTATCATCGCCCATGGGTTGATTGGCAAACTTTTCATGCGGCTTAATTGTGCTACCCATCATTGCTGCATCATTCATGGCATTTGCAATCTGTGATCGCGGCGTATCTAAATCATGCCGCGTATCATGCACAATCATAATTGCAGCACGCTGCTCTTTAATAGGCGCTTCAACAACCGAAAGCGCAACAACCTGATCACGACTAGTCGCTGCGCTTTTAAAAGTGATTGTGTAATAGGCACGCGGTGAAACTTGCATCGGTCTGCCACGTAACACACCTACTTTATTTTCAACAGATAATTCCAACCCCATTGGCAAAGCAGGATCAACTGAAACCGCCTCAATAACCCCATCATCGTTTTGCAATATAATTGGGGAAAGCATTAATCCTTTCACAGCAAGGATAGGTTTCATTTCTTTGGGTTTAGTATGTTGAATATTCATGATAAGAATTATAGCATTCTATCCTGATCATCCAAAAAATATGTTAGAATTTTTCAAGTCAAAATGTACTGATCATCAAAGAAAAATATGCCGCTCCGACAGATAGTTACCTCATTTTACAAAGCACACGTGACCTTTTCTGATCGTATTTTTCTCGCTTTTGTCACTTTTGGTTTAATCAGTGGAATCAGCCTGTTACTACTAAATCGATTTGACTTTCATTACACAGCCATCCCTTTATTCTTACCAAATGTGCCTTTTTTATCTATTATTCAAGTGGTACTGTCACTGTTATTTGGGTGCGCTTTATTAATTCAAGGCATGTATACGCGCTTATTATCACCACGCTCATCTTGCTTCATGCTGGCCATGGGGTTTTTTTTCTGCGCACTCTTAATTAATTTATTATTTGCCACTGCATTACAGTCGACGCCTTTTCCACCCATTGATCAAACCCTTGCAAAAATAGACCAATGGATGGGAATTGATACACCTTCCATCATGGCATGGACACATCACCACCCACATCTTCATCATCTTTTTCAAACGGCTTACCATAGCTTAATTTTACAACTAATTTTATCACCCTTTTTATTGGGATTATTTAACACACGGAAGTCGTTGAGTGTTTTTTTTATTGCTGAAGTCAGTACTTTTTTAATAGGTGGTTTTATTTATTATTTTTTTCCAACCACAGCACCTTCAGGTATTTTTCACAGCCCTTATTTTTCTATTGCGCAACACGACACCTCAATGCGATTTTATGATCTCCATCATTTTTTAAAAGTACCTACTGACAAAGGAGGGTTAATTGCATTCCCATCCTTTCATGTTGTATGGGCAATCCTAATTTGTTACGCCTGGATCAATAAAAAAATTATTTTTTATCCTTTGGTCTTTTTTAATTTGATTGTCATTGCTTCAACCGTATTTTTGGGTTGGCATTATTTCACAGATGTCATTGGTGGCGGAGTATTAGCCATTGCTGGAATTGTTTTTGCTGAATGGGCTTGGAAAAAAAGTGTCGCAACTGATCAAAATAAAAGGCAATAAGCAGTAAATAAAAAATTGCCATTGATAGAAAACAAGCAGCCATTAATGCATTACAAATAATATTTTATTTAACGACTTTCAATGAAGGACGTGGATCTTTCGAGTGTGTTGGCGGTTCATGATCAGGCGGAATATCATCATCACTTTCTTCATGATCAAACATCATGCCACGACCGTTTTCAACCGCATAAATTCCCAGAATCGACATAATGGGAAGACGAATACGATGCAAAACACCTGAAAACCGCGCATCAAAACTCACCCAATCATTTGCCATGGATAAATTATTGACCGCTTGCGGCGCAATATTCAAAACAATTCGACCATCTTTCACATATTGCTGAGGAACATTAACACCCGGTTGTTCTACATCAACTAATAAATGCGGCGTTAATGCATTCGCTACTATCCATTCATTTAATGCGCGAAGAAAATAAGGTCTGCTCGGCGTCATACAATCATTCCAAATTAGACAATTTCTTGCATCTCACGCTCAACTTCAGTCAAGCTTGCTTGAAATGCTTCACGCGCAAAAACACGTGATTGGTATTTTAAAATTGATTTTGCAGAAGGCGGCAATGTAATGCCGAATAATGGCAAACGCCATAATAAAGGCGCAATACGACAATCTACTAATGTAAACTCTTCGCTTAAAAAATAATTGGATTCTGCGAAAACAGGCGTCAACGTTACCAACATATCTCGTAATGCTTTCCGTGCATCTTCTTTTTGCGCGGACGTTGAATCTGCTTTTTCAATAATTCTTGCCAGACCATACCAATCGCTTTCAATGCGCTGCAGCATCAACCGACTTTTTGCGCGCGCAATGGGGTAAACAGGCAGTAAAGGTGGATGCGGGAAACGCTCATCCAAATATTCCATAATGACATCAACGTCATACAACACTAAATCACGATCAACTAGCGTAGGGAAAGTGCCATATGGATTCAATGAAAGCAAATCTTCATCTGGTTTATTTACATCAATACTGAGCACATCGACAGTGACTCCTTTTTCAGCAAGCACAATTCGTGCTTGATGGCTGTCGAGATCAGCAGGTCCCGAATACAACGTCATTATAGATCTTTTCAAAACGGTCATTGACCCACCATCCCTTAATGAAGTAAATAGACACACAAAAAAAGATTAACGTTTGGAGTATTGTTCGCTCTTTCTCGCTTTTCTGTGACCGACTTTTTTACGCTCAACTGATCTTGAGTCACGAGTAACATACCCAGCAGTACGCAAAATACGATGCCAACTATCCGCTGGTGTTTGACCATTCATATCTAACTCAGTCACGCTTGGATTAACAATGCGTTCATGTGCAATCAATGCGCGTGTCACACCATGACGAATCGCGCCAGCTTGACCACTTGCACCGCCGCCACTCACTGTTACAAACACATCAAACTGCGTATCTGCTTTCACAGCAACTAAGGGTTGACGAACAACCATGCGCGCTGTTTCACGACTAAAATATTTTTCAATCGACAATGCATTAATAACAATATTACCTTTTCCAGGACGCAAAAAAACACGCGCACATGATTTTTTGCGGCGACCTGTACCATACGTTTGTTGTGGAGACTTAGCCATGCAACTCACATCCTCTTATTATAATTCTTCGACTTTTTCAGGGTTTTGCGCAGCATGCGGATGTTCGCTGCCAGCGTAAATTTTGAGTTTTCTATACATATCACGACCTAACGGTCCTTTTGGCAACATGCCTTGTACAGCAAGTTCTAAAACACGCTCTGGTTTACGCGCATGTAATTTATCAAACGATTCTGCTTTCAATCCGCCAGGATAATTTGAGTGGCGATAATAAATTTTTTCTTTTTGCTTATTACCCGTTACTTTCAATTTATCGACATTCACAACGATGTAGTAATCACCTGCATCTGCGTGTGGCGTATATTCTGGTTTATTTTTACCGCGCAAACAAGCCGCCAAACGACTCGCCAAACGACCCAATGTTTTTCCACTTGCATCAACGATAAACCATTTTTTTTCAATCGTTTCAGCAGAAGCCATATACGTTTTCATAACACATTATTCCTCAGATTGAAGGACGAGAATATTACAGGACACTTTTAGAATAGACAAGGATTTTTTCCAAACTTTTCAAAGTCATTTCTGCCAAGCAAAGCCTTTCAAAAAAGGCAAAAAATCTAGAAAACAAGGTGTTTTTGCCGTTTTCTTGAAAAAAAACTTCAAAAAAGTGCGTTTTTCATTGAAAAACCCGGCGTTTTTGTTCGCATTTCAAAAAAACTGTGCTATGTTGTTAGCTGAACATTTTCGCTAACTCGTTCTAATCAAAAACAAAAAGAGGGAATTCACAATGGCTAAAGCAAAGAAAAAAGCAAAGGCTCGCACGACCACCAAAAAGTTGTCTGCGAAATCCAAAACAACACGTAAAGCACCTGCTCGTAAAAGCGCCGCATTGAAAGTATCAAAACCGCTGAAAAAGGCACAATTGTACTCACACTTATCAGAATGCAATGGCATTTCTCGCAAAGAAACTGCTGGTGTTTTCGAAGCATTAAGTGAAGTGATGGAAAGCCATTTGAAAAAAGGCGGACCTGGTGAATTTACAGTACCTGGTTTAATGAAATGCAAAGTGATTCGCAAACCAGCAACAAAAGCACGCAAAGGGATCAACCCTTTCACTGGCGAAGAAACTATGTTCAAAGCAAAGCCAGCTCGCAACGTTATCAAAGTTCGTCCGTTGAAAGCATTAAAAGAAATGGTGAACTAGCCAAATCTTTTTAATATTCGAAGCCCCGCCAGTCGGGGCTTTTTTTATTCTCACTTAAATAAAGCATCGCAATTTACCTGGCGACAAGTAAATTTCAAAAAGTTAGCAGCCATTTACATGCCTTTAAAGCAAAGCTATGCCCCGCGCTTAAAAAGCAACAACGGACTTTTAACTTTACCTTAAGAAAAAAGTGCTACAATTATTTTTATTAAGAATTCTATTTTAATCACTTTATTTTTTTGAGGTTAAGACTATGCCAGCAGCAGAACCCACAACAGCACAGAGTTCAGGCGACTACGCTAAAAAAATTAAAGCCCTAGGGCGGGATACGTACATCAAAGAAGCGATCAGAAAATTGGCCACCGCTCCTACTGCTGCTACTGCTACTGCTACTGCTACATCTTATTCTTGTGACGTTTACCAAACTGCCGCAGAAAAACTAATAGATGATCTTGCTAAAGAAGCCGGGGAAAGGCTCAAAATGGCTCATGAAGAAGTTGTAAAAACTACAGAAAACGCTGATAAAGCAACAGCAGAAAGAAAGGTCGCTGCTGATAACGCTGAGGCTGCTAAAAAAAAGCTTGATGATGCAAAAAAAGCTGCTGCTGCGACACCTGCTGAACAAGCTACCACACAAGCTGCTGTTGCAAAAGCAGTTGCTGAGGCAAAAGCTGCTGCTACCAAGGAATTTACCACTGCAAGAAATCTTGCTGCTGCAACAGCTGAAAAAGCTGCCGCTATAAAAGAGCATGCGTCCGCTGAAGCGGTAGAAAAAAAACTAACATCAACTACTAGCCCGTTCACACAAAAAATTCGAAACTTAGGCGAACAACTTGATACAGAATTAACCACTCTGATTACCGGCACAGAAGCTGAGATAGAAGAACATAAAAAATTTTTAGACAGGCTCACAGACAGAAAAAATATATTTCAGACGCAGCTAACTAATCTCAAAAACAGGGTTACCAGCGATCCAAGTCAAAAAGCCAGCTTAGAAAAAACAATAGCAGCAGAGAGCGAAAAATTAAAGCGGCTAGAAGCACAAGTTAAAGACCTTGAAGAACAAATTGACGAAAAAGCAAAGCTTGTTCAAACAGCGAAAACCGCCAATCCCGAAACCGATAAAACACACCAAGTAGCATTGAAAAAAAGTCAACAAGAGCTGAAAGGAACAAGAAATCGCGCCGAAAACAAGCACTATCAAGAAGCAAAGGAGATAATAGCGACGGTAAACCAACAGCCGATTTCAACTGCTGTATTAACTCGATTAAAAGGATCAGTAAAAGACACTGCTCCTGAAGGGGTATATGATCCATTAATTCAGGATATCAATCTGTTAAATCAAAAAATTGAAGCGCTTAAGCTTTTAGAGCCACGGCTTGCCCATCCCGACATAACAGAAGCAGAAAAAAAAGAATTTTATGATTTAGTGGATGATGTCGTTACACTAAACATCACGATCGCTCATAAACTCAACGATGGCAGAACCTTGCTTGAAAGACATGCGGCAGCAACAGCGCAAGCAGAAATGGAAGCACTGTGTGAGATGACCAGCAAACTAAAAGAACTGCAAACGGCAGCCCACAAAGCACTGCCCAGTAATTATTGGAAGTCAAAACCACTTAAAAAAAATGACGTTATGCCCGTATTAGGAGACAACGCTGGCAGTTTAAGAATGACCCTCGATGAATTGAGCGACACTTATTCCTGCATGGAATCCAACTGGGTTCCAAAAGATCCTCGCAACCCAAGCGGTCCTGGAAATTTTGTTCGTTCACAGGTACATCCACCACTTAACCCTACTGGTGAAGATATTTTAGCTGTAATGGCAAAATGGAATGGCCCCGAAGGTAAAGAAGCATTTCTTGCTGCACGAAAAGCTAAGACAATTCCAGAAAACATACCCTATGAAAAAATCAGTTGGAAAAACGGCAAAATCGAATGCGGACACAGAGCGATCCGAGACTTAATTAAAGTAGATTTAAAGACAGCTCAAGAACAACGAGAAAAGCTACAAAAAAATCCAGTAGCCTCTGTTACCACTTCACCAACAGCAGTTGTACCCGCTGTTGCCAACGGCACGGCAGTAACCGCTGGAGGGACAGCACAACCACAACAACAACAACCACAACAACAACCACCAATAGCACCCAGCACCTAACCGCTCTGCTTCGGCGCACCTTTGAGTGCGTCGTGCATTTCTTCAAGTGTTTGCGACACCACGCGTCGACGCGTTTTTTCTGCTGCCACATCTGGCACATAACCATCTAAACGAACGCCAATACGACACGCCTCAATCCAGGCGGCACGTTGCATGTTTGGATGGCCATCCACAATTTGCACGCCCGCCCAACCAAACTGTTGCGCAAGCTGAATAATCTCAGTAGCCGAATCAAATGCTTGTTTGTAAAAAGTTCCTTTCTTTGGATTCATGATGCCGCCGCTGCCATCATCGTCTTCTTCATTCTCATTTTCAGTAAATTGAAAATAACCGCCGCGAAAAATCCATTTTCCCGGAGAAGTGGCCATCGCATCACCATGATGCACGATCGTCCATCCTGATTTTGCTTCAATTAATTCAGGCGTATCGAGATGTTGTTTTAATCCACCGCTCTCAACAACTTGTAAAAATTGCCAACGCTCTGCAAAATATAGCACATCATCTGCACTGACTTGCGTCACATCCACTTCACCCAAACCCAATCGTTGTAGGGTTTTTTTCCATTCCGCTTCTTTTTTTTGAATTGCAAACGCTTCGGGGCTTAGTTCATTTTTCTTGTTGTCAGTTGAAGACATAAGCATCTCGCTTTGTATTTGATGTTGTATTCAATACAGTATACTAAATTCCCACCAAACCAGCATATAAACCAAATAACGCTGTAACTGCTAAAACAACACCAACAAACCATCCATAACATCCACGTAATCGATATACATCAGGCAATGTTTTACGTGCCAATAAATATAAAAACCCCAGCACAATGGGCAATAACAACGCATTCATTACATTCACACCAACACTTAAATTCACAAGATTAATGCCAGACGCAACAACAATGGCGCCAATAATTAAAATAACAATATAAGTTGCATAAAACCAAGGTGCTTCACGCGGATGATTTTCAAGTGAACGTTTGTAACCCGTCACTTCACCCAACGCCCACGCAGCTGTTAATGAAACCACGATCGCTGCAATTAAGGCAGCCCCGGTCATACCAATGGCAAATAAAATTTTTCCGGTCGTCTCTCCCAAAAAAGGAATAAGCGCTTGTGAAATTTGATGCACCGTATCCAATGATGCGCCTGGATTTTTTTTGCCGATTGTTGCAGCCGTACTCACTAAAACAGCAGCCATAATTAATTGCGTAATCACAGCACCAATCGCCGTATCGAGCCGCGCTGCTTTTAAATGCCCTATTTTAATTTTTTTATCAACCACGGCGGACTGCTGATAAAAAATCATCCACGGCATAATCACCGCACCAATATTAGCAGCCGCTAAAAATAAAAAATTAGGATTGGTTAACGGCGTATGCAAAATGCCTTGCAACATATCTTGCAGTGATGGATGCGCCATCCATGCCACGATAAAAAAAACCATTTCAAACAAACCAAATAAGAGAGCGATACGTTCAACACTGCGATAGGATCCTGTCAATGCAACCGTACTTAAAAATACAACAACCAAAATCATTACTGCATAAGTGGGCACACCAAATAAATTACCAACGCCCGCAAGACCACTAAACTCACTGAACATCGCGCCAATACAACTCACGATCAAAGTACTCACCGACAACCAAGCCCATTTCTTTCCAAACATTTTTTTAATTAATTCGCCATGGCCTTTGCCTGTAACAACACCCAAACGCACCGCTAACTCTTGTGCGATAAATAAAATGGGCATCAAAATAAATTGCAACAACAACAAATGATATCCCCATTGCGCACCGCTTTGCGCAGCAACAATAATGCTACCCGCATCCGTATCAGCGAACATCACAACCAAACCAGGGCCGAATACAAGCAACATTAATGAAAAGAAAGACAGTTTTTTTGATCGCATACTATTCCAAAATATCCGTTATCCGCGCGAGCTATCTACTTAAATAGACTAAAAAGCTCAAATGAGAACGATTCTCAAACCAATGAATTATGAGTAATCGACCCCTCGATGTCAATCGCGTATCATACGCGCGAATAAAATAAATGGGAAAGCTATGTTACGTCTCGCTATTTTCGGAAATCCCGTTTCGCACAGTTTGTCAGCACAATTACACAATGCTTTTGCGCAACAATTTCAGCTCAATATTCAGTATGAAAAAATAGCAACGCCGTTGAATCAATTTAAAAAACACGTTGATGACTTTCGCGCGCAAAAAGGCTTAGGTGCTAACATTACCATTCCCTTTAAAACACAGGCCTTTGAATATGCCGATCAATTAACCAATCGCGCAAAATCAGCTGGGGCTGTTAATACTTTTATTTTTAAAAATGATATTTGCATTGGAGACAATACCGATGGCGCCGGACTACTCAGTGATTTTGAAAAAAAATCGATCGATGTGCGTGATAAAAATATTTTAATTTTAGGCGCAGGTGGTGGCGCACGGGGCATACTGAGGGGAATTATTCAAAAAAAACCAAACAAAATTTTTATCTGCAATCGCACCAGTGAAAAAATAAAACAGCTTCATAATGACTTCAGAGCAATATCAACTTATGATAACTCACCCTGCGACATTATCATTAACGCAACCAACATGAACTTTCAAACCGATCTGCTACTAAACTTATCTTTAAAAGATACGCTTTGTTATGATTTAAATTATGGTGAACGTCATAAAACATTTTATGACTATTGCAAATCACACGACGCCGAAAAAATCACTGACGGCATGGATATGCTGATTGAACAAGCTGCAGAAGCATTTTTTCAATGGTTTGGAAAAAAACCCAACACAAAACGAATTAGACAAATATGCAAATTTTAAACATAAAAGCAGTAACAGTCGGCTTTGGACCAAAACCTTTATTTCAAAATATCAACTTACAAGTTAACACAGGGGAATGTCTCGCACTCGTTGGTCGTAATGGTGTTGGAAAATCAACCTTGATGAAAATCATTTCAGGTGAGCCAATACAAGATAGCGGCGCTGTACAATTTTCAAATAACAGCACGGTTGCCATGTTAGCCCAAACTGTACCGCTAGCATTAAATGGCAATGTATATGATGTTATTGCAACTGGCTTAGAAAAAATAGGTGATTTACTCCGTGAGTATCAGGCAATACTTCAAAAATTAAATACAGATACATCGGATCATCTTTTAGCACAACAATCGGCGCTTATCCAAAAAATTGATGCATGCGATGGCTGGTCATTTGATCAAAAAATTCAAACCATTATTTCTAAATTAAATTTGGATGGCACACAACCCGTCAATGATTTATCTGGTGGTTTAAAACGTCGCGTTTTATTGGCGCGAGCACTAGTCAATGATCCTGATATTTTATTGCTTGATGAACCAACCAATCACCTCGATATGGAATCCGTCATCTGGCTAGAATCATTTTTAAAAAATTACAAAAAAACCATTATTTTAATTACGCATGACCGTGAATTTATGTCTACGCTCGCAACACGCATTATTGAAATTGACTACCAAAATTTATTTAGCTGGCCTGGAAATTACACGCATTATTGCAAATTAAAAGATGAGTTAATTTTGGCTCAAGAAAGAGAACAAGCTTTATTTGATAAACAATTATCAGATGAGGAAGCCTGGATTCGCCAAGGCGTTAAAGCAAGGCGCACACGAAACGAAGGACGCGTCAGACGATTAGAAGCAATGCGTAAAGAAAAATCAGCACAATTTAAGCAACAAGGGAAATCAAAAATTCAAATCCAAACAGATACAAAATCAGGAAAAATTGTTTTTAATTTAGATACAATCTCTTTTTCTTATCCGAACAAAAAAATTGTTGACCATTTTTCTACTATCATTGCACGCGGAGATCGTGTTGGTATTGTCGGTCAAAACGGATCTGGGAAATCGACTTTAATTAAATTACTACTCAATGAATTGGTAGCAACATCAGGCACAATCACACGCGGCACAAATCTAGAAATTGCCTATTTCGACCAATATCGTCTTGAACTAGACCCAACACAAACAGTCATCGATAACGTTGCTTTAGGCAGAGAACGCATCACCATTGATGGAAAAGACAAACACATCATCAGTTATTTACAAGATTTTTTATTTAGCCCTGAACGGGCGCGTGTTAAAGTATCCTTATTATCAGGTGGTGAAAGAAATCGATTATTACTAGCAAAATTATTTTCCAAACCCGCTAATGTCATCATCATGGATGAGCCAACCAACGACCTCGACATTGAAACAGTTGAATTACTTGAAGAAAAATTAACTGATTTTCCTGGCACATTATTAATCGTCAGCCATGATCGCTCTTTCTTAAATAATGTAGTCACGCAATTATGGGTGATGGAAAAAAACGGCCAAATTCAAGAATACGTTGGCGGAAATTTTGACTGGGGAAAATTATTACCCCAACAATCAATGCCATTGATTGTTGAAAAAAATAGAACAGAAAACACAGCAAAAAACCCAACACAAAAAATATCACAATCTGAAAAACGCGAATTAAACAGCTTGCCAAAAAAAATTACTGCTGTTGAAAATGAAATTGCTTCACTACAACAAGCGATGCTCAACACCGATTTCTATCAACAAAGCAAAGAAAAAATTTCAGCGCATCATCAAAAACTCAGCGAAGCTGAAAATCAACTGGAAAAATATTATAGCCGATGGCAGGAACTGGAAGATAAAACTTAAAAAACAAACCCAAACATGATTACGGATTTTCTAAGCTCAACACGCCTGTATTATACTCATAGGCAAATATTTCTGCGTATCGTCCCCAATCAATGACGACTGTCAAAACAGATTCTGCTGCTTGCTTACTAAGCGATCTCTCTAGCTCTTTAATAAAAACGGTTTCAAGCGCCTTATGATCTGTCTCTTGATCTAAATATTCACGAATATGTCTCACAATTGGCACATACTGCATCAAACACTCTGAAAACATTTTTTTACGCGCAAGAATATCAGCATCTGCAAATGATCTACCACTGACCGTTAACTCAATATCTCCTTCTGACACCGAAGCAAATCGTAAAATCTCCATCGCTTCCATAATGGGAAATAAATCATCAATCTCAAAATGCAGCTCTTCTGCCAATTCGGGTAAAGCCACTTTTTTATTAACATATTCTGGCGATGCCAATGTCTCAATAAATCCAGTTAATTTTGAAACACCCACATTAGGCAATCGATAAGCGGCATCAATAGTTTTAAACTTCGTGGTTTTTTCTGGAATATGCGTACCGACTGGCGTTGTCATCAATGAATAAACTTCATCAACAATTTCTCGAAATGTAGCATCTTGTTCATTACGCGGATGCAACATTGTCACCGGTAACACTTGCCGAATGTAACCTGGATTATTAGCAAACACAAAAATACGATCAGCCAATTTAACCGCTTCTTCAATATTATGGGTAACTAAAATAACTGATTTAATATTGGTTTTGCCTGATTGCCAAATATCAATTAAATCATTTCGTAAATTATCAGCCGTCAACACATCTAATGCAGAAAAAGGCTCATCCATTAACAACACTTCAGGATCAACCACCAATGCGCGCGCAAATCCAACACGCTGCGACATACCACCAGATAACTCTTTTGGATAGGCTGATTCAAATCCATCTAACCCCACAATATCAATGGCCTTTAATGCACGTTCGCGTCGCTCTACTTTTGAGACTCCTTTTGCCTCTAACCCCAATTCCACATTTTCTAAAACGGTGAGCCAAGGCAACAAAGCGAAGTGTTGAAAAACCATGGTTAACCCATCAACGGGTTCATGTATTTTTTGGTCACGAAAATAGACATCCCCTGTCGTTGCATTTACCAAGCCAGCTAAAATACGCAATAAGGTAGATTTTCCAGAACCTGATTTTCCCAAAATTGCGATGATCTCATTTTCTTTTACTTCAAAATCAACATGATCTAAAACTAATAATTCGCCAGCGCCCTTTTTCTTAAAAGATTTTTTTACATTACGAACAGACATGATAGGAGAAAAATTTTGAGACATGGTAAAGCTCCACTCTGTTTCATAAAAATAATTATCTAATTTGATAACGTCTTTCCGCCAAGTTATATAATGGTCGCCAAATACAACGATTAACCAATACAACAAATAACGACATGATAGTAATACCTAACGCAAGACCCGCAAAATTACCTTGCTGCGACACTTCTGTAATATAAGCACCCAACCCAACTGCATGCAGTTGAATATTTCCCCAAGTCACTGCCTCAGAATAAATACTGATATTCCACGCACCACCAGCCGCTGTAATAACACCTGTAATATAATAAGGAAAAATACCGGGTAGAATCAGTCTTTTCCACCACAACCATCCGCGCACACCCAATGTATCAACAGCCATTTTTAAATTTTTAGGAATCGCAACCGTACCGGCAATCACATTAAACAAAATATACCACTGCGTTCCTAAAATCATGAGTGGCGATGTCCAAATATTGGTATTCAAATCGTAACGCACAATTAAGATAGCAGCGACAGGGAATAATAAATTTGCTGGAAACGCCGCAAGAAACTGCGCAATAGGCTGTGCAATTTGTGATGCGCGTGGATTAAGCCCAATCCAAACACCGACTGGTACCCAAATAATAGAACTTAAAATAATCATGGCCAGCACACGCGTAGCTGTTACCAAACCCAAAAACACAACATGCCATGTTTGAGAGGCAGGAATACTTGAAAAAATAAAATGGTACAAAACAACCGCTGCTAAAATAATGGCGCTATATAAAATAAAATTCCATCCCACACCCAAACATTTTTGCCAAAATGAAACAACCTGTTTTAATATTGTTTTTTTGCGATGACGAAAATATTTGATATTTACGATCACATCACCTAACCATGACAAATACCCACCAATAAATTGAAAAAATTCAGCGCGATGAAATAAATCCAACACCCAAGATTGCGATACAATTTCACTGGCACTTTCTTCTGCTTTAAATTTTTCAGCCCAGGCAATTAACGGTCGAAACAATAATTGATCATATAAAAAAATCACCACAAACATCGCTAAAATAGCATAGCCAATTGCTACTTTGTCGGCATGCGCAATCGCCAATGCCGTGTAAGAACCAATACCTTGCAGTGTGATATTTTGATGTGCCACGGTAATGGTTTCAGACAACATCAAATACACCCAACTACCCGACATCGACAGCATGGCATTCCACAATAATCCTGGCATCGCAAAAGGCACTTCTAAGCGCCAAAATTTTTGCCATGCTGACAAATGAAACATCATCACAGCTTCTTTTAAATCTTCTGGGACGCTACGCAAACTTTGATAAAAGCTCAATGTCATATTCCACACTTGCGCTGTAAAAATAGTAAAAATACATGCACATTCTGGACCTAACATACTGCCGCGAAACAACACTAAAAATCCAACCACGGTAAAAGACAAATACCCTAATACAGGAACCGACTGTAAAATATCAATCATCGGAATTAAAATACGCTCAGCTCGTTTATTCTTTGCAGCCAACGTACCAACCGTAAAGGTAAAAATAACGGAACAAGCCAACGCAATTAAAATACGCATCACACTGCGCAGAGCATAATAAGGTAAATTATCAGGATTTAATGAAATCGGAATTTCTTCACCAATTTGATAGTGCCCGACCATTTCACCGGCACCCAACACCAACAACACAATCACCGCCAACACTAAAATCAGCGCAAGCGCATCCCAATAATTCGGAACAGGCCATGAGATCGCTTCATTTTTTGTATACGTGTTTTTAATATGGCGCATATTAATCAGATATCCGTTACTGTGATCTGAAAAAACTATGTTATATCCATTTTCTATGGTTAAAGAATTACAATTAGTACATTATTTACTTTGCACTAAACCACTCATCCAATTTCCATCTGGCTTCATCCACCCCTGTTTTTTTCAGTGCGGAAAACAGCTGAACAGAAACAGTATCGAGCGACTCCAATGCTTTTTGCACTGAAAACAAAGTTTTTTTCTGTGCATTTGGGGTCAGTTTATCAGCTTTAGTTAATAAAATATGCAATCGCACTTGAAACTCAACACACCAAGCAATCAGTTGTTGGTCGCTGTCTTTAAGCGGATGTCGCGCATCCATCACCAATACCAAGCCAATCAATGAAGTACGTTTTTCAAAATAATCAGCTATCGTTTCTTCCCATCGCGCCTGGATTTCTGCCGGTACTTTTGCATATCCATAACCCGGCAAATCAACCAAACGATGCGTTTCATCAATCGCAAACAAATTAATAAGCTGCGTACGTCCAGGCGCTTGACTGGTTCGCGCTAACCCTTTTATGTTCGTGATGGCATTAATGGCGCTCGATTTTCCAGCATTGGATCGGCCAATAAAAGCAATTTCGGCACCAAAATCTGAGGGCATCTGCGTAAAAATAGCCGCACTTGTGAAGTAATGCGCTTGTTGGTAATTGATTTTTGATTTCATAGAAATACCTTTTTTTGCCGCAGTATAACCACCAGCACCTATAATGTGAACTCGAAATAGCAACTGATTTTAAGGTAGAATGGATTTTTCACTGAGAATCACAAGGAACTTACCCAATGCCCTCATCACAACTTAGCTTGGAGCAGTTGCGTCGCGATCCACGTACACCCCTTATTCTAACAGGTATCATTGCCATTATTTTTATATTCAGTGCATGGGGAATACTCAGCAATGTGTTAACACATCAAACCAAACAGATAGCAACACCAGCAACACCGGTTCACCACATCATAAATGTCAGCAATTTACACTTATTTGGCGTCTACATTAACAACCTGGAAAATTTGCCCACAACACAGTTGCAGCTCACTTTATCTGGAACAGCCGTATCATTAAATGCACCCGCAGCTTCCCGCGCCTTAATCACTGCGCCAGGACAACCCACAAAAGTATATCAAGTTGGTGACACCATACCTGGCAACGCAACCATAACACGCATTGCAAAACATTATGTTGTTCTTAATGACAATGGCACACTAGAAAAACTGGCCTTGCCCGTTGATCAATTAAAAAATAATCCATAAGGAAATATTATGTGGCGCAATTTCGCTTTTCTTTCACTCATCATTATTGTTTTTTTAATTGCAAGTTGCGATGATCCCGGTATCGCTGCTTATCATCGCGGTAATCATGCTTATTCACAAGGAGATCTTAAAAAAGCTTTCCCTTATTATTTATTTGCGGCTAATGATGATATTGTACCTGCCCAGTATGCTGTGGGTTATCAGTACTTTTATGGGAAAGGCACAAAACGTGATGAATCAAAAGGCATAAAATGGTTTGAACGGGCAGCACCACATTCACTGCGCGCACGATACGCACTCGATTTGATTCGTCAAAATGCACCTCGACAACCCTGGACATTCCAACTCAAAAGGCCCAATTAAATTATGAAAAAAATTTTACAAGGTTATTTTGAATTTCGTGAAAAGTATGCAACAGGTGATCACTCCATCATGCAGCAACTTGCTTTGCGAGGACAAAAACCCAACGTGATGATTGTTGCTTGTTGTGATTCGCGTGTTGATCCTTCGTTGATTTTACAATGCGACCCCGGTGATTTATTTGTCGTACGAAATGTTGCCAATATTGTGCCGCCGTATGAATGCGATGAAAAACATCACGGAACCAGTGCCGCATTAGAATTTGGTTTATGTTATCTACATGTACAGCATTTAATTATTCTAGGGCATAGTCAATGCGGTGGCATCGAAGCATTAATACATGGCGAAAATCTGAAACAAAATGACTTTATTTCAAACTGGGTTTCCTTAATTGACACGCACACTCACGAAAACAATATTGATGCCTGCGCAAAGCGTGCATTAAATATATCGTATCAAAACTGCTTAACATTTCCATGGATCAAAGATCGCGTTGAAAAAAACAAACTTGAAATTCACCGCTGGTTTTTTGACATTCAAAGCGGTGAAATTGTGGTGTATTCCAATCAAGAAAAAAAATATCATCCATTAAGAAATAATATTTAAATAATGCCAACTGGTTTTACTTGCCAACGGACAAAGTTACTGTCGCATTTGCTGTGCCAACTGTAGGTAATCGCGTGGCAGATAAGGCAGTCACACTGATCCCATGCGATGTCGACAACAACTGTAACCACTGCATTAATTTATCAAAAGGCACTGCTTCAAGTGTCAGTTCAATTTCATTTTGCTTTAACTGTTTGACCTGTTTTATAAAACTCGATAAATCTTGTGTTGAGGCTGTTTGCTCAATAACACTTAATAAGTTAGTTGACGTCGTCACTGTTCCCGCTGTCATTCCTGATGATCGGTAATTCTGAATAGCAGTTGAGGCCTGCCTCATGTACTGCAACAATGCTTTTTGTGATTGCACTTGTGTTTTGCGATCAACCACTGCATTAGATAAAGGACTCCAAATTACAGCGTAAATTAAAAAAATACCCACAAGAACGCCAGCAATACTCAATATGCGGCGCTCACGATCCAATAAATTTTCCCACCAACTTTTTATATTCATGCTGACCTCGAAACAGTGATGATCGCTTCAACTTGATCTTTTCCTGTTTTTGAAATTTTCTGACTTACTTCAAATCCTTTTGAACGTATTACTTGCAAACACTGCGTCAAGGTCGCCATTTTTTTGGCCTGTAAAGTAACGGATAATTTATTTTTAGTATAATCCAATGACTGTGTCTGCAGTTCAGGAAAATGCAAAATAGCCTCGCCGGTTGTACCTGAAAGCACTAAAAATGCATCATCTTGCGAAACACCTTGAAATTTTTTCAGCAAACCAGCTACACGAAAATGTGGTTCCAATACATCAGTAGCTCCTGGAAACAATTGACGATAAATTTGCGTGATTTGCGCTTGCAATATGGTTGACTGATGATGAAAATAAAACCATTCCGCTACATTTCCAAAAAACAGCAGCCCTATTAACGCACATGCTGCGATTCCAGATAAAATCCAATTTTTTCGAAGCAAAGAAGATTGCCTTTTTGTCTGAAATTTTCCCTGCAATAAATTGAATGCCGGTTTGGTTATCAATGTTTTCATATCAAATGGATTTTCTCGAGAGGGATCACGCAACTCAACAGGCAAACCCAGCTTCTCTAATTGCACAACATCAATTACCGCATTTTCTTGCCAACAAATAAAACGTGTCGGCTTGTTCTTTTTAGGTCTATTCAACATCAATTGCAAAAAAACAAATAAATTATCAACATCTATTGAGAATCCATCTTGAATATCAGTACGAACCAATGCCATTTTATTTTTCACTAAAATAGACCATGCATCAGGAATAAGCTGCAACACTAAAAAATCAGGTATGACACACCATGGCGTGAAGTGCTGCGCATGCCAAACACGCCATTGTGATTCAAAATGCGCCTTATCAAATACAGCAACGATTGAAGATCCATCCGCTTGATTATCACCCATTGCAATGCCAATTTTTTCTGGATCACTGGCCAACTGCTCTTCTATTGTAAATGGAATCGCTTGTAATTTTTCTGACGCACTCATTTTTGGCAACTTCACCGAAGTCATGAAAATATCTTCCCCAGGAAACAAGATAGTTAAATGCGCATCAGGATTTAATTTGGGTGCTTGAGATAAATCTGCAATAAGACTACTTGAAATCACTTCGCCAGCTTCATCCACTTCAAGCCAAGTGCTTGGTTCATGATTGTTTAATTGCAAGATAAACATGAAAACCCCTACTCAAACGATTGCCATACCGTAATGACTTTCAGTGTATTATTTTTTTCAGGCTGTGTAACCATCAAGCTATTGAGCTGTAAAACATGTTTCTCATACACAGCGGTAACTCGAACGAGAAAATACTGACTTTGCACTGTGATATTGGTAAGTGATGCTGCACAATCCGTTGTAAATGCTTGCGTACTTGAAAAACTACGATAACGCTCACGGCATGCAATAATATCTTGTGCTTGCGCTGGATTCAGAGATGAATCTAATGCTGATAAAACCAGAATCGATACCGCATTAATATCAATCGGCGTTCCCAAAACAAGCTGTTGCGCTGTCTTTTGCGATGATGCTGTTCCTGATGTAGTCGTTGCTGTTGTTTTTGCCGTTTTAGCTGTCTGTGTTGTTTGTGTGTTTGTCACCGCAATAGGAGCAACTGATTCAGGTAAAGCAGTCACATAAGGTTTTAACGCCACATAAATTGCAGGCGTTACACCAGCAATCAATCGCAATTCACTCACATTAGCCAATTGTGTTTTAGATGATCGATAAGGGGGGTGCAATGACAAATAATAAGGATCTTGAGAACCATTCGTTATCCATGCTGTGATAGATTGTGCGATATTCTCAGCTTCCGATGCAGATACACCCGCATCCACAGCGCGCAATAAAGCAGCAAATTTTGGCTGATTTTGAGAATACTGCAAATTATTTAAATTAAATTTGCCTTGTTCATTTTCAATGGTGCCACTGATTTCCATGTCGTCTATTTTAACGCGAGGCAGCTGTGCTTGTAATGGCGTGATATTGCTCGGTGGATTTTTTGCTAAAAACTGCGTCGCGTATTTTAAAATAATTTTTTTTGCCAGAAATTGCTCGCCCTGCAGATTTAAATAACCTTGATCAGCACGGACGATTAAAGTGACTTCATGTATCAACACGCCTTGTTCAACCGCCAATGCAGTAGCCAACATGGCAGCTAAGGCTGTAATAAATAGCGCACTAATTAATGCGCCTCCCCCATTACGGCGGCGTTGGCGTATTTTGTGACGCATATACACCTCTTGCTGGAATTGGAAAAACCCCTTGAATCACTCCTTGATTTTTCAGATGCATGACCATCAATACTGCTTTTGGCAATGGCGAATTACTTTCCTGCTGCTGATTTTTTGCGCTCACAGTGGGTGGCCATGACGATGATGTTTGATTATTGTCCGTTACAAACTGCCATTGTAATGATGCAATATTATTTAATAATACTTGTTTTTCAGGCTTTGCTTTTGCTGGTTGATCTAACACATCCCAAGTTAGCCGTATTAACTTATCACCTTGCAACACATAACCTACTCGCTGCATATTACTTTGCTGACTCAAACCAAAAGGATTAATTAAACCTGCACGTGTAAAAATAATTTCATTTGAACTCAACGCAGCAAAAGCAGGATCTGTACCACCGGCTGAGTTTCGGACAGGTCTCTCAATAATCTCCATCATATCGCGTCGCAATAAAGTCATGGTGATTTGCAGCTGCATCAATGACGCATCTGATTTTTTTAATTGCTTATGCACCCGAATCATTGATTGTAAACTCATTGCAGCAATTACCCCAACAATTGCAAAAATAAGCAATGCGACTAAAATTTCGATCAGCGTAAATCCCAAAGCCAAGCGGTATTTATTTCTCAACATAACCTTCAACCTCAGTGATACGATTATTTTTGAGTGACACACTGACTCTGATTGCGCTAGCAGCCCTATTCTCACTTTTTTGAAACACAGACCACGACCAAGTTTCATTCAACATTTTTGTTTTTCCATCCGTTGGCGTATCGCCTGTTGGCACAGGCAATAAACCCACTTGTATTTCAGATAACACATTCATCGCAACAAAATGAGCAATCGTTGTATTGCGCACATGTCTTGTTGCGCGCACACTTTGGTTTGTTGCCTGAATGGCAGCAGCCAATGCAATCGCAATAATAAATAAAGCAATGAGCACTTCAATTAATGTAAATGCATTACTGTTTTTTGCTTTCATCCAAACTCACTACACCATTATTTTTTACATCAATCAAAAAATGACTACTGGCGCCACTTAATTTTACTGTAAATGGAGTGACATAACCGCTAGGCAAAAATAAAATAGCGGGTTTTGCGCTATCATTTTTTAATTTTAGCGAATAAGCAGAAATTAATTTCATATTGACCTGAAAAACATAACGAAAAGCAGTGGGGTGCGATAAAGTAGCGCTGCTTAACAACAGCCATCGTGCTGAGCTCGAATGCGTCGAAGGTGCATATTCATAAAACTGATAACCATCTGCACTGACACCCAAACCCAACACCATGGGCGTTAAAATCGCCTGCTGCTGCGCTAGTGTAATAACATGTATAAATTGATTCACAATGATTTTTTCACGGCGACCACGTCCAAAGTGACCAAACGCCAGCACGGCAACAGCCGTAATAATTGCAACAATAATCAGAACAACCAATACTTCAATGAGCGTAAATGCAGACGATAATCGAGACGCGACAAATCGCGTCTTCACACTATTCGTTCGCATCCCAATTTCCAATCACTGCGTTTTTAGCCGTGCTATCCGGCGAACCATTCGTCCAAATATCAATGCTGCCATGTTTTCCAGGATGCAAATACTGATACGGATTTCCCCAAGGATCCAGAGGCAATTTTTTTAGATAACCTCCTTGTGCATAATTTTGCGGAACTGGCGAACCACTGGGTTTACTGACCAATGCTTGAATTCCCTGACTCGTTGATGGATAAAATCCATTGTCTAATTTGTATAATGACATTGCATTCTGTATAGACAAAATATCTTGTCTTGCTGCAACAACACGCGCTTGTTCTGGGCGCTTTAAAATACGCGGCACAATAATAGCAGCTAGAATTGCCAAAATTACAACAACCACCATGACTTCAATTAAAGTGAAGCCACGCGCATACTTTTTTATTTTTATCATACGTTTTCCACCTGTAATCACTAATACCAACCTGCTTGGTTAATTAACATGCCGCTTATGAACCATGATTGATTTATTATCATGACACATTGTCCAATGCAAAAATGGGCAACATAATGGCTAAAACGATATACAACACAATACCACCCATCACCACAATCATCAAAGGCTCAAACAAAGTCAGCGCCATTTGAATTAATCCTTCTACATCTTTTTCTAAATAACTTGCTGCTTTCTCCAACATCATATCCAATTGACCACTGGCTTCACCACTGGCCACCAAATGAATAAACATCGGTGCAAAAAAACCCGTTTTCTGAAGTGCTATGTAAATAGCCGAACCTTCACGCACTTGCGCAATGGCCTGTTGAATTTTTTCATGCATGGGTAATGGCTTCACCAACTCAACTGCTGAACTCATGGCTTCTAAAACGGGTACAGCGGCTGCATTTAAAATACCCAGCGTTCTACCAAATCGTGCTGCATTAATTGTACGAATCGATCGACCAATCACAGGCACTTTCAACAACAACGTGTGCACCTTTCGACGAAATTTTTCACGCTTTAACGCGCGCACCCACAAAAAAATAAAAACAATGATACCCAAAACAACATACAACCCAAAATGCGCTACAAAATTACTGATACCAATCAATACCGTTGTTGCTAAAGGTAAAATTTGATTGGTTTGACTAAACACAGCAATAATTTTAGGCACAACATAAATTAATAAAAACACCACAATAGATAAAGACACCGACATCATCATAATGGGATAAACCAACGCTTGCTTTATTTTTTGGCGAATATAGTGTTGTTTTTCTGTGTATTCTGCCAGTTGCTCTAAAACTTGCCCTAATTTTCCCGTACGCTCACCTGCTGCAACAGTCGTACGATATAATGCTGGAAAAGCGCCCGGGAAATCACTCATCCCATCGGCTAATGTGTATCCCTCTAATATTTTTGCACGCACGCCCAACAATATTTCTTTGGTGGCTTGCTTTTCTGTTTGCTCAGAAACAGCCGTTAACATTTCATCAATAGGTAAACTGGCTTCTAATAATGTTGCCATTTGTCTTGTAATTAATGACAAATCTGCTGCCGACATTTTCCGAGCACCAAAATGAAATTCCCATTTCTTAGTTTGTTGTTTTGATTTTTTTTCACTGGAAATAGCTTGAATAACTAAAGGTGTTAACTCTTTATCACGCAGCTGTTGACGCACGCCACGCGCAGAATCACTCTCGGAAACGCCTTTGATTCGCTTACCTGACTTATCTAATGCTGTGTATTGAAATGCAGTCATGGCTTATGTTTAATCCTCAGATGTCACGCGTAACACTTCTTCCAATGTGGTTTCACCCAATAAAATTTTTCGAACACCATCTTGACGCATGCTTTTTGAAAAAGTACGCGCATGATTTTCCATATCGGCTTCACTTTGGTTTGAATGAATCATCGCTCGTAATTTCTCATCAATAGCAATCACTTCATAAATACCGGTGCGGCCATGAAAACCTGTTTGTCCACAGCGATCACAACCTTTAGGTCGAAAAATTTTCACATCTATTGTTGCGTCCAGTTCTAATATTTTTTTTGTATTCTCATCAATTGTTTCCGCCACTTTACAATGTGGACACAACACACGAACCAATCGTTGCGCTGCAACACCCATGATAGTAGAAGACAATAAAAAAGGTTCCGCACCCATATCACGCAAACGGGTAACAGCACCAATAGCACTGTTGGTATGCAAAGTTGATAATACCAAATGTCCTGTTAAACTGGCTTGAATTGCCATCTCAACTGTTTCTAAATCACGAATTTCCCCAACCATCACAATATCGGGATCTTGCCGTAAAATCGCACGCAATCCGCGCGCAAACGTCATACCAATTTTAGGATTCACCTGCGTTTGCCCGATACCCGATAAATAATATTCAATGGGATCTTCAACGGTTAAAATATTACGTGATGCGTCATTAAGTGAATTTAAAATACCGTACAGCGTGGTTGTTTTTCCTGAACCCGTTGGACCAGTCACTAATAAAATACCATGCGGATGTGCAATTAATTTTTTCATTGTTTGTAGCGTTTCATCAGCCATACCTAAACGAGACAAATCAAGTGGTGCAGCTTCTTTGTCTAATAAACGCAATACAATACGTTCTCCATGATGTGTTGGAATAGTAGAAACCCGCACATCCACACTACGACCCGCAATTTTTAATGAAATGCGTCCATCTTGTGGTAATCGTTTCTCAGCAATATCTAATTTCGCCATGATTTTCACACGTGACGTCAGTAGCGGCGCCAATCCACGAGGCGGCTCTAACACTTCACGTAAAACGCCATCAACACGAAAACGAATCACCAATCGTTCATCAAATGTTTCAAAATGAATATCCGATGCTGATTGTTTAATGGCTTGCGTTAATACCGCATTAATTAAACGAATCACAGGTGCATCATCTTCGGTTTCTAATAGATCAGCTGTTTTCGGCAATTGCGACATCATCGTTTGCAAATCAGAATCTTCTTCAATATCCGTAATAGCCGCCATTGCAGAACTGGTTGTGGTTTCATAGGCTTTCGCTAATAATTTTTCGAAATCCGTTTGCGAAACGAGAACCAATTGTAACGGCTTTTGAAAATAGCGACGCAACTCTACTAATGCTTCTGGTGGCGTTGTTGGCAAGTAACAAATGGAAATAGAATCCGCTGTTTCTGATTGCAAAAAAATACCTTGTCGTTTTGCAAAGTGAAATGATAAACGACGTGGCTTTACTTTTTCTTGCAAATCAGTCGATCCTGGCTTCAATGCACCCGCCCTATTTTGGTTGTTTCTGGAATTGGCAGTTGAAATGTCGATACCGGCTGTGGCAAATGTGTTTTTTGCGGGCCAATTTGCGGCAACATCGGCATATGAACCTGTTTCTTAAGATGTTCCGTTGTCATATCCAATTCTTGTTGACGTATATATTCATAACGATTCACCGTTTGCGCGTGTGCTGATTTCTTTGACATAATAATAGGTCGAATGAAAACCATTAAATCCGTTTTTTCCATTTTGTTAGTGGTGTAACGAAACAGATGTCCAATGATAGGTAGGTTTCCTAATATCGGTAATTTCTGTTTTGTTTTATCTTGTTCGTTACTCATTAAACCACCTAGCACCAAAATATTACCGCTTTTTACAAGTACCGACGTTTTAATTTTACTGGTGTTAATGGTTGGATTATCATCTTCGCCGCTATCACTGCTACCCGGCGCAATCGTATCGTCTTTTTGCAATAATTCCATGCGAATCATACGATTCGGACTAACATGCGGCGTTACATCCAAGCTCAATGTCACATCATGACGTTGAATAGTATTAAATGGTGTGACGATATTTTGCGTTGGGTCACCTGTCGTAGTTGGTGATGAGCCTTGATATTGACGATTGGCCAATCCCACGTTTTGTCCATCATCAATAGTGGCTTTTTGATTATCTAACACCACCACTGATGGCGTAGATAAAATATCCGTAGAACCATTTTGTTTTAATACGCGCAGTAATGACAGCAAATTGCCATCTGGCAATAATCCAATATCATTTTGGTTTACTCTAAATACAAAAGCGTTATCTGTTGTGACGCTGTCTGCTGGCGCACCACCTGTTGTACCATTCAGCGTGCCCCAGATGATGCCTAATTTATTTAATACGTTTTCATTTACTTTAACGATGATGGCTTCAACCAACACTTCTCTTGGTTTGCGATCCAACCGATGAATCACACTCATTAAGCTACTCATCATAGCGGCGGGAGCATGAATAATGATCGCATTGCTATTATTTTCTGACTGAACAGAGACATCACTCTGACCGCCTGAAATCGCAACACCTGGTTTTCCAGCACTTGCTGTGTCAGAGGCACTCATGCCATCCGCCACTTTTGCTAAAATAGGCGCTAATTTTTTTGCTGATAAATAATTGAGTGTTATCACTCGAGTATTATCACCACCCGAACCTTTTCGATCTAATTCTTTGATCAAATTACGCATAATTAATTGATTCGCCATATTCGCGCTAATTAAAATGCTATTGTCACTTGAATCTGATGCCAAAGTGGCATTACTCATAGCACCTTGCGATGCATTACCTGTTTGCAATGCATGAATAATCGATACAATTTTCTTAGCATTCGCATAACGTAAATGCACTACTGAAATTTGATTGGTGCTTGAAGAATCCATTTGATGAATAATGGTCACCAGTCGTTTAATGTTTGATGCTGTGCCCGCTAAAATCAGCGCATTCGCTGGCAAATAAGCAGAAACACTACCTGATTGCGACATTAAAGGTCGGAGCACTGGAACCAATTCAGTTGCAGAAACATGATTCACCGGCACAACGCGTACAACGACTTCATCACCGACACCAGGATTTTTTCGTGTTGCCACATCACGTGCTAACGCATTGGCATCCATTGATGGCACAATTTTAACAACATTACCGCTGGGAATGGCTACATATTGCAGCAACTGCAACATCGATAAAAAAACTTGATATAACTCATCCGGCGTCATTGGCTTTTGCGAAACCAATGTAATATTGCCATGCACACGTGGATCAACAATAAAATTTTTACCCGTCAATACGGAAACAGTTTGAATCACAGCACGGATATCGGCATTTTTTAAATTCCAAATCTGCGCATTATCGTTTGAAGCAGGCGCTGGCGCAGACACGGCTGGCACAGATATGGATGACACAGATACAGGCGCTGCAGGTTGTGACGCCGCAAAAGCAGTCGTTCCAACAATAATAGCAAGATAGCACATGCCTTGTTTGAATCGCTTCCTAAGCATCTTTTTCCCTGCGAATGACAAAAATCTCATAAACTGTCGCTCATTCTATCATGTGAATTGAACGTACTCTACGATGTTGGCTTAACAATCATTCTAAAAATAGTTTTAGCAATCTCCCAAGTATCTTTTCGAACTCGATAATGACTGGCTCGCGCACCTACTGGATAACAAGACTCAATGTTGACATAGGCAATCGGCACTCCTGCTTTAACAGCCGAAATTAAAATGTCCGACTCAAAAGCAAAATGTTTTTCTTTTTCTGTATTGGTAAGATATTTTTTCAAAAATGAAATTGGGTAATAGCGATAACCAGATTGCGTATCATACAACCTTTTTTGAGCTGCCAATGAAATAAAAAAATCCGCAATTTTATTTGCATATAATCGTTTTTTTGGTGCCGCTTGTGCAGCCAAACGTCGCGCACCAATAATAAGCGTGTCAGGTGAGCTTGAAATTAAGGATAAAAAATGGGGTAAATCTGCTGGATTATGCTGGCCATCTGCGTCTATGGTAATCACACCTCCGGCACATTGGGCAACTGCTATGCGAAAGCCTGCTAATAGAGCAGCTCCTTTTCCCAAGTTTTTTTTATGCGAAACAACGGTAGCGGCAGTATGTTGAAGTAATGATGCCGTACCATCAGTTGAACCATCATCCACCACAATTAAACGCTGCGTATAACACGAACAAGCATTGACAATTTGCTCAATGGTTTGCACTTCGTTATACGCAGGAATTAAAACTGCTATTGCGTTATCATCATCCATAATTTTAATTTCAATAAATTAAGCAAGTTCTGCTTTTTCTGAATATTGCCCTAATGTCGCCAAATGATTTAATTTTGCGCGTTGCAATAAAACAGTTTGCGCCGCTTTTTTATTATCTGACTTGCCACGCCATGCATCCATACAAGGTTCTTGTAACGCACGCGCGTAGGAAAAACTCAAATGCCAAGGCAAAGCACCCATTGCATTCATTGCTTGTAAGTGTTGCGTTGCTTGCAATGCTGTTTGTCCGCCCGATAAAAAATTAATGCTGGGAACGGCTGCTGGAACAGTGCGTTTTAAAACACGCATGGTTGCTTCTGCAACTGCTGCCACACTGGCTTGTTTCGAACATTTTTTTCCTGCAATCACCATGCTGGGTTTCAAAATAATATATTCTAAAATCACACCATATTTACGCAATGCCTTAAATACTTTTGCAAGGACTTTTTCAGATACCTTTTCACATTGCTCAATGGTATGCGCACCATCAATTAATACTTCTGGCTCGACAATAGGAACAATACCATTGTCTTGACAAATTTGAGCATAACGCGCCAATGTCATTGCATTAAATGCATTCACCGCTTTTGATGGTGTCGTTTCACCAACCGTATAAACCGCGCGCCATTTTGCAAATTGAGCACCTTGCGCTTTATATTTTTGTAAACGTTCTGCAAGACCATCCAATCCTTGTGTCACTTGTTCTGGATTAGTTGAACTCCAAGCAACCAATCCTTTATCTACTTTAATGCCGGGCACAATACCGCGTTCTTGCAATAACATTGGGAAAGGCGTGCCATCTAATGCGGTTTGATTTAATGTTTCTTCAAATAAAATCACACCACTTAGATAAGCATTAATATCTTGCGTTGATAATAATAAATCACGATAAGCACGTCGTGTATCTTCTGTTGATTCAACACCAATGGCTTGCAAACGCTTTGTAATAGTGGGCACACTTTCATCTGCTGCTAATAACCCTTTTCCGCGCGTCGACATTTGCGCAATCGTTGCTTGTAATGCTTTTATGTTATCCATTATTTTCTCCACCTTTAAATTAAAGCTACCCATTTTTCAATAAAAAAACCAACAGCGCAATAAACACAATCAAGCCCAGCGCGAGCAATGCCATTGTTGAAAAACTATTGCCTATGTTTTCTTTGCTAAATAAATTAGGGTTGTTACGAATCATACGCCACGCAAACCACGCCATCAAACCCGCTAATAATAAATAAAGTAATGTCATCCAGTTCACATTGTTTCTCCTACAATTAAAATTTTCATCGCATTCGATCCGCCACTGCGACCCAAGTGATCCCCTTTGGTTAAAATCACCCGATCATTTTTTTGTAAAAAATGATTTTTTTCTAAAAAAGTAATCGCAGCCGCATTAACTTCATCACGCGAACAATCAGTGACATCAAAATAAAGTGGATAAATACCGCGAAACAAAGTCATTTTTCCAAGTGTTCTAGCAAAACGACTTAATCCATAAATTGGTAATCGCGTTCGAATACGCGACATCCACAAAGGTGTTGCACCTGATTCTGTTAATGCCACAACAGCACGCACATTAAAGTGATTTGCTGTATACATCGTTGCCATCGCAATTGCTTCATCAATACGTTTAAATTCGCACTCAACACGATGTTTGGATTGCTGTGTTTTAGGCTGTTTTTCAACAGTACGGCAAACACGCGCCATTGATTCGATGGTTTCTATTGGAAATTCACCTGTCGCTGTTTCTGCAGAACACATCACGCAATCAGCATGATCTAAAACAGCATTCGCGACATCAGATACTTCTGCCCGCGTTGGCACAGGGCTATGAATCATTGACTCCATCATTTGCGTTGCAATAATAACGGGTTTATCCAACGTTCGAGCGCGTTGAATAATGTTCTTTTGGACCATCGGTACTTCTGCATCACCGATTTCAACTGCCAAATCACCACGCGCCACCATCACGCCATCACTCGCAATAATAATTTCGTCGATATTTTCAACAGCTTCAACACGTTCAATTTTTGAAATAATGGCGCTGGTACCATTTTCTTTTTGAATTAAGGCGCGCGCTTCATGCACATCTTGTGCGTTGCGTGGAAAAGACAATGCAATGTAATCCACATCCATTTTCACAGCAAATTTCAAATCTATTAAATCTTTTTCAGTCAATGCTTTTGCAGTTAACCCGCCGCCTTTTTTATTAATCCCTTTATGATTGGATAATTCACCGCCTTGTTCAACAAGACAAATTACGCGTGGCCCATCTACTTTTTCAACGCGCAATGTAATTAATCCATCATTTAGCAACAAAAGGTCACCTGAAATGAGATCATCGGGCAATGCCTTATAATCAATACCTACTGCTTTTTGTGTGCCTGCTTTTGAATCCATCTCAGCATCTAAAACAAAAAGGTCACCTGGCTTTAAATAGATTTTGCCATCTACAAATTGCGCAATACGAATTTTAGGGCCTTGTAAATCACCCAAAATACCAATAATACGATTTAATTTTTTTGCAACAGCACGCACCAATTCAATTCTTTTTTGATGATCGGCATGCGTGCCATGCGAAAAGTTCAATCGAACACAATTCACACCAGCCTGAATTAACTTTTCCATTTTTTCAGCTGAATCCGTCGCCGGCCCCAATGTTGCCAAAATTTTTGTGCGACGTTCAAAGTGTTCTTCATGGGTGATCATGGCATTCCCTATTTGGAGTAATCAGCAACTTTATAATCGGAGCATCATATCAACACGAGCCCACTTCGTCACCATCGTCATCAAATAGAGGTGATAGAAAGACAGTACATCTGAGCACCAAAAAGCATGACACATAAAGACTTAGTTAGCGTAAACACGCTTGATCAACGCTTCAACTGCCGGCAATTTTTTTCCTTCCATAAACGCTAAAAATGCACCACCGCCCGTTGATAAATACGAAATTTTATTTTCCATATGCCATTGCATGATTGCAGATAATGTATCGCCACCTCCCGCAATCGAAAACGCTGCTGAACCAGCAATGGCTGCTGCGAGTGATTTTGTGCCCGCGGAAAACTGGGGTAATTCAAACACACCAACAGGTCCATTCCACACAATGGTTTTAGCATCATGCATGATGCCGGCATAGCTGGCTGCTGTTTGCGGACCCACATCTAAAATCATCTCATCTGAATTAATCTGATGAATGGATTTGATAATCGCTTTTTCATCTGCAGAAAAATTTTTAGCAACAGCCACATCAACCGGCAGTGGCACACACACATTTTTTTCTGCTGCAATGGTTAGTAATTTTTTCGCGGGTTGTATCCAGTCATTTTCAATCAATGATTTTCCAATAGCCACACCTTGCGCTGCTAAAAAAGTATTTGCGATTCCACCACCGACAATCAATGTATTAACTTTATCAAGCAATGCTTCAAGCACGGCCATTTTTGTTGATACTTTTGATCCGCCCACAATCGCAACAACTGGTTTTTTGGGATTGCTTAACGCTGTTGATAATGCCGATAACTCGGCATCCAACAATAATCCAGCGCAGGCTTTTTTTGCAAACTGCGCCACACCTGCTGTTGAACTTTCTGCGCGATGCGCAGTGGCAAACGCATCCATCACAAAAACATCACACAATGCAGCCATTTTTTTTGACAAAACTTCGTCGCATTGTTTTTCACCAGTCAAAAAGCGGGTATTTTCACACAATACCACTTCACCAACATGAATATCGAATCCATTAATCCAATCAGATACAAAACGCACAGGCTTTTTTAAAAGAGCAGACAATTGATTTGCAATGGGCTTTAAAGACAACTGTGCATCCCACTTATTTTCAACCGGCCTACCAAGATGTGACATTAAAATCACAGCAGCATGCTGTTTTAATACATATTCAATAGTTGGGATGGCAGCGCGCAAACGCGTGTCATCCATGATCACCTCATTTTTCATCGGCACATTAAAATCTTCACGAATCAATACGCGTTGATCTTTAAGATTCAGATCAGCTAATTTTAAATAGGCCATAAACCATTCCTTAAACTGACATCATCACGCTGGCCGTATTTAACATGCGATTTGAAAAACCCCATTCATTGTCATACCAAGAAACTACTTTAACCAAGTTACCAATAACACGTGTTTCCAATGAATCAACCGTAGAAGATGCAGGGCAATGATTATAATCAATCGACACCAAAGGTAATTCGCTATAATCCAAAACACCTTTTAATTCGCCTTGTGATGCCGCCAACAACGCTTCATTCACTGCTTTTACTGAAACTGGTTTTTCTGCCTCAAACGTTAAATCTACCAGTGATACATTTGCTGTTGGCACACGCACAGCATAGCCATCTAATTTTCCAGCTAAGGCCGGCAACACCAAACCTACTGCTGCTGCTGCACCTGTTTTAGTAGGGATCATTGATAATGCTGCTGCACGCGCACGACGCAAATCACTATGGCTCGCATCAATAATACGTTGATCAGACGTATACGAATGCACTGTTGTCATCAGACCCGCTTTAATACCAAATAACTCATGCAATGGCTTAACAAGCGGTGCTAAACAATTTGTTGTGCAAGATGCATTGGACACAATATCATCGGTTGGCTTTAAACTTTGATGATTCACACCATAAACAATTGTCGGCACATCTTTTCCAGCTGGCGCTGAAATTAATACTTTTTTTGCACCCCCAACTAAATGCGCACGCGCTTTATCACGACTTGCAAAAAAACCAGTTGCTTCCAATACAATATCCACATTCATTTTTCCCCAAGGAATCAACTCTGGATTTTTTTCTGAAAAAAATCGAATGTGATCATTATCAATAATAAGCTCATCATCTAAAACAGAAACAGAGTGTGCAAAACGACCATGCACAGAATCAAACTTTAATAAATGCGCATTCGTATTCAAATCACTCAAATCGTTCACTGCAACCAATTCAAGACGGTCACGATAACCTGATTCATACAATGCACGCGCAATATTACGACCAATGCGCCCAAAACCATTAATAGCAATTCTAATTGTCATGAGTCTGCGTCTCCAATAAAGATAATAATTGTTTTTTTACATTTTCTACTGTAAATCCATAAGCCTGCCAAATATCTTTTTCTGGCGCTGATGCACCAAACGTGTTAATCCCCATAATCGCGCCATCACTACCAACAAATTGATACCAATAATCTGGCACGCCTGCTTCAATTGCCAAGCGCGCCGTAATAGGTGATGGCAAAACCATCTCACGATAATCTGCATCTTGTTTTTTAAAACGGTCGCAACACGGCATTGACACAACGCGGACAAAAATATTTTCTTTCATCAATGCTTTTGCTGCTGTCACTGCTAATTGCACTTCTGATCCTGTCGCAATAATAATAGCGGCTATTTTCAAATCTTGATTTTCTGGTTCAAATAAAATATATCCGCCACGCGCAACTTCATTTATTTTTTCTGAAGTGTGCGCTTGTTGTGGTACATTTTGTCGGGTTAGTAAAATTGCACTCGGACCTGAATGCCCAATGGCTTGTTGCCATGCAACCGCTGTTTCTACAAAATCACACGGACGCCATACTTCGAAATGAGGTGTCATGCGCAACATCGCAATGTGCTCAATTGGCTGATGCGTTGGACCATCTTCACCTAAACCAATCGAATCATGTGAGTAAACATAAATTACTTTTTGCTGCATGATCGCTGACATACGCACGGCATTTCGCGCATAATCCGAAAATACCAAAAACGTTCCGCCAAAAGGAATAACACCGCCGTGCAATGCCAGTCCATTCAAAATTGCGCTCATGCCAAATTCACGCACACCATAATGTATATAATTTCCACTTGCATTTTCTGCTGAAAAAATTGACATGCTTTTTGCTTTGGTATTATTTGATTCCGTTAAATCAGCAGATCCTCCCATGAATTCAGGTAAAATTTCGGAATAGGCTTCAATACAGGCTTGCGACATTTTTCGTGTCGCTAATGCTTTTTCCTCATGTCTGACTTTTTCAATATAACGATTCGTATAAGACTGCCAATTTTCTGGTAATGCACCCATCATACGACGCAAAAATTCAGCGGCTTTTGCAGGATAAACAGTTTCATATTTTGCGAACGCTTGATTCCAATACGCTTCGCGTCGCGCACCTTCATCAACCGCATCCCACTGCGCATAAATTTCCTCAGGAATAAAAAAAGACGGGTAATCCCAGCCCAATTTTTTTTTCGTCGCCAATGCTTCACTTTCACCTAATGGCGAGCCATGTGTTTTTTCACTGCCTTCTAAATTAGGAGAACCATATCCAATTTTTGTTTTACAACAAATAATCGTTGGATGCATTAAATCGGCGCGGGCTGTTTCAATTGCTTTTTTAATAGCGGCAGCATCATGTCCATCAACACCCGATATAACTTGCCAATGATAAGCTTTGAAACGTTCAACCGTGTTATCTGTAAACCAACCGGAAATATCACCATCGATAGAAATACCATTATCATCATAAAACAAAATTAATTTTCCCAAACCCAACGTACCGGCTAATGAACAAGCTTCATGTGAAATCCCTTCCATCAAACAACCATCACCAGCAAAAACGTAGGTGTAATGATCCACCAGTACAAGATTTTTTTGATTATATTCTGCAGCTAAATGTTTTTCTGCAATGGCCATACCCACCGCCATCGCCAAACCTTGACCCAATGGACCTGCAGTTGCTTCAACACCCGGTGTAAATCCATATTCTGGATGCCCCGGTGTTTTAGAATGATACTGACGAAATTTTTTTAAATCATCGATTGATAAATCGTAACCGGATAAATGCAACGCAGCATATAACAACATGCAACCATGGCCGTTAGACAGCACAAAACGATCACGATTAAACCATAATGGATTCGACGGATTGTGTGACAAAAAATCTCGCCACAATACTTCAGCGATATCCGCCATCCCCATCGGCATACCAGGATGTCCGGAGTGTGCGGTTTCAACCGCATCAATAGCGAGCGCACGTATCGCATTCGCCAATGTTTTGCGTGGCAACATAATGACACCCTTCTGTAAAAATGTAAGGCAGGTATCATACTTTGGCGCGCGTCTTATGTAAAACTTTTCAAAAACCTGTTTAAAATGGGCGCGCTAATTGAATAATCTCTTTTTGTGATTTGCAATACGTCTCACGAATAAAAATCAATGCGATAACAAATGAACAACAGAATAAAATTGGCATACAAGTGAATCCACGAATAAAATCATGCGCCACTAAATGATTAGCATGATGATGCGAATCCCTGTTAATAAAATAACTCACCAACAAAGGAACCGTTGCTGTAAACAACGTAATCAATCCATTATTTAAACCAAAGCCAGTCGCACGCGTACTATGATCAACATGCTCACTCATGGCTGCAAACGCAACACTTTGACCTGCTGCAGCGACACCCAGCATAAAAAACAATACAAAATAAACCCATACAACATGAGTAAATGAAAAATAAGTAATCCCAATAGATGCAATCAACCCTAAAACAGAACACGCTAACAAAACGGGCTTTCTTCTTTTCGACAAATCAGATAACACGCCTAACAATGGACATCCCAACGCATAACCCAACCAAACAAAAGAAATGGTATCGGCTGCTATCGACTGTGACAAGCCACGTGCTTGCAAATAATCTGTTCCCCAAATGGCACCCAGCAACGCAATCGAAACATAAAGCGTGCCTGAATAAAACGCAACACTCCATGCTTGCTTATTTCGCATTAAACGCATCAAGCGCACTTTCAATGTTTCAGGTTGTTTTAAAAAAATAAGAACCCGCTCACCATCTCTTGGTTTATTCTTTACAAACAGCAAAACCAGCAACGCCAGTATGACGCCAAAAAAACCAATATCCATTAATGCCGTTCGCCAAGTGTCATGTAAATCAAGCATCAATGAAATTAATGGACCACCCGCAAGCAAAGGGCCCATCGTCCCAATAAATTGAGAAATACCTGCAAAAATACCGAAATATTTTTTAGGGAACCATGTAACCGCAATCACCAACAAACAAACAAAAGCAAAGGATGAGCCAAACCCCATTAAAAAACGACTAAGAAAGGCAGTAGTAAAATTGGTTGCGTGTGAAAATAAAAAAGTAGCGAGAACACACATCAGCGTTGCAAACAACATGACGCGCTTAACACCAAACTTATCTACCAAAAGACCCACTGGTATTTGCATGACGCCATAAGCGATATAATAAGCTGAACCCACTAATGCAAATGTTTCAACTGTTAAATGCAATTGCGGAATGATTTGATGCGCAACACTGCCGACAAACGTACGCAAGAAAAACTCATACAAAAAGAAAAAGGCAGCGATCATCCAAATAAAAAATCCGCGCAAATAAGACGTCACTTTGTTTTTTAACTCCAGCTAAAAAATGGCCAGGCTTTCTTCTTCCCAAGTTTCCAGATGCGTTGCTGCATGCTGCATTTTAGAAAAGACAGCCAACTGAAACAATGACTCACCCTCATGCACCAATGGCAAATTATTTTTCCCAACAATAATAGCCTCTTCGGGTGAAAAGACAGTCATATAATCAGATGCACCAAAAGGATCTCTAATCGTGCAAAGTTTTTCACCCGCCTTAATGTGCTGACCTAATTGATGCTCAGTATCGCTGATACCACTGGTCGAAGCACGCACCCAAATATTTTTTTCTGAAAAAAAACATTTTAGCGAAGACATTTTTTCAGATTGCTTTTCAGATTGCTTTTCAGAAAGCATACCCAACTTTTGCATCACATTAAGAATGCCGGTTATGCCTGTGCGAATAGCATGCTCATCAAATCGCATTGCTTCACCCGCCTCATATAATAAAAATGTTTTTTTCTGTTCACGCGCGACTGTTCGCAACATACCTTTTTCAAAAGTAATGTTGGTCATCACCGGTGCATTAAATGCCTCTGCCAGTAATCGCGCTTTTTCATCTGTTTTATCAAAAAATATTTGCGGTAAATTTGAATAGTTCAAAAATCCTGTTTGCAAATCAATGCACACATCCGCTTTACTGAAAATTTCCGATACAAATAAATGCGCCACACGTTCCGCATGCGTACCTGATTGTGAGCCAGGAAAACATCGGTCCAAATCAATTCCACTGGGCAAATAACGCGAACGATTAATCAACCCATACACATTCAGCGCAGGAACAGCGATAATAGTGCCACACAAATTTTTTAAAGCATCTTCTTGCAACAAACGATTAATGATTTCCGTTCCATTTAATTCATTACCATGCATCGCTGCTGTTAATAATAAACAAGGACCTTCCTGTTTTCCGCGAATAATTTTGATAGGCATGTGCAATGGCGCACAACTAAACAACTCAGGTAGTGGCAACGCTAAAGAAAGACGCTCACCAGGATGAATGATCTCATTGCAAATTTGCAATATTGAATTTTTCATTTTATACAAAAATTATTTTTCATTGGAATTGATTATAGGTGCTTAACCCTCACAAATCAAATTTCATTTTTATACTGTATTTTTCGCACAAAAATGCGGTTTTTAAAATTGAAGTAAATATGTTAAAGTAATCTCACCTTATTATTAACTTACGATGATCATTCGGTTCATGATGATCATTCAATGTAAAACACTTCCTCTTTTTATTTAAAAAATAAAAAGCATTTCTTCAAATCAACAACATATGGATATTAAAAATATTTTTTAAAAATAGGTTTTTATGATTATTAATTCAGAAGACACGCCCTTAGTTACACAAACTTCATCTGAAAAAAGCAAACATAAAAAAATTGTTTTTGAAATAGCTATTGCGTTGCTCGCTATCCTCAATGGCACATTATTTTTTGCCATTGCTGCTGAAGGCAAAAACAGCTTAAGCAGAACATTGCACGAAAAAAACAAGGCGATAGATGAGTTCTCAATTTTTAGCAATGTCATTTGCGCCATTAGCTATGCTGCTTTTTTTCGATCTGCGCTCAAAAACATCCATCTACGCCCGAACAATCCCGCTGCATTAACATTTTGCTTGTTTGCGCCTTTTGCTGCAAGCGCATACTGTTCAAGCGGAATTGAAGGCGCCAAATCACTCTCACTGTCGTCCACAATTGCAAACACAACCGGCGTGGCACTTTTTTTACTGCGGATACTCAATTGTGTTGACGGCGCCAATCGATTTCCAGATCAACTGAAATCCATGCGAGATACCTGGCGTAACGCATATCAATCAAAAAACTATGCGGAATGCATGCGCTTGATTTCTGCTATCACAATCACAAGCGCTTACTGTATTGCATCCACCGATGCCTTCTTTTATTCCACAGAAACCCTATTACGTTTTGCACAATGCCCCATAGAAACAGCAGCGCGTGTGGCTTGTTACGTTGCTTGTGCACTAGGTGTAATTGGTACATTACCGCTTAGCTTGTACTGGACACATCGCGGCATTTTAGAAGTGACCAATAATAAACCCATTAAAACAAACTCGCTTGATCCATCTATCGCTGCGCGCGATCGTTACACTTTAATCGCTATGCTGATTACGCTATTCACCATTACCGGCACACTCGGCGCCGCAAGCAATAAAAAATGCGCCATCTTTTGCAGCTTAGGCGCATGGACCGCTTATATCAGCATTCCTGCCTCCATGCTTTATGCTGTGTTTTCTGGCATTCCAGGCATTTCCAATACACTTCGAGATTTGTTTTCTCGCAAAGAAGCAGCACACACCATACCGTCAGAAAATCTGACCCTACAAACACAACCCTAGCTTGCTTTTCTCTGCACCTTAAGTCCGAATCATTATTACAGCTTCCAAAAATGCATTAAAATGCTATGATGTGTTCTTTTTTAATTGTTGGAACTGTACGTTATGTGCGGAATTGTTGGTGCCATTGCAGAACGATCTATTGAAGCCATATTAATTGAGGGGTTACGACGCTTAGAATACCGCGGTTATGATTCAGCGGGCGTAGCTATCTTAGATCAGCAAACGCATGATATCCAACGAAAACGGGTTCATGGAAAAGTAGCGGCGCTAGAAAAAGCACTCGTCGATCATCCTTTAACAGGCAAAACTGGCATTGCACACACCCGATGGGCAACGCATGGCAAACCAAGTGAACTGAACGCGCATCCCCATACATCACAAAATACCATCGCTATTGTACATAACGGCATTATCGAAAATCACCAACAACTGCGCAAACAACTCACAAAAGAAAATTATTTATTTGAATCAGAAACGGATACCGAAGTCATCGTGCATTTATTGCATTATCATCTCACAAAAAAAAACAACATGATGGATGCACTGCAAGCAACTGCTGCTGAATTGAAAGGTGCCTTTGCGCTGTGTATTTTATCCAAAACCGATCCGCAAAATCTCTATGCGATTCGTTCTGGCAGCCCATTGGTTATTGGTTTGGGAATTGGCGAAAGCTTTGTTGCTTCAGATCCACTCGCCTTGCTACCCGTTACACAAAAATTTATTTATTTAGAAGAAGGTGATATTGCACGCATTTCACGCTCAGAAATCCACATTAAAAACACCGAAGGTGAAACAGTCCAGCGTACCGTACACGAATGCACCTCAGAAACAGATGTTGCAAATAAAGGACATTTTCGTCATTACATGTTAAAAGAAATTTACGATCAACCCGACGCCATCACAGAAACACTGCGCCATGGTTTAACCGCTGATAACACCTTATCCGATATTTTTGGTCATGCAACCAATACCGTGTTAGCGAATGTTAAACGCGTACAAATCATTGCTTGCGGAACCAGTTATCATGCTGGTTTGGTTGCGCGATATTGGATTGAATCCATTGCAAAAATACCAACGTCTGTTGATGTAGCCAGCGAATTTCGCTATCGCGACAGCATCATGGAACCAAACACCCTATTTGTAGCAATTTCACAGTCGGGCGAAACAGCAGACACGTTAGCTGCAGTGCGTCATGCGAAACAAATGGGCTGCAAACTCATTATGGCTATTTGCAATGTTACTGAAAGCAGCTTGTCACGCGAAGCGGATTTATTATTAATGACACGCTCTGGAAAAGAAGTCGGTGTTGCTGCAACCAAAACATTTACTGCGCAATTAACAGCGCTGGCACTGCTCACACTTGTACTGGCGCAACAGCATGCCATACCACAAGCGATTATTGAAAAACATATTTGCGCACTACAAACATTACCCGGCATCATCAGCACATTATTAAAATTAGATGCTACGTTACAAGATATTTCAAAATATTTTACACATAAAAAACATGCCTTATTCATTGCACGAGGCGAATACACACCCATTGCTGCAGAAGGTGCTTTAAAATTAAAAGAAATTTCCTACGTACACGCAGAAAGCTATCCTGCCGGTGAATTAAAACACGGGCCACTCGCTTTAATTGATGAGAAAATGCCTGTGATTGTCATCGCACCACACAATCGTTTGTTCGAAAAATTATCTTCCAACATCCAAGAAGTCCAAGCACGCGATGGCGAAGTATTTGTGCTATCTGACCAACCTGCAGAAATGTTTGGGAAAAATGCAACACACATTCAAATGCCTAGCATGCCTGATTTTATCGCGCCCATTGCATACACAATCCCGCTGCAATTATTGGCTTACCATATTGCTGTATTAAAAGGCACTGACGTGGATCAACCAAGAAACCTAGCAAAATCTGTAACGGTAGAATAGCGTAAAAAAATCCCACCAAAAACTAACTGATCTCAAATAAATGATTATCAATCAGCGCCTCTGAGATTAAGTTTTGCAATACCGCTCTATCTTCAATAAAACAATAATAATTGAAACTACATGAAACCGGTTTATCCATATCCAAATTGTCATTGATGATAAATTTAGGCACCAATTCGATCATCGCTCTAATACTGCGCTTCCCATCTTGCAAACTGGTAACACTGTACTGAGTATTTTTTTTATAATAATTTTTTAAAACACTTTTAATTACTGCCATGCATTTTTCTTTTGCTTGATTAAAGTTTTTTAATGGCAACTGTGTTTTATATTCAGTCAATATGAGCCTAGCCGTCTGAGTAAAGTTAATAACTGCATTATTGGCTGTTAAACCATTTGGCACTTTAATTTCTTTGCCTGTTAAACGTGAAAAATCATTATCTGAGACTTCTTGCAAACAAATATACAACAATCCGATTGATTTAACATAGCCCTTATATGACTGAATCTGAATCAAATCATCTTCTGAAAAGACACCGCGCCAAGTAATAATCATCCACCCAACTAAATTCATAATGCTTTCTTTGTTGGTCACCACCAAACCAGCTGACACCAAACCCAGCACCGCAATCAAATGCATAAAGCCATCAACCCAAACTCTGGCCATCAAAAATAGAAAAATTAATACCGATATATAAAATGCACGAACACGCACCTTTTTTTTCATCTTGTCATTTTTAATTTTTCGAATAAATACAATGCTCACAATAAGATAGATGATACAAATAGAAAAAAAAGAAATCATGGTAGTGATCAAATTAGTGGATAACATGTCGCCAAAAATCATCATGTTCACGCTCTACTGTTGTTTATTTTAATGTGCTTCATCCCAATGATCACCCACGCCAATTGCAATTTCTAATGGCACATCCATCTTAAATGCATGCGCCATACAATCTTGAATTACGTCACACATAGCCGGCACTTGATCTGCTTTCACCTCAAAAATTAATTCATCATGCACCTGCATCACCATCGTCATTGGTAAATTATTTTTTTTGATTTTTTCACTCACACAAATCATAGCAAGCTTAATAATTTCTGCAGCGGTACCTTGCAATGGCGCATTAATCGCTGCGCGCTCAGCGGCCATTTTCCGCATTTTGTTGCTAGCATGAATATCAGGGATAAATAATCGTCGACCAAATAATGTTTCAACATAACCATTTTTTCCCGCAAATTCTCGGGCTTTTTCCATATAAGCATGCACATTAGGATAGCGCGCAAAATAGGTATCCATATATTTTTGTGCTTCAACACGATCAACACCCAACTGTTTTGCCAATCCAAAAGCAGACATGCCATACAACAAGCCAAAATTAATTGCTTTAGCATGACGACGCATATCACTGGTCACTTCATTTAACGCCACACCAAACACTTCCGCTGCGGTTGCCGTATGCACATCTTGTTTTTTTTCAAATGCAGACAACAAACCAGGATCTTTAGATAAATGCGCCATGATGCGCAATTCAATTTGTGAATAATCAGCTGAAACAATTTTATAATTTTTTGGTGCAATAAAGGCTTGGCGAATTTTTCGTCCTTCTTCAGAACGTACGGGGATGTTTTGCAAATTGGGATGATTAGAAGACAAACGCCCTGTTGAAGTGACCGCTTGATTATAAGAAGTATGCACACGCCCTGTTTTTGGATTAACCTGCTCTGGCAAAGCATCGGCATAAGTCGACTTTAGCTTTGATAACTGACGAAATTCAACAATGTGTTTAGGTAACTCATAATCAAGTGCTAATTCCTGCATCACCTCTTCATCGGTTGATGGTGCACCAGTTGGTGTTTTTTTAATAACAGGTAATTTCAGCTGCTCAAACAAAATCTGCTGCAACTGTTTGGGCGATCCCAAATTAAACGCTTTTCCAGCCAAAGCATGCACACGTTTTTCTAACTGAACAATTCTTTTTTCTAATTCATGACTTTGTTTTTTCAACATAACCGAATCAATCAAGACGCCATGAAATTCCATATTGGCTAAAATAGGCATTAACGGCCATTCAATTTCGCGCAGTACTTTTTCACTGGACTTTTCATTGTGTATTTTTTCCATCAACACATGATGCAACTGTAAAGCCATATCGGCATCTTCCGCTGCGTACTGCGTTGCAACAGGAATAGAAACATAATCAAATGTCACTTGTTTTGCACCCTTTCCCGCAACTTCTTCAAATTTTATATTCGTGTGATTTAAATATTTCAGTGAGAGCGTATCCAAATCATGTCGCGAACCGGTACTATTTAATACATAAGATGCTAACAAGGTATCTTCCATTTGCGCTGTAATTTCAACACCCTGATTTTTTAACACCTTATAATCATATTTTAAATTTTGCCCAATAATGATTTTGTTTTTATCCTGTAAAATAGGCATTATTTTTTTTAACACCTCCTCACGATTCAGTTGCTTTGCATTTTCATCATGATGCATAAATGGAATATAAACTGCTTTATTGGCTTTCACTGACAATGACATGCCCACCAATTCTGCATGCATGGCATCCAAATCAGTGGTTTCAGTATCTAATGCAAACGCCGGTGCATTTTTTAATCGGGCTAGAAATGCATCAAACGATGCTTCATCTTGAATAGTATGGTAGTGTGATTTTGTTTGCACTTGCGAATTAACTGAATCCAACTCTCGTAACCACTTTGTAAATTCCAATTCAGAGAACAGCTCACGTAGTTTTTCCGTATTTTTTTCACTGATTTTTAATTGAGGCAATGCAACATTTAATTTCACATCACATAAAATTGTCACCAGCTGTTGAGATAAAGGTAAAGCAGGTATATGGGTGCGTAAATTTTCACCCACCTTCCCAGTGATTTCATTAGCATGTGCAATAATATTATCTAACGATTGATATTTTGCTAACCAAGTTGCTGCTGTTTTCGGGCCTACTTTCGGAATACCTGGAATATGATCGGATGCATCACCCATCAATGCTAAATAATCAATCATTTGATTAGGCATCACGCCAAATTTTTCTTTCACACCATTTATATCAAGCAAACGATCATTCATTGTATTGATAAGCGTAATATTTTTATTAACCAATTGCGCCATGTCTTTATCCATAGTCGAAACCAGTGTTTTTATATCGTTTTTTTCAGCATAAACAGAAAGCGTGCCAATCACATCATCTGCTTCAACACCTTCTTGAATAATCAATGGCAAGCCCATTGCTTTAATTAACTCAAACAAAGGCGCAATTTGCACGCGTAATTCATCTGGCATTTTTGTACGATTCGCTTTATATTCTGGAAATAAATCATGACGAAATGTTTTGCCTTTCGGATCAAATACCACAGCAAAATAATCATATTGATGTGAGGCCATTAACTTTTTAATCATATTGATCACGCCATAAATTGCACCCGTTGGCTGACCTTTTGATGATATTAATGGCGGAAGCGCATGATAAGCACGAAATAAATACGATGAGCCATCAATTAAAATAAGATGCTGATTCGTTTTATTGCTCATTTGCTCCCACTCCACTTTAATATTGAATAAATTTCTTCACGATGATATACCAAATCATAGAAAATATCGCGAAAGGATATCATGGACGGTTTCTTTCATAACAAGGAATATACCTGTGAAAAGATCGGTCTCAACCTTAACACTTTTATTTACTTCTATCAGCGCTATTTTAGGGTCCGGCTGGTTGTTTTCAGCTTATTATGCCGGAAGAACAGCCGGTCCATCTGCATTATTTGCCTGGATTATTGCTGGCATTTCTATTATTTTTATTGCTTTTGTTTTTGCAGAATTATCATCCATGTTGCCCGTGATGGGTTCTAACACCCGCATTCCACACGTAACACACGGCACTTTAGTTGGGTTTATGTACGCCTGGATTATTTGGCTATGCTGCGCATCCATTCCACCCACTGAAACACAAGCCATTATTCAATACGCCAGCTTTTATTTTCCAAAACTCACACACCCTGATGCTTCATTAACCTATGAAGGCTATTTCGTAGCCACTTTATTAATGTTAATGATTTGTTCGCTCAATATTTTTTCACTACGCTGGTTACTGCGCAGCAATACCATACTGACGTTCATGAAAATTCTAATCCCTATTATTATTATTGCTGTAATTTTTTCGCATTATTTTAATTTGCAAAAAATGATTCATCCAGAACAAGGTTCTTTTTTTCCAATGGGCGTTAAAGGCATGTTGGAAGCCATTTCTGCTGGCGGTATGGTGTACGCATTCAATGGATTCACACAAGCCTGCGAATGGAGTGGTGCCGTTAAAAATCCCGGCATCAGCTTACCCGTCGCTATTATTGGCTCAATTTTTCTAACCTTATTAATTTATCTTGGGTTAGAAATGGCTTTTCTCACTTCTTTACAACATTTCAATCTAGCGCAAGGCTGGCAACATCTCACACTCGAACGCGCTAATAGTCCACTGGCTGCTATTATTTATCAAGATGGTCTTTCTTGGTTGTTACCTATCTTATTTGTTGGCGCCATTGTTGGCCCTTTTGCGGCTTCACTGATTTACACCAGCGGTGCTGCACAATCATTACGAAGCAAAAGCATTAATGGCTACTTACCTCAATTTTTACAGAAATTATCAGTACAACACACGCCGATCTATGCTGTGTTAATTAATTTTGTATTTGGTATGTTTTTATTTGCGCCATTGCCTGGCTGGAACAAAATGATGGGGTTTCTAACTTCACTCATGTCATTTACTTACACCATCGGACCTGTTTGTTTGCTTGCGCTGCGCGAACAAGCACCCAATCAAGCACGCCCCTTTCGTCTACCATTTGCTAATTTATGGGGCATAATTGCTTTTTATCTTTGCACTGTATTCAGTTATTTCAATGGCTGGGATATTATTTCAAAATTGAGCATTGGCTTTATTGTCGGTTTAATTATTTTATTAACTTATCGTACATTTTCTCAATCAACCAAAAAGCCCACTTTAGATTGGTATGCATCTATCTGGATTTGGCCTTACATTATAGGATTAACACTGATATCGTATTTAGGCAGCTTTGGTGGCGGGAAAAACATTTTACCTTTTGGGTGGGATTTGATCGTGCTGGCTTTTTTCTCTATTGCTATTCTTATGTTAGCGAAAAAATTTAAATTATCAGCAACACAGGCACAACAGCATATTTTACGATTGGCACTTGAAAAGAATGAAGAACCATCAATCTCACATTAATATTGCTAACAGGAACTCACCATGCAAAATTTAAATGAAACTGATGACCGTCGATCTTTAGTTATGTCAGAAATGATGACTCCAGAAAAAGCAAACTTTGCTGGCAATATTCATGGTGGCTATTTATTACAATTACTCGATAAAATCGCTTATGCTTGTGCAGCACGTTATTCTGGACACTATGTTGTGACATTGTCTGTCGATCAAGTCTTATTTAAATGTCCTATTCACATCGGTGAATTAATTACCTGTTATGCCAATATCAATTATGTTGGTCGCACTTCCATGGAAGTGGGCATCAAAGTCGTTTCTGAAAATTTAGAAACAGGCAAAACACGACATACCAATTCCTGTTATTTTACGATGGTCGCGCTTGATAAAAAAAGCAAACCCGTAACAGTAAAACCACTGGAGTTGCGTTCAAATTTAGATCATCGACGTAATGAAGAAGCCATTATTCGAAAAGAAATTGCTTTATCATTTTCTCAAGAACACGAACGCAGGAAACAAATATTAAGGGAACGTTTCAAAAAATAAGTGTTTGTTCATGATGCAAGCGCCTGAATGGGATTTAATTTTGATGCGCGCCATGCCGGGTAAAATCCGGATAAGATACCAACTAAAACAGATACAGCGAATCCCAATAAAACCGGCGTAAAATAAAAATAGAATTGCCAGTGCGTAAAAATCACCAATACATATGATGTCAAAACACCTATTAATACACCTAAAAACCCACCAAAAATAGTGAGCATCACTGATTCAATTAAAAACATACGCAAAATATCATTTTGCCGAGCACCAATTGCCATTCGAATGCCAATTTCTCTGCGTCGCTCAACAACAGACACCAGCATAATATTCATCACACCAATACCCCCGACAACCAACGAAATACTGCCAATAGCCACCAATAACCAGGTGTAAGTTTGACGTTGCTTGGCAATCAAATCAATGAGCTGCTCTGGGCTATTAAATACGAGCTGTTTTTTAGGTAAAAGTATTTTCATGGTTGCTGTGATTTGCTGTTTTGCCAATGTGACATTAGGCTGCTTAGACAAACGAATCAGCACATTACTGATTTTTGCTTTTGAATTTAACAAATAAGAAGTTGGCAAAGGAATAATGACGCTGCTATTTAAATCTGCTGAAATAAATAAATTTTCTGGCCATTTTTTTAAAATCCCCACAATCGTCAACATGTTATTTCCAACACGAATTTGATTATAAAGTGGGTTAGCCCCAAAACTTAAAATTTTCTTCGCCACTTTTTCACCGATCACACAATAAAGCGCACGATGATCCAAGTATGAAATAAAACGTCCAGATGACAATTGCGTTTTGGCAATTTTTCCAAATGTATCTGTTGCACCAATTAATTCTCCATTTAAAGCTTTTCCTGAAAAATACAACGATTCATAATTCATAGTATAGGGTGCGATCATTTCAATTTGGGGTATTTTCTTTTTCAACAGCAAAGCATCTTGATAAGAAAACGATTGCGCTTGATTGCTTTGCCGACCACTCTCATCGTCTCGAATATACAGCGAAATTAAATTGGTTCCGAGTGATTTGAATTGCGCAAGCGCATGCGCCGTGGCCAATTGGCTTGATGAAATTAAAGCAACGACTGAACCTGTGCCAACCAAAACCCCCAAAATAGCTAAAAATGAGCGTAACTTTGCACTCAATAAATTCAAGACTGCTTCGCGAAACGAAGAAATCAATTCCATGTTATGGCATCTCCTGAATTAATCCATCTCTAATATGAATAGCACGTTGACACTGTGCTGCTAATTCTACTGAGTGTGTCACAATAACAACGGTTGTTTCATTTTTCTGCATTTGCTGTTTTAACAAATCCATAATTTCTTGACTGGTTTTTGTATCTAATGCGCCTGTAGGTTCATCTGCAATCACAATGCTTGGTTCACCAATCAATGCGCGCGCAATAGCAACCCGTTGTTGCTGACCACCCGACAACTCGGTTGGTAAATGATCACCATGTTTATCCATACCAACAATACTGAGCCATTTCATCGCACACATTTTTATGTCATGTGAACTCATTTTTGCTTCACGTCGATATGTCAGTGGCAACATAATATTTTGCATGGCAGTTAATTTTGGCAATAAAAAATATTGTTGGAAAACAAATCCCAATCGTTTATTGCGTAGCGCAGACAATTTATCACCTGAAAATTGTGATGTATCCATATCATCTAAAAAATATTTTCCAGCAGTGGGCGTGTCTAGCAAACCTAAAATATTCATGGTCGTTGATTTTCCAGATCCAGATGGTCCAACAATCGCAACCAATTCGCCTTTACTAATAGTAAAACTAATGCCCTTCAATGCTTCAAAAACATTGTTGCCCATTCGAAATGCTTTTTTAATATTTTCTAATCTGATCATGGTTTATTCATTCTATTTTTTATTCATCAGATTGCTTTGGCATAACAATTTTATCACCCGCTTTAACACCACTGAGAATCACAATATCTGTCGGTGTTGTTTGACCCGTCACTATGGATACTGTTTTTTGTTTTCCATCAGCATCAACAACAGTCACTTGTGTGGTATCGCCATTATGCGATATCGCCTGAATTGGCAACATGATTTGGGGAGCTGATTTAATACTAATTTTAAATTTTGCACTCATCCCTACGCGAATTTTTTCCATTGTTTTGACTGTGACTGTTGGAATTTTAACACTAATGGCATAAGTACCTCCCCCACTGCTTTCACTTGAATTTGCAGATGCCTGAGCAGATACCGATGAAATAAAACCGTTTAATACAATACCAGGAAATGCACTACCTGTAACACGCACTTTCATTCCTTGATGCAAACGATCAATATCTTCTTCGCTTGCTTGAAATTTTGCACTCAACCCACTTAAATCACCAATCGATAAAAGTAATTGACTCTGCTTGACCGTACTACCTACCATCAATTTTCCAGAAGTATCACCGTCAGATGATTTTTCACTTTTCAGAGGAAATAAAGCAATACCTGATGCCGGTGCTACAATATCAATTTGACGAAAACGACGCTCTAATAACAAATTAACTCGGTTTGTATTCGCAATGGTTAACGACTCAATTGTTTTAGGATCCACATTGGCTGTTTGTAAAACACGATGCAAAGCATATTCAGACTGTAAATAATCCAACACACTATTATCATATTGTGTTTTTGCACTGATATAATCATTTTTAGACTTTGCACCAGCACGATACAATGCTTCTGCACCAGCAAAAGAGGATTTCCCGTTAATATAGGATTCTTTTTTTGTCAAAAAATCTTTGATTGCCTTATGATAATCTTCTGCTAATTGCGGCGAACTCAAGGCAAATAAAATCTCACCTTTTTGAACACGCTCACCATATGAAAATTTCATTTTTGTAATATTACCAGCAACCTGAGCAATTACTGCTGTGGTATCAATAGGCGACAATGTGCCGCTAAAATACAAGTTGCGCACAGGCGTTTGCTCTTTTGCAACAATAATTTGCTCACTTTTTTGCTTGTCTTTTTTTGTTTTGCTATCACAGCTCGACAATAAAAATGTGCAAGATAACGCTAACAAAAAAATGATGATTTTTTTATACATAACTAGTACCTGAGTTTAATATGTCGTCTTTCCAATGTCAGCCCAAGCTCTTGATAAAAACTCGTCAAGGCATTCAAATAATTAATTTGCGTGGTAATTAACGCGATTTTTTGTGTTAACAAATCATTTTCATACGTATTTTTTTGAAATACACTGGTTGCTCCGTATTTTAATTGTAGCTTGGTGTTATTCAATGCGGTTTGCTGATATTGAATTCCTTTTTCAGCAATTAAAATTTGTTGATACTGACTTTCGATCGAAGCGCGATCCGTTTGCACATCACGAATCAAATCTTCTTTTTGTTGCTCCAACTGAAGCTCTGCATTGTCAATTCCAATTTTTGCACTCACCACATCTTTCTTGCCTGAAATATTATCGATTGGAACCGATAAGCTAAAACCCAAAGTGGGATTGGTATCTTGTGAAACCAAGGGTCCATTTACTGTGCTACGCTCACTACCCAGTTGCACCGAACTGGTCATATCTAACGTCCACTTTCGAGCATCTTCTGCTGTAATCAATGCACGTTTTGTTTCACGCAATGTAATCACTGCTGTCTGATACTTAATATTATGCTTCAATGCCAACTCAATGCAGCGAGAAATACTCGGGATTTTTTCTTTTTTTACTTGAATAGTACGATCAATTAAAATATTTGCAGAAGATATCAATCCAATTGATGATAAAAAGCTTTGATAAGCCTGACGTAAAGCATTTTCTTGTGATACAACCGATAAACGATAAGACTCCAAAGAAGCTTCTTGTTGCACCAAATCATTCGATGACAGCTCTCCTGCTTTAACTTGTAATTCAGCCATTTTAACTTGTTGTTTTGTAGAAACCAATGTTGCTTTGCTTGCCTCTAAACTATTATAAGCACTAACCAAAGTGCGATATGCCCCAATCACAGCAACCACGGTATTAATGACACTATCTTTAAAAGCAAGTCGCGCAATTTTTTCATTATCAATGCCGTTTTGATAATTGATGCTGTTTACCGCAAGACCAAACCCTTTTAATAAATGTTGTGTAATGCTTAATGTATTGACACCCGCATTGCCGCCCAATAAATTATTAGCATGCGTGTAAGTAACGGCTGTGCCGCTGGGTGCGGTGACACCAAAACCAACCCCAGCACTCCAAATCGGCGCAGCTCTATTTTGTATGGTTGAGGTGAGCGTAATGGGATTCCATACAACGCCATACTGTTGCTTCACAATTTCCAAACTGAATTTATCTAAAATACGCTGCAATTCGGCACTTTTCACATCTGGGTTATAACGCAGCGCTAGTGCAATTGCTTCATTTAGGCTGAGTGTTCTAGGCGCTTGCGGCAACGCCAATGGCGCTGGCAATTCACCCACATCCGAATCACGCAAAGGATCAACCAAAGATTGTCGATAAGCAAATTTAGCGTATTTTCCTGTTTTTTGATCCACACGATGTAGCGCAATTTGATCACCCATCGCTTTTGGGATGGGCAAAATGGGTTGCTGTAACGTATCATCTGGAATATCGCCATGAGCAGGAATAGGCAAAACCACATCAGCAGCAAAAATAGGGCTCAGCAAAAAAATAGCAGAAATTAACAGCCATTTTGCAATCCATCTCCTCATTTTTCTGCCTTTTTATTTAGTAAGCGAGAAATCGTATCTTGTTCAGTCTACCTGAAGAAAATCTGTTTTTGTATTGTGTTTTCCAATAGAATTAGCCCAAAAGCAAAAGTAACCTCAGGCTGACACCATTGAAATTAATTACCGATGATAAAATTCCCTACGTTTCTGATTTTTTCACGAATTGCGATGAAATCATCTCCATTCCCGGCGAAAAAATCACACACGCAGTCTTAAAAAACGCTGATATATTACTCACACGAACAGTAACTCAGATTGATGCTGCATTGCTTAAAAATACTGCAGTCAAATTCGTTGGCAGCGCTACAAGCGGCGTCGATCATGTTGATGAAAAATGGCTATCAAAAAATCACATTACTTTTGCAACGGCTGCTGGCGCTAATGCAATCGCCGTTGCAGAATACGTATTGTGCGTTATCGCAGCGCTTAATAAAGAAAAAAAATGGTCGCCTCACAAAAATAGTGTGGTTGGCGTTATTGGATGCGGACGAATTGGTCGCATTGTCGCAACACTTTTTGAAAAATTGAATTGCAAGGTGATATGTTACGACCCATTACTCATAGAAAAACCACATTTTCATTTTGTTTCATTGGAAGCACTAATTTCACAGGCTGATTTAATTTCCATTCACACCCCGCTGACAAAAACAGGCCTGCATCCCACTCACCACATGATCGACCAAAAAAAAATATCGCATTTAAAATCAAATGTCATCTTAATCAATACAGCACGAGGCGCTGTAATTGATCAGTCTGCTCTATTAGACAGAAAAGAAATGACGATCTGTTTAGATGTATGGGAAAACGAACCTCATATTTCTGCTGAATTACTACAAACCGTATTTATTGGGACACCACATATCGCGGGATATAGCCTCGATGCAAAATATCGCGCCACACAAATGATCTACCAACAAGCCGCTGTGTTTTTTGACTGGCACAGATCAGCATCAACAAAAAAAGAAGGGATTGATTTCAAAAAACCCATTATTGAGCAAGCGTTATCTGTTTATGACCCTATATCACATACAAAAAATTTTCGTGAAGCCTATAAAACTCATGCGCAAACTGCTTTCACAACAGCACGAAAAAATTATGTGTTACGTGAAAATATTTTGATTATGGATTAAGTTGATGCTGGTTGCGGCAATGAAGTGGTTGTTGGTGGCGCCAACAAGATAGGCGCATGATGATATTTTATCGATGCTTCAGTTAACACAACAGACTTTTTCTTCGATATTATTTTTTTAAGTTTGGGCTGTATACTATGAAAAGCCACTTCATCATGATCTGTTTTAATGACTTCATCTTTATTATTTTCATTAGGTACACGCGCGACACTGGTTTGCGCTGGAAAATGAATTGATTTTCCAAGCCACGCATTAATTTTCTGTAAATCACGCACACTCAATGTGCCAGCAGCTGCTTTTAACGCAATTAAATTATTAATGTAAGCATACTGATCATTTGCATGTTGTTGTTGCGCTTGATACAACGCTGATAACGCATTCAACACATCAACCATCGTGCGTGTTCCAGCATGAAAACCGGCTTTTGTTGCTTCTAATGAATTTTTTGCGGAAATAATGGTTTGTTTGTCGGCTGTGACACGGCTAATACTAGACAATACACTTAAAAAACTAGAGCGCGCTTGATTTACCACATTGCGATGCACTTGCTCTAATTGGCCTGATGCCGTGACGTAATTATATCGCGCTTGTTTTGTTGAAGCGATCACCAACCCGCCTTGAATAGGTTGGTAAGTCAACGCTAACCCGGCACTGCCTTTTTGTTCCCATGACAACGAACCACTTGTTGTAACATGCGTATCTGCATAGCTACCTTGTGCATCCAATACTGGATAACCACCTGCTTGTTGCTGCTTAATGGTTTCCATAGCAGCGAGCACATTATAATTCTGTGCTTTTATACCATAATTTTGCTGAGTGGCAATTGTCACCCATCGGTTAATATTATTGGGTTGAGGACGCAACATCGGCAACCGACCCAACCCACTTAATGAACGATATTCATGCCCCGTGATCGCACGTAAATTCTCAAGCTGAATATTTAAGTTATTTTGAGCTGAAATTTGTTGCGCCACTACTTGGTCATAACTCGAGCGCGCATTATATTCATCGGTGATTGCAATTAAACCCACTTTAAATTGTTCACGCGCAGTCACATATTGCTGCCATACAGCACGTTTGTTTGCAATGGTATAACGCAACTGATCATAGGCTTGCAACACACTAAAATAAGCCGTTGCAGTACGCTGCATCAATGATTGCTGCGCTGCTATATAATTTGCTGTCGCTGCTTTCACGCTAGCACTGGCATTTTTAATCGCTGACCACGCGCCAAAATCAAAAATGGGTTGCGTCAAAGTCAGTGTATAACCATATTCCCAATCGTTTGATGTGACGGTACCTGTTCCACCTGCATTGGTCTGATCATTGACACGATCACCATTGCCAGCAACAGACAATTGCGGCAAATACCCTGCTTCCGCAATGGGTAAATTCATTTTTTGAGATTCCCAAGTTGATTTTGCTTGTGCAAAAATCGGGTCACTATGTAAAGCTTGCTGATAAACTCGCATCAAATTGTCTGCATACGCTGATGATGACAAGACCATCGCTACACACACACCTATTTTTATCAGCTTTGGTTTCACAAAAAAATCCGCACTTAGAAAATTCATCACAGCCTGTCATTATCCAGAATATAAAAAAAAGAAGCAATCTGTGAATTTTATCAAATCTTGCTATTTCATCTCATGAAAAACCATTTCGGCTGCGTCTAGTGTTTTTCTGATTTCATCATCACCATGCGCCAAAGAAACAAATCCAGCTTCATAAGCAGAAGGCGCTAAATATACACCTGCTTTTAACATGCCCGAAAAAAACACACTGAAATGCGATGCATTACATTGCATCACATCCGCATAACACGTTACAGCATCCGCTGTAGTGAAAAACAAACCAAACATACCTGTATGTTGATTAATGGCAAAAGGGATATTTTCAGAAACAGCGCGTTCTTTTAACCCACTCGTCAATTTTTGTGTTTTTTCAGACAAAATAATATATTTTTCAGGCGTCAACTGCTGTAGCGTCGCAAGACCTGCACGCATAGCAACGGGATTTCCTGATAGCGTACCTGCTTGATACACTGAACCCAACGGCGCCAAACAATCCATGATATCCGCGCGTCCACCAACCGCACCCACTGGCATACCACCCCCCATAATTTTACCCAGGGTTGTTAAATCAGGAGTCACGCCTACAAAACTCTGCGCACCTTGATATCCCACACGAAATCCAGTCATGACCTCATCAAAAATTAACAAACTCCCATACTGATCACAAATATCACGCAACCCCTGCAAAAAAGTAGGTCGAGGCATCACCATATTCATGTTGCCTGCTATTGGCTCAACTATAATGCAGGCAATTTCATTGGGATATTTTTCAAAAAGCTGTGACACTGAATCCAGGTTATTAAATTCTGCAACCAACGTATCCTGTGTTGAACCTATCGGAATACCCAGTGAACTGGGCAATCCACACGTCAACGCACCCGAACCTGCTTTTACCAACAAACTATCAGCATGGCCATGATAACAACCTTCAAATTTCACTATTTTGTCACGACCCACAAAACCACGCGCCAAACGAATCGCTGTCATGGTTGCTTCCGTTCCCGAATTCACCATACGCACTTTTTCAATCGAATCGACACGCGCACAAATTTCATTGGCCAACAAAATTTCAGCTTCACAAGGCGCACCAAAACTAAGCCCTTGTTGTACAGCTTCAGTTACTGCTTGAATAACAGCAGGATGCGCATGACCCAAAATCATGGGGCCCCACGAACCCACATAATCAATCAATTTGTTCCCATCAACATCAATCAAATACGCTTCTTTTGCAGAATGAATAAAAAGCGGTACACCACCTACTGCTTTAAATGCACGTACAGGAGAATTCACACCACCCGGAATCACTTGCTGCGCTTGTTGAAATAATTTTTTTGATTGCGTATCACTATTATTAATCGACATACAATACAATCTCATTAGATAAATAAAATAGAAAAATGCAGGTATGCAAAATGGTTACTGTATAACCACCATTTGAAAATCTTCTTTCATTGCGCCACAGTCTGGGCATTGCCAATCCTCAGGCACCGCATCCCAACGCGTACCAGGTTCGATCCCATCTTGCGGCCAACCTTGTTCCTCATCGTAAACAAAACCACAAAGCAAACAAATATATTTTTGATACGACATCACTGCCTCTTTCATTCGAAAATCAGGGTTTTACTACCACTAAAATCACAATTGCCATTAATAAAAACGTTGGGATTTCATTAAAAAAACGATAAAACTTTGCCGAAAAAGGATTTTTATTTATTTTGAAAAGTTGCAACAAGTACCCACAAAAAAAATGGTAAATCCATAAACAAAAAACGAGCATTAATTTAGCTAACATCCACTTCTGTTGAAAATAAAACTGCCAATCCAACAATAATAACCACACACCAAACACACTACTTAAAACACCAGCAGGCGTCATAATCATCCAAAATAATTTTCGCTCCATCACTTTAAAACGCGACAAACTCGGTTGATCTGCACTTAATGCATGATACATAAACAATCGCGGCAAATAAAAAAGCCCAGCAAACCAAGCAACCATAAAAACAATATGAAAAGCCAAAATCCATAACATGACTATGTACACTTCTGTTTTACGCTGCAAACAATTTCATTCAAAGTTGCATGCATATGCGCAGGTTTTTGTATTGCGGCAAGATCACAACAAAAGAAAATAATTGCAAAAATAAAGCCTATCGTCCTCAATGCTCAGCTCCGCCCCTCGATGATGCAAAATCCTAACACACAACGCGCAATGATGCATCTCAACGTGAGCCATGAAGTGAACAGTTAAGCAGGTTGACGTTGGGCAATAAAAAGCGAATAATTTGCGCATGACAACCTCACCCAATACAATGCCTCTTTCTGATTCGCTGACATTTACCGATGCCGCTGCAGAGAAAGTGTATTCACTCATCGTTGAAGAAAATAATCCAAAATTAAACTTGCGCGTATTTATCACTGGCGGCGGATGTTCTGGTTTTCAATATGGCTTTACCTTTGATGAAACCATTAACGAAGATGATTTTATCATTGCAAAAAAAATCACGGAAAAAAAAGGTGGTCCAAGCGATAACGAATCTGTTACGGTCAAACTACTCGTTGACGCCATGAGTTTTCAATATCTCAAAAATGCCACTATTGATTATCGTGAAGATGTGAATGGTGCGCAATTTATTATTCGCAATCCCAATGCAAAAACAACGTGTGGCTGTGGCTCTTCTTTTTCAGCCTAAAGCACAAAGATTATTTTAAAGTATAGACATCAAACCGACTGCTTTTTCCCTTATAAACCACATCAGGCTTTTTATCTGTCAATGTTGGAGCCAATTTTGCACGCTTCACCACTACTCTTTTTTTTGCAATCAACAATGCCATACTCAATAATTTTTCAGCATCACAATCTTCACCCACAACCTCACGCAACACCCGCATTTCTTTTTTCACTAACGCTGACTTATTTCTTTCAGGAAACATAGGGTCAATATAAATAACATCAGGGCGATTTTTTTCCGTGATTGTCGATAAATAATCAATGGCATCTGCATGAATTAATTTTAATGACAATGCTTGAAACCAATCTACCTTTTCTGCACGCCGCAATCCATCTTCAAGTAAGGCAAAAACAATAGGCGAGCGTTCACACATCAAAACCGCACAACCCAATGTTGCCAACACAAATGCATCACGCCCTAATCCTGCAGTAACATCTAACACAGATAATTTTAGGCTGGACTTAATACCCACGGCTTTTGCAATAAGTTGATTTTTTCCACCACCATATTGTTTACGATGCGCCAGTGCACCTTCAAGAAAATCAACATAAATAGGACGCAACGTATTTTTATCGGTTAGTTTTAAAGATAAATAGCCATCGATATTGATTAAGTGATAAGCCATCATTTTTATTTTCTCTGCGCTCTATTTTATGCGCGATCCTGAAATGCCTTACTCCGTTTCATTCGCACTCATCAAATTTTCAACCACATCTAAAAAATCGCCAACAATATCAATATCGTATAACTGCTCTAATTCACGCGCACAAGTAGGACTTGTTACATTAATTTCTGTAAGATAATCTCCAATCACATCCAGCCCAACAAACAGCAATCCTTTTTCTTTCAATACAGGCCCAACTTGTTCGCAAATCCAACGATCTCGATCTGTTAATTCATAACCTATACCATCGGCACCCGACGCTAAATTTCCACGAAAATCATCATCAGCTGGCACACGTGCCAGCGCATAAGGCACAGGCTCTCCATCCACCATTAAAATTCTTTTATCCCCTTCTGTGATTTCAGGAATGAATTGTTGCACCATGACTGTTTGAGTTCCTTGCCGTGTCACCGTCTCGATAATGACATGATGATTAAGATCCATCTTCGATAAGCGAAAAACAGAGGCACCGCCCATATTATCGAGTGGTTTAATAACTGCGTCTTCAACTGACTCGAGAAAATCTAAAATTAAATCTGATTGAGAAGTGACTATGGTTTTCGGACAACATTGCGGGAACCAAGCTGTAAATAATTTTTCATTTGCATCACGCAAACTAGATGGCTTATTTAATACCAATAATCCTTGTGATTCTGCTTGCTCTAACAAATAAGTTAAATAAATATAATTCATATTGACAGGCGGATCTTTTCGCATCAGCAAAATATCGAGATCAACCAAAGGCTGTTCTTTTGTTTCACCCAACTCATAATAATGTTTCGCATCATCAAACACAGTCACTGCTTGCGCGCGCGCCCATGCAATACCATCTCGCAACCAAACTTGCTCTGGCAAAATAATATTGTTTTTCCAACCACGCGCTTGCGATGCCAACAACATAGCAAAAGTAGTGTCTTTTTTAATATTAATTTTTGATAAAGGATCCATTAAAAATCCAATGTTCATAACACTTCCCTCGCTGCTGCAATCATCGCTAATCTTCCAACGACACCATATGCATAAAATCGATTCACTGGTTCTTTAAATTCAGAGATAGCGTGCGGCGGTAAATGACAATTTTTTGCAAACGCCAATGGAACAAAATTCATACCTGGCGCATTTAGATTTTCACTAATACTACGGTTTTTATGAACACGATAAAATCCACCCACTACGTGTCGGCCAATATGATACACAACAGGTTCAGCAACTGCATTTTCATCGCCAACTGTTTCAAAAGTATAAACACCTTCTTGCATAATCGCTTTAGTCACGGCATTTCCTCCTTTTGAGGCAGCCATTTTTGTGCGCTGCTTGCGATTCAGTTGGAGCAATTCACTGGCATCTTGAATCATCATGACCGCCATCCCATACGTTCCTTGATCTGCCTTTACGACTAAAAATGGAGGTTGATCAATTTTATATTCCGCATATTTTTTTTGAACTTTTTGAAATAAAATATTCGCACGATCAGCCAAACAATTAATGCTTTCTTTATCTGAAAAATCAACTTCACCACAATGATCGAAGTAAGGATTAATCAACCAAGGATCAATATCAATGATTTTCGAAAACTCCTCACACACATCATTGTATAAACGAAAATGATCTGATTTTAATCGAGAAAACCAGCCCAATTTAAGTGGCGGTATAAAAACTTGTTTCAAGTTTTTAAAAATATCAGGGATACCAGATGACAAATCATTATTCAATACAATACAACAAGGAAAATAATCTTTTACCCCAACACGATCATGCTCACGAATCAACGGCTCTAATATAATTTCTCGACCCGATGGTAATAACTGCGTTAATGGTTCTTTTAAATCAGGGATCATCGACCCAATACGTACATCAAACCCCGCGCGCCTTAAAATTTCAGATAGCGTTGCTAAATTTTCAAAATAAAAAATATTACGCGTATGATTTTCTGGAATTAGTAATAAGCGTGTCGCCGTTGCACACTTTTCAGCCATGGTAGCTTGCACTGCTTGAACACATAAAGCCATCATCTCAGGATTTAAATTATTAAATCCCGCCGGAAATAGATTGGTATCCACAGGCGCTAATTTAAAACCCGCATTACGCAAATCTACAGAACCATAAAAAGTAGGCGGTGTTAGCTGCCATTGTTGTCGAAACCAACTTTCAATAGCCACTTGCGTCTGTAAAAATTTTTTCTCCAAATCTAGCAATGGGCCCGTCAGCGCTGTTTCTAAATGCGGAACTTCGAATACCGGCATATTTTATCCTGAATAATCTAATTTAATGCTACAATGTTAACCTAATTTGCATACATTGACTAACGAATCACTTATGAAATTCCGCGGAAAATTAATTGGCACCATTTTCGGTCTCATGTTTTTAGGCCCGATTGGCATGGTCTTCGGATTTATTGCTGGACACTTATTTGACATTGGTTATTTCAGCGCTTTTTTCCAAGCAACACAAGGCGGCATGCATACACGCGCGCAACAAATATTTTTCAACGATACATTTAAAATCATGGGATATATTGCCAAATCAGATGGACATGTTTCAGAAAGAGAAATCCAAACCGCACGCATGATCATGACGCAAATGGGATTAAATGCACTTCAAAAAGAACAGGCCATTCGTCTTTTTTCGCTTGGCAAACAACCCGACTTCAATATCAACACAACCTTATTTGAATTAAAACAAGTTTGCCGATTACAACCCGCTTTATTGCAATTGTTTTTAGATATTCAATTACAAATGGCTTCTGCAGAAGGTTATTTATCACCTGCAAAAAAAGCAACGCTACAACATATTTACACACAATTGGGTATTGCAGGATTTCAATACAATCAAAACCAATATCAACAATACTCTTACAACCAACAAAGAAGAGCAACGCCTTCTGATGCAATATCATTATCAGATGCCTACACCATTTTGGGCGTATCACCCCAATCAACAGCCGATGAAATCAAAAGAGCCTATCGGAAATTAATGAGCCAAAATCATCCTGACAAATTAATTGCAAAAGGATTGCCACCCGAAATGATTAAAGTTGCCACTCAAAAAACACAAAAAATAAAACAAGCTTACGAACAAATCAAAAAAGCAAAGGGGTTGTAGGTGTGCCCCTACTGAGAACTTAACTGACATTGTTTTTGCTCATTCACAAAACAAATCACCTCCGCCACTAATGCTTCCGTTGTACTGCTTCTTACAAACCAACCATCTGGCTTTAATCCATTTTCTTTTCTGAGTTTTTCAAAACACTGAATCAAATTCGCCAATGGAGCGTCAACTTGATTTCGCAGAACAGCCAAACAACTCTCCAACATAGCTTTTTTGTTTTCTGTGGTTTTATCAAACTCTTCATTTTGGTTTTGATTTTTTTTCTTATCCTGTGCGCACCAATGTGCTACAACACGATTATAGAGCTCGCGATATTTTGATTGATCATTTTCGGCATGCTGAGATAATGACACATATTCAGCAGATAAAAACGAGGGTTTTTCTGCGTCTAATAACGATGTTGAAAGCGCATCAACCTCAGCTGACTTTGCCTTGAAAAAAAAACCAAACCACATAAAAACCCCCACAAGTTGCATTTTTTAAAAGCCTAACACGATTTTTTACGGCATAATAAAGAGAAAATAGAGGTTATTATGTCACAAGCAATCATTTTTGCCGCATCCATTTTATCTGCTAACTTTGCACAACTTGGCAAAGACTGTAAAAACATACTAAAAGCCGGCGCAAATGTCATTCACTTTGATGTTATGGATCATCATTTTGTACCGAACTTAACATTTGGATCACACATTTGCTCTGCATTACGTAATGATGGCATTACCGCTGAAATTGATGTGCACTTAATGGTAACCGAGCCTGAAAAATATATTGCACCTTTTGCAAAAGCCGGCGCCAATCGATTAACATTTCACCCTAGTACTGTTTCTGATCCCGTTACTTTATGCAAAAAAATTCACGATGCAGGTATGCAAGCAGGCTTAGCCTTTAACCCCGACAAAGAAATCATGATTTCTGATGATTTGTTTTTAGAAATCAATCTCATTTTAATAATGTCTGTTTTTGCCGGATTCGGTGGACAAAAATTTATACCATCAAGCATTGAAAAAATAACTAATGTTAAAAATATAATCCGAAAACATAATCCAAAAATATTACTTGGCGTTGATGGCGGTATTAACGTCAACAACATTCGCAATGTTGTTGACGCGGGTGCAAATTTCATTGTTATGGGATCAGCATTGTTTGGCACAGACGATTATGTAAAATGCATTAACATGTTGCGCGCGCAACTGGATTAGCATTTTTACTAAATTAAACTGTTAGTGACCGATTCATTAAAATTCAAACCCCAATAAATGAAAACACAAGTTAATAACTGATTCGATACACCACATTCGCATCATCATCTGATACCAACAAAGCACCATCTGGCATAACGAGCAAATCTACTGGACGTCCTGTTACTTTTCCATTTTTCAACCAACCCGATGCAAATACCTCGCTACTCACTGGTTGATTGTTTTTCATTTGAATCATCACGACCTGATAACCCACCTTCCTGCTGCGATTCCACGAACCATGTTCAGCTATAAAAAGTTGATTATGGTATTGCTTAGGAAACATTTTTCCAGTGTAAAATCGCATACCCAAAGCGGCAACGTGCGCAGGTAATTCGAATGCGGGGCGGATCATTCCATCTGGTGATGTATTTTTTCCAAAATCAGGATCAGGTTGATTATTGCCATAAAAATAAGGGAAACCAAAATTCATACCCCCATGTGGCGCATAATTTAATTCATCTGGTGGAATAGCATCTCCCAACCAATCACGTCCATTTTCAGTGAACCACATTTTTTTTGTGATTGGACTCCAATCAAATCCAACACTATTGCGAACTCCTTTTGCATATACTTGAAAATCCGTCCCATTTAATGGAATACGCGCAATCGTTGCATAAGGCAAAGGGGATTCGCACACATTACATGGCGCGCCAATCGCAACATATAACCAATGATCAGGTGAAACAGCTATATAACGCCAACCATGATGCGGACTGGTTGGCAACTTATCATAAAAAACATGGAAAATAGGCTTGGTTAAATTATCTTCAATATTGGGGAATTTTAAAATGCGATTAATTTCGGCAACATATAAATTATGATGATAAAATGCAACGCCATTAGGTGAATTCAAATGGCTTGCCAACACCACCACTTTTTTTGCACGTGAATAATTTTTATTTGGCAATAACGCATAAACAGATTGCGCTCGCGTCCCCACAAAAACAATACCTTTATCACCCAATGTCATCGAACGTGCATCGGGTACCTCTGCATACACACTGATTTTGAAGTGCGCCGGCAAATGAATTGAATTTAATAGCACCTCTTTTCCTACTGTATTTATCGAAATAACCATAAAAAATACAATTGATAATAAACGCAACATTCGATAGTCTCCAAAAGAAAAACTGGTAAAAGTATACATGAGAAAAACGATATGTTGCTAATGATCGATAATTACGATTCATTCACATTTAACTTAGTACATTATTTTGAAAAACTAAAACAAGCGGTGCGCGTTTTTCGCAATGATGAAATCAATTTAGACGAGATTGAAAGAGCGAATCCAAATTATATTGTCATTTCTCCAGGCCCCGGTCGTCCTGAAGAAGCTGGCATTACATTATCTTGCATCAAAAAATTTGCGAACAGCATTCCCATACTCGGCGTTTGCTTGGGACATCAAGCAATCGCGCACGCTTTTGGCGCACGCATTATTTCTGCAAAAAAAATTATGCATGGAAAAACATCTGATATTTTTCATAATAACGCAGGGGTTTTTAGCAATATTCCCAATCCATTTAAAGCCACGCGTTACCACTCCTTAGTGATTGATCCCGCCACCTTATCAAATGAGTTTGAAATCACAGCATGGACAGATGATCAAGAAATCATGGGGATAAAACATCGCCAATTGATGATCGAAGGCGTACAATTTCATCCTGAGGCAATCCTAACAGAATCTGGCATGACCCTATTAAAAAACTTCATTGATGGATAAAATATGAAAAAATTAAAAACAATCGGTCTGCGCCATGTTGCACTCAACGTGTTTGATGTAGCTGCTTGCGCTGATTTCTATCAAAAAAATTTTAACATGGAAATTGAATGGCAACCCGATCCTGATAATATTTACCTCACATCTGGAAATGATAATTTAGCATTACACCGTGTAGAAAAATTTGAAGTAACGCGCGCGACACAACGACTCGATCATATTGGTTTTTTTGTTGATTCAGCTGAAGCAGTTGATGAATGGTTTTTATTTTTGAAAAACAATGATGTCAACATAATGAAGGAACCTAAAACGCACCGTGATGGTGCACGCAGCTTCTATTGCACAGATCCAGAAGGCACTGTTATTCAATTGATTCATATTCAAAAATAAACGGGCTATTCATGCGAGATAGGGGAGCATTAGACAAAGTCAGTGATTTTAATCAACTAAAAGAAACACTTAATAGACTATCACTGCAAGTAAAAGAGTGCAGACAACTACTCACTCAATTAGAAAAAAAAGTTTCCAAGCATGCAAGCACGCATCGATTAAATACTTTTCCATTAAGAAAGCAATTACCATTACAAAAAAAATTCTTAAGAGAGACTAAAAAAGATATCAACAAACTTGAATCTGATCATTATTTAACTCGATTAACAAAAAAAGAAAAAGTGGCTCACAAAAGACTAAAAGAAGCGGCGCTCGCTGCAAAACAACAAGCTGAAGCTGCAGCAACACAAAAAAAACACCCTAAACCGCCATCATTAAATTTATTTCCACTAAACCGCAGAACACAAAAAAAAACACAGCAGGATGAAAGTAGTTGTGATCAACCTGGTTATTATCGAACACGATTTCGATTCTAATTTTAATCTCACGTGTCACGCTACAACCATACTATTAAAAATCTGTTTAAATCCAATAGGCCAACGTTGTCATGACTTTTGCATGTAATTGCATTAATTGTTTAATTGGCAACGGCAACTCGACAGCACCCGCAGCTACTGCTTTTTTATCGTGCTCCATTTCTTCAATTTGCATTTGAGAAACAATCGCTCGACTTTTTAAATCTGCCATCGATAATTTTTCTAAATGTTTTTCTAAATGGGCTGCGACTTGAATTTCAGTTTCAGAAACAAAACCCAAACTCCAGCGATCGCCAACCAAACTCGCTACTGCTCCAATAAAAAAAGCATTCCCATAAAAAAATATATTTAGGTAACTGGTTTTTCCATTCAATTCACTGAGTCTTTGTTTTGTCCAAGCCAAATGATCCGTTTCTTCAATACATGATTGCTCAAGCATTCTGCGTGTTTTTTCAGAACGACAACCAATCGATTGTCCGCGATACAATGCCTGCGCGCATACCTCACCTGTGTGATTGACACGCATATAACCCATACTATTTTTTTTCTCTTTTTCGGTTAAAACAACATCATCTATTTTTTCCGCTGGGCTTTTTCGCGCATCAGATGACACAGTAAAAACAGTTGTTAGTGCATCATTTACTTGCGTTAACACTTTATCAAAAATAGAAAGTTGACGCATAACACCTCTAAAAATAGCAAAAAAATATAATTGCCAAGTTGCAATATGGCAGATAATATATGATCTGTTTTTACGATGCAAAAGGAAGTCTTGCATGTCAGCAAAAAAAACGTGCTTAGAATTAGCAAAACGACTCACTGCAGTGCGTTTACAAAAAACATGGACCCGCGACGTGCTTGCTAAAAATGCAAAAATTAATGTCCATACATTAAAGCGTTTTGAGCGCACTGGACAAATTTCACTAGCGCGTTTAATTGCGATTTGCCATGCGCTTGGCAATCACCATGAAATTGAACGTTTATTTAAACCCCGTCAACGGATTGATATTGATAACTGGCAACCCGCAGCGCAACCATTACGCAAACGCGGAAAACGAAATCAACTCATAACGACAGAAATTTAAATTATGTCAAAACAAACTTACTCTGATATTGAAAAACAGTCCATCTTTGCCTTTAGTGAAAAAGCGTACCTTGATTATGCCATGTACGTCATTTTAGATCGTGCGCTACCACATATTGCTGATGGACTAAAACCAGTACAACGTCGTATTATTTACGCAATGTCCGAGCTGGGCTTGAAAAACACGGCAAAATATAAAAAGTCAGCGCGGACTATTGGTGATGTGATTGGTAAATTTCATCCGCATGGTGATAGCGCCTGTTACGAAGCAATGGTATTAATGGCGCAGCCTTTTTCTTATCGTTATCCACTAGTAGATGGTCAAGGTAACTTTGGATCAAGCGATGATCCAAAGTCATTTGCTGCAATGCGTTATACAGAATCACGTTTAGCGGGATACGCTCAAGCATTATTAGCAGAATTACAGCAAGGCACGACGGATTGGGTTGCCAATTTTGATGGCACACTAGAAGAACCTTCTTTGTTACCTGCACGGCTACCTAATGTGTTATTAAACGGCGCATCAGGCATTGCTGTTGGTATGGCAACTGATTTATTACCGCACAACTTAACTGAAGTCACCAACGCTTGTATTCATTTACTAGAAAACCCAAAATCAACTTTACCCGATATTTTAAAAATTATTAAAGCACCTGATTTTCCAACTGCTGCAGAAATTATCACCCCGATTGCTGACATTAAAAAATTATATGAAACCGGAAATGGCATGGTACGAACACGCGCCACATTCATTCGCGAAGACGATGATATTGTCATCACTGCATTACCCCATCAAGTATCGGCAAGTAAAATACTCGAACAAATTGCAGGTCAAATGCAAGCGAAAAAGTTACCCACGGTTGTCGATTTACGTGATGAATCTGATCATGAAACACCAACACGCCTCATTATTGTTCCACGCAGCAATCGGGTTGATATCGATCAGCTTATGTCACATCTATTTGCCACTACCGAACTCGAAAAAAGTTTTCGCGTTAATTTTAATTTAATCGGGATCAACGGTCGCCCACAAGTAAAGTCATTGCTTACTATTTTAAATGAATGGCTCACTTATCGTATCGCTACCGTACGTCGTCGATTAGAGTTTCGTTTGAAAAATATTTTAGAACGACTGCATTTGCTTGAAGGGTTTTTAACTGTTTACGCACACATTGATGAAGTCATTCGCATTATTCGCGAAGAAGATGATGCTAAAAAAGCATTGATGAAAAAATTCAAGTTGAGCCTTATCCAAGCTGACGCGATTTTAGAAATCAAACTGAGACAACTTGCAAAACTCGAAGAAATTAAAATTCGCGATGAACAAAATGCATTAAATACTGAAAAAGATGGTATTGAACAAACATTGGGGTCAGCAGCGAAATTAAAAACGCTCGTCAAAAATGAATTAAAAGCCGATCAAAAACTATTTGGCGATAAGAGACGCTCACCTATCGTAACGCGCGCAGAAGCACGCGCAATGAGCTTTGAGGAAATTGCACCTACTGAAAATATCACCATTGTTTTATCTAAAAAAGGGTGGGTGCGCGCAGCAAAAGGTCATGATATTGATGGCACAACATTAAATTATCGCGCTGGAGATGAATTTTATCAAAAAATACATGCAAAAAGTAACGATACTGTTATCTTCGTCGACTCAGCAGGAAAAAGTTTTTCCTTATTAGCACACACGCTGCCATCGGCACGCAGTCAAGGCGAACCTTTATCATCCCGATTTATTTTATCACCGGGCAGCGAAGTAGTTGGCATGATTGTTGGAAAACCAGATGATCGTTTTCTGATTACCTCTGATGCTGGTTATGGTTTTATCACCACACTTGAAAATTTATATACCAAAAATCGCAACGGGAAAACGGTATTGAAATGTCCGAAAGGCTCGCTGGCATTACAACCCATTTTAATTTCAGATATCCAGTCACAATATGTCGCTGTACTGACCAACATAGGACATTTACTGGTATTTCCATTAGTTGAGCTACCTGAATTACCACGCGGCAAGGGAAATAAAATGATTCAAATTCCGAGCAGCAAAGCAGCTTCGCGCGAAGAGTTTTGCCTCGGCGTTGTCGCTTTATTTAAAAAATCGAGTTTATTATTAACCTCTGGAAAACGACAACTTACTTTAAAATCAAGTGATTTAATGAGTTTTCATGGTGAACGTGGACGACGCGGCAATTTACTGCCACGTGGGCTACGCGGCATCACCAAAATGGATACCATAACACCGCAATAATGCAAACGTTCGCATTGTGAAGTCTGTTGGGTATATACTCAAAAAAACGGTTTCACGTTATCAGCGACTTTTTTTGCGCGATGGAGGCTTACCAAAATGCAACCGATGAAATATGTTCAAGATAATTTATTGCAAAATGAAAAAATGATTTATGGTGTTCGACCGCACTGGGTTATTTTCTCATCCGGATGTTGGGCAATGCTTGGCTCAATTTATATTTTTTTGTTTGCACCCATGCAATTTTCATATGCCATTTTTCAAACCTGGTCAATACGAGAAATTGCCTCAACCGCCTTATTTTTACTGAGCGCTTACTGGTTAACCAATGCTTATATTTATTACATCACATCAGAATATGCTGTTACCAATAAACGTGTGGTTATTAAAACAGGCTGGATTAAGCGCGCCTCACTCGAATTAATGCTCGATAAAGTCGAAGGCGTTTTAGTAGATCAAACGATCATCGGTAGAATTTTCAATTATGGCGCGATTACCATTATCGGCACAGGCGGCACCCGAGATCGTTTTCCATTCATTCCTGAACCACTGGAATTTCGAAGAGTTGTGCAACAAGCAGTGGATGATTTTGAACACCAAATGGGTCGACCCAGTTAATATAATTTACTTAACATGCCCGATACTTCACGCGCTAACTTTGGCACTAAAAATCCGGGCAGCTGCTGCTTCATTGCCTGCATCAAATTATTTGCTTTTTCTTCAGGCACATCAAAATGCGCAGCACCATCTACTTTATCCAGCAAATGCAAATAATAGGGCAACACGGCTGCCTCAAATAATCGCTTACTTAAATTCACTAAAGCGGTTGCATCATCATTGATATCTTTCAACAAGACCGATTGATTTAAAACTGTTACCACACTGCGTAATCGTTTTAATACTTGCAATACGGCATCATCAATTTCATTTGCATGGTTACAATGCACAACTACGGTAATTTGAAAACGGGATTGTTGCATCCAAGCAATCCACTCATCAGTTACCCGCGCAGGAATCACAATCGGTAAACGGGTATGGATACGTAATCGCTTAAGGTGAGGAATTTTTTCTAATTGCAAAACCAACTCAGCCAACAAATGATCTTTCAAAATTAAGGGATCACCGCCGCTGAAAATCACTTCATCAACTTGACTTTGATTTGCAATGTAATGAATAAATGAATCCCAATTAGCACGACCCGGTGTATTATCTTCATAAGGGAAATGCCTACGAAAACAATATCGACAATGAACGGCACACGCTCCACTTAATGTCAGCAAAACGCGATTGGGGTATTTATGCAACAAACCCGGAATGGGATTTTTTTTATTTTCGCTCAATGGATCAACTGAAAAACCATCTACTTTTTGCATCTCAATTGCTTGTGGCAATACTTGTAGCAGCAATGGATCACGTGAATTACCCATTTCCATGCGTGATACAAATTCACGCGGAACACGCAAAGGAAAAGAGTGTTGGGCTTGAGCAATCAAATCAGCATCAGCGACATTTAACTGCAATACTTCACATAAATCACTGAAACGTGTGATTGCATGAGATAATGCATTTTGCCAAGTAGGGTGGATCATAGTAGGAGCAAGGTAAAGCAAATCACCCTAAAAAACAAGGCGAAGAATGATCAGAATGTACATTAAACAAAAATGATCAAAATCATCGCCGACCAAATATAATAAGCTAACTGAAAATTAACATAAGTTAATAGAACCGAAATAATCGCAAGCAAAGGAATCAAAAATATTTTCAGCATTAAAATTACCGCTGCTTTTTTTCGATTCTCAGATAAATAAATAGACTCATCCAATTGCCAAGCATAAACCACACGAGCACAGAGCATAGACAACAACAATGGCGGTAACATCAAACTCACCGAAAAAACAATCACTACCATTTTATCTAAAAAATGAATACGCAAACCACCCGTAAAAACTAAAAAGGCAATCGTTAATAAATAAAACATGGTTAACCATAAAATGCGCTTATCAACTTGCTTCACATGATAAAAAAGTAAATTGTGAATTTGCCAACATTTCGCAACTACCAAAAAACAAATAACAAATGAAAATATGGCGGGTAACTGCGCAGAAAAAACAGCCATTAGATTTTGCGTGGTTTTAACAACAGATAAATCAGGAATATCAATATTCAAAACCAAAATAACAAAAACAACACCCATTACGACATCACACAATGCACGCAAACGATCGATGGATAGTTGAAAAAGAGGTGTTTCTGGATGAGTGGCCATAATAAATCCTTTTAGATTGTTGGGTTGCATTATTCAGCAGTGCATCAAATCAATTATTTCTAGATTATACTACTATGCCAAATTAATAACGATTATTTGCATCAACTAGCGTCTCGGTTTCAGCTTGTTGATACCTCAGCAGGGACAAGACTTGAGCCAACAGCTATACAAGCGTTATATAAAATATTTTCCTCTCCACTTTGAAAAAAGGTTGCGCAAACTATTTTCTCCTCCCTTTGTAAAATGGGGAAGCTTATTCAATCTCTCAATCTTCTTTTTCAAAAAGAGAGAGTTTATTTACCCTGAAATTAATTTATATGACGAATTTTTTTAAAAGGAAGAAGCTTACTTAAAGTACGCAAAATATAAAATCGATTTATGCAATAAAACTAGGAACAACTGATATCTATTTCTCTCAACTTAGGGCTGGATCACCTTTTGCTCTATTTCGGTGTCAACATTCCATTCGTTGAATGCCACTCTCCCCACACCTTCGGATGCATTGGAACGTGTTTTTTTCCAATGTTGGTAATAACATAAGGAGAACATGAGAGCCAATACAATGGGTGCAGCAACATACAAGACCACCGAAGCTAGCAGCGTAGTTTGATCAGTCACACAGTTTTTATGTAATGTACTGTTTGTGCTATTGCACAAGGTTCTATTGAATGAATTAAACATACACTCAGCCAGATCAATATTTACACAGTACTTATTGTGCCACCCAAACAGACACGACACAACTTAAGGGGGCATTAATTAAAACACAGCACTGAGATATGCCTCAGCGCTGTGCTTTAAAAAAATATTAATCCAATGGGATCTATTTTGAGCATTGCAGTCACCATCGCATAAACTTTCAATAAAAACCAAAAAGATCAAAAGATCTTTTTTTCCTATGAATCGAAACACATGATTCATCAATGCCACACAATACGATGATCTTCGCTTTCAAGCTGCTGCAATAAATCAGTTTGTATTATTTTTTCAACCAGCTCTTTTTTAGTTCTGCATTGCAATTTTAATTTCAGATTTTTAACATAAAACTCAACAGTACGGGGAGATAAATTCATTTTATGTGCTGCACGCGCAAACGTATAATCTTGGATAATCCAAAACATGGCTTCAGCTTCACGCCTTGTTAAATACACACTCGGAAAGCGATCCCCTAAATAATAAGTACGCTTTTTATAGGGATTACTGGTTTTGATTGGTGGACTCGCCGGTATTGCAAGCAATTCATCTAAGCGCCCTCGATTGGTAAAAAAAAACGCGTGAACATCCTCATCTTTATGCAAAACTTCATCTAACACAGCGTTCCAATAATGCATGCTCTCTTCCTTGTTTTTAAGCGTAAAACATCTTAAAAATACAAAGCTACTTCGTCAATACCGTGTTTTTCCAATCAAGTTGAAAAAACCAATTGATCCGCCTTAACTGCAACCTGAATAGTATCATTCGGCGAAAACTGTCCAGCCAAAATCGCTTGCGCCAACGGATTTTCTAAATATTGCTGTATAGCGCGTTTTAATGGCCGCGCACCATACGCAGGATCAAAACCCACTTTTGCAATAAAATTAAGCACATCATCTGAAACCACTATTTTGTAATTTAATGCATGCAAGCGCTGTGTGATTTTTTGAATTTGTATCTTAGCAATGCGCGCAATTTCATTTTGACCCAGCGCATGAAATACAACAGATTCATCAATACGATTAATGAACTCCGGGCGAAAACTTTTACGCACCACTTCCATCACCATTTCTTTCATTTTCACATAACCTTCATTTGAAAATTCCTGAATGATTTCCGAACCTAAATTTGAGGTCATGACAATGACTGTATTTTTAAAATCAACCGTGCGTCCTTGCCCATCAGTCAATCGCCCATCATCCAGCACTTGCAATAAAATGTTGAATACATCTGGATGTGCTTTTTCAATTTCATCTAACAACAAAAGTGAATAGGGCTTGCGACGCACACTTTCCGTTAAATAACCCCCTTCTTCATAACCAACATAACCCGGCGGCGCGCCAATTAATTTGGCAACCGCATGCTTTTCCATAAATTCAGACATATCAATACGAACCATTGCATCAACGGTATCAAATAAAAATAAAGACAATGCTTTGCATAATTCAGTTTTACCCACGCCAGTTGGCCCTAAAAATAAAAACGAACCAATTGGTCGATTGGGATCAGACATTCCTGCACGTGAACGACGAATTGCATTTGCAACTGCATTGACTGCTTCATTTTGACCAATAACACTGTCATGCAAAACGGTTTCCATGCGTAATAATTTTTCTTTCTCACCTTCGAGCATGCGAGAAACAGGAATATGCGTCCACTTTGAAACCACATCTGCAATTTCTTCATCTGTGACTTTGTAGCGCAACAATTTATTTTTATCTTTTGACTCAACCGCTTTTTCCGCGTCTTCTGCTTTTTTTAATTTCTTTTCTAAATCTGGAATTAAACCATATTGTAATTCTGACATTTTTGATAAATCAGAAGCGCGAGCTGCTGCTTCTAAATTCATGCGTGCCTTATCCAATTCTTCCTTAATTTTTTGAGCGCCTTGTAAGTTTATTTTTTCGGCTTTCCAGATTTCTTCCAAATTTGCATATTCTTTTTCTGATTTTTGAATTTCTTTTTCTAAATCTTTAAGCCGTTTTTGTGATGCATCGTCTTTTTCTTTTTTTAAGGCCTCCCGCTCAATTTTATATTGAATGAGCTTTCTATCAAGACGATCTAGCTCGTGCGGCTTAGAATCAATTTCCATTCGAATTTCACTCGCCGCCTCATCAATAAGATCGATCGCTTTATCCGGTAATTGTCGATCTGTAATGTAACGATGAGATAATGTTGCTGCAGCAACAATAGCGGGATCAGTGATAGTCACTCCATGATGCACTTCATACTTTTCTTTTAATCCACGTAAAATTGCAATCGTTTCCTCAACTGATGGCTCATCTACCAATATTTTTTGAAAGCGTCGCTCAAGCGCTGCATCTTTTTCAATATACTGTCGATATTCATCTAATGTCGTTGCGCCAATGCAATGTAACTCGCCCCGCGCAAGCGCTGGCTTTAACATATTACCCGCATCCATCGCGCCTTCTGCTTTTCCAGCACCAACCATCGTATGCAACTCATCAATAAATAAAATAACTTGCCCGCCACGTGAAGATAAATCTTTCAAAACAGCTTTTAATCTTTCTTCAAACTCACCTCTAAATTTTGCGCCTGCAATTAATGCACCCATATCCAACGATAAAACACTTTTATTTTTCATTCCTTCAGGCACTTCACCATTAACAATACGCAAAGCCAATCCTTCTGCAATCGCTGTTTTTCCCACACCTGGCTCACCAATTAAAACAGGATTATTTTTTGTGCGACGCTGTAAAACTTGTATGGTACGACGAATTTCCTCATCGCGCCCAATCACAGGATCTAATTTTCCAGCACGCGCACGCGCTGTTAAATCAATTGTATATTTTTCTAACGCTTTTCGTGTGCCTTCTGCATTCGCATCGGAAACTTTTTCATTACCACGCATTTTTTTAATCGCCTCTTGCAATTTTTTTTCCACGATACCCGATTTTTTTAGCATTGTTTGTAATGCCGACTTTACTTCAAAAGCTGCCAATAAAAAGAGTTCAGATGAAATAAATTGATCCTGATGAAGCTGTGCCAATTGATCGCATCGATTTAACAATTGAGCCAATACACCCGAAACATGCACTTGTCCCGGCGTGCCTTCTACTTTAGCAAAACGACTAATGGCACTCTCTAATTCATTCTCAAGGTTTTCAATAGAAGCACCTGTCTGTGTTAACACGCCTGAAATAGTACCATCAGCTTGACGCAACATAGCCAGCATCACATGCTCAGGTTCAATCACTTGATTTTCATAACCCAGCGCCATAGACTGCGCATCTGCAAGCGCCGTTTGAAAAAGATGAGTAAATTTTTCCATTCGCATTTGTTTTCACCTACGTGCTATTTTATATACTCTCAATATGTGGGTTAAAACAGTTATTTTCAATAGGACTTATTTAAATGGTGGTGCAACAGCAACCTAACACAGCGATACCCAACAAAAAAATAGCTGTGGCAATTGGATTTGTTATTTTTGGTGGTTTTGGCTCAATTTTGTCTTTCCTTGTTTTTTTACTTGTCCACAATCTTAATTCAACAAAAACAACTGAGATTGAAATTGCAAAAATAATGGGCATTTCATTTAGTGCTTGGGGCATTATCGGCGCTCTAGTTGGATTCGCCAATCCAAGTTGGTGCGCCCAACCAACTGATTCAACACCCGCATTTTTCTTTAATGCAGATCGAAACGAAACAACTTCAGAAGGTCGCTCACCTACTCCAACCCCAATAAATTAAAATCCCATAGCTTCTTATCCATTAATTGACTTGGGTGCACACTTTGTAAGGCATGCAACATATTACTCGGAATTTTAGGGTTATCCGCTGACAAATCGTCAATTAATTTTTTCACTTTTTTACGCGTCATATTTTCTTGCGAGCCGCACAACGTACATGGAATGATTGGAAATTGCTGCTCTCGCGCATAGTCTTTGATGTCATTTTCCTGACAATAACTCATGGGGCGAATGACAATGTGTTTTTTATTATCTGATAATAATTTTGGCGGCATCGATTTAATTTGTCCGGAATATAAAACAGACATCAATAAGGTTTGAATTAAATCATCACGATGATGACCCAGCGCTACTTTATTGTATCCATTATCTTCCGCATAACGATAAATATTGCCACGACGCAGCCGTGAACACAGCGAACAATAAGTTTGCCCCTCTGGAATCACGCGTTTTACAACAGAATACGTATCACGCGTTTCAATCTCATGTTTAATGTTACGATCTGACAACCAAGTTCGCATGTGCGAATCATCCCAGCCGGGCTGTGATTGATCAAGCGTATATGAAAAAATTTCAAATGAATTACGCCATTCCAAACGAATTAAATTCAAAATTGTGAGCATCGTATACGAATCTTTTCCGCCAGATAAACAAACCATCACACGATCGCCTTTCTCGATTAATTTATAATCGGCAATCGCTTTAGTCACATAATGGAATAATTTTTTTTCAACGGGTGATTGCTTCATCGCTATAACTGCTCACAAGTTAATGTATTATCCTTTTCAATTTGAATCTTATTTTCCCGCAACATCACCCCAAATGACCTTATGCAATTGCACTTGAAATCGCACCGGCAACTGATCCGCCAAAATCCAATCCGCTAAATCTGCATAACGCATTTGATTAAAACTTGGCGAAAATAATATGTCACATTTTTCACTTAATTTGAATTGATCCATTATTTTTTTGGACCACTCGTAATCGTTGCGATCGCAAATAACGAACTTAACTTGATCGTGCGATAAAAGATATGGCACGTTATCAAAATTATTTTTAGCTACTTCAAGCGACCCTGGCGTTTTAATATCTACAATTTTAATCACTCGCGGATCAACTGCTGAAATAGCCAAAGCACCACTGGTCTCTAATGAAACAATATAATCCAAATCGCATAATTTTTTTAAAAGCGCATGACACGCTGTTTGCGCCAAAGGCTCGCCGCCTGTAACAGTGACATATTTTGTTTTATAACTTGAAATCGTGGTCAGCACTTCGTCGATGGTATAATTTTTTCCACCTGAAAATGCATAAGCAGTATCACAATACTGACAACGTAGTGGGCAACCCGTAAGACGAATAAATACCGTTGGCAATCCAACTGTATTCGTTTCACCTTGCAATGAAAAAAATATTTCTGTTATCTTCATTTGTTATACCAAATAAAAAAACCCGCATAACGTTTCCATTAGCGGGTTCCATTTAATCAAAAAAATCGACTTGCTTAGAAAAATACACTGACTTGCGCTAACACAGAGTCACGACTTTTTCCTGTACCTGCGATGTTTGTCGTTGCACCACGACCTGACGCAGTATCAGCAGCACTATAATCGTTATCATGACGAAACTCGAGGCTTTCTTGTGTTTCACGCCACAAACTGGTATTCACGAAAGCAGCATAGCTATCACGCGGCAAATTCAATGCTAACGCTTCCCATGTATGACCATAAGAAACACCGACTGACGTACCATATTTTTTCGCGAAGAATGGCAACAAATAATCCACTTCTGCATGCATCGCTGTTGGCTCAGCGCCTTTGCTGTTAAAGACCATATCCGATGTTGCATAACGTTCTGCTGCACCTACGTATTCACCCAACACAGTAACCGGTCCCAACACCACGGAACCATTGGCATCAACACCATTAACATTGTGCGTAAGATTATTAGTGGTATTACCTGCTGCAAAACCAGCAAATTGTGTGCCTGTTGTTGATAATCCGTTTAATTGCTGACCTTCTGAATCGGCGATGTTAGAAATCCAACCTGCGGAAACTTGATAACTGTCATTGAAAGCAAATTTGTTTTTAAGTCCGATATTCACACCACTTTGCTTGAATAAATCATTTCCACCTGACGTTCTGCTACCAGAATAGCCATAAACCGATCCGAATAAACCATTGTTTAAACTAAATCCTAATAAAACTGCTGGTGTACGCGTTTTTGCAAGTGACTGCGTTAACGGTGTATCGATCATGCCTGTTGAGTAACGACCGAAGGGTACGTACATCAAACCAGCGCTGAAATACACTGGACAATGATTTAAATTGCCTAAGGTTAAAAATCCTCGACTCAAATAAACATTCGAATTTGGCATACGATTTCCCGTACTAATGGGAGAACCGCTATAATTCAACGACATAAAAGCAGTTGCCCACGGACTTGCAATCGCATTCATGTCTAATTCGGCAGTTGATAAACTCACACCGTCTGTTGCTTTCGTACCAAACCCACCATTTGAATACAGCTCACCTTGAACAGCACCACTGAGTTGTAAAATAGGGCGATTCAATGCATAACCTCGCGCAGCCATTTCATTTTGTAATTTTTGTTTTTGCTGCAATAACAATAAATCTTCGTTAATCGAAGGCGCATTATAAAGCACATCAGCACCATCAAAATCCATTTTTTTATTATTAAATGGAGTTGTAGTAACCGTTACAAAATGTGACCACGGTATGTTAGTTGTTTTTGCAAACTTGGGATGATGAAAACTGTTTTTTTTGTGCGCCGCTTTTGTACTTTTTTGATTTACTTGTACATGCAAGGCTGAAACTTCTCGTTCCAATTTTTTTGTTTGCGCACTCAATTGCTTCACTTGTGCTGTAAGCACAGTAGTTGATGCATGACTGGTAGCTGCAAAACTTGAGGCTGACAACATAAATGCACTCAATGCACTAATCGGTAATATCACTCGTTTCACTGTTACTTACTCCCAAAATGTTGCAAAAACTTTACTTTCAAAATATAAAGGCTGAAGATCATAACGCTATTTTTTCAAATTTGCTACAATGTTTTTCGCGATTCCATTTTTGAGAAAATTATGAACAATTTATTGATCACTCAACCTGACGATTGGCATTGTCATTTGCGTGATGATGCCTTTTTAAAGCGCACCGTTGCAGATACGGCAAGACAATTTGCACGTGCTATCGTGATGCCAAATTTAAAACTGCCCATCACAACAATCGCTCAAGCACACGAATATCGCAGTCGGATTATCAGTAACATCCCAACAGGATTGCAATTTGAACCTTTAATGACTTTATATTTAACAGATACTTTGTCATCCGATCTTTTCCTGGATGCAAAAAAATCAGGCATCATTGTTGCCGCAAAATATTATCCCGCAGGCGCAACAACCCTCTCTGATTCAGGCATTTTAAACATAAAAACAATTTACCCCTTATTAGAAGCCATGCAATCAGCGGACTTACCCTTATGCATTCATGGAGAATCTATTGAGAAAGACGTCGATATTTTCGACCGTGAAAAATTATTTTTAACCACACTAAAAACAGTTTTAACTGATTTTCCAAAATTACGCATTATTCTTGAACATATTTCAACAAGCGCTGCTGTTGAATTTATTCAAGCAGCGCCAAACAATATTGCCGCAACGATCACACCACATCACTTGCATTATAATCGCAATGATTTGTTTCGTGGTGGCATTCATCCTCATTATTTTTGTATGCCAATTTTAAAACACACAGATGATCAACAAGCATTAATCAAAGCTGCCATAAGTGGTAATCCAAAATTTTTCTTGGGCACTGATAGCGCGCCACATACAAGAGATCAAAAAGAAGCTGCATGCGGATGCGCTGGCATTTATTCAGCACATGCCGCTATTGAATTGTATGCAGATATTTTTGAACGCAACCATGCTCTCAATAAATTAGAAAATTTTGCGAGCGTCTTTGGTGCAGCATTTTATCAATTGCCGATCAATAAAAATAAAATCACCTTAATTAAAAAACCCTGGAAAATTAAAGATGCATTATCTTTTGGTAATACAGAATTAATTCCAATGAAAGCAGGAGAAATGCTATCTTGGCAAATTCAATTTTAATAAAGAAACGTTTTGATGGTTATTTGCCAATTGTAATTGATATTGAAACCAGCGGCGTTGATGCGCAAAAAAATGCAATCCTAGAAATTGCGGCTGTGTCTCTTGACTACAATGACCACAATCTATTAAGACCGATTGGTGATTTTGCTTGTCATGTCACACCATTTGAAGGCGCTCGAATAGATCCCGAAGCATTAGAAATTACTGGCATCGATCCCTTTCATCCCTTTCGATTTGATATTTCTGAAAAAGATGCACTGATACAGTTATTTGACTTTGCGGAACAAGCCTTAAAAAAAACAGACTGTCGACGCGCCGTATTAGTCGGGCACAACGCACACTTTGATTTATCGTTTATTTTATCTGCCGCTAAACGCTGCAAATTAAAAGCAACTCCTTTTCATGCATTCACTGTTTTTGATACAGCAACACTGTCGGGATTGTTTTTTGGGAAAACCGTATTAGCGAAGGCATTACGTGCTGCGCGCATCGGGTTTAACAAAGATGAGGCGCATTCTGCTATTTATGACGCAAAGCAAACTGCAGAATTATTCTGTTATATGATCAATAAATTTAGATAAAAAAAGCGCCAACAAAAGTTGGCGCGAGATACTGAAAAAAATCAGCAAATTTGATTACAAGCGATCTGCATTTTCAGCAAGATAAGAGGCAACACCGGTTGGTGAGGCAGTCATTCCTTTATCACCTTTTTTCCAATTTGCTGGGCACACTTCACCATGTTTTTCGGTAAATTGTAATGCATCAATCAAACGAATAATTTCCGCCATACTACGACCCAACGGCAAATCATTAATTAACTCTGCACGCACAATGCCTTTGTCATCGATAATAAATGCACCACGTAGCGCAACACCCGCTTCAGGATGCTCAACACCATATGAACGTGCAATCGTATGCGCAACATCAGCCACCATCGTATATTTTACTGCGCCAATACCACCCTTATCGACTGGTGTATTACGCCATGCGTTGTGTGTAAATTGCGAATCAATAGAAACAGAAATCACTTCCACATTACGCGCGCTAAATTCTGCGACCGCATGATCCAATGCAATCAACTCAGATGGACAAACGAAAGTAAAATCCAGTGGGTAAAAAAATACAAGTGCATATTTACCTTTGGTTGATTCTTTAAAACTATAGCTTCCAACAATTTCGCCACTACCCAATACAGCAGGTACAGTAAAATCAGGAGCTTGTCTTGTAACTAATGACATCGTAATCACCTCAGTTAATAATCAAAAAAATGTGACTCATCATAAAGAAAAGAGTCCAGCTACGCAACTAACCATCATGATACGTCACCAAGCTTAAAGTAATATGAATTTTCGAGGAATCGCGTTAGGCAGGCTATTCATTTTTAACAAAAAATACTGACTCTTTTTGTAAAAGGAAGGCCAAATACCAATAAATATGTACCTTTTAAACATTAAAACAAAATAACATGAAATGCCGCGCCTTTTTTAGCCTTTATCTAAAGTGTCATAAAATAAACAGGCTATAGACATTAACCCTATCTCAAATAAGGGTTAACTGGCTTCATATAAAAAAATACGGTATTGTGACAACAAAATGTTTAATGTACAGGAGATTTTACAATGACTTTTGAATTACCCCCATTACCTTACGCAATAGATGCACTGGCACCACACATCTCAAAAGAAACGCTTGAATATCACTATGGAAAACATCATCGTGCATATGTCACCAATTTAAATAATTTAATCACAGGAAACGAATTTGAAAACATGTCACTAGAAGACATTATCAAAAAAGCAACGGGCGGTATTTTTAATAACGCCGCACAAGTATGGAATCACACATTTTACTGGCATAGCTTGTCACCCAATGGCGGTGGCGAACCCACGGGTCATTTAGCTGATGCTATTAAAAAATATTTTGGATCATTCGCCGATTTTAAAACAGCTTTTACTAAAGCAGCGCTCACCCAATTTGGTTCAGGCTGGGTATGGTTAGTAAAAAACAATGCGGATGAGCTGGAAATTTTACAAACCGGTAACGCAGGCAATCCCTTATTAGATGGCAAAAAACCATTATTAACCTGCGATGTCTGGGAACATGCTTACTATATCGACACACGCAATGATCGCGCGAAATATGTCGAGCATTTCTGGAATTTAGTAAACTGGGAATTTGCTGAGAAAAATTTGGGCTAATTAAGTCATCTGCGGTCTATTAAAAATGGATCGGGCTGCAAATCACTGATAACGAGCACCACTATGATCAACATTCTTATTAACGGCGTTAATGGAAAGATGGGTCAAACAACGGCTGCTGCCATTGCAGATCAAACAGATTTACATTTGGCAGCAACAACGTCTCGCAATCATGATTTATTATCAGAAATTAAAAAAAATAAAATTGATGTCGTCATCGATTGGACCACACCGACCAGTGTTTTTGAAAATGCCCAAACCATTATCGATGCTGGTGCACGCCTTGTGATTGGCACAACTGGATTATCGTCAGATCAAATAAAATGCTTATCAGACAAATGTGAATCTAAAAAAATTGGCTGTATTATTGCACCCAATTTTTCAATCGGCGCCATTTTAATGATGAAGTACGCACAAGATGCAGCGAAATATTTTCCTGATGTCGAAATTATTGAATATCATCATCCACAAAAAAAAGACGCGCCATCCGGTACAGCAAAAAGAACCGCTGAATTAATCGCTGAAACAAAAAATAAAAAAAACACAAGCAACCAAGTTGATATCCAATTAAAAGACAAAGCAGCCCGCGGTGAAAGTTACTATGACGTACCCATCCATGCTGTTCGAATGACCGGCGTTTTTGCCAATCAAGCAGTGATTTTTGGTGGATCAGGAGAAACCTTAACACTGCAACACAATGCAACAGATCGTAATGCCATGATGCCAGGATTATTTTTATGCTGCAGAAAAGTAATGGAGCTTAATCATCTGGTTTATGGCTTAGAAGACTTTCTCTAACGCGCTGGCTTTTTTATTTCACAACCAATTCTTTCGCTGCCTTTACTTCGTCTAATCGTCCAATCGGCGTTGTGTATGGCGCACCTTTTAATTTTTCTGGATTTTCATGCGCTTCTTTAAAAATAATTTCCATCGCTTCAATAAATTGGTCCAATGTATTTTTATTTTCAGTTTCAGTAGGCTCAATCAACAAACACTCTGAAATTAATAACGGAAAATAAATCGTAGGAGCATAGATACCAAAATCCAATAATCGTTTTGCAATATCAAGCGCTGTCACGCCCGTTTTATCTTTTAATGGTTTTGCTGTAACAATAAATTCATGGCTTGCACGACGCTTTGGAAATGCCAACGTGTATCCAATTTTTTCTAATCGCTTCATTAAATAATTAGCATTCATTGTTGCAAATTGACTGACGCGTTTTGCACCCTCTCTTCCAAGTAATCGCAAATAAACTTGTGCGCGTAATAAAACACCTGCATTCCCCATAAAACAAGATAATCTGCCAATTGATTTTGGTTTTTCTTTTTGCGTAACCCAATAATAACCCTGTTGGTTTTTACCCACTATTGGCGTGGGCAGATAATCTTTTAATTTTTCATTAGCAGCAACAGGACCTGATCCTGGACCACCACCGCCATGCGGTGTTGCGAATGTTTTGTGGCAATTCAAATGCATAACATCAAAACCCATATCACCCGGCCTGACTTTTCCTAAAATAGCATTTAAATTTGCACCATCGTAATACAATAAACCACCTGCTTTATGCACAATTTCTGCAATTTTTTTGATCTCTCTTTCAAACACACCAAATGTAGATGGATTAGTTAGCATAATCCCCGCGGTTTTTGGACCTACTGCTTTTTTTAAAGCAATTAAATCAATATCCCCTGTTTTTGTGCAGGTGGGAATTTCTACCACATCAAATTCACACATGCGCGCTGACGCCGGATTCGTACCATGCGCCGCATCAGGAATTAACATTTCTGTACGTGCATCATCACCACGATCACGGTGATAGCTTTTAATCATTGCAACGCCCGCAAACTCACCTTGCGCACCTGCCATCGGCGTTAAAGAAACACCTGACATACCTGTTAATTCTGCAATCATCTCTTGCAGTTCAAATAAATTTTCTAAATGACCCTGCATGTGCATTTCATCGGTCATAGGATGCAAATGAAAATAACCTGGCAGCGATGCAATTGCTTTTGCTGCACGTGGATTATATTTCATCGTACACGAACCCAATGGATAAAAGTTGGTTTCAATTGAAAAATTTTGCTGAGACAACCGTGTAAAATAACGAACAGCATCAAGCTCTGCCATTTCAGCAATATTCGGTAATTGTTCACGTAACAGTTTTTTTTCCATAGATGATATTCTCTTTTAATTCACTTTCACCAAGCACTCACGATAATGCTCTAAATCTCTCAATGTTTTTGTTTCTGTCACGCAAATCAATAAGTTATTTTTCAATTCATCATAATATTGATTCAAACTAAGCCCTGGTTGCAAACCATAGTCTTGAAGCTTTTCAATAATTTCATCAACCGGCCTATGCAAATGAATCACAAACTCATGAAAAGTAGGTGCATCAAATTCAAATGATAAACCATCCACTTTAGATAATAATTTTTTTAATGTGTCTGCTTGCTCAACACATTTTTTCGCAATAGCATTCAATCCTTTTCCACCTAACATGCGCATATAAATGGTTGCAGCCGTCACCAATAACCCTTGATTCGTGCAAATATTTGAAGTGGCTTTAGCGCGACGAATGTGTTGCTCACGCGCTTGCAACGTTAATACAAAACCAGGTCGACCCTGCGCATCGTTGGTTTTTCCTACGATTCTGCCTGGCAATTGTCGAATATCTTTTTTACGACAACATAAAAAACCAAAATATGGTCCGCCACCTGCTAACGGCACACCCAACGGCTGACCTTCACCACACACAATATCAGCACCGGTATCACCCCATGTTCCAGGCGATTTAAGCAAGCTCATCGCAAGTGGATTCACAACACCAATCACATAAGCCTTTTTTTCATGCGCAAGATTAGTAATCGCATCAACCGCTTCAATGCATCCAAAAAAATTGGGCTGTGAAATAATAATCGCCGCAAATTCATCTGAATTTATTTTTTGTAACTGACTTAAATCAACCAATCCGGATTTTTCATCGTAATGCCACTGAACCAATTCTATCGCGTGATAACGCAAAATAGATTTTAATACATCACGATAATGTGGATGTAAATTATAAGGCACGAGAATTTTTTTAGAACTATTTTTTTGGATGCGCAGCGCCATTAAAACAGCTTCAACTAATGCGGATGCGCCGTCATACAGCGATGCATTAGACACTTCCATATTCATCAACTCAGTCATCATCGATTGATATTCAAAAATAACTTCGAGCGTACCTTGACTGGCCTCTGGTTGATAAGGTGTATATGCTGTATAAAATTCACCACGCGTCACCAAATCCCATACTGCTGCAGGAATAAAATGATCATAAGCGCCAGCACCTAAAAAATTAAAACCGGGTTTTACTAACGGCGCACGATCCGACAGCAAACGTATCGCATCACTTTCACTCAACCCTTCCGGCATATTATGTAATTGTGTTGTTGGAATTTCAGAAGCAATTTCATCAAACAAATCATCTATTTTTTTAACACCAATAGTAGATAACATGGCTTGAATATCATTTTCAGTATGAGGAATAAAAGGCATCACTATTTCCTAATTAACACGATCAATCACGCATGATCAGAATATAAATTATTCATTCGTATCGCTGACACTGGCTTGATAAGCATCTGCGTCCATTAATTCATCCATTTCATTTAAGTCTTCAGGTTTGATTCGACAGATCCAACCATCGCCATAAGGATCTTGATTAATCAATTCAGGACGAGATTCTAATTGCTGATTCACTGCAATGACGGTACCAGAAATAGGCGCATAAACATCGGCAGCCGTCTTTACAGACTCAACTACGGATAGCTCATCTCCTTTTTCAAGACCGGATTGCACATCGGGCAATTCAACAAACACCAAATCACCCAGCTGATGTTGCGCATGATCCGTAATACCAACTACAACCGTATCATCACTTTCTAATCTCACCCACTCATGACTGTCACTGTAATGTAACTCTCTTGGATAATCTGACATGATTTTCTCCTAAATAAATTTTGGTTTCACAATGTTCACAGGCAACCATTCGCCACGTCGCTCTACTAATGCTTCACTTGCATTTGTCATTGGAATTCTGGCTAATGCAATGGATTTGTTTAATGTTGGCGAAAAACTACCTGAAGTAATTTCACCCAAACTATCATCATTTATTTTTACTTTTTGATGATTTCGCAATACACCTTTTGATTCTAAGGTTAATCCAATAAGCTGTTGTGAAATACCTGCTTTTTTTTCTTTTTCTAATGCGGCACGCCCAATAAAATTTCTTTGCTCATCTTTAAATGAAACAGTCCATGACAAATTAGAAATTAATGGTGAGGTATTTTCATCCATGTCTGCGCCAAATAAATTGTATCCTGCTTCTAACCGCAACGTATCACGCGCGCCTAATCCACAAGGTTGTACGCCGCTGTCAATTAACTTATCCCAATAATGTTTCACTACTTCAACAGGCAAAATCATTTCAACACCCCGTTCGCCGGTGTAACCTGTACGCGCAATCATGACATCGTTATCTAACATCAAAAATTGAAAATTTTTCAGTGCGGTGATTTTTGCTACTGTTGCCTCATCAAAAATAGCCGCTAGCTTTAGAAATGCATCAGGCCCTTGCAATGCTAACAAACAGAGATCATCGTGCATTTTTAATTGTACAGAAAAGGATTGCGCTTGTTTTTGCAACCAAGCAACATCTTTCTCACGACAACCTGCATTAATGACCAAACGAAAACAATCATCCGAAAAACGATAGGCGATCAAATCATCAATCACACCACCTTGCTCATTTAGCAAACAAGAATATAAAGCATCACCCGTATTTTTTAATTTCGCGACATCGTTTGCTAAAACATGACGTAAAAATGAAACGGTCTCTTTTCCTGTGATTGAAACAACACCCATATGGGACACATCAAACAATCCAACATTTTTTCGCACAGCTTGATGTTCTTGAATTTGCGAACCGTAATGCAATGGCATTTGCCAACCAGAAAAATCAACCATCAACGCATTAAGTGCAACATGATTATCATAAAGTGGAGTTTTTTTAGACACCATCAATCCCTATGTTATATTCTTGAGATTGAGAAGATTGGCAGATACGCATGTAAAAATCAACATACGAGATTAATTTTCAGGTTGCAATGAATAACACTGAGCCTGTTGTTCAGCAGCTCTTGTTGCATATTGCTCTTGCCAAAATTGTGATCGGGATTTTGGTCTTTCTGATCTTGCACGCGCTGCGCGATCTTGTTTTTCATGAATCGATTTTGCAAGATAGACCTGTCTTTCAGCTTTAGTTGCTGCAATTTCTTTTTTACGCTGTTCTACCGTTTTATACGGCGATTTAACTGAATTCCTTCGCTGTACCACTTCAGCAACGCACTGTTGAATATTATCCCTAGCATTTAAACGCTCGAGTGTTTTTTTTAAGTTCGCCAAGTCGTCTCTTATTTTTGCAAACCACGTGGGCGAAATAGGTTCTCTGGATCGATTAATTTGTTTAAACACGAAAAAACCTCAAGTAAGAAGCTCCCCCGAAAGGTTCGGGGGGATTAAAATTACGCTTTTGGTATTGGTACGATTACCATATCATCACTTTGTTTTGGATTTAATTTTGTTTTCATAAATATTCTATTACCAACAACCCCTACTGTGCTATAACGACGTTCTTCGCTGCTCACTTCTCTCTTAACACGAGCTTGAGTATCGTCTTGGCTTTTAGATTGCCACAATCCAGGCATTGGTCTCTTACTTCCAGCTTTGAGATAAGAAAATTTTGCTGATGCTGCAACATTTTCTCCGCTTTCTAAACTTGCTTCATCAGCAAGATTTGGATGAGTTGTTAGCTTGCCTGTCGCCTTAAATTCTGCTTGCTCAGCTCTGAAAATAGCTGCTTCTTTTTGCCTATTAAGTAATGTTTTTTCTGCTGTTGCTTTATCTGCAGCTGCTTTATCCGCTGCTGCTTTTGTACCTGAAAACCAATCCATCATAATCATTCTCCTTACAAATTTAGCCCCTCAAATTTCCCTTAGCTGCGGCAATCATTGCCTCATACACCATTGCAACGGTTGGTAGTTACAATCATGTTAACGTCCAGTATATAAACAAAAACAGGTTAATCACAAGGAACGAGCGAAGAGATTGAGTGAAAAATTCAAGAAATGACGCATGATTAAAGCTGATAAGCCAGGCGACCGTAAGCATCCCACACAAAAGGAATGAAATATCTAACAGGATGTAATGAGGAACGTCCAAAACCCGTGTAATACTGAAATCCGCTTTCAAGCATCCAATGACGCGTGAAACTATAAACTAAGCCGCCAGACATATAAGGCGCGACAGCTGATTTTGTTTTTGCTAACGCATCAACGCGTTGCACAAGACCCGGGCCAATAGCCGCAAATGCACGCAAGTGACTATGCCCCAATTGTGCTAAAAATCTGGCGCTGACTGAAATTGCATCTGTTCTTGAAATAATGCTCGTTGCGCCATGTAATTCAGGATAAGAATAGGTGCTGATACTATTAAAAGTAATATTGGCATTAGCAAATTGCATGTACTGCGCTTCTAACTCAAAATTCTTACTCACATCATAACCCACAACCAAACCCCAAGAAGGACCGCCCTCACTGACATGCTTAGGTGTTGCAGGATCCACATGCTGAGAATCCACTAGATATCGCCATTCGGTTGATCCACCACCCATATTGACACCAAAATACACTGTTTTTTTGGGAAACAGCGTGGATGCTTGAACCGAAAAAGAGAAGAAAACCAAAAGCAGCGCGCAAAAAAACATATACAAAAAAAGGAAATGTGCTGCTTTATATTTCTTCATTATGATTAAACTATGTTAAAGAATCGCACGCTTGACCATTGCCATCGCACTCACCAGACATATCTTCTGATGCGCCGCCATTCCAATAGCATGTCCACTGACCGACACAAGCAGCAACTGTTCCACCATATTGTCTCGCATTAGCAGTGCAAGCGGCTTGCAACGTACCATATTCAGCCAACATCAAATTATAAATATTTTTCATGGGCAATGGGCCTAACGGACAGCAGCCTTGTACTGCTGCGCTAAAAGATCCCGCGCCTGATTTTGCACAAAAAGCAGAAACAATATCAGATGCAACCGAACAATCTTGCGTTGTTTGAGAGCTAGATTTAAAAGTGCCTGGAAAAACACTTTGTGATGCAATACCTTGTATTGGCAAGGCAAATATTGCGATACAAAGACCGAATAAAATATTCCGTTTCATACACAAACTCCTTATGTATAATCAATAGATAAGACCAACCATCATACAAAAACCAGCGGAAAAGTCTAGCGCCGTCGCTCGAATACTTGAAAAGAATACGGATATGAATTTTTTTCATCAGGGGAAAAATTTTCTTCAAAGACCAACTGCCACTCGTCTACGTTCAAATCATTAAAAAAAGTATCACCCTCAAATTCCGCATCAATTAATGTCAAATAAACACAATTCACACGCGACAAACAAGATGAAAATAAATTTGCGCCGCCAATGATCATGACTTCTTTTTCCATCTTAACCACATTCAACGCATCTTCAATTGAATGACATATCTCACAACCTGCTATTTTCAATTCTTTATTTCGAGAGACAATGATATTTCTGCGACCAACTAATGGCTTGCCAATACTTTCAAATGTTTTTCGCCCCATGATAATGGGTTTACCCATCGTAATATTTTTAAAGTGTTTCAAATCGGCTGGTAAATGCCACGGTAATTGATTATTTTTTCCGATTACATTATTTTTTGATTTTGCAACAACTACAGAAATCTTCATCATCTTTACATCCAAAATTTTAATGAGAGCATATCACATATTGTGCTTTGCATTTCCTACTTTTTTGCTTACCATGATTTAAAATTACGCGAAACCATCACGGACGAAAATGCCAGCCAATCTCGAAATAAGTTACACTTCACTAAAATCAGCCCGCGCTTATCGCTCACGATTGGCCTGGTCGATTTGGTTTGTCACAACCACGTTTGTATTACTACAATTTTTTTTACAACTTTCTTCTGGCGAAATCATTGCCGGACTCATGAAAAGTTTTGCGCTCACTGCTTTTGGCGGTGGCGTACTGGCAAGCAGTTATTATTATATTTATATTCTACTTCAAATTCCCGCGGGCATGCTGATTGATCGCTTCGGTGCGCGCAATATTTTAAGCATCAGCGCACTGACCGTTTGCATTGGCTCACTCCTATTTGCTATCGCCAAAGTGGTGATATTTGCACTACTGGGTCGCGTCTTAATGGGCATCGGCGCTGCTTTTGCTTTTGTGGGCTGTTTAAAGTTAATTACCATCTGGTTTCCTGCGCGGCGTTTTGCATTTATGACCGCCATTGTTGAAACAGCAGGTATGTTTGGCGCAATTACAGGTAATTTATGGATTGCCCATTTTATTCAACAAGCTGGCTGGCGTGATTGCATCAAAATGGCCTCTATTTTTGCAGCCATACTTTCTTTTTTTTTATTTCTCATGGTGCGAAATAATCCCAGAAAGAAAAAATTAAACTTACCCAAAATTACAACAGTCGCTTTAAGTAATGGCTTGAAAAGTATTTTGCGTAATGCTACTGCTTGGATAAACGGTGTCTATTGTGGATTTATGTTTGGTTTAGTAACTGTATTTATTGCGTTATGGGCTATTCCTTTTCTTGAAACAACGCATCATGCGAACTTAATGGATGCCACACTGTCTGCTTCAGCCGTTTATATTGGCATGGCCATAGGCGGACCCTTGATTGGCTGGATTGATGAAAAAACAGCTTGGCGACAAAAAATAATGGTTATCAATGCCATTCTTGCATCCATATTATTATTCATTGTTATTTTTTCAGCACAATCATCACTCTGGACAATTAGCATACTTTTATTTTTCACGGGATTATTTGCAAGTAGTTATGTGCTTACTTACGCCATTGCCAATGAAATCGCAACACTTGAAAATCGCGCCACATCCATTGGCTTTACCAATATGTTTTGTGTTTTATTCGCGCCATTTTTACAACCACTCATTGGATTTCTAATAACACATTTCAAAGGTGATCATGATTATTTTCAACACGCAGTGAGCATTGTTCCTATGCTAATGCTGAGTTCTGCTGTCATTGGATTTTATTTACCAAAAAAAAATATCTATGAACGCAGACCCTAATGACATTAAAAATATTTTGCAACCATGGTATCAGAAATATCGACTAACGCTATAGGCTGCCATTTTGGGTTTTTGTCTTTATCAATAATAGTTGCACGCACACCTTCAAAAAAATCAGGCTGTGTTAACATGATTTGTGCAATATGCAAATCCATCTTAATGACATCCTCGATGGTTTTTTCTTTTGCTAATTGCAATTGTTTTAAAGTCACTTTTAAACTGGTTGGTGAACGCTGCCGCAATTGCTGCAATGTTTCCAATGACCAAGCTGTATTCTGGTTTAATAATGCAGCCATAATGGCTTCCACTGTGGGGAAACAAAAACTTGCTTTAATTTCCTCCACATAATCAAACTCAACTGTGTTAACTGGCTGTGAAAATAAGCGAATCACTTTCGTTGTTGCTTCCAAATCATCTAAATCAAAATCAGCTTCGCTTAATTTTTTTTCAAGTGCATCAAACTGATTAAATGACATGATGGATTGCACTAAATTTAACTGCACTGCCTCATCGGCACTGATTGAATTTCCGGTCAGTGCCAAATAAGTGCCAATGTGATGTGGCAAACGACTTAAATAATAGCTCGCACCCACGTCTGGAAAAAAACCAATTCTGGTTTCTGGCATACCCCAACGCAAATTAGTTGCAGCAATAGAATGTGAGCCATGTATAGAAACACCCACGCCGCCACCCATTGTAATACCATTTAATAAAGCAATATAAGGTTTTGGAAACTCAAAAATTAAACGATCAATGCTATATTCTAGTTGGAAATACCGCGCAATTTCATCTGCTGACTGATGTTTGTTTTCATATATTGCTCGAATATCACCGCCCGCACAAAAAGCTTTTTCAGAGCTCGATCGAATTAAAACTGCTTTAATGGCAGGATTATCTTGCCATGATAATAATTTTTCCCTTAAGGATAAAAACATATCGCCGTTTAATGCATTTAATGCTTTCGGGCGATTTAAGATAATCACACCCAATTTATTTTTTACTTCAAAAATAATATTCTGATTCATCACTTTGTGCTCACTTTTTAAAATAGTGGTCATGCCATATCAATAACGGCATCGACCAATTCTTTTGTATACGCATGCTGTGGATTTTGCAAAATAGATTGCGTGTCTCCTTGCTCTACTATTTTTCCATGACGCATGACGACCACACGATGCGCCAAATAACTCACGACTGATAAATTATGTGTGATTAACAAATAAGACAATTGTTTTTCTTGTTGCAATTTTTCAAGCAATGACAAAATTTGTTTTTGCGTTGATACATCAAGCGCACTAGTAGGCTCGTCTAAAATGAATAATTGCGGAGATAAGGTTAATGCGCGCGCAATACAAACACGCTGGCGCTGCCCACCAGACAACTCATGCGGGTATCGCCATTTAAAGACATCCGGTAATTCCACCTGCTTTAACACCGTATCAACAATTATTATTGCTTCATTTCTACTGCGTATTTTTTTTTGTATGCGCAGGCCTTCACATAATGAATCAAAAATCATCATGCGTGGATTCAGTGCCGCATAAGGATCTTGGAAAATAATTTGCATATCTGCTCGTAAATGACGTAATTTTTTTGAGGATAGGTCACTCAATGATTGATCTTCAAAAATTACTTTGCCATCAGTGTTTTTTAATAATTGCAAAACACTTTTTGCCAGCGTGGTTTTTCCAGAACCTGATTCACCCACTAACGCAACTGTTTCCCCAATACGAATATCAAATGTCACATCATCGACCGCTTTAATATAGCTTTTAACGCGCTTTAAAAGACCTGCTCGAATAGGAAAATATAATTTCAAATGCTCAATTTTTAATATCTTTTTTTGATTTTCATTTCCATTTTCAAATTGACGTGGTTTTTTAGATAAAATGGCATCGAGCAATTGCTGACTATAGGCTGCCCGCGGTTGTTGAAAAAACTGTTTTGCATTATTTTTTTCTACTATTTTACCTTCTTTCAAAACAGTAACATCATCAGCTACTTTTGAAATAACAGACAAATCATGACCAATAAACAATAAAGCACATGATTTATTTTTAAGCGTCATTAATAATTCAATGACTTGTTTTTGTATAGCAACATCTAATGCTGTAGTTGGCTCATCTGCAATAATCACTTCTGGTTCAGCTGCAACCGCCATCGCAATCATGGCACGCTGTCGCATACCACCTGACAACTCATGCGGATAGGATTGATAGCACCGCAGCACATCTTGAATGCCAACTGACTCTAACAGGCTGAGCGCGCGCGTTTTCGCTTCACGTAATTTAAACAATAAATGTAATTGAATGACTTCTAGTAATTGCTGACCAATCGTCAATACTGGATTAAAAGCAGACATCGCGTCTTGAAAAATCATACCAATATATTTTCCACGCACCTGTCGCATTTGCTTTTCAGATAAATCCAACAAGTTGCGTTGCCGAAAAATAATTTGGCTACCGCCACTCACAACCGCATTGTTTGGTAATAATTGTAAAATCGATAAGGCAGAAATGGTTTTGCCGCTGCCAGACTCACCAACCAAACCCATACAAGATCCGCGCTGCAAATTTAATTCAAAATTTTGCAGCACGATATGCTTTTCTAGCTTAGATTGAAAAGCCACATTCAATTTTGAAATATGTAAAGTGGTGCTTTGCATCCGTGCTCACTTCATTAAAAAATCACTTTCTTGCAACACCCGTTTTTTTCGCTGCTTCTATTACAGCCGCAGCAACCATAGAAGCAACATCAGCATTAAACACACTGGGAATAATATAATCGCGTGATAACGCACTGGGATCAACACAATTCGCAATTGCATAGGCGGCTGCTAATTTCATTTCTGCATTAATATCACTTGCACGACAATCTAATGCACCACGAAAAATGCCGGGGAATGCAAGCAAATTATTTATTTGATTCGGGTAATCACTGCGACCCGTTGCCATAATAGCAACATGCGGTAACGCGATTTCAGGTAAAATTTCCGGATCTGGATTCGCCATTGCAAACACAATAGGATCTGAGTTCATGCTTTTCAAATCATCCACAGTTAACGTATTAGGTGCTGATAATCCAATGAAAACATCTGCATTTTTTATCACATCATGCACTGACCCTGCTTCATGATTCGGATTGGTACGTGATACATACTCTTTTTTTATGCTATCTAAATCAGTCCGTGCTTTGTTTAATGCACCTTTTCGATCACAACCAACAATATTTTTCACACCTAAATTGAGCAACATGTTTGTGCAAGCTGTTCCTGCAGCACCCACTCCATTCACAACCACTTTCAAATCAGCCATTTTTTTATGAACCAATTTCAACGCGTTAATTAATGCTGCCGTCATCACAGCCGCAGTACCATGCTGATCATCATGAAAAACAGGAATATCCAATTCTTCACGCAATCGCCTTTCAATCTCAAAACAACGGGGTGCTGCAATATCTTCTAAATTAATACCACCAAAACTGGGCGCAATCATCTTGACTGCCTGAATCACTTCTTCCGTATCTTTTGTTGCCAAACAAATCGGGAAGGCATCCACATTTGCAAACTTTTTGAAAAGCATTGCCTTACCCTCCATCACCGGCATCGCAGCAAGCGGGCCAATATCACCCAACCCTAAAACAGCAGTACCATCACTCACGACAGCAACCATGTTTTTTCGTATTGTTAAATTAAATGCTTTTTCAGGCGATTCATGAATTGCCATACATACACGTGCAACACCTGGCGTATATACCATGGATAAATCATCACGGTGATTAATAGCCACCTTGCTCTGAACTTCAATTTTTCCACCTAAATGCAACATAAAGGTACGATCAGAAATGTGACGCAACGTGACTTGCTCGATTTTACCTAAGGCATCATAAATTTCCTGTGCATGTTTTTCACCCTGCGTATCAATCGTAATATCACGTGTTACTGTGTCTGCTTCTGTTTTAAGAATATCGATTGCGCCAATATTGCCACCTAATTGATTAATAAGGGCTAATACCTCAGCAAGCGTGTTACCATTTTGTGGAAGACAAAGGCGAATCGTGTAGGAATTACTGGCATTCATTGACATAAAAAACCCTTATTTCAAATCAAATACGGTATTGTATTACTCCTTTGCATACCATAAGATCATCCTTGAATCTAAATTAATAATTGGTGAGATATAATCGCATGGAACAAGAAGCTGTCAAGAAAAACAAAAACAAAACGCTTAAAAATGCCATTTTGATCACTTTGATTATCATGTTTGCGCTGGTCATCACATGGCATCTATTGTTACCCATGCTGGGTATCACCATTGCCGTTTCAGCAGGTTTATGGGGAATGGCGGTTGCTTCTATTATTTTAATTTGCGCTGCTACTTTATTATTTTTTATCTTCACTGGTATCGGTATTTTTATCACCGGTTTTTTCGTTTTAATTTGGACGATTGCTGCCATCGCCTTATTTCCATTACTATTTCCAATTTTAATTCCCGTATTATTACTTATGTTTTTAGTTGGTTATTTTTTGCGGAGCAAAAAAAAATAGAGCTATCGTAGATTACGGTATATATTTTTTTCTGTTATCACATAATCCATTGGCACATCCCAACTTGTTGCGATTAATTTATCAACTTTTTGAAACTCATAAGCCAAACCAATTAAAATAGGTCGCTGATGATGTGTGGCCACTTTAGTAAATTCCAGGTAATGGTCATAACACCCTAAACCACGTCCTAAGCGATTACACTGCGAATCAAATGCAACCAAAGGAACAAAAAATAAATCGATTTTGTCTGGCAAAACCAAATCATCCGATGACACTATAGGCTCTGCAATACCCCATTTATTATTAAAAAACGTTGTTTTTTTATCAACCGCATAAAATGTCAACGTATTTTGACCCGAAAAAATGGGCAGTAAAATTGTTTTCTTTAATTCACGAGCATGATCTATTATTTTTTTCGGATCAATTTCATTTTCATTTGCAATATAAAACGCCATATTTTTTTTACTTGAAAAAAAAGGCAATGCAATTATTTTTTTAGACAATTTTTCAGACGCATCACTCACTTGCTCAAGCGATAATTTTTTTCGATGATTGCGGATGGTTTCACGAAGTGATGCTATTTCCATTTTATTTTGAGTCGCTCGCTTATGCTGTGGCTCCGTGAAAATACGATGGGATCGCTTAAATGGGTTCTCCGCAATCACATCACAAACGCCGATCTATGAACCCTTTATGACAGGGCGGAAATGGCGTGACTGCATATTAGGTTTTTGCACAAGGCAAAATCACACAACACGGCCGTTCATTTCCTAAAATGTACGTATCGGTTCAGAATACGTTCGCCTGCAACATCATTGCGAAGAACGCTGAGATTATACCGTGACTTCGTCTTTTGTCTCGAGAAATTTTTGGATGCGTCGCTGCAATGATTTAATTTGTTCGTGCATCACATCAATGTAGGCATTTTTTTGATTTTTAAAAGCCATTAATTCATGTGTGATATTCAGCGCAGCAACAATGGCTAACCGCTCAACACTACCAATCTGAGCGCCTTGACTATTTTTTTTCATCTCTGCATTTAAATAACTTGCGGACTCCCGCAACTTTGCAACTTCTTCAGGAGGGCATTTAATTTGATAAGTACGATCAAGAATAGTAACGGCAGTCATATGATCAATGCTACTCATGATAGTTCTTCCTTCATTTGTTTAATTGTCTGTTTAATTTGTTTTGCGATGCGATCTTGCTGATTTTGTAAACGAGACCGTTCTTGAATATGCACGGCCATTTTTTGTCGCAACCCTGCATTCTCAAACTGCAACGTTTCAATTAACTGCATAAGATGATCTACCTGCATTACCAGATGATCTAATTCAGTGGCGTTCATAGTCGTCCCTGACATCCGAATAGAATTACATTGAGCATAAAATGTTAACAGCCGAAAATCAAATTATTTACTAAATTATAATGGCTTCGTTTCTTCTTTCAACCAATTACGAACCTCAATTGAGAAATCTTTTTCAAGCAAATTATAAATATCACGATGATACGCATTAATCCATTCAATTTCTTCTGTTGCAAGTAAATCAACATCAATTAATTTTCTAGCGTAAGGTACCATTGTTAAATCAGCCATACCATAGAACGGCCCATTACCAGTTAAAGAATCTTTTTCAGCTATTTTTTCAACAATCTCACATAAATTTTCAATGCGAATTCCATATTTTCCTGAAAAATATAACCCCGGCTCATTACTCACAATCATGTTAGGTTTTAATGGTACACCCGTTGCACCATAAGCAATCCGCTGAGGTCCTTCATGCACGCATAGATAACATCCCACTCCATGACCCGTGCCATGTCCAAAATCCATACCCGCCGCCCACAATGGCATACGCGCAATTGTATTCACATGCTCACCACAAGCACCATCCGGAAATACTGAGTTCCTCAAAGCCAAATGCCCCTTTAAGACCAATGTATAATGTTTTTTTTGTTCCAGCGTTGGCACACCAAGATGAATAGTACGAGTAATATCCGTTGTACCTTCAAAATACTGCCCACCCGAATCTACCAACAACATTTCTTTATCGGTAATGGTATGTTTTGATTCTGGGGACGCACGATAATGAACAATCGCACCATGATCCGCAAAACCACAAATAGTTGGGAAACTTAAATCCAAACAACGCTTGTCTTCACGACGAAATTTTTCTAATTGATCCGCGGCTGAAATCTCATCTACGCCATCACGCCAATGATTTTCAATCCATTGTAAAAATTTCACAACAGCTATGGCATCAATACGATGCGCTTCACGCATCCCTTTTAATTCTGTTTTATTTTTAATTGCTTTCATCAATAAAATAGGTGATTTTTTTTCAACAAGAAATGCTTTTGATAATTGTAAGGCAACCCACCAGCTTGTTGTGGCTGGATCAACCCACACATTTCCTGCCAAAGTATGTAATGCATTCTCAAATTGATCATAAGATTGAATCGTCACTTTTTCTTTTTCAAAATAAACATGATCAGCTGATGCAATACAATCTGCATGCACAAACAAAAATGCCTTCTCCATTGTAATAATGGCATAGGCGATAACGAGTGGATTGTAAGGTACATCATTGCCGCGAATATTAAATAACCAGGCCACCTCATCCAGCTGCGAGACAACCAAAGCATCTACGCCTATTTTTTTCATCGCATCACGTACATGCTCTAATTTTTTTGTTGCAGAAAGACCTGTGTATTTTAAATCTAAAAGACGCACTGGACTGAATTGTAATGGAGCATGATCTACCCAAACTTGATCTACTAAATTTTCTAGAATTGGTGTTAATTTTCCGTGCACGCGTGACAGAATCAAAGACCATTGCTGTGATTGCGCCATACTAATTAATTTGGGATCAACCCCAACAGTTGATTTAAAAGCATTTTCACCCAACCATGCACTCACGGGTGCGGCAACACCTTGCAATTGCTTCATCAGTTGAAATTGTTTTGCATCTAACTCTAATGATGCCTGTAAATAATAGCGTGGATCTGTCCACAAATAAGCTTGCTCCAATCCAACCAGTGCTTCACCATACGAACCAGTAAATCCAGTAAGCCATGTGCGGCGTTGCCAATGATCAGGAACATACTCGTTATTATGCGCATCGCGGGTTGGCACATAATAAAAATCAACTTTATGATCCAACATTTGTTGACGTAAATTTTTTAATTTCTCGGAAACCGATTGCATCATAACTTTTCCCTTAACTGACCGCTTATTCAAAAATACGAATTATTTATTTTATGTTACCATATCTCCACTTAAAAAAATAAACCGTACATCATGGCAACTGAAAAAATAAAAAATAAGATTATCATCGCAGGCGCTGGATTAGTTGGCACAAGCTTTGCGCTTTGCATGGCAAATGAATTCGTTTCAATTGAATTGCTTGAAACCCATTTGCCCGAACTGTTCACGCAATCAACAACACCATCACGACCGCTTTCATTGTCTTTTGGCAGTTACCGTATTTTAAATGCCATTGGCGTGTGGGATAAATTAGAAAAATTTGCCTGTCCCATTTTATCAGTCCATGTTTCTGAAAAAAACAGATTGGGCTTTACCCATTTTTCAGCACAAGAAGAAAAAGTGCCCGCGCTGGGTTTTGTTGTCCCTTTTGCAAAATTACAGTCTGCATTATATGAAAAAATAAATTCACATCCGCATATCACAATCACACCCATTCAATCTGTTGAAACAATAAAACAAGATGATCAAGGCGCAAACATTACAATTCAAACCCTCGCTGAAAAAAAAGAAATTCATGCTGATTTATTTATTGCTGCGGATGGCACACATTCTCATTGTCGTGACTTATTAAAGATTGCACATACCAAAAAAGATCACGCTGACGTTGCGCAAATTTACCAACTTACTTTATCTCAACATCATCATCACACTGCTTACGAACGCTTTACGCAATGGGGTGTGCTTGCTGTTTTGCCTTTATTTGAAAAAAATTGCGCTCAATTGGTATGGACCATTACGCCTCGCATTGCAAAAAAAATAAATGCGTGGACTGAAAAAGATATTTTATTCTTTTTGCAAGATGTATTTGATGGGCGTTTATGTATTATTGATGCCAAAAAATTAACACAATTTCCTTTACAAACTATCATTGCTGAAAAACAAATAACCCAATCCGCCCTGTTAATTGGCAATGCAGCACACACAATCTATCCGGTTGCAGCGCAAGGTTTTAATTTAGCACTGCATGATATCGCTATTCTTTGTGATACGTTAAATGAAGCTTTAAAAAATAATGAAAAACTAGGTTCTTCTGTTTATTTAAAAAAATATGAAACAACTGCTGCAAAACACCAACAGGCTATTTTTAAAATTACGCATCAATGGGTGTCGTTATTTGAACTGCCCTTTATTAGCCATGCGCGCGGCTTGGGATTGCTTGCAACCAATTTAATTGCCCCTATAAAAAATAAATTAGCCAAACGCACCATGGGTATTGCCGAAAAGTTGCCCCGTTTTTTGCGAGGTCATCATGAATAAATATGATGTGGTGATTATCGGTGGCAGCATGGTCGGATTATCATTGGCTGCATTACTTTCCAAAAATCATTTTTCAGTCGCTGTTGTTGAAGCAAAAGAAATGCGATTTACTCATGATGCATTAAGCGGACGTGTTTCCGCTATCCACAACACTTCTCAACAACTGTTCGATTATCTTGATATCTGGAAAATCATATCACCCCATGCAACGCCTTTATTTGAAATGAAAATATGGGATCATACCCAAAATGCGAATCTACATTTTGACAGCGCTGAAATAAATCGCACACAAATGGGTTGGATTGTTCCCAATCATATTATCATTGAGTCATTATATAAAAAATTAGTGGACATTAATTTTTACACGCCGAATTTTCCAGAAAAATTTGTTCACGAAAATAATCAAATTATAATAACGTTAAACAATCATGAAAAAATTGAAGCGAATTTAATTGTGGGTGCTGATGGTGCGAACTCTTGCGTACGCAAACACATGCAAATTGATACACAAATTCGATCTTATCAACAAAAATCAATTATTGCTGTTATTGAATCACACCTTGCACATCATCACACTGCTTATCAAAAATTTTTAACATCGGGTCCTGTGGCATTACTGCCACTAGAAAATCAACATCACACAGCACTGGTTTGGTCTGCAGATCACCCTGTGAGTGATGCGTTAATGCAAAAAACAGACGCTGATTTTTCACAAGCACTGACTGAAGCGCTGGATTTTAAACTGGGAAAACTCAAAGTCATCTCAGATCGCTCACAATTTGTTTTAACGATGCGGCACGCTGAAGAATATGCGGTTGATCATTTTGCATTAGCAGGTGATGCTGCGCACACCATCCATCCGCTCGCTGGATTGGGTGTCAATTTAGGGTTAATGGATGCAGCATGCTTAACTGATATATTAACTCAGGCGCGCGAAAAGAAAAAAAATATCGGTGAATTACGCATACTACGTCGTTACACACGTTGGCGAAAAACAGAAAATACAAATGTGATTTACGCTATGCGATTATTAAAAGAGGTTTTTGCGCTCGACACAACCACATCTAATGTAATTCGTAGCTTGGGTATTAATACAATTGATCAATGCGCCTTAATTAAAAACAAACTAATGACCATTGCCTCAGGACAATCAAACGATCTGCCGCTCTTTTTACAAAAATAAAATTTATGCGTATGCTAATAATTTGACAACTTGACTCACAAGGAATGTGATATGAGACTTTTTAATGCTTTGAAAAACACCTTTCAAATCATCATACTTGAAATAGACGAAGAAGATGAGCGCAGCAAAATCGAAAACAGGCAACACTATGATCTTGAAATACTCGGCACAACTGAATCTGCGGTAAGACAACTGACTGAAAAAGAAGTAAAAAAACGTCATGCTGATGCGCAAGACCGCTTAAAAAGTGAAGAAACAACCAAAAGAGAAAAAATCAACGCCAACCAAGCTCAGTTGTTTAAACTGCTTTCGAACATGCAAAAACAAACAAATGCTTCCATTAAGGATGGATGGGTAGATATTGATACTAACCCAGAAAATGAGTTTGAGGAGATTTTAACACCACGTCTCCCTGTCCAATAATCACTTTACTCGGTATGCTGATAAAGGACATGTGCCATCATGTCAGTCATAAAAAAAGGATTGTTCAACTAACCAGGAGGTATTTATGGGTAAACACATCAGAGAAAAAGCTAAAGCAATGCCGCTGTCACTTTTTCAGGCACAACAAACTCCAATTGCTTTAAAAAGACACATGGACCCAAATGATGCAGATCGCTCTGCCAATGATTTAACCACTACACCAAAAGCACCCTCAGCGGATACAGATACAGTCGCACGCCAATTTGTAGAAAGCGTACTGAAGGGAATTCTCCCCAATGCAGCTCAACAAACCGTATCAAAAAAACCAACTATTCAACAAGAAACAGCCCAACGCGTAGCAAGATTTAACAGCATCTGGAAAAAACACAACAACGAAGATAGAAGCAACGCAGAGAAAAGACCCAGCATTACATTAAGAAATTCTTGATAAGAAAATACGTTGAACGCGCTATTCATTGGCGCGTTTTTTAATATCTGATATGGCTATGAGTGGACTCGAACCACCGACCCCAGCATTATGAATGCCGTGCTCTAACCAGCTGAGCTACATAGCCAATTTGAGAACGAATTTTCCCGATTCGCAGTATCATTGTCAAGCAATAATGATTTTACTCGTTTCTGTGATCCATAAAGATAACTGGTTTGTCACAGTTAACACCCACTTTTTTATTTAACACACCACAACAGCGTTAACACTTGCTCATCTGATTCTTAACAATCAGTTGTACAGATAAACCATCTTGCAATTATTTTAAAATTTCGTTAATGTCGATGAATAATGATTTTTGGATTTTTTCATGCAAACTAAACTCACACAATCCACTATCCCCAGACACACCGCATTTGCGTTTTATCACTTTTATGCCCAATAAAAAAGGGCATATCATTTTTTCTCTAACTCATTTCAACCTTTTCATCTTAACCGCCAAAAAAATTTCTGCGGAGAAAAAGCATGCTCAAACAATTTGGTTCTATTTATTTAATTTTAGGTACCTGCATCGCAGCTGGTATGCTGGGGTTACCTATCGTAACTGCTGAGTTTCATTTTGCACTCACCTCAATTATGTTGCTGTCATCATGGTTAATCATGACGCTAGGCGCATGGTGTTTGCTGCAAGTAAACATGACCATGCCAGCAGGTGCAAATTTCATTTCAATGTCAGAAGCCACGTTAGGTCATTTTGCAAAAATCGTAACATGGTTTGTTTATTTGATGTTGTTATACAGCTTAATTTGCGCCTATTTGAGCGCGAGCGGTGATTTACTAAAAATATTATTACAAGATACGCACTTATTCATACCCCGTTGGCTTGCAACCACACTAGCTGCACTTATGCTCGGCAGCATTGTCTACAGCGGTATTCATTCTGTTGATATTGCTAATCGTTTTTTAATGAGTGCGAAGTTTGTCATTTGTTTTGTACTAATTGGATCAGTCATCCCCTTTTCCCATTTGCATAACTTAGCAGCAGGCGATTGGCATTGGAGTGGCAGCGCCTGGTTAGTTGTCATTACCTCATTTGGATATGCATCCATTTTACCGAGCATTCGCGATTACTTAAATAATGATCGGAAAAAACTTACCCGTGTATTTTTTATTGGTAGTCTTATCCCACCTATCTTATATTTTGTCTGGATTATGGCAATTCATGGTGCATTATCACGACACGGATTAATGGCCATGAATAATTCACCCAATACCAATTCATTGCTGATGAAAGACATTGCTTCGCTCACACATCATGTGATTGTGCAATCGATCAGTATCGCCTTTATTTCAATTTGTTCAATCACCGGTTTTTTAAGCGTCACAACTTCATTATTTGATACATTAACAGATGGGTTGAAACGCAAAAAACATGGAAAACAAAGATACTTAGTTGCCTTACTTGCTTTATTGCCACCCGTATTAATTGTAGTGATCAACCCTTCTATTTTTATTCATGCGCTTGCTTATGCGGGCGTATGTTGCTTGTATATTTTGGTATTACTACCCATGATGATGTTTGCAAAACAGCGATTTTTTTAACTATCGCGAACGGAGACGGTAACATTTGATTTAGGCACTGATGATAATCAGGGCCTAGGTCTTTCCTACACATTGAATCGAAATAAAATAACATCGCCATCTTTGACAATGTAATCTTTGCCTTCTTGTCGCCATTTACCAGCAACTTTCGCACCCGCTTCACCGTTGTATTGGGTATAATCCTCATAAGCAATGACTTCTGCTTTAATAAATCCACGTTCAAAATCAGTATGAATCACGCCGGCTGCTTGTGGACCAGTGAATCCTTTTTCAATCGTCCATGCGCGCGCTTCTTTGGGACCTACTGTAAAATACGTTTGCAATCCCAATAGCTCATAACCAGCACGAATTAATTTATTCAATCCTGGTTCTGAAATACCCGCACTTTCCATAAATTCTTTTTTTTCATCGTCAGACAAATCAATCAATTGTGATTCAAATTCCGCACAAATCAAAACAATTTTTGCATTCTCCGATTCTGCCAATTTTTTCACAGCATCAAAATAAGCATTGCCATTCAATCCCGCCTCATCCACATTCGCAACATATAAAACAGGCTTTTCTGTTAAAAATTGAAACGGATTTAATAAAGCTTTCTCTTCATCTGTTAATAGCAAAGCGCGCACTGGTTTACCATCGCTTAATTGTTTTTGCACGCGCATTAACAATTCATCAGTTTCTTTTGCATTTTTTTCATTATTTTTAACTGATTTTTTATTTTTTAATAATGCTTTTTCAACAGAATCCAAATCAGCGAGCGCTAATTCCAAATTAATCACTTCAATATCAGACAAGGGGTTTATTTTTCCAGAGACATGAATCACATCATCGTTATCAAAACAACGCACAACGTGCACGATTGCTTGTGTTTCACGTATGTTTGCTAAAAATTGATTGCCCAGTCCTTCACCTTTAGATGCGCCGGCAACCAACCCCGCAATATCAACAAATTTCACCGTAGTTGGCACAACTTGTTGTGATTTTCCAATCACCGCAATTTTTTCTAAACGTAGATCAGGAACAGGAACAATACCAACGTTTGGTTCAATTGTGCAAAACGGAAAATTTGCTGCCGCAATACCTGCTTTGGTTAGCGCATTAAATAAAGTTGATTTACCCACATTAGGCAAACCAACAATGCCACATTTAAAACCCATGACTTAACTCCAATCAATTTTATATAGCTACGAATGCAATGCATGAAACGCGCGTTGTATTTTTCCAGAAAATAAATCCGGCATCACACTCGCAGATTCATCAATCGCTTTCATAATTTCGATACGATCATCACGACCGGGGTTTCCTAACACATAATCCGTTACCTGATCTCGATCACCCGGATGACCAATACCCAAACGCAAACGATAAAAATCAGCGGATAAATGCGCCATAATATCGCGCAATCCGTTATGGCCACCATGACCACCACCTAATTTTAATCTTGCAATGCCCGCATCAAAATCCAGCTCATCATGCGCCACTAATATTTCGGATATATCAATTTTATGGAATCTGGTAAATGCAGAAACAGCCAAACCACTTTCATTCATAAAAGTAGCTGGTTTGAACAAAAAACATTTTTGATCTTGGTAGAGAAACTCAGCAACAAAACCACGGAGTTTTTTATCTAATCGCAAGGATACATTTTCTTGTGCTGCCAGAAAATCAACAAACCAAACGCCGACATTATGCCGTGTTTTAGCATAATCAGCGCCTGGATTTCCCAAGCCAACAACGCATCGAATTGGATGAGACAATGCACGCCCCTAAAAAATAATTATTTTTTAGCTTCTGGTTTCTTAGTTTCTTTTGCATTACCCGAAGCGTCATCACCTTCTTCAGCTGCTTTCTGACCCGTAATCACTGTTTCAACCGCAACCGGCGCTGCTATTGCTTCTGGCTCTTCTTCACGAGGTTCGTGAATGCTAACAACTACTTGATCATGCTCTTCATCTTCAATTGCATGCTCTAAAACTACTCTTTCAGGCAATTGAATCGCGCCCACATGAATCGAATCACCAATTGCTAACGCAGAAATATCAACTTCAATATATTCTGGCAAATCAAGCGGCAAACAAGTAATTTCCAAATGGGTGATTAATTTTGATAGCACACCACCTTCTTTTAAGCCGGGTGCTTTTGCTTCACCCAAGAAATGCAATGGCACGCGCATATATAATTTTTCTTTTGTATTAATACGCAAAAAATCCATGTGCATAATTTTAGGTTTCGTTGGATGACGCATCAACGCTTTTAACACCACTTTCTCGGCATCTTTTCCAATATTCAATGTTAAGATGTGCGAATAAACAGCTTCGTGCTCGAGCGCTCTAATCACTTTGTTGTGAGACAAGCTAATCGGCATCGGTTCTTTGCCAGCGCCGTACAAAATTGCAGGCACTCTATCTTCTTTTGAACGCAAACGACGGGCAGCAGCTTTACCAGATGCCACACGAGGTTCTGCTTCAAATTCAAATGATACTGACATGACGTACTCCAAATAAATTAAGTTCTTAAAAAGAGCAGATATTGTAGCGATTTATTTGAGAATTGCCAGCGGAAGTTGCCTGTTATCTCTAGCCCATTATTCTGAAAAATACTGATGTTATGTAAATGGTATCAATCTGCTGACCAAACTAAGCATTAATCCTCAAACATCGAACTGACTGATTCATTTGTTGTAATACGGGAGATCGTTTCAGCAATCATGCCACTTAAGGACACTTGCTTTATTTTATGACATTGCTGCGCCGCTTCAGATAACGGAATAGTATCTGTCACGATTAAAGCGTCTAAATGAGATTGCTCAATATTTTCAATCGCGCGACCAGACAACACAGGATGCGTACAATACGCAGCCACTTTTTTTGCACCAAAATCTTTGAGCGCTGCTGCTGCGTGACACAACGTACCTGCTGTATCAACAATATCATCAACAATGAGACAATGACGATCTTTTACATGACCAATCACATTCATCACTTGAGATTGATTTGGCGCAGGACGTCTCTTGTCGATAATAGCTAAATCAACATCATGTAACCGTTTTGCAATGGCGCGCGCGCGCACAACACCGCCCACATCGGGCGAAACAACAGTTAAATCAGGGTAATCAACTAGCGCCCCATGTTGTTCCAAGATAGAAGGACTGGCATAAACATTATCAACCGGAATAGAAAAAAATCCTTGGATTTGATCCGCATGTAAATCCACAGTAATTAAACGTGTAATGCCCACTTTCGCAATCATATCTGCAATCACTTTTGCAGAAATAGGAACGCGCGATGAACGCACACGACGATCTTGTCTTGCATAACCAAAATAAGGAACCACTGCGGTGATACTGAGGGCTGATGCACGTTTCAACGCATCCGCCATTAAAAGCAATTCCATCAAGGTGTCATTGCATGGCGCACAAGTAGATTGAATAATAAAAACATCTCGACCACGCACATTTTCTTGAATTTCAACGCGTGTTTCACCATCACTGAAAGTACCCACCATGGCTTTGCCCAACGTCATACCCATATACTCTACAACACGCTCTGCTAATATGGGTGTTGCTGTACCACCAAAAATTTTCACTTCAGCCACGGAAAAAATCCTTCTGCTTAATTTCAGTTTAATTTAGCTCGAAAAATATAACACATTTGAAAGCAGATGAGTAAGAGACAATGCATGTATTCAGATGAATAAGCTGGGGTGCTAGGATTCGAACCTAGGAATGCCGAGATCAAAACCCGGTGCCTTACCACTTGGCGACACCCCAAAAAACAGATGAATGGATCGCTATTTTACGCACTTCTTTTTCCGTGTCAAACAAACTATCCATTTGAAGATATAAATTTTTATTTTCTAAGCTATTTAAAAGCAGCGCTGCATTTTTTGTACGTCACTCGCACACTACAAATATTTTTTACATAACCATATCAGGCATCTTTAAAGGATGCATTGGCAATGTCCATGTCTTTATGACAATTTTTACTGACATATTGTATCGCTCCATCACAATTGCTTGCGGCAGATCAATATCATCTTTTGTAATAAACGAACCATAATGCAGCGTCCAGCCATCTTGTTGCAATGCAGTTAAATGTCCGAAATCATCGTAACGTACTTTATAAGTACCCTGCTTTTGCGGCGCCGGCATATCCCTAATCCAATACGTTAACTCACTCAATGGTAACGACCAACCCAATGCTTTGTGCATCAACCCTTCTGGTGTATGTGCTGTCATGGCATGCGTACCATTTTTCCATAGCGTTACCTTATTTTTTGCGCGATAAATTTCAGCACTATATAAACCCAACGATGAGACAATATGAATACGATATCCTTGATTAAATTGTTGCCATCTATAATTGGCGATCACCGGCTGATAACCTATTCTTTTAATTCCAAATGCCCCATCAATCATCCAAAACTTTATTTTTGCTAATGCTGCCTGACGTACTGCGGGTGATTTTTTTTCAAAAGCCCAAGATGACCGGGGCGCTTTTAGGGTTGCACAACCCGACAATAAAAATGCCGTGCCAATTGTTATGATTAATAAGTATTTTTTAAAAGTCATCATCACATTCCGCTGTATTTTTTATGTTCGAGAAAGTATATACCCAATGTAGTCATTACGTCCATTTGGATTCTCAATTTGAACGTTGTATCATGGCGCAAAATAAACGGGTAATCATTATGTCTTTATTAGTATATGGAATAAATCATCATACAGCGCCCATTGGCATACGCGAGAAATTGGTTTTTGATGAAACTCAATTACCCAACGCATTACAAAATCTCATTGCGCACAACACCGTCAACGAAGCAGTTATCCTATCCACTTGCAATCGCACAGAAATTTACACTGACACAACGCAAACTCACATTATTCTAGAATGGCTCATGCAAGAAAAATTATTTGGTAGTGGCAACCTAAGTCAATACTGCTATCAATTAGATGATATTCATGCTGTACGACACATGATGCGTGTAGCGAGTGGATTAGACTCCATGATATTGGGCGAACCGCAAATACTAGGACAAATGAAACAAGCTTATTTTATTGCACAACATGCGGGTGCAGTGGGTACATTACTAAGCCAAGTGTTTCCCGCTATTTTTTTCGCCAGTAAATTGGTGCGAACAGAAACGGATATTGGCGCACACCCGGTTACATTAGCTTATGCCATTACACAGCTATCAAAAAAAATTTATACCCAACCAGAAAATCAACGTATTTTATTTATTGGTGCGGGCGAAACAATTGAATTAATCGCACAATATTTTTATAACTTAGGCGTAAAAAACATTACCATTGCTAATCGCACCTTAGAAAAATCAGAACGTATTGCTAAAACGGTAGGCGCAAAATCAATTCGCATTCAGGATATTCCTGCACAGTTAAAAGAAACAGACATTGTCATCTCAGCTACCGCAAGTCAATTACCTTTGATTGGAAAAGGATTAATAGAAAGCACCCTAAGACAAAGGCAAACACCCTTATTATTAATTGATTTAGCCGTTCCACGCGATATTGAACCTGAAGTGGCAGCACTCAATCACGTCCATTTATACAATATCGATGACTTGCAAAAAATACTAGGTGACAATCTTAATAACAGACAAGAAGCAGCAAAACGCGCTGAAATCATGATTGAAGCAGAAGCCAATCAATTTCACCGAAAAATGCGTGTGTTTCATGCGAGACATGTCATCACAGAGTATCGCGATCGATTAGAAAAAATCCGGCAAATCGAACAAGAAAAAGCATTACGTCAATTGCAACAAGGTCACAACCCAAGCTTGGTGCTCGAGCAATTTGGGCATCATTTAATTAATAAAATCATGCATCATCCCACCATCAAGTTGCGTGAAGCTGCGTCTGAAGAACAATGCGACTTGTTTCAAAACATCAAAGCATTTTTCGAGTTAGAGTAAGTCCTGTCGCATATTTCTTTAAATTCAGTATAATAGCCGGCTATGAAAGAATCGCTTAAATTAAAATTAATGACTTTATCGAATCGTTATCGTGAAATCGGGGCGATGCTCAGCGATCCCTTAATTATTGATCAACAAAATAAATTTCGAGATCTGAGCCGTGAATATGCACAACTCGAACCGATTGTGCAGTGCTTTTTACAATACGAACTCAACGAAGCAGGCATTACTTCCGCACAAGAGATGCTAGAAGACAGTGATACTGAATTACAAGCGCTAGCACAAACAGAATTATCACAACTTAAAGCAGCACAAGAAAAACTAAACGAAACATTACAACTATTATTATTACCCAAAGACCCTAACGATGATCGCAATGTGTTTTTAGAAATTCGCGCTGGAACAGGCGGACACGAAGCAGCGATCTTTGCAGGTGATTTATTCAGAATGTACAGTCGTTTTGCTGAAAATCAAGGCTGGCAATTTTCTGTCATCTCTGCACACGAAGGTGAACAAGGCGGATTCAAAGAAATTATCGTACGCATTGAAGGTCAAGGGGTTTACTCTCAATTAAAATTTGAATCTGGCGCACACCGTGTCCAGCGCGTCCCCAAAACAGAAACACAAGGTCGTGTTCACACCTCTGCTTGCACCGTCGCCGTTTTACCCGAACAAGATGAAATTGATGAAATTAAAATTAACCCCGCTGATTTACGCGTTGATACTTTTCGCGCATCAGGTGCCGGCGGACAACACGTCAATAAAACAGATTCCGCAATTCGCATTACACACATTCCCAGCGGATTGGTAGTAGAGTGTCAAGATGAACGCTCACAACATAAAAATCGGGCACGCGCAATGTCATTGCTGTCATCACGATTACTTGATCAAGCACAAAGTAAACAAGCATCTGAACAAGCCGCGCATCGAAAAAGTTTAATTGGTAGCGGTGATCGCTCCGAACGCATTCGGACTTATAATTTTCCACAAGGCCGCATCACAGATCATCGAATTAATTTAACACTCTATCAATTAGATGATGTAATAGACGGAAAACTCAATGCGGTGATCATCCCACTCACGCGTGAACTACAAGCAGAATTATTAGCAGAGCTTGGCGAATAAAATACGCTCTATTTTGGCGCGACAGAAAAATGAAATTACTAGAACACAAAAAGATCATCTTAAAAAAATTATCTGCCATTTCTCACTCTCCGCAACTCGACGCTGATTTAATATTAATGCATGCGCTTAAAAAATCACGCGCGGCATTACTATTAAGTTTTAACAATGAATTATCAAATGAAGAAGTACAACTTATCAACTCACTCATTCATCGTCGATGCAAAGGCGAACCCATTGCCTATTTGCTTGGCACACAGCCTTTTTGGACAATGGATTTAATAGTATCGTACGACACGCTCATTCCAAGACCTGAAACAGAATGTTTGGTCGAATGGATACTGTATCATTTTCCAACAACCGATGCGTTACAATTGGCTGACTTAGGCACTGGAACCGGCGCCATCGCAATTGCCTTAGGACTAGAAAAAAAGAACTGGCATATTGATGCAACCGATCAATCAGCAGAAGCATTAGCGATCGCACAAAAAAATATCGTGAAACATAGCGTGAAAAATGTATCGTTATACCTTGGAGATTGGTATAACGCTTTACCTAAACATCATTATCATGTGATTGTTTCTAACCCCCCTTACATCGCACAACAAGATGCGCATTTAAATGATTTACAATTTGAACCACAAACCGCACTGACTGCTGGTGCTGACGGGTTAAACGATATTCGAAAAATTGTAACGCAAGCAAAAAACCACCTGGCAAAAAATGGTACATTAGTGATCGAACATGGTTTTGATCAAGCAAATGCGGTTGCCACTATTTTTAGAAACAGTGGGTTTCATGATATTCAAAACCATCGTGATTTATCAGACATTCCCAGATTTGTAACGGGGGTAATATGATTGGTATTTTATTAATTAACCTCGGCACGCCCGACGCACCAACAGAAGAAGCGGTGCGTGATTATTTAAATGTGTTTTTATCTGACCCTTATGTCATCACATTGCCCACTTTTTTGCGCAATTTACTGGTTCAAAAGATTATTTTACCCAGACGTCCTAAAAAATCTGCTCATGCTTATCAACAAGTCTGGACGACGCAAGGGTCACCCTTGTTGGTAAACAGCATGGTGTTACGTGATGCATTACAAAAAAAATTGGGTGATGATTTTTTTGTTGCACTTGGCATGCGATACAAAAACCCCAGTATCCAAAGCGCAATTGAAATACTGGAATCAAAACAATGTCAAAAAATAATTGTGTTACCCTTATTTCCACAGTTTGCAAAAGCAACATCTCAATCAGCTATTGACTGTGCTTTATCTACGCTTCGAGAAAAAAATCTTGAATCCAGATCCTATATTATTAATAATTTTCACCAAGATGATTTTTACATTCATGCTATTTCATCTCTGATTCAGGAATCATTAGCAAAAAATCCAACTGATTTTTTATTACTAAGCTACCATGGTTTGCCAAAACGCCAAATTGATCCAAATAATAATTATCAAGCACAGTGTTATGAAACTGCAAAAAAAATTGCGCAGACACTAAAATTATCACCTGAGCAATATCAAGTAAGCTTTCAATCGCGGCTTGGGCTAGCGAAATGGATCGGGCCTTACACAGATCAAGTATTAGTGGAATTACGTAAAAAAAATATTAAGAACTTATCTGTTGCCTGTCCTTCATTTGTTGCAGATTGCATCGAAACACTCGAAGAAATCAATATCCGATTACGCGCGCAATGGATAAAACTAGGGGGTGAGAAGTTTCATCTCATTCCTTGCTTAAATGCAAATGCAATATGGGTTGATTCATTGGCGCACTGGTTGAGGCAACGATAATTTTGCACTGAAACACAGTGCAGCAAATAGCGAATACAAATGCATAATTGGAAATGATGCGAAAAACATATTAAATAATCCGCCAAATAAAATCGAAGCGAGCACTACTTGCATCAAACAACGATACTCATGTGGTAACGCAAAAGTCATTTTAATTTGCATGCCCATCGCAATAAAAAACACGATCAAACCAAACACCCCAAATTCCAACATAAAATTGAGATAAATGGATTCCACATAATTGATTGAGGGATTAAATATACGCTCATTTGCTGGAACAACGATGGGCAACTGCGCACGAATACCGCCCGTGCCATAACCAAACCAAGGACGACGCACAATCATTTTTTTAGCAATAGACATCATCTCAACACGCTGACCAATCGAAGTGATCACCTTCAGCTGATCATAGTGTTCATAATGCTGAACCATTGCTTGTATGCGCGTACGAAAATTAGTTGAAACAAGATAAGAAGAAGTGAGCATCATCGTACCCAGTAATGCTGCAACAATAACGCCTTTCCAGCCGAATCGAATAATGCCAATATAAAATAACATCAAACAAAACACAGCATACCCTGTTCTTCCTGTGCTCAAACACATGATATTGAAAGCCATTAATAAAAAAATAATGATATAAAAAACGCGATTTTTTTTCAAAAATAAAAAGCGATAGAGACATATAAATGCAGCAATACTCATCGCAACACTTTGCACAATATGATCCATAAATGGATTGGCTCTATCACCCGTTCCATGAGAGGTAAATTGAGCCAGTAAATCAAAATTAAAAACCCACTTTGCAAATCCCAATATTAATGTGATCAGCATCACACCTAAAAATACATTAACCATTCTTTGACGCCAGCGCTCATCTCTGATGACGCTCATCAATATAGGCGTCATTAACATCCAATGGCGTTTTTGCAAATCATGAAAAATTTGATGTCCTGATGAAGTAGAATAAAATATACCCAAAATAAAAAGCGAAAATAACAACCAAAAACTTAAAATACCTGGGTTTTGCTTAATGCGATCCCAGCGGTCTTGCCACTGCCCAGCCAACATCGCAAAAAGAAACGCCCCTGTGTACGCAACAGAAGTTAATGACACTGAAATCTGCGACACAAAAAAGGAAGTGGTCAAAAAAAATAATGCGAGCCATTCACTACGTCGCTGTAATATTGAGAAAAATCTTACCAACATCAAACACCCTGTATAAAAAAAGACCTAACCACCTAAAAATGACTGTCGCATTATATACTGGTTTAACTTTAGGGCACGAATTTTAGCCTATCTTTGCCTGAGTCCTGTCTCTAAAGTATCAACAAACTACAAATGACACTAGCTGGCGAGGGTCTGGCATTTTACATAATCCGTTCGCATCCTAAAGTTAAACCAGTATATAATGGCGTTCTTTTTTTAATGTCCGGGATACCATCCAATGAAAAATTCAGAAAAATTGAAAATCTTACTTGCTTCGTCTAATCCTGGAAAAATTCAGGAAATTATCGCCCTTTCTAAAAAATTACCCATTGAGTGGATTCCGCAGTCTGAATTTAACATTGAAGATACAGAAGAAACAGGCAAATCATTTATTGAAAATGCCATCTTAAAAGCACGCCATGCCGCAAAAATATCTGGAATGCCTGCGCTAGCAGATGATTCTGGTTTAGTGGTTGACGCGCTCGATGGTGCACCTGGTATTTTTTCCGCGCGCTATGCAGGCAAAACAGCGACCACCGAAGAACGTAATCAAAAATTATTAACTGAGTTAAAAGATATTGAAGAAGCTGATCGTACTGCAGCTTATCATTGTGTCTTAGCTTTAGTTGAAACAGAAAATGATCCTGTTCCGCTTATTTGTCACGGTGTATGGGAAGGATCCATTTTATTTGAACCCGCTGGAGAAAATGGTTTTGGTTATGATCCCATTTTTTATGTACCAACACATCAATGCTCTGCAGCAGAATTATCTACCGCAGAAAAAAACCGCATTAGTCATCGCGGACAAGTGATGCAACAACTCATCGACGTGTTTAAATCTGCTAATGAACCGTAATGACGACTCTACGGTTAAATGTTCTTCCCATTGGATAATGATTGCTAGCAATAGGGTTAGCATCACCTTGACCTAACACAACAATAGCATCTGAGCTCAAACCATCTTCACGCAAAAAAGTCGCTATGGTTTCTGCATAATGCAATGATAATAAGTCGCGCGCGGGATACAACCAGGTTGTATCGGTATATCCAGCCACTGTAATTCTTGGTCGAGCAAAATATTGCACATAACTATTCAAAAACTGCGCCAGACGATCCAGGGTTTGCTCACGATTTGACTTTAAGGCACGCGTGTCTTTTGAAAAGAAACAATCAGTCGAAATTACAAATGTAAATATCACGCCTTGTTTAATAACTTGAATTCCAGAACGCTCAATACCCAATAACAGCTTTTGCTGATCACCAGTTAAGTTTGATACGGTTGGATTTTCAATATAACTTGAATAATGAAGTTTATGATGGCAGGCCGTCAAACAAACAACCAAGCTCAACAACATACTCAAAAACATAATGCGTTGCATTTTCATTGCGATCTTCCTGTCGAAAATGATCGAAATCATAATATCATATTAAAATTCTTCCCACATCATTTGAGCGGGCTGAGACAGAATTGTGCCGATTTGTGAAAAACACTTTTTAATTTGTTTTTCAATATCCAATCGATCGCTTTCATTAAAAACAAAACAAAATAACTGTAAGAAAGCAAATTGATCTTCCTCAAACAACGGGTCATTTTTTAATTCGCAGTAATGCATAATACTGATTGCCGCATCTACCAGCTGTTGTCGAAACGATCTACGCAAAACTTGTACTTTTAACTTTGTTTCAAACAACATTTTTTGTTCAATCACATGCGCTTTCATAATTTCATTTTGTAACGCACGCTTAATATTAATCGCCACGGGATCTGAAATCTCAGCAACCAATGCATGCGTATACTTTAACTCAGCAATCACCCGTTGATGCCATAATAAAATTTGCGATTGTGCTAATTGGATTTGTTTTTTAGTTAAACGACCATAACGCGCTTTAGCAAGCCACAGCAAATATAAAATAATATTCGTATTGAATCCACTTTGATGTTGAAGATGATGTACTGATGGATGTAACTCAGGCTCCGCTAAAATAGCCCGCGCAAAGGGGATAAAAGGGCAGTGCTGGTCGAAATCATCCATGATTTTTCCCCAAGTAATTAAAATATTTTTTTTATATTGTACTCAATTTACACAGAAAGAAATACCGTTCCTGTTTTAATAGGCGCTACTAAGCGGCTTGGGCTTGCTGTGTCTCGCGAGAATGTAGCAACGACTCAAGATGCGCAATAATACGAGTATAAAACCCTGGATTTTGTGCTTGCTGACGCGCTAACAATTGCATTTGCAACTCACACTGCTCTTCAGATCCATTATCTACAATGGTTTTATTGCATTCAAACAATTGTGTTGTGATTGTTTCACTCAATTTTTCACGTGGCAGACCGGCAAGCTGAATTGCGTCAAGCAAAGCACGCGATGCCTTTTGCGCACGATGCACAACTTGATCACCTTCAACGCGATAATGAGATAAGTAATCTTTTAAAAATTCACAAAACTGTTTAATACCAGAATAAGAATAATAGCCTTTGTCTGGAATCATCATATGCGCTTCAATATCAGCGATGATGGCGTTTCCAACTTGATACAAAGCCAAGTCATTTTTGAAGATATCAGAATCACGCAATCTCAATTTTTGTAATTTTGTCATACGCTCGACTTGATTCAAGTAACGACGCAACAATAAACGGTACTCGCTAATCGCTTTTGCCATGGTTTCCGAAAATAATGACATTCAAAAAACTCCTCATCCAATAATGCCGTCAAAACTACAATGTAAAAAAACTTAAATTCATTATAAGAAACGAAGCTTAACGTAATATTAAAACATTATGATCTGTACAAAATATAATCAATCTTATTTAGGTGAAAATGCGAAAATTACGACCTATTTTTAGTTACAATCAATAGATTAGCAGCAATATTGAAAATGTTAACTATACTCAAAGCTAGAGGATTTTTTAGTCACCAGACTAAAGGGGTTGATTATGAAAAAAGTGATTATTACTTCAATATGCGCCACAGCCATCCTGATTGCAGGATTAAGTTCACCCGCTTTTGCACAGCGATACTACGGTGCACACTTATGTAGCTATCCAGGGTTCAAATGCATCAAAATCAGTCGCGGTCAAACATGGAAAAAACTCTTTCCAGATCAACGAGATCGCGAAATGGTCAAACGCCTGAATCGCACCAATATGCCACTAAAGTATCGATCATGGATCGTGGTGCCCACCAATTTAAATCACGTAAATATAACCGACTTATCACCATTCCCATTGCATCGCGATACAAATGGTCACAAATTATTGCTAGTGAGCTTAAGTCAACAGGCATTTGGTGCATACAATACAGAAGGCCAGTTGGTTTATTGGGGTCCGATTTCTGGCGGTAAAGGATATTGCCCTGATATCGGTCGTGGCTGCTCAACTGTCACCGGTAAGTTCAAAGTATATCGCAAACAAGGTCCTGGATGCGTCTCATCAAAATTTCCCATCGAAACTAATGGTGGTGCACCCATGCCTTATTGCATGCATTTTAAAGGTGGGTTTGCATTACACGGTTCGACTTTGCCTGGTTACAACGATAGCCATGGTTGTGTTCGACTCTTTTTTGATGATGCAAAATGGTTGAATCAAAAATTCATATCGATTGGAACACCTGTTACGGTAGTACGCTAAAATAACCGCAATAGTAAAAATAACAAGAGAGCGTCTGTGTTTTACAGCACGCTCTCATTCTGAATAAAAAATGAACCTCCAATAAAATCACAGTAAATTGATCACTTGACGCATTCTATCTGATCACTTACTGTGGCTGCAAAATGACACTGACCATACAAATATGAAACCATTTATTTTACAGCCACACATTCCTGATGCTTTGCTCACACAAACCGATCGCGACTGGTTAACCAATACAGAATCACTCACGCGTCGTTTGCGTGAGTTTACAAACAACGAAATCACGCATCATTTATTTTTAAATGAATGGGGGTATGCTAATGCCGCTGCTATTGCTGCATTAAATATCCATGCCGACACAAAAACATGGCTACGTCGCATGGAATGGCGATACGAAAAAGAAACGTGGGTTACTTGTACCGTTGTGATTCCTGAAACATCTATTTATGACAACAACCTAGAATTATTATCCATTGGAAAAAACTCAATCGGCGATATTTTATTTCAAGATAAAACACTCACACGTAGTCATTTTGTTTTTACACAACATGAAAATAAAACATGGTCTCGTGAATCATTGTTTTATTACAAACAAAAACCCATTTATCTCATTGAAACATTTTCTACTGATTTTTTTAGGGCCATAGGATGCGCATCAAAAAATATTGTGAGCTGATGCGTTTTCATAAACCTATCGGTATTTTTTTACTCTTATGGCCCACATTATGGGCACTATGGGTTGCTGCTCATGGGTTTCCTAGTATGAAAAATTTAATTATTTTTGTGTTGGGCGTTATTTTTATGCGTGCTGCAGGTTGCGTCATCAATGATTTTGCTGATCGTCATTTTGATTCACATGTAAAACGCACACAACATCGACCCATCACAACAGGTGACATCAGCATACACAGCGCCCTCATTTTATTTTTGATTTTATGTTTACTGGCTTTTGGCTTAGTGCTGCTCACAAACCCATTAACAATTTTTTTAGCCATTGCTGCTGTGATTGTCACAACGATTTATCCTTTTATGAAACGTTACACCCATTTTCCACAAGTAGTTTTAGGAATCGCATTTTCATTTTCTGTTCCAATGGCGTTCGCCGCCCAAATCAATCAGTTAAATTTAATGACCTGGGTACTGATGCTGGCTACTATTTTGTGGACAATTGCGTATGACACACAATATGCCATCGTTGATCGTGAGGATGATATTAAAATTGGCATTAAATCAACGGCTGTTTTTTTTAGGCAATACACCCAATGGATTATTGGATTACTCCAATTGTTCGTTGTGATTCTTCTGTTATTCGTAGGCTATCACAACAACTTATCACACAATTATTTTATATCTATTTTCATCGCTTTTTTATTATTTTTTTATCAACATCTTTTAATGAAATCACGCAATCCCAAACATTATTTTCGTGCGTTTTTAAATAATCATTGGGTTGGGTTGGTTGTTTTTTTGGGCCTATGCTTAAAATAATGCTAAAAAATACTATCCCCTGTTGATCCATCAGCATCGTTTTCAGAAGCAGCAACTGAGTTTAAATGCATTGCTTTATTTTGAGCATAATGTGTTGGCATAAATTCTTTTTGAAATACTTCAAAAATGGCACCCTTTTCACCAGGCGATGCCAGCAAACCTGTTACAGGATCAATACGCGCAGTCACGATGTCAGCAGGTTGCGGCATTGTTGCTTCAGGTTGATTAACCAATGCTGCTTGCATAAACTGCATCCAAATTGGCAAGGCTATTTGCGAACCATACTCATGCAATGATTGTGTGCTGCTATCAAAACCAACCCATACAGTAGCCAATAAATTACTATTAAATCCTGCAAACCAAGCATCAACTTGATTGTTTGTGGTACCTGTTTTTCCAGCCAAATCTGAACGATTTAATTTTGTTGCTGCATGTGCTGTACCCGTTTGCATCACCGCACGCAATCCTTGTGTAATTAAATAAGCATTTTGTGGTGTAATCACTTGTGTTGTTGCTTGTGGCGTTGCTTCATACAACACTTTATTATTTTGCGTCTCGATTTTCTCAATAAAAAAAGGAGCCACATGTTTACCACCGTTAGCAAATACAGCATAACCTGATGTGAGTTGCATGGGTGTTAATACACCACTGCCTAACGCAAGCGATAACGTATGCGGCAACTCTTGAGAGTCAAACCCGAAACGCTCAATATAGTCCAGCGCATAAGCAATCCCAATATCACGCAATAAACGAATTGACACCAAATTACGTGATTTTGCCAGCCCTACACGCAAACGTGTTGGGCCATAAAATCGTTGCGTATCATTTTCAGGACGCCACCATGCATTTTCACCTGAATCACGCATCATAATAGGCGCGTCATTCACTGTTGTTGCTAATGTAAAACCTTTTGCAAAAGCAGCAGAATATAAAAAAGGCTTAAAGCTCGAGCCAGGTTGACGCTCTGCTTGCAAAACACGATTAAATGCAGTGAGCTGAAAATTAAACCCACCTTGCAATGCTAAAATCGCACCATTTTTTGGATTCAATACCACAATAGCGCCTTGTGCTTTTGGTATTTGCGTTAACTGCCAGCGCTTTTGATTTTCCAAGTAAGTAATATAAATAGGATCACCCGGCATCACAATTTGATTTGCCTGCGTTGGTGCTGCACCAACATAACCACCAGACAAAGCGGGTCTTGCCCATGATAATCCTGCCCATGGAATAGTCACCGTGTCTCCATCACGCATCAATGCCGTGACTTGCTGTCCTTGCGCGGATAACACAATCGCAGGATGCAAACCCACCATCGTTGGTCGATTTTGCAACCATTTTTCCCACAACACACGATTTTGATCGCTAGGCAAACCCAAATTTTCAGTTGCGCGATGGTAGCCATGACGATTGCTATAAGCAACCAAGCCTTGCTGTAATGCATGACGCGCATCATTTTGTAGTTGTGATGAAATAGTTGTGTAAACTTTTAAACCTGAATCATAAGCACGCTCACCATACATCGCAAACACTGCTTGCCGCACCATTTCTCCAACATAGGCTGCTTTTAAATGAACACGTTCTTCATGAAAACGTGCAGTGACAGGCGTTACAATCGCGTTTTCATAAGTTGATTTATTAATATATCCCACATCAAACATGCGTTTTAATACATGATTCCTGCGAGCCAATGCATTTTTTGGATTGCTCAATGGATTATTACGTGATGGCGCCTGCGGTAAACCGGCAATCATTGCCATTTGTGGCAACGTTAATTGATTTAATGGTTTTCCATAGTACACTGCTGCTGCTGCTGCAACACCATATGCACGATTTCCAAAATAAACTTTATTTAAATATAACTCTAAAATTTTTTGTTTACTCAACGTTTTATCAATTTTAATCGCTAATAAAATTTCTTTTATTTTTCGTGAGTACGTTTTCTTGGGTGACAAAAAGAAATTACGCGCAACTTGCATAGTAATGGTGCTAGCACCTTCTACTTTACGGCCAGTTGAAATGACCGCAATCGCAGCACGCACCAACCCAATAAAGTCAACACCTGGATGTGAATAAAAACGGGCATCTTCTGTTGCTAAAATAGCCTCAACCAATTGCTTTGGCACCTGATCAAAGCGCACTGGTGCTCGACGCTTTGCACCATATTTAGCAATCAATTTATGATCGCTACTATAAATACGTAATGGCACTTGCATATGCACATCATTTAAAACAGATACATCCGGCAGCTTAAATTCCATGTAAGCAAAAATAGCGCCGAACACAATCGACATTGTGATCATCAAACTCAACAATGCCCAAAAAAACTGTCCAATAAAGCGTCGAAATAGTCGTAGCAAGTTTTTTCTTCCTAAAAAAGAACCTGTTGCAATCTTATCATATTTCTTAAAACACGGTATTGCCGATCGTTACAATGGAGATACACTATTTCTCTGGAAATAAAAAAGAGAAAAAAGTGACGACACTGGGGATTATTTTTTTAAAAAATCACTGTCTTGCAGTCAAAACAAGCAACGAAAAAAGCACTCTTTGTATTGAGATGAAAAAAATAGCCTTCGATCCACAGAAAACAGCGGCAACAATAGAAGCATTAAAACAGCTTGCTTCAAAAAAAACACGTTTAATCGTTAGCATGCCATTGCATCAAGTCATTTTGCATAACTTTACGCTAGAACTGACTTTATCCAACAAAGAAATCATTACCTTTTTACAATCTCAATCACGTCTTTTATTTGAAAAAACTGAAAATGAACTGTGCTTTGATTATGAAGTCAAATCACGAGATCAAACACATCAAACAATCAGCGCTGTATTCGCACATCAAAAAGAAATTCAATGTACTAAAAAATTATTTTCACAGTCAAAATTAAAATTAACTGTCATTGATATTGATGCCTTTGCATTAGCGCGATTAACGCATTATTCATTAAATAAACATATATTTATTTACTCTGATTACGATGAAAATTGTTTAATTGTGATCGCAACCGCTGGAAAGTTAATGCATTGTGAATATATTAAACCAGCATCAATAAACCATTTTTTAGAAAACTCAAAGGAAAAATATGATTATATTACTCCACTTCCAGAAGCACAAAACAAAAGCAATTACGGTGATTTTTCACATAAACTCTTATCAATAAGGTCACTATTGTATCCTTGGTTTATCAATAAATGCGCTATATCTTCCAATCAATTATCGTGTTTCGCCATTCCAATTGGTCTTTGTCTGTGGGAAAAACATGAGCATTAATCTATTGCCGTGGCGACACGAAAAATCAATCTGTGCTTTTCAAAAGAGCCAATTACGCATACTTTTTTATATTGCTCTGTGTTTTATTTTTATAATACTATTAAAAATATATTTATTGCGCGATGAAAAAATAATGGGGTTAAAAAATATCGCGCTGCAAAAAAAAACTGATCAGATCGTATTATCTGCTGACAACCAAAATAACACCCTGCTATTAAATAAGATAAAACTACTCTATTCCAAAAAAAAGAAAGCCATTTACAAAAATAAACACATTGAAACGTTATTACAATCTATTGCTAATGATTTGCCCCCTTCTGTCACACTTGAGTCGCTCGCACTGACACAACATCAGCTTAAAATAAAAGGGGTTAGCAGCAATCTAGCTGACATTACTCATTACAGTAATGCGCTTTTATTGAATAAAGTGGGTAAAAGCGCAACGACACCTAATATTCATAACGATCCTCAACACCCATCTGATTTATTTTTCACGCTAGAGGTTGTGTTATGAAAGCAATAATCAACCAATACAAAGAAAATATTGCTTTGTTTGAATGCATGGTTTCAATATTAATTTTTTTGATTATTTTTTTGTTCAGTTATTTTTTATTGCTGCGACCTGAAATTTATAAATACCATATTAACAAAAAAAGATTTCAACTAATCCATGTTCAATTTGAAAAAAAAACAACCGAGAAAACAGCTGAATCTGCTTTACTCAATCAATTGACCTTATGGAAAAAAAAGCATCCGCGCTTTTATCAGTCTGTTCATTTTTTTTATACGCACCCTGATTTAACAGAACAATTAACAACTTTAGCTCAACAATCACAATTTTTAGTTACCCATATTCATTACAATCTGAAAACCAATTATATCAACATAAAAGCAACAGGTGGCTTTGCTAGCCTGTTCACGCTCATTACACAGCTCAATCATAACCCCCTACCTTTGCTGTTAACACAATTAAACATTCATCATCCAAATCAATATACTATGCAGTTTACTTTAGAAGGATGGCATGCAAAAAAATAAATTAAGATTTTTACCACTATTTATAGGTATTGTTATTTCAACTTATGCTCATACTGCAACGCCATCTCGCGATCCATTTTTATCTCTTGTAACATTGCCTCAAAAAAAAATAGGTTCTCTTCAATCTCATTGGATTGCTTTATATTTTGCACGAGCAAAAAGTGTGGCTGATTTTATATCATCCAAAAAATCGGCTATTTTATCACCGCAAGGAAAAGTGCGTTATGACAAACGTAGCAATCAACTTTGGATAAAAGACACACCCAATCATATAACACAAATACAGAATATCGTTTCACATCTTGATAAACCCGAAACGCAATTTTTGATTCAAGCCAAAATTATCAATGTAGATCGACAATACCAAAAAGCACTGGGGATTTTATTTCAAACACAAAACACGGAATTAAATTCAACTACGCCACTGAAACTCAATGAGCCAGTAATTGCCAGCCAAACAGGTCAATTCACTATTTCTATTGCTAAATTCACAGGGAACCATTTGCTCGATATGCAAATTTCGGCTTTGGAACAAGAAGGCCACGCCATTTTAATTTCAAGTCCATCACTCATGACACTGAACAATCAACCTGCGGTCATTCAATCAGGCGCAGAGGTACCTTATCAAGAAGCCACATCGAGCGGCGCAACCAGCGTGAGCTTTAAAAAAGCAGTGCTTCGTTTAAAAGTAACGCCGCTTCGTATGCCCCATCATCATATTTTGCTACACATCACATTAAATCAAGATAAAGTAAGCACCCTCACAGTTAATGGCGTTCCTGCAATTGAAACACAAAAAATCACAACACAAGTTATTGTAAATAATAATCAAACGATTGTGCTTGGTGGTGTTTTAGAAACATCACGATCACATCAAATTTCAGGTATTCCTATTGTCGATCAACTGCCATTAATTGGCGAATTATTTCGTCATCGTATGAATCAAATAAAAAAAGAGAAATTGCTCATTTTTATCACACCATCAACAATTAAAATTTAGCAAAACAAAATCCAACTGATTAACATGGGCAGAATACAACCTAAAAAAATACACTCAAACACATCCACATGAATCATATTCTAGCCTGGCGCGAGCATTTCTTGGATGCTATGATTCCCGACATGAAAAACAACAAAAATATTTTTTTAATTGGGCCTCAAGGTGCCGGAAAAACAACCATTGGCCGACAACTGGCAAAAATTGCTCATCTCGTTTTTTATGACTCAGATCATGAAATTGAAAAAAAAACAGGGGTTTCTATTACCACTATTTTTGAAATTGAAACGGAAGAAGGCTTTCGCAAACGCGAAAGCGACATAATCAATAAACTCACTCAGATGGATAACATTGTTTTGTCAACGGGCGGTGGCACAGTCTTAACTCCTGAAAACTGTATTGCTTTGGCAAATCATGGCTCGGTTATTTATTTACGAGCCTCACTAGAAACGCAACTCGCACGAACCAATCAACGAAAAGGAGTTCGACCCTTATTAAATGTGCCCGATCCTTTTCAAAAAATCGTCGAGCTCCACAAAATACGCGCACCTTTGTATGAAAACATTGCGCATTATACATATGATACGGACATTCATTCGCCCAAGACAATTGCCGACCATATCTTCGAAACTTTATTTCAAAAATAACTTATCAAGAAATTTTCAAACTCAAAGAAGTATAGTATTATCCAATGTCTTCTCAAAAACCTGCGGCAAAATTTAAACATTGACCATTTCGCTTAAACCAGTTTGTGTGGTTTATCAAATGGGGGTTTCCTGAGTTTATGAGAAGCAACATTACCCACAACACCGCATATCAGGAGAACATAAATGCCAAACTGGCGCCAACTCTTTTCCCTCCGCGTCAAAAAATATCTTGTAGCTGTTTTTATTTTTATCATAACTACTTCCGGTTACGCACAACCCATGCGCTGCAACTCTCTTTCATTAGGACTACACAAACTCTTGGCACACAAAAATCCCAATGTGCATATTGGGGTTTTTGTGCAATCAATGCGAACAGGGCATGTTTATTTTTCAAAAAACGCCTACCGTTTCTTTGCCCCGGCCAGCGTCCAAAAACTGTTTACAGTTAGCGCTGCGTTAATTAACTTAAAACCAAGCTATCGCTTTCCAACCCGCTTACTAACTGATGGAAAAATATCACAGGGCATATTACATGGTGATTTAATTTTTCAATTCAATGGCGACCCTTCTTTAACTGAGGACACACTAACGCAATTTGTAAAAAAATTACGCGCGCTGGGTATTCATCGCATCAATGGAAACATCATTATTGATGATACCGCTTTTAACCATATCCCTTATCCTCCAGGTTGGATTTGGGATGATTTGAGTTTTGATTTTGCAGCACCACTTAACACCGTCATTATCGATCGAAACCAATTTGGCTTGAGTTTTGTTCCAGCACCACGCGCCGGCGAAAAACCCATCCTTGTGCCACATTTACCTAACGACTCAGCTACATTCATCAATCAAGCCATTACAACAAATTATCCCAAACGAAACTGCCCAACGACAATTTATAGCAATGAAAATAATCAGTATTTGATTCGTGGTTGCTTGGCACGCAACCAAGGAACACAAAATCGCTCACTGGCAATACGCAATTTACAGATGTTTACACGCGGATTAATTTTCGAGTTATTACGTCAAAATGATATCCGTTTTATGCCGCATGTGTATTATGCAAAAACACCACCCAACTCATCTATTTTGGCAGAGCATTTTTCTGCTCCATTAAGTCAATTGATTGTGCATTTACTCAAAGTGTCTGACAATTTGTACGCAGATGCTTTACTAAAAAAAATGGGGGAACACTATTCTCACGCACAAGGTTCTTGGCAAAATGGCTTAGCAGCAGTTCGTCCTGTGCTCGCAAAAGATATTGGTATCAATCTAAATCAGATACAATTAAATGATGGCTCTGGCTTATCACGATATAACATGGTGACACCTTATAGCATCGCACAACTTTTAAACTATATTGCGCATAGCCCCATGCTGAGAAAAACCCTAATCCCCGCACTGCCTATTGCTGGCGTTGACGGCACACTCGCTGATCGCATGCCAGACATGGCAAGACACAAGCGACTACATGCAAAAACAGGATCAATGACCGGCGTGTCAACATTAGCTGGCTTTATCAATACCAAGCATCATGGCTTATTATCATTTGTCATCATGATTAATAATGTCCCCAAAAATCGTTTTCCGTACATCCTGCTTGAAAATCATATTTGTGAGTTTTTAATGCAAACAGGATCATGTTATTGATTTGATAGGCTTCAAACGGCACAATGCAGATTGTGTCGTATTTTGGAGTCTACATGAATACTGTTATTCAATTACCTGCTTTTCGCTCTATTCAAATTTCTCATGCTGTTGATGACCTCAACACGTTGCTAAAAAAAAACCTACAAACAATCGATGCATTACTTAATCAACCCGATCCATTCACCTGGGAAAACTTACTGCAACCACTCGAAAACTTAAACGATGCACTGCATCAGTTTTGGTCGCCGATACAACATCTCGGCAATGTAATGGATTCACCCCTGTTACGTGACACTATTCGAGCTTGTTTGCCATTACTGTCAGATTATCACACGCACATTTCACAAAATGAAAAATTATTTTTAGCCATGCAATCCATTCATGATAGCTCTGCCTTTAAAACACTATCAACAGCAGCACAGCAATCAATTCATAATGATTTACGTGATTTCAAACTAAGCGGCGTCCATTTGGCGCCTGATGAAAAAAAAGCATTCGCGACTTTATCAAAAAAATTATCACAACTCACACATCAATTTGAAGAAAATGTGTTAGATGCAACCATGAGCTGGAAAAAACACATTACTGATGAAAAATTATTATCGGGCATACCTGCTCATGCCAAAAATGCGGCAAAAGAAAATGCGGAAAAAGAAAAGTTACCCGGATGGATTTTTACGCTTGAAGCACCCGATTATTTGGCTGTCATGACCTATGCTGATTCTGTAGATTTGCGTTTTGAGATGTATCAAGCTTATAGTACACGCGCATCTGATTGTGGGCCTGATGCAAACAAATTTGATAACAGCGACGTCATGCGTGACATTATGAAAACACGTTTTGCATTATCACGTTTGCTGGGTTTTAATAATTATGCGGAATATTCATTAGCAACCAAAATGGCAAAAAAGCCAGACGAAGTCTTATCTTTTTTAAATGAATTAGCCGAAAAATCTTTATCTAATGCAAAAACAGAATTTAAAACGCTATCTGAATTCGCAAAAGAAAAATTAAATCTGTCTTTCTTGAATGCTTGGGATATCGCCTACGTTTCTGAAAAATTACGTCTTGAAGCATACGCCATTTCAGAAGAAGATTTACGTCCTTACTTTCCAGAATATCAAGTAATGCAAGGTTTGTTTGAAATTACACATCGACTGTATGATGTGACATTTGAAAAAGTAATTGATGCCGATATCTGGCACGACAATGTCACTTGTTATCGCATGTTAGATGCACAAAAAAATAGTCTAGCGCACTTATATTTTGACTTATACGCCAGACCCAACAAACGGGGTGGTGCGTGGATGGATGACTGCACTATGCGTCGTCGCTTAGATGATGGACGCATTCAACTGCCCGCGGCTTATGTCACATGCAACTTTAATGCGCCCATAGGAAATAATCCTGCTTTTTTTACACATGCTGATGTTGAAACTTTATTTCATGAATGCGGGCACGCCTTACAACATGTACTCACAACAGTTGATATAGCCAATGTATCGGGCATACATGGCATTCCTTGGGATGCTGTTGAAATTGCCAGTCAATTCTACGAAAACTGGGCATGGGAAAAAGATTCAATTCCCTACATTGCAAAGCATTATCAAACACAAGCTGAATTACCTTCTTTTTTATTTGAACGTATGCAACGCGCTAAGCACTTTCAATCTGCAATGCAAATGATGCGGCAACTAGAACTTTCTTTATTTGATTTTCACTTACACATGCATTATGACGACACCAATCAAAATGCCATTCAATCAACTTTAAATTCAATTCGAGAAAAAACAGCTGTTTTCAAAGCACCTGATTTCAACCGTTTCCAGCACAGCTTCACACATGTTTTTGGTGGAAGCTATGCTGCAGGATATTATAGTTACAAATGGGCTGAAGTAATGGCCTGTGATGCATTTTCTTTATTTAAAGAAAAAGGTATTTTTGATCATACCACCAGTGAAAAATTTAAAGTGACCTTTTTAGAAAGTGGTGGCACGCAAGATCCAATGGATCTGTTCGTTGCTTTTCGCGGCAGAAAACCACAAGTTAATTCATTGCTAGAACAATCAGGAATTATATGAAAAAGTATCTTTCTGCTAAAGTACAATCGTCTTTATTTTTTTCTTGGTTTATTTGCTCACTGGCGGCACTATTTTATACCTACGAATATTTACTACGCATTGAACCTGGCATCATGGTTCAAGACTTACAAACTTATTTCGCATTAAGTGCAGGTGGTTTGGGTTTGCTGGCATCGATGTATTATTGGGCATATACACCATTACAATTGGTCGTGGGATTAATCACAGACCGTTTTGGCGCGCGACGTGTATTAATTTCAGCGATTCTTTTCTGTATTATTGGCACATGGATTTTCGGACTAACTAATAATTATATTGTAGCAGCGGCTGCACGATTTTTAACTGGTTTTGGCAGTGCTTTTGCCTTTGTCGGTGCATTAAAATTAGCAGCAGATTGGCTCCCCAAGAAATATTTTTCTATTTTTGTTGGATTATGCACCTCTCTCGGTATGCTTGGCGCCATGTTTGGTGAAACAGCGATGAGCTGGATTGTCGATCATTTAAGCTGGCACCCTGTCATTATCGATAGTGTTTGGTTGGGGGTTATTTTACTAGGCATTTTTTTTATGTTTGTATACGAAAAACATGAATTGAATGATAAGAAACATGACGTAAAAATTATTAACTTTCACGCACTCAAAAATGCATTATTAAAAATAATTTCATCTAGAATGATTTGGCAAGCTGGCTTTATTGGATGCGCATTGTATTTGTCACTGTCATTACTTGCAGAACAATGGGGAAATACTTATATTCAAAAAATCATTCATGGTAATGCAGAAAGTGCGAGCATTTATGTCGACATGATTTTTTTTGGCTGGTTTATCGGGTCGCCACTGCACGGCTATTTATCTGAAAAATTCGCATCACGAAAACGCATTTTAATTTATGGTTCTGTTTCTTCTCTTTTGGCTTTTTTACCTCTTATTTTATGGCCAACCGCATTATCGCATTTGCTACTTGGGACGTTACTATTTTTATTTGGCTTTTTTTCCAGTGCGCAAATTAATTGTTTTGCAGTCGCGCGTGATTTTGTTGAAACACAACTCACTGCAACGGCAGTTGGTTTTATGAACGCTTGCGTAATGGTGGGTGGCATGATTATTCAACCATTGTATGGTTTTACGTTAGATGCATTGTCCGCATCAGATTACCATACAATGCATGTTACCATGCGTTACACACTGATGGATTATCGTCTTGCGTTAATCATCATACCGATATTTATTTTATTGGCGCTAATCATTGCTTGCTTAATGAAAGACAGTTATAAAAAGGCAGCCTAAGATGGATCAAAACACACTCAAAAAACAAGTTGCTACTGCAGCACTCAAAAAAATTCCCAATGATTGTATTGTTGGTGTGGGCAGTGGATCAACTGTAAATTATTTTATTGACGCATTAGGCACAATGAAACATAAAATCAAAGGCGCGGTTGCCAGCTCAGTTGCCACTGAAAAAAAATTAAGAGAATTAAAAATCCCACTTTTTGATTTAAATGAAGTTGGAACCCTACCCATTTACATTGATAGCGCAGATGAATTTAACGAATCTAGATACTTAGTAAAAGGGGGTGGTGGCGCACTCACACGCGAAAAAATTCTAGCCGCATCCACCAAAGAATTTATTTGTATTGTAGACCAATCAAAAAAAGTATCTGTGCTAGGAAAATTTCCCATTGCTGTAGAAGTCATTCCTATGGCGCGCGGATTGGTTGCTAGAGCTATTATCAAACTAGGCGGATCACCAGAATACCGCGCAGGATTTAAAACAGACAATGGCAACATTATCCTAGATATTTTTAATCTGGAACTAACACACCCAACTCAAATGGAAGAAACACTTAACAACATTACTGGCGTCGTATGCAATGGTATTTTTGCCAGACGTACTGCTGACAAAATTATCATTGCTACAACAAAAGAAATAGTGGAGTGCTAGTTTTTTCTAAGCCGCTTCTTCTTGCGAACTATTTTCTGACTTATTGATTCGGTCAAATACTTCTTCGCGATGAATCGTGATATCTTTGGGTGCTTCAATACCAATCCGCACTTGGTTGCCTTTTACTTCTAAAACTTGAATTTTGATTAGCCCATCTTGAATGAACAAACGTTCACCGATGGAACGTGTTAAAACTAACATTGTATTACTCCTATAAATCGTCTAAATGACGACGTACCTTTAAATTACGCCGTTTCCTCCACTGAAAAGGCCGTCATTCTGACATAGCTTTTTCCGTGACGCAAAAATCTTTCGTCTATTGCGCCCGCATAACATAGCAAACATAGATTAAGGTTTTCTTATGTAATAAAACTTTTTGATATAAAAAATTGGTTAATTTTTGATCTAAATCGCTACAGCCTGCCTCTACATTCACTTTTTGGCAGTTAACCGACGACATAACTCAACCAACGATTTCAAGCTAAGCAGATGGCGCAGATGAAACCATGCTGACTTCCGATGATAATGCGATGGTTTTCGACACTTCGCTTCGCCATTTTTTTTCAGCAGCAATCATTTTATCTAATGCAGTGGAAATACATTTTGCAAATTCGCCACCCCCTTCTTTAATTGCTTTAAGCAACCCTTGTATTTCTTTTAGCTCATCAATAACCGCACAAAAATATTTTGGTATTTCTTGAGCATTACCACGCTTCAAAGAAAGCAATTTTTCTTGAAGCGCAAAGGCACATTGATACTTGGCGTAATTCGCATTCACTGCTACACCCTGCCATTCTACTAATTTTTCTTTTTTAGTTACTGTATAGGCTTTATCTTTATCAGGAATGGCTTTCAAACTGCGAATTTTTACTAACATGCCAACACCTTGTCCTGTTTCATTCTCTCTCATCATCGCCCACTGTATTTTTGGATAATTCCAAATACAACTCAATGCATCACGCGCCCATTGATAAGCTGCATCTGCTTGATAAGCAACACGTATAATATTTTTTAAATCAGCAACTGATTTTAATATTTTTTTATTTTTTGCTTCTTTTAAGGTATTCAAAATTACACGTATTACATCACATTTGGCATCACCCAATACACGGCAGCTCACTAATCGCTCAAAAGAGACAATCCAGCGCGATAGTGTATCGTCATCAACAAACAGCTCAAGTGATGAACAAGAAGCAATGCACGCTATTTTATCCAACAACGCAATCTCAATTACGCTGGCGGGAGAAATAAGCAAAAATTCAGTCAAATTGGTTATCGCTTTTGTTAAAAAAACACTGTTTACAACAACTTGTTCAAATTCAATCAATTTGTATTCATGCATCACTTTTCTTAAAACTGGATTTTTAGATAAGGATGATTGGCTAAATACATGTAATTTTTTACATGCCGTGCCATCACAACTTAAATTAGCTCTTACTTCTGCGTAAGCTTGCTCTTTAAGAGCATAAATAGCCTGTGTAACAGCAGAATCCAGCTCCATATCTGCCCACTCACGTCCGCAAGCGATTAAAATATCATTTGCAATGTGTAATTTCCCGCGCTTTATTAATTCTGCAATAAAAATTTGTTTTTCTATTAATCTGCTGCTAATGCCCTGTTTAATGACTTGATTCTGCGCAGCAACGGCCGCTCGTGCAACCAAATCATCTTTGATCATCTTCTCATCGCGTGCAAAACAACCCACCTGAATTAAAATATCTATTGGTGTTAACAACCACTGTTTTGCGCACAATGCTTCGTATTGTTCTTTTGGCGTGCTGTGTTTCCGTGGCATTTTAAAAAACCGAGCATGCAGAGAAGCTGCATCATCTCGATGATAACTTTTACTTTCCAGTATTTTTGCATCAGACACGGTATCAAAATAAATAAATAATTCTTCTAACGTATTGTGATCTAAAAAACAAATTTGTTTTTTACTTTTATCGCGGTCATCACGCATTCGACAGCTTTTTAAAACCGTATAATTAAAATAGTGATAACTCACGCATTTCAAATCCCGCTCATATTTTTCTACCGCCGCATAATCACCATGCATTTTCAAAAACCGACAAGCAACCAAAATGGCGCGTTCATTTTTTTTCCGACGCAACTGACTTACCTCATCATTCACTGCATCATCACCCATAAATGCACTAAAAGATGAAAAGGCAGTTAATATTGCTTTTTGCTTATCTGAAAATCGAACAACTGCGATTGGGTCAACTGCTTTCAAAAAAACATAACTCGCTGCATCTAAAGCGAACATTTTTTCAGTTGCCACATCCAAACATTGCTTTGCAAAAGTTGGGTTTGTTTGCAATAAAAAGCGATAAGCATTAGCAGCGCGATTAATTAATATTCTGCGATTTTCCGTATTAGAACCATCATAACTTAAAAAGAAATTTTCAATTTTTTCAAGCGCATCATTTTCATATTTTTGAGCTAGCGCAGGATTTATCAAACTTAAAAAGCGATAAGCTCGAAGCTTTTTCCTTAAATCCATTTTATCAGAAGATAAAATTATTTCTGCTTTTTCATAATAATCATTCATTCCCAATGCATCTAAAAAAATAAATGATGACAGTATTTCATTTTCATTATCAGTATTGATCTCTATTTTGTGCAAAGCATCAGACAAGATGCTTTCAGCATTCGCAATCCAAGTTTCAGCATGCGCAAATTCAAGTGCTTTTTTAACTGCAATAACTGCATCATAAAAATCGGTTCTATCTTGAATGATTTTTGCATGTTGAAATGTATCATCTGGATTTAAAAAACTAAAAAAGAAAAAAGATTCACGGGACGAAGCTGTGCCCGAACCCTGATCTAAAAAGCCTAACGCGACCCTTTCACGTTCAGCAACCCATTCTTTTTTTTCAGTTTCTCTTGCTGCAGTTTCCCTTGATAACTCGGCCAGACGCTGAAAATCAGCATAAGCTTTGCTTTCTTCAGATACGACATTAGCCCGCACTATTTGCGCATCATCACTGATATTGATTCGTGCAACCGATTGAAAACTGTCTATTATTTTTTTTCTTTCCTTGTTTATATTTTCAACTTCTTTTTTTGACGCTCTGCTTTGATCTAAAATGGGGTTTAAAACAGCATGAAAAGCATCTAAGGTTCTATGTTTACGCCCCAACTGAACGACACGATTGGCTTGTGATTGCGCATGCTTTAAAATGGCAATCAATTTCTCGCCACTCCTCATTCCATCAAGCTCAGAAAAAAAGTCGCTTTTCAATTTTCCTTTTTTGCCTCCGCGCAGATGATAATAGGTGGCTTCAAGCCTACTTAACAATTCCTCAACTGTTAAAGTTACTGCTGTCTCATCTAGCCCAACATAAGTAATGCGTGTTTCTTTTTCTAAGCAAGTTTGGCTAAAATTAAAATCACGAAAATCTGTTTTTGCATTAAATATAATTTCTCGAATTGGTACATTGCTCCCCAATCCGCCAACCAGTACGGTGTTACATAGATTGATAGCATCTGCTGCTGGAAAAATAAAGTTTCGCAAAGTTCTGGCTTTTTTTGTTGCCTTTTTTTGCATTGATAAATCGATTGATCCAGAAACCGTGCAACCATGAAAGTTTTTAAAATGATGCGTTTTCACAAAACAGTCAAACTCAGTTGGCGTCAATTCCGTTGAGCACAAACCAACAGGATGGGTTATTTCTTTTATAACACGTCCTCCTTGCGCTGCTTTAATTGCTCGTTTAAATGCTTCACCGTGCTTGTGTTTTTGTTTTTGTTTTTGTTTTTTCTTGATTGACTTAGTTTCTTCGATAAACGGCGATTGCTTGCTTAATTTTTCTAAATGTTTATCGGCTTCTTTTAATGCTTCTTGCAAATCAAATATGTTTTTTATAGGTGTTATTTTTTTAATTTGCACCTCAATAAATTTTGGTAACTTCACTCCTTGTGAAGTACGCCATGATATATTCATTGCGGAAAAAGATAATCGAGCTAACATAGCAGCAATAAATTCTCTTTGCTTTGCAATATCTGAACCAATTTTATTTTCAACCACACTGAGATCAAAACAATCACTAAGGTCAATATTATGAATTTCTTGCGCGCCATAGGTTATATAATCTTCATTTCCAAATAATGCTTCACACAAAGCTTGAGATGTAATGGATTCTCTATCTAATCCCAAAGGAATTCGCGGTACCTCAAAAGTGGGCAATACCGCTTGTGATGCTATTTCTAAAGACGCTCTGCTTTCTTTTTTTGAACTAGACAGATCGATATCAACATTGACAAATTCACGTACGTGCATTTCATCATGCAAAAATTCAAGCTCTTCTCGAGTGAGCGCGACATCTTCAATGCAAAATCCAAGTAATTTTTTGTTTTTTCTTTGCTTGATAGCGGCATAGCCGCCACTTTTAAGTGCCAGTCCAGCGTAAGAAACGACATGATTTTTTTTAAATTTTTCTATTGAAGTAATGCTGACTTTTTCAAATTTTTTTCTGTTTTTTTTGTGACAGAGGATGGCATTCAAATCAAAAATAGGTTGCTCGCCCACTAACGCGGAATTATCAGACTGATTTTCTACTGTCATGTACACCTCATTCAATCAAGATCAAGGGTTCAATTCGAGTTTATCACATCAAATACTAAGATCATCTTAAATGCTATATTTTAACTGTAATAAAAACAAATGGTTAATTTCTACGTTTTTATGTTATCTTGCAAGGCGTTTTTAAAATTTCTGTCTATAATTACAGTATTCGGAACTTAGAATGGAATTGAAAAACAAGTAGTTATCATTAACCTGCAAGGAGACATTTATGCAAGTCCCTGTTCAAATAACCTTTCGCGACTTACCTCATTCAGACGCAGTAAAATCACACCTTGAAGAACGGGTTGATAAACTGCAGCAGTTTTGTCACAACATCATTTCATGTCATATTGTTGTTGAGCTATCAAACAAAAATCAACACCGTGGTAATTTGCATAATACTCACATTACCATAACAGTGCCTGGAAAAGAGTTAGTAACCACACGCAATGAAATGGAAGACATGTATCTCTCTATTCGCAGTGCATTTGACGACATGACAGTGCAACTTGAAAGTTATGTTGAGCACATACAAAACAAAGTGAAAAACCATCAAACAACAACGACGATGGCTGGAAAAATTGTCCGTTTATTCAACGGGGATGGTTTTGGGTTTATTGAAGGCGCTAATGGCATAGAATTTTATTTTAATGCCAATCATGTGCTTGAGCCTAATTTTCACAAACTGACTGTTGGCACACCTGTTCATTTTATTGAAGGCATGGGAACAGATGGCCCACAAGCACATCGTGTAAAAATAATTGAAGAAACAGAATAAGTTTTATTTTATACCCGCGGCGCATGGCGTCGCGGTTTTCCTTTCAAAAGAAGATAACACTGCTTTTCCTGCTTGTATTGCTATTTTTTTCCTTTCTTGTTGATCATCACCAGCTTCTTTCTCCGTAAAAAAATAGACTGTACGATATTCTCGAAAACGATCAAAATTACTTTGCATGCTTTTTTTAAAAGGGGATTGCGATGTTGCTTTTTGTTTTTGCTCAGAAAAACCCATCTCAACAGACATTTCAAAAAACCACTTCGATAAAAAGAATTCAAGGTAATCAAAATGGTTTTTTTGATCATCTAACCTAATAAGATCAAAAAGCGCCTTTAATTTTTCTTTAACATCAAATAAATTTGTCGCGCAGTCTCTATGACCCTTTTCATCAAACTCCTGTAGAACACAACCTGAAAAAACACCATTGACAGAAAAATTTATTATTTTACACAAAAAACGGGTGTTACTCTGAACAATTGTCAGCGGCTGTGCTGGTGTTTCAGTAAACGCAACGCGCATTTCAGGGAACCGAGAAAAAGAAACTAAAATATTGTCCATTGTGCTATCAAAAACAATTTCTTTTTGTTCTTCAGTATATGAACGAAATGTACGCACAAGCGTCAATACCATCCACATCAATTTATATAAAATGTTATCAACATGAAGCTTGATACTACTAGCATCATGTTCTCTCGCACATTCAATTAATGCTTGAGCACATGACTTAACAACACGAGGTAAAGTGGAGGCTTTCACTGCTGGCATAGGCAATCTCTTTTCTATTTTTAAATAGAAAAGAGTATACCTTGCAAATTATTAACATAAGATGAAGAAATAAAATCAACACAACATTAATTTTGTATTGTTGCTTTTTCTAAAATATGACCCTGCATTTTTTGCTCAAGTTTTTTTCCAGTCATATTGGACTTAGTGGAAAAACGTTTATCTAATGCAAATAGTTCAATGGTCACTGGCTGAGATGTAACGTGTGGATAATAATTATGAGACCCCCAACTATTCACTCCTTCAACATAACGATTGATGCGCTGATTTTCCCCAGTTACCAAATGAGTAGCATCTGCGGGTAAATTGTATAATACCCAATAATATTGTCTTTTTTTCATATTTTTTTCAGGCTGTTTATCTTTAATAATAAGTGCCAATGAGTCAGTTTCTGGTGGAATATGTTTCCATACCAATTGTGGAGACTGATATTGACTCTGAGAAAAGATCGCTCGCAAACGCAAAGGGCCTTCATCCTTCACATCACTGCCTAATAAATAAGCCAAAACCGTCATGGTACCAATCATATGAACTCGTCCTGAGAAAGAAATCAGTCTATAATAGCCGCCCAACCCAACTTAATTATACGGGAGAATGGCTTTTGAAAAAACCACCTGCTGATATGCTTGAAGCTGCTAAGCAAATTTTACCCAATGCCTATGCACCTTATTCACATTTCCCTGTCGCCGCTTGCGTACGCACAACAGATGGCACGCTATTTGTGGGATGTAACGTTGAGAATGCAGCATTTCCTTTAAGCTTGTGCGCCGAAGCCAGCGCAATCAGCGCGCTCTTTACCCACGGCCATAAAGAAGTAGCCGAGGCATTAATCCTTGTGCCTGGCAATACACTCTGCTCTCCTTGCGGTGCTTGTCGCCAACGACTCTTAGAGTGTACAACAATCCATGACATATCGATCCATTTATGCACGCTCGATGGTCAATATGATTTATGCACATTATCGCAACTATTACCAAAAGCTTTTGGACCAAAAAATCTGGAGAATTTATGACAGAATCAGCAAAAAATGCAGCAAAAATCATCGCCCAAAAAGCACCTGGCTTTAAACCTCAATTAGCAATGACATTGGGATCAGGCTTAGGTGATCTTGCTGAGCTGCTCGAAAATCCCATTAAAATTCCCTATGCTGACTTACCTGATTTCCCACCCTGCACCGTTTCAGGACATGCCGGTAATTTATTTTTAGGAAAATTAAACGGATTGCCTGTTGCTTGTTTGCAAGGACGTGCTCATTTTTATGAAGGCATTTCAACTGTGGTTGCAAAAACTTATATTCGCACCATGAAATTACTGGGTTGTGAATCTATTTTATTAACCAATGCTGCTGGCTCTATGCGCGAACATATTGTACCGGGTGATTTGGTTTTAATTCGCGATCATATTAATTTTCAATTCACCAGCGTATTAGCAGGACACAATGACAATGAATTTGGTGAACGATTTATCGGCATGGAAGATGCCTATGATTTACCATTGCGTGAAAAATTATTGTCGATAGCACATAAATTAGATATTCAACTGCATTCCGGTGTTTATTTTGGTGTACTGGGCCCTGTTTTTGAAACACCCGCTGAAATTAATTGTTTTAAAATCATGGGCGGTGATGTCGTTGCTATGTCGCTCATTAATGAAGTCGTGACAGCAAGACACTGCGGTATGCGTGTTGCCGCCATTTCTGCTGTGAGCAACATGGCTGCTGGCATGAGTGATGAAAAACTCAGTCATGATGTCACTTTATCTGGCGTAAAATTAGCAACCGATAAATTAAAAAAATTGGTGCTGTCATTTGTTAGCAACTACTAAGTGCTTATCAGCAGCGACAAGGAAGTCGCGAACCAACCATTATTTGTGAAACCCGTTTTTCTTTCTTAGTTTTCACATAGAATCGTCAATACTGTTTGAATCATATCTGCTACTGTTTTTTCCGGATTGGGTGAAAAAGTTTGTGCATCTCGATTTGCAATAATGGCACTAATTGAACATGCACGATGATCCAATATACGCGCTAATCCATAAATGGCTGCCGTTTCCATTTCTAAATTAGTGACAATATCATTTTTATAACCTATTTTTCGCGCCATAGTAAAAACACTGTGCTCTGTCAGTGGCGCTCTTATCTGTCTGTTTTGTGCGCCATAAAATCCTGGACACGTCAATGTGATGCCGGAAAATTGAATACCGTTTTTATGGAATAGCTCGATTAATTCTTTTGCGCCTGCTGCAACATACATTGATTGCACTGCTTTCAGTTCTGAAAAACTGTCTTGAGCAATCTTGAGCAGCGCTTTTTCATCAACCTGATTTTCCCACTTATAATAAGAAAGCAATCCATCCAACCCAAGACCAAAAGTAGAAATTAATATCGAATCCACCGGCGTATTTTTTTGTAATGCACCGCTGGTTCCCAATCGTATAAAACGCAACTGACGATGTTCTTTTTTTATAATTCGATTTTTTAAATCTACATTCACCAATGCATCTAATTCATTCATCGTAATATCAATATTGCCGCCGCCAATACCGGTACCAACCACGGTTAATCTTTTTTTTCCGATTAAACCGGTATGCGTCACAAATTCACGTTTGGTTTTTTGTAATTCAATATGATCAAAATGCTTGGATACTTGTTTAACACGATTAGGATCACCCACTAAAATAATAGTATCGGCGATATCTTCAGGTAATAAATTAAGATGATAAATACTGCCATCTGTATTTAAAATTAATTCTGATTCCATAATGCGATCAGTCATAAAAAACGCGTCCCAATCCACTTAGTTTCGTAGCCAGAAAAAAAGAAGGGTGACTTTCGTCACCCTTTTTGGCTATCCTTACCAACGCGCTCTGTCCTTAGAACCTTTTTCCCTAGAGAATTTGTTGAACTTCCATTTCGCCCCAAATCCATTTTGCGGCAAATATTGTTGTCCCTACACCTTAATCAATCTATCAGATTAAAGACTTTTAACAAGCCCTTAAGGAATTATTTTTTAATTTTATGACTTTTATTTGCGCAAATTTAAAAAAACACTCAAGAAATGCACAAGTTATTCTTTAAAATCACCAAATTTTTGCTGCAACAATGTCAAAGCAACTACCGCTGCTGTTTCAGTGCGTAAAACACGAGGACCCAGTGAAAAAGTAAGGAATTGTGCTTGTAATGCGGATGTAATTTCACGATCACTAAAACCACCTTCAGCACCAATAGCCACTGTAATATTTTTAGGAATCGTTTTTATGGTTGGAAATAAATTTTCATTTTGTCTTGGACAGCAAATTAATTTAATTTCATTATTATTTTTTTGAAGCCACTCGGAAAACAAAACAGGGGGATGCACAATGGGCACTGCGCATCTTCCTGACTGCTCTGCTGCAGAAACAGCGATTGATTGCCAATGCGCAACTCGTTTTTCAATGCGATTATCTGATAACTGCACCTGACAAAACTCAGTAAATAAAGGTGTAATTTCCGCGACACCCAACTCTGCCGCTTTTTGCAGAGCGTAATCCATACGCTCACCACGCGAAATGCCTTGTGCCAAATGAATAGAAAGAGGTGACTCTGTTTTTCGCAAATAAAATTCACCCAATTCAATACAAGCTGTTTTTTTATTTGCAGAAATTAAAGTTGCTTCGAACTCACCGCCACCACCATTGAAAACCCAAAATCGTTCACCTGCTTTTTTTCGCAATACTTGCAATAAATGATGGCTTGCATTCTGATCCAACATTAGTGTTATTCCAGAAGCCAGTTCACCTTGATGATAAATTCGAATTCGGCGCATGTTGTGTTCACTTGCTACACTTTTTCAGGACGTTTCCAATTCTCAACAACCACTTGCTTTGCGCGTGCAACAGTTAATTGTGCTGCAGGTGCTTTTTTAGTAATAACAGAGCCTGCTGCAATTGTTGCATTTTTGCCTATTTTTACTGGCGCAACTAAAGAAGTATTTGATCCAATAAATGCACCATCATCGATTTCAGTTGGCCATTTATTTACACCATCATAATTGCAAGTGATCGTACCCGCACCCACATTAACATTTTTTCCAACCAACGCATCACCCAAATAACTTAAATGACTGGCTTTGCTGTTTTCACCCAATGTTGTTTTTTTAATTTCAACAAAATTACCTACCTTTGCCTTACTTTTAATATTTGTATGAGGACGAACATGCGCAAAGGGACCAATTTGTGCATCATCTTCAATTACTGCGCCGTCGATTACACAATTTGATAATATTTTTACATTATTACCCAGGGTTGAGTTTTTAATAACAACGTTAGAACCGATTTCACAACCCGCTCCAATCGTAACATTACCTTCCAAAATAACGTTGATATCTAATTGCACAGAAGGAGAAACAAAAACATCACCCCGAATATCTAACCGTGCCGGATCCATAATCGTAACACCACTATAAGCCAATTGTCGGGCGCGCTCAGACTGATAATACCGTTCTAATGTCACCAATTGCCATGGATCATTCACACCACGTACTTCATTTGAATTCATAGCGGAAACACTACGCAATGGCACACCTTCTTCAACAGAAACAGCAATCATGTCGGTTAAATAATATTCGTGTTGCGCATTTTTATTTGAAAGGCGTGGCAAACAACTTTTCAAAAATTGCGCTGGCGCTGTCACAATACCTGTATTAATTTCTTTAATCGCACGCTGTGTGCGTGTGGCATCTTTTTCTTCAATAATCGCAACAATATTATCATTATGATCTCGCACAATACGGCCAAAGCCTGTGGGATTTTCTAATTCCGTCACCAGCAAACCCACACCTTCTTTAGGTGTTTCATCTAGCAATTGCTGTAAAGTGTGCGTTGAAATAACAGGCACATCGCCATACAAAACCAAAATGCGTTCGTCATTCGAGCAAAATGGTAATGCTTGCATCACGGCATGGCCAGTTCCCAATTGTTCTTTTTGAAAAACCCAATTAACAGCTAAAGAGGGTAATGATTCAGGCAAACATGATCCGCCATTACCATACACCACATGAATTTTTTTTGGTTTTAGTGATTCAGCTGTTTTTACAACGCGTTCCAACAATGTCACGCCACCTAATTTGTGCATGACTTTAGGAAGCTTTGATACCATTCGCCGCCCTTTCCCTGCCGCAAGAATGACAATACTTAATGTCATCAAATACCTCCAGAAATTTTTAGTGCATCTTTTTAATTTTATCTCGCAACAAACTAATTGCGCGCAATTGTGCAGCAGCTTCAGCCAACTCCGATAATGCTCTTGAGTATTCAATGCCCGCTGTTTTTTGTTGTAATATTTTTTCTGCTTTTTCTTTTGCAGCTAAAGCAGCAGCTTCATCTAAATCATCCGCGCGTAAAGCGGTATCCGCTAAAATTGAAACAACAGTGGGTTGAATTTCCAACATACCGCCTGACATATAAAAAACTTCTTCTTTTCCATCTTTCAAGGTTGCGTGAATTTGACCTGGCTTCAATGCCGTTAACAATGGAGAGTGACCAGGATGAATGCCCAGCTCACCTGCAACACCAGTCACAGAAACAAAGCGCACTTCACCGTGAAAAATGGATGCTTCTGCGCTGACAATATCGAGTTCGATGGTTTTCATAATATGTAATCTACTGTCTGTTGTCTGTGATACAGATACTTATTTTTCTAAATGTTTTGCTTTTTCAATCGCTTCTTCAATAGTGCCAACCATATAAAAAGCTTGCTCAGGAAGATGATCAAAATCACCATTCAAAATACCTTTGAAGCCTTCAATTGTATCTGCCAACGAAACATATTTTCCGGGTGCGCCCGTAAAAATTTCCGCAACAAAGAACGGTTGAGATAGAAAACGTTGAATTTTACGTGCTCGTTTTACCGTTAATTTATCATCTTCAGATAACTCATCCATTCCCAAGATCGCAATAATATCTTTTAATTCTTTGTAACGTTGCAACGTACTTTGCACGCCACGCGCTACACGATAATGTGCATCACCTACAATCAATGGATCCAATTGACGACTAAAAGAATCCAGTGGATCAATCGCAGGATAAATTCCCAATTCAGCAATTTGACGTGACAAAACAACCGTTGAATCCAAATGTGCAAATGTGGTTGCTGGTGAAGGATCAGTTAAATCATCAGCAGGAACATATACAGCTTGAATAGAAGTAATTGAGCCTGTTTTAGTAGAAGTAATGCGCTCTTGTAAAATACCCATTTCTTCCGCAAGCGTGGGCTGATAACCTACTGCTGAAGGCATACGACCCAACAAAGCAGAAACTTCAACACCAGCTAATGTATAACGATAAATATTATCGATAAACATCAACACATCACGGCCTTCATCACGAAACTTTTCTGCGATCGTCAACCCAGTCAAACCCACACGCAAACGATTACCAGGTGGTTCATTCATTTGTCCATAAACTAAAGACACTTTATCTAATACATTAGACTCTTTCATTTCATGATAAAAATCGTTTCCTTCACGCGTACGTTCACCAACGCCCGCAAAAACAGAGTACCCGCTATGCTCAACAGCGATGTTACGAATTAATTCCATAATCATGACGGTCTTACCCACACCCGCACCACCAAACAATCCAACCTTACCCCCTTTGGCAAAGGGCAAAATCAAATCAACCACTTTAATACCCGTTTCTAAAACTTCTGTACTATTGGCTTGGTCAACAAAAGGAGGGGCTTTGCGATGTATGGGTAAACGCTCATCCGTTTGCACAGGACCCAATTCATCAATCGGCTCGCCCAATACATTCATAATGCGACCCAATGTTTTTTGACCAACTGGAACAGTAATAGGACCACCTGTGTTATCAACCAACAAACCACGACGCAAACCTTCTGTGGGACCCATTGCAATAGCACGTACAACGCCATCGCCTAATTGTTGTTGCACTTCCAGTGTTAGATTTTTTTCTTGTACGTGCAATGCATCATAAATACTGGGAACCGCTGATTTTGGAAATTCGATATCGACAACTGCGCCGATGATTTCGATGATATGACCTTGGGAATTCATGTTCTAGTTCCTCGTATTAAAATATATTAACGTTATCCATTGAGACAATTATTTATTCACGGATAACTCACTCCAACGCCGCTGCTCCCGCAACAATTTCTGCAATTTCGCGTGTAATCCCTGCTTGACGTGCTTTGTTAAATGCCAATTGCAATTCATTAATGATTTCTTTTGCATTTTGCGTCGCATTTTTCATCGCAACCATACGCGCTGCTTGTTCGCAGGCAATATTTTCAATAACAGCTTGATACACTTGTGATTCGATATAACGAACCAACAGCATGGTCAACAATGTTTTAGCCGAATCAGGTTCGTATAAATAATCCCAATGACTATTGATATCATTCGTTGCTAAAAATTTCTCTGTGTCTGTTTGTAATGGCTCCGATTCTTTTTGCAATGGCAGCAACTGTCGCACAAAAGGTTTTTGTGTCATGACATTAACAAATTCATTTGCACAAACATAAATACGATCTAATTTTTCTTCATCGTATTGCTTTAATAAAATTTTCACGACACCAATAATATCTTGCAAAGTCGGTTTATCACCAATATGTGTCACTGAACCTAAAATGTTTGCGCCTTGCTGACCAAAATAAACTTCGCCTTTTCTACCGATAATACAAAGATCGATTTCTACGTTTTTATCATCCCACTCTTTCATTCCCATCAGTGCGTTGCGGAATAAATTAATATTTAATCCACCACATAAACCACGATCCGTTGTGATTACAATAAATCCAACACGCGTTATATTGTCATGTTGCTTCATATAAGGATGCTGATATTCTGCATGTGACGCAGCAACATGCGCGATCACACGACGAATTTTTTGAGCGTATGGACGTGACATTGCCATGCGGTCTTGTGCTTTTCGCATTTTGCTCACCGCCACCAATTCCATAGCACGTGTAATTTTTTGCGTGCTTTTTATGGAACCAATTTTGGTTCGAATTTCTCTGGCTGTAGACATCGATACTCGCTTCGCTACTAGATATACGTTTGCTTGAATGCATTCACAACATCGGTGATTTTTTTCGCGATGTCATCGTTGTATTCTGGTTTTTCATTAATTGTTTTTATCAATTCAGCATGTTGGTCATGCAAATAAGACAGGAGCGCTTCTTGAAAATCGACCATTTTCTTAACGGCAACATCATCCATCAATCCTTTATCTACCGCAAACCATAAAACGGCCATTTCAGCAACAGACAATGGCTTATATTGAGGTTGTTTCAATAATTCCATTGTACGTTGACCACGCTCAAGTTGTTTTCGTGTTACATCATCTAAATCAGAAGCAAACTGTGAAAAAGCTTCTAACTCACGATACTGCGCAAGTGAAATACGTACTGAACCCACTAATTTTTTAATAATTTTAGTTTGTGCTGCACCACCTACTCGCGACACAGATAAACCGGCATTCACTGCAGGACGCAAACCAGCATTAAACAACGCGCTATCTAAAAAGATTTGTCCGTCTGTAATGGAAATCACATTCGTTGGGACAAATGCAGAAACGTCACCCGCTTGTGTCTCAACAATAGGTAATGCCGTAAGCGAACCTGTTTTACCTTTAACTTCACCGTTAGTGAATTTCTCTACATATTCTGCACTCACGCGCGATGCACGTTCCAATAAACGTGAATGTAAATAAAATACATCACCTGGATACGCTTCGCGACCAGGCGGTCTACGCAACAACAATGATACTTGTCGATATGCCCAGGCTTGTTTTACCAAATCATCATAAATAATTAACGCATCTTGTCCGCGATCACGGAAATATTCACCCATCGTTGTGCCAGCGTAAGGCGCGAGATATTGTAATGATGCTGCTTCTGATGCATTCGCACAAACAATGATGGTATGTTTCATTGCATCATGTTCTTCTAATTTACGTACAACGGCTGCAACAGAAGATGCTTTTTGTCCGATTGCTACATAAATACATTTAATGCCGGAGTTTTTTTGATTAATGATCGTATCAATTGCAATCGCGGTTTTTCCTGTTTGACGATCACCAATAATCAATTCACGTTGACCTCGGCCAATCGGTGCCATCGCGTCAATGGATTTAATTCCGGTTTGAACAGGTTGCGTAACAGATTGTCTTTCAATCACACCCGGTGCAATTTTTTCAATCGGTGCCGTCAATGTGGTTTTAATTTCACCTTTACCATCAATCGGGTTGCCTAACGCATTTACAACACGACCCAATAATGCTTCGCCAATGGGTACTTCTAAAATACGTCCCGTGCAACGCGCAGTCATACCTTCTTGCAAATGATCATATTCGCCCAACACAACGGCACCAACAGAATCACGCTCTAAATTAAACGCGAGACCAAATATATTATCTGGAAATGCAATCATCTCGCCATACATCACATCACTCAGTCCATAAATACGCACAATGCCATCTTTCAAACTAATAATGGTTCCTTCTGTGTGAATAGAGGGCGTTACATCAAAATGTGTGATGCGTGAACGAATAATATCGCTAATTTCAGATGGTTGAATGTGTTGTGTCATGCATGCCTCGTTAAATAAGAGCTGATTTTAATCTTGCGAGCTGGCCACTAATTGTGCCATCCATTACCCAGTTTCCAGAGCGAACCAATAATCCACCCACTAATTTTTCATCCACTCGAAACTCGATTTTACATTTCGAATTAAATTGTTTTTCTAATTTCTGCTGCGTTTCTTTTTTTTGTACATCACTCATGAGATAAGCAGATGTCACAATCAAGGATAAATAACCCGATTCCTTTGCCACATCCATTTCAAATAAATCCAAAATATCAGGCAATAAAAGCAGTCGTTTTTTTTCCGCCAGCAAACGAATAAAATTTTCTACTTGTTCATACGCTACAGCCAAACCATCTCCAGATACCGCATGCAAAATATCGACGAGCAAATCACTGAGCTGTTTTTTTGTGTAGCATGGATTTTTTAATAACGTCTGCATTTGTTGATCTTGCATAATCATAGCTAATTGCTTCAGCGCTACAGACCATAATGGTAATTGCTTTGCTTCTTTTGCAGCTGAAAATACAGCTACTGCATAAGGTCTCGCAATGCTTAGTGTATTTCTCATAATTCAGCCATCATGTTCGCAACAATTTTATCATTCGCGCTTTTATTCACTTCGTGCTGTAACACTTTTTCCGTACCTGTAATCACCAGTGACGCTATTTCTTTCATCAACGTATCACGTGCGGCATGAAATTCACGCTCAATATCTTCTTTTGCAATTAACAACAAACGATTGCCTTCTTTACGCGCAGCCCCTTTCGCTTCTTCAATAATATGATTGGCTCGATGGTGGGCTTGCTCAATCATTTGCGCTGCTTGTGCTTTTGCTTCAGTCAGAATCTCAGTAACTTTATGCGCAGCCAATTCTAAATCACGTTTTGCTTTTTCGGCAGCAGCCAATCCCGCCGCAATTTTTTCACGGCGCTCTTCCATCGCTTTCATCAAAGGTGGCCATATAAAACGCATGGTAAACCATACGAAAATAGCGAAGGTGATCATTTCACCAAAGAGGGTTAGATTGATGTTCATGCTGTTACTCCAAATATCAGTGATGCGTTATCCATTTTCCGCTCAATGTGTTAATGGCGGTTAACGGTTAATGCACTTAAGCCATTCCTTTCGTTGCCGCTACTGCTTTCAATGCGGAAGTCAAAATTGGATTTTTTGCAAACAAGAAGTACAAACCAATCACAACAGACACTACTGCAAACGCATCTAATAAACCCATCACGACAAACATTTGTAAACGTAACATGCTCGTTAACTCTGGTTGGCGCGCAACACCCTCTAAAAATTTACCGCCAAGCAAACCCATACCAATGGCGATACCCAATCCACCCAATCCAATGAGAATTGCAACAGCAATGACTTGAGAGCTAGATATTGCACTGATGATATTTTCCATTTTTTTTCCTCTTATTTAATGTTTTTCTGATGCCATACTCAAATAAATGATTGTTAAAATCATAAAAATAAATGCTTGTAACGTAATAATTAAAATATGGAAAATCGCCCAAATACTACCAGGCACCCATTGAAACCACCACGGCAAAAGCCCTGCAATTAAAACAAAAATTAATTCTCCTGCAAACAAATTTCCGTACAATCGAAATGCCAGTGAGAATGGCTTACTAAAATCTTCGATAACACGAAAAAGGATATTAATCGGAAAAAACCAGATGCCAAATGGATGCGTTAGCACTTCCTTTGTAAACCCGAGCCATCCCTTCATCTTAATGCTGTAGAAAAAAATCAAGAAGAATACGGATAAAGACAATGCGAACGTTTGGTTTAAATCCGCAGTTGGTACGGCACGAAAATAAGGAACACCCATTGCTTCTGTTGCGCGCGGCAATAAATCAACAGGGATTAAATCCATAAAACTCATTAAGAAAACCCAAACAAAAATGGTCAGCGACAATGGGCCAATTAATGCACTTTTCCCATGAAACACGTCTTTAACTGTGTTATCAACAAACTCAAGAATACTTTCAACAAAATTTTGGACTTTACCAGGCACGCCCGAATGCGCACGACGCGCAACAAAATAAAAAAAAGACAAAAACAAAACACCAACCGCAATGGAAACACTGAGTGTATCTAAGTTAAATGAACCTGATGCGTTTTGCCAATAGTGCAAATGATGTTCAATATACTCAGCACTTGTTAATTTTTTATTCGCATTCATTCGCGTTCAACCCAACATAGATGAATCACATAAACTATATAAACAGCACAAAAACCAGCTAAAAATGGCGCAAGGGCAATATCATACCAACGCAACATCAGTACAAACAAAATACCAATTGAAACCACTTTGATTATTTCGCCAACATAACACGTCATTGCAATTTTTTTAGGATTACTCTGATTTCGCGTAAAAAAATACCATGCTAAAAAAACATTTGGCACAAATGCTAACAAACCGCCGAGCAAAGTAGATTTCGCTGCGATGTGATTCCAGACAACCCATACCAACAAAGTTGCAAATAGGGTAATCAAGCACTGCCATAGCAAAAAACGTATGACTGCTTTTTTTTCTTTCTTGCCTATCGTATTTTTTTTAATCCAGATGGCGCGCACACATTACCCTCGTCATCTATTGCTCGTCAACGCACAGTCGTCGCGAGTATAATGGGTTTTACCTGATTTCGCAACGGATTCAACAAGATAAGATCGATGCAAAAAGGACAGAAAATAGATAATGCCCCTTTCAATTCAGAAAAAACTTTTTTGCCTATTTGATCAACTGCAGCGGGTAATCAAGAAAATAAGCTGATCGTCTCAATATCACTTTAATTTTTATGCTTAACTTTTAAAATTCGACACTCAGTTGTACATTCATTTAAAAATTACCATGCACAACTGCGCCGATGTGATTTTTATTGCGCATTGCCTGTTTTGGTAATGGTAATACCTGGTCCTGATTGTGCGCTTGAGTCAAGTTGAATGCTGGTTTGGTGTGTTTTACATTTTGCATAATGGTAACCAACACCTGCGCCAATTAAGCCGCCAACAACAAAAATAAGCACACTACTAAAAACGCATCCTGCTTTCATATTCATTTCCTCTGTTAAAAACCCAAATTTTATTTTATGGTACACCTAATTTAATAGCAATATACACACAATTTGGATACAGAGACTGTACAAATGGCTTTATCAAAAAATATTAACACCATCACGTTATTATCATCTGCTGTTGCAGGCATCATTGGATCAGGCTGGTTACTAAGTCCTTTAGCCTGTGTAAAAATTGCGGGGCCTGCCGCTATTGTTACCTGGATTGTTGGTGGATTATTAATGATGGTTGTCGCTAGCACGTTTGTAATATTAACCCGTGTTTTACCCATCACTGGCGGCACAGTACGTTTTTTTCAATTAACACATGGACATTTTGCGGGGTTTGGATTTTCCTGGATTGCCTGGTTGGCTTGGGTTGCAGTAGCGCCCATTGAAATGCTGGCCATCGTGCAATATGCCACAAACTATTTTCCCAGTTTGATGACACACACTGCTTCACCTGTTTTAACAAAAATAGGCTTGTGTGTTTCAATCACCGGTTTAATTGTTTTAGTGCTGATTAATGGCGCGGGCATGAAAGCATATAGTCGTATTAATCATTTTATTTTAGCCATTAAATTAATCATTCCCATTACCGCCGCGATATTATTATTATCATCTCATTTTCATTTTCAGAATTTCACTATGCAAGATGGTTTTATGCCCTATGGTTTTCATAGTATTTTTGCTGCATTGCCATTAGCCGGCGTGATTTATTCTTTTATTGGATTTAATCCTGTTGTGCAATTAGCAGCAGAATCTACCTCACCGCGTGAATCCATTCCCATTGCTATTTTTGGTGCTTTATTTATTTGCATGATTATTTATGTATTAGTGCAGCTGGCTTTTATTGCTGCATTACCCAGTCATACCTTTTCACACGGATGGTCCGCTGTTACTTTTATAGGAGATAAAGGTCCTTTTGCTGGCTTACTGACTTTATTTGGTTTTGTCTGGTTTGTAAAAGCCTTGTATGCTGACGCCATTATTTCGCCTTACGGAACGGCGTTGGTGCAATCGGTTGCAACATCACGCATCACTTATGCAATGTGTGAAAACGGCTATTTTCCTCGATTTTTAATGCACACCACCAAAAATGGCACACCACTGCGTGCGTTAATAGCAAATGCCCTAATTGGCTTTTTATTTTTTCTGCCTTTCCCAAGCTGGCAACACATGGTTGGGTTTTTAGTGTCTTGCTTAGTATTAGGTTATGTTGTTGGACCCATGTCACTCATGGTCTTAGCATCACAACAACCTGAATTACTCAAACCATTTTCTCCCAAATTGATTCATGGTATTTGCATAATCGCTTTTATTATCTGCAATTTTTTAATTTACTGGGCAGGTTGGTCTGTGGTTTATAAAATAATGATTTTATTTTTTATTGGCTATCTCATGTTATGGTTAATGAATCTGCGAAAAAAGAGTTTTGCAACGCAAGAAAAATTAGGCGTCCTATCTGGCAGCTGGGTTTTATTTTATTTAATTGGGATGAGTGTCATCAGTTATTTCGGTAGTTTTGGCGGCAATCACGACATTGCTTTCGGAATTGATTTTTTCGTCATTGCATTTTTCAGCATCGGCATTTATTTTACGGCATTTTTCACTACCAAAAAATCAGATGCTAATGCACATGCGCTAAAATAATTTCCAATTCTTTTTCATTTTTATATTCAATAATTAATTTGCCGCGACCTTTTGCATTTTGTGTAACAGATACTTTTGCGCCTAATTTCTGAGTTAATCGATCTTGCAATGTATGCAAAATCATTTTTTCAGATCGAGCGGAGGTGGCACTGGTTTTATTTAACGATTCACTCATCATTTTTCGAATTAAATCTTCAGTCTCGCGCACCGATAACTTACGCGTCACAATCATATTCGCAGCGATGGCTTGATTATTTTCATCTAACATTAACAAAGCACGTGCGTGGCCCATTTCAATTTGCCCTGTTTCAACTAACTCACGAATATCTGCATTGAGTTTTAATAAACGCAAAAGATTAGTCACCGTAGTGCGTGACTTTCCTACTGCTTCTGCAATTGCCTCATGTGTCATTTGAAATTCGGTCATTAATCGATTTAACGCCGCCGCTTCTTCCATCACATTTAAATCACGACGCTGGATATTTTCAATTAAGGCAAATACCATCGCTGTTTCGTCATTAATATCGCGAATAATAGCGGGGATATGCGTTAATGCTGCTAATTGCGCTGCACGCCAACGACGCTCACCCGCAATAATTTCATATTGGTTCTGACCAATCGGCCGAACGATAATAGGCTGAATCACACCTTGCTGACGAATAGAATTGGCCAATTCTTCCAATGCGTCTGATGTCATTATTTTTCTGGGTTGATATTTTCCTGGTTTTAATGCTTGGATTGGTAATTTTTTCAATTGGCCATCGATAGCAGTATTATTTTCTTCCATAGAAACTGCTTCTGAACCAAATTCAACTTGATTGATTGGTGCTGCAGGCGTTTTTAAATCACCCAGCAATGCACCCAGTCCAAGATCAGAGAGTCCTTTTCCCAATCCCCGTTTTTTCATATTCATATTGTCTTCCCATTTTTATACAGGTGCTTCCAATGCACATTCTTGTCTTCGCACCACTTCACTTGCAAGCGCCAAATAGGCTGCCGCACCTTGCGAGCGATTATCATATCCCAGAACTGGCATACCATGACTGGGTGCTTCTGCTAATCGTACATTACGCGGAATCACTGAGTGATACACCTTCGTTCCAAAATGCTCGATTAGTTGTTCTGAAACTTCAACGGTGAGTTTCATGCGACCGTCATACATCGTGCGTAACAGTCCTTCTAATTGTAAATTTGGATTCACAGCGCGACGAATTTTTTCAATACTAGATAACAAGCTGGTTAATCCTTCTAATGCATAATACTCACATTGAATAGGCACTAAAACACTATCACTGGCAACCAATGCATTTACAGTCAACATATTTAAAGATGGAGGGCAATCAATAATAATAAAATCATATTGCGCTTTGATTTCATTAAGGGCTTCTTTTAATTTTTGTTCGCGCCCTTCGATTTGCAACAAACGCACTTCAGCAACAGTTAAGTCACCATTGGCTGGCAATAAAGGAAAACCCCATTGCGTAATGGTTAATGCTTCAGTTATTTTTTTTGTTCCAAGCAAAACATCATTAAGTGATGCCGACAAAGTTTGTTTATCCACACCACAACCAACTGTTGCACTCCCTTGCGGGTCAGAGTCAATTAACAAAACACGGCGCTTAATTGCGGCCAATGATGCACTCAAATTAACACTGGTTGTTGTTTTGCCAACACCCCCTTTTTGATTGGCAATCGCAATTATTTTTGCCACACGCTTTTCTCCATGATAATCAGCATTCGATTCGTATCGATACCCGGTACATTTAATTTTTCAACACGTGCGTGATATTTTTCTTCTGGCAGCTCATCTGATTTCATCATCATCAAAACGCCATTTTCATTCAGCAAATGCTGCGCGATTTTAATCAACTCATCAATTGATGCAACCGCACGAGCAATCATTGTATCAAAGCCATTCTGTGTTTGATATTCTTCTGCACGCGTTTGAAGCACCTGCACATTCTTCAAACCCAATTCATTTACAGCATGCGACATAAAACGCACTTTTTTACCAATGCTATCAATCAATGTGAATTTTTTTTCGGGAAAATAAATCGCAAGCGGAATACCCGGTAGACCCGCACCACTGCCCACATCTACAATATCATCCCCTTTTAAATATGGCGAAACGGACAGACTGTCTAATAAATGATGTGAAATCATTTTTTCAAAATTAGTAATAGCCGTGAGATTATATGTTTTGTTCCATTTTTGAAGAAGCTGCAAATACGCAAGCAACTGTGATTGTGTGTCTAAAGAAACAGTCAACTGCAACTGTGTTAAACCAAGTTGTAATTTTTTATTATCGTGTAGCATCATTGTAAGTCCTAATGCAATATAGGCATAATCTCATTTGAGGATAAGGATAAGCGAGAATACGTCTTCATGCTAGGCACTGTCTTTCAATAAATAATGATTTCTTGAAAAAATGCTGGCATATTAAAAAATCGATAGGGGCTAATTACAAACAAGGAGCATTAAAAGTGGGTACTTTGATAAGAATTTTTTTAAGTGATTTTCCAGCCATCATGACAGCGGTTGCTTTGCTGCTTGGACTTCTACATACCTTTAGAAAAACAAATACGGCCAAACCTGATATATTTTTAGGATATCTGTTCTTTTTCGCAGTGGGGTTAACAGGCCTGTGGGCATTTATTTATCACATATTTTTTCCTGAAGTAGCAGCCAAATTCATTGGCTGGGCAACCAGCCCATTCCAATTTGAAGTTGGAATGGCAAATCTCAGCTCAAGCCAGGATACGTGTCTATAATTGCACCCCTGATCAATTTCTACCATTAAGCCGATTGAATCGCCAACTTTTTACCCTTACGTT